>PMOE01000047.1 GCA_003161575.1 Acidimicrobiaceae bacterium | reverse complement strand
GTCAGTTGGCTCTACACCCGTCCGACCGATCCGACAATTGAGTGGATCGGGAAGCGCTTCGCCGACAAACCCCAGGTGGCCGAAGCCAACACACGGGCCTTCCGGGCGGGCATTCACTTCGGCGAGACGGCCGAGTTGTTCGAGTCGAACTACGAGGTGCGCCCGGCCACGTTCGAAAAGGGCGAGTATGTCCAAGTCACGGGCAACCAGGCGCTCGCTTGGGGGTTGATTGCCGCGGCCAAGCTGGCCGGTGTGCCGCTCTTCCTCGGGAGCTATCCCATTACCCCGGCCTCTGACATCCTCCACGAGTTGTCCCGGCGCAAGGAATTCGGCGTGCGTACCTTCCAGGCCGAAGACGAGATCGCCGGCATCGGTGCCGCCCTCGGGGCGGCTTTCGGCGGATCGCTCGGGGTGACCACCACCAGCGGCCCGGGCCTCGACTTGAAGTCTGAGACCATGGGGCTGGCCGTCAACCTCGAACTGCCGCTGTTGGTGGTCGACGTCCAGCGGGGCGGACCGTCGACGGGGCTTCCCACCAAGACCGAGCAGGCCGACCTCCTGCACGCGATGTTCGGGCGGCATGGCGAAGCACCCGTCCCCATCGTGGCGGCCAAGACGCCCTCACACTGCTTCGAGGCAGCGATCGAGGCCGTTCGGCTGGCCATCAAGTACCGAACTCCGGTGATCCTGCTCTCCGACGGGTACCTGGCGAACGGGGCTGAGCCCTGGCGCCTGCCCGACATCGCCGATCTCCAACCGATCGACCCCGGCTTCGCCTCGACAACCAACCACACCGAGGCCGACGGGACCGAGGTCTTCTGGCCGTACCAGCGAGACCCCGAAACGTTGGCCCGGCCCTGGGCGCCCCCGGGGGTCCCCGGTCTCGAGCACCGCATCGGCGGCCTCGAGAAGGCCGACGGTTCGGGGAACGTCTCGTATGACCCGGCCAATCACGAGAAGATGGTCCACCTGCGGGGGAACAAGATCGCCGGCATCGCCCGCGACATCCCCGAGGTCGAGGTCGACGACGAGACCGGTGATGCCCGGGTGCTGGTGGTCGGTTGGGGGTCGACCTTTGGGGCGATCGCCGCCGGCGTTCGCCGGGTACGGGCCCGAGGGATGTCGGTGGCCCACGCCCACCTGGTCCATCTCAACCCGTTCCCGGCCAATCTGGGCGACGTGGTCGGGCGCTACGACAAGGTCCTGGTGCCCGAGGTCAACCTGGGCCAACTCTCCAAGCTCTTGCGAGCCGACTTCCTCGTCGACGCCCAGTCGTTGTCCAAGGTCCAGGGCGTGCCTTTCCGGGCCGCCGAGATCGAGACCGCCATCGTGAACCTGCTCGAAGGAGCGTCGTGACGACCACCGCCGTGCCCGTGACCACCCGCAAGGACTGGACTAGCGACCAGGAAGTCCGGTGGTGCCCCGGATGCGGGGACTACTCGATTCTGGCCGCTGTTCAGATGTTGCTGCCCGACCTGGGGGTGCGCCGTGAGAACACGGTGTTTCTCTCGGGGATCGGCTGCGCGGCTCGTTTTCCGTACTACATGTCCACCTATGGGCTGCACTCGATCCATGGCCGTGCCCCGGCGGTGGCCACTGGTCTCGCCACCACCCGACCGGACCTTGATGTGTGGGTCGTGACCGGTGACGGTGACGCCCTTTCGATCGGCGGGAACCATCTCATCCACGCGTTGCGCCGCAATGTGCGGCTCACCATCTTGATGTTCAACAACCAGATCTACGGGCTGACGAAAGGCCAGTACTCACCCACCTCCGAGGTAGCCAAGGTGACCAAGTCGACCCCCTTCGGCTCGGTCGACTCGCCTTTCAACCCGGTGAGCCTGGCCCTCGGGGCTGAAGCGACGTTTGTTGCCCGGACCCACGACATGGACCGTGCTCACATGCAGGAAACGTTTCGGAGGGCCCACGAGCACAATGGTGCCGCCTTCGTCGAGGTGTTCCAGAACTGCAACGTGTTCAACGACGGCGCCTTCGAGAAGATCACCGGCAAGGAGGTCCGCTCCTCGATGCTTATTCCCTTGGTCCACGGACAGCCGATCCGCTTTGGTTCCGACGGTGCGCACGGCGTGGTCCAGCGCTCCGACGGTCGTCTCGAGATCGTCGTGGTTGCTGACGTCGGCGAGGACGCGCTCCTCGTCCACGATGAAACCCGTGACGATCCGAGCCTGGCCTTTGCCCTCTCGCGTCTGTCCCGTGGCCCCTACGAGCCAACCCCGATTGGCGTGTTCCGGGCGGTCGAGCGCTCCGAATACGGTGCAGAGCTCTCCCGCCAGATCGTCGAAGCCCAAGAGAGGAAGGGTCCCGGCGACCTTGCGGCGCTGCTGCGCTCGGGTACAAGCTGGACGGTCGACTAGCCGGAACCAGCGGTCGGGGGCCGGCCCAGGCTGCGTCGGGCCTCGGCTCAGTCCTCGAGTTCTCGAAAGACCATCCCCGTCCTCGGTTTCGGGCTGAAGTATGTCGTCTTGGGTGGCATCTTCCGTCGGGCCGCGGCCCACTCGGCGATCTGGTCCACCGTCACCGGCCGCAGTAGTACCGCCGCTTGGGACTCTCCACTTACCACCGAGGAGAACGCCTGGTGCCAGGTGTGACGGTGGGTACTTGTGTGGGCGGGCAGCTCATTCATCATGAGCTCGACGAGGCTTGAGTCGAGATCGGATCCTGCCGCCTCGAAGGCTTCGGGGTGCGGGGTGAGCATCCATGCGCCTTCGGGGGTGATCAGGGCAAGCGAGTGGGATTGACCCAGAGCGCCGACGACGCGCTCGGTGGCGTCCCCGGCCCGCACGACAGCGAACCATTTGGAAAAGGCACCGGGCAGATCGGTGCTCTCGGGGAGCCCGCTGATGGTCCGGTGGATCGGGCCGACGGTGAGCTGATCATCGGCCAGCTCGACCACCAACGCCATGACGAGGTCGGCGTCTGCGGGGCGGTCCCCGCTCGCCTGGCGCCGCTCGGCCTGGTACGCCCGCGCCGTCTCGTAGCGGTGGTGGCCGTCGGCGATGACAAGGGGGGAAGCGGCGACGCCCTGACACACGGCATCGATCACCTCGGGCTCGTCGATGACCCACAGCTGATGTCGGACGCGGTCGTCGTCGTAGGCGTCGATCACCGGTGGCTCCTCCGGCTCGAAGGTTGCCGACAGCCCCGCGGTGAGCGAGAGCCCCCAGATGGGGGAGAGGTTGGCCCGGGTCGCCCGCAGCAAGTCGAGGCGGTCGCTCTTGGGCTTGGGCAAGGTCTGCTCGTGCGGGAGGATGTCGCTCTCCTCACCTGGCTCGGGCAGGCCGAGGGCACCGATCACCCCCATCGAGCTGCGACCGTCGGGCGAGGTCATCTTGTAGGGGTAGAGCGCCGGGACACCCTCGGCGGTGAGGACGCCTTCTTCGAGCCAGGACTCGAGCAGGGTGGCCGCCACCTGATACCGGTCGAGACCGCCTACCAGATCGGCCTCGGGCAGCTCGATGAGCACCGAGTTCTGTGGGGAGCGGTTGGCCAGGTGCACGCGCTCGGCCGATTCGATCACGTCATAGGGCGGGGCGATGACCCGGTCGAGCCGGACCATCTCGGGGTTGTACCGCAACCCGTTGAAGGGTTCGAATCGGGGCATGGGTGCAGCCTGGCACATCTAGAGTCGCGCCCGTCTCGACCACGCCGGCGTTAGAGCCGCTCGTGTCCCGGCCCGTAGACTCGGACTTGTGGCCACCGCTGAGCGCCCGCCAGATTCGGATCCGGTTGCCGCGACGGAGGACGGAGAGCTGGGGCTCGACCGGATCCTGACGGTCCCCAACGTCGTCACCTTGCTCCGGCTTCTTTGCATCCCGCTGTTCCTCTGGCTGCTCTTCGGGGCACACCGCCAGAGCGCAGCGGCCATCTTGTTGGCCGTGCTCGGGGCCACCGACTGGGTGGATGGCTTCGTGGCCCGGCGTTTTCATCAGGTGTCGACGCTCGGCAAGGTACTTGACCCGGCGGCCGACCGGATCCTGGTCGGCACCGCGGTGATCGCCATCATGATCCACGGAGCGGTCCCGCTGTGGTTCGGGATCGCCACGTTGTCAAGAGAGGTGGTGGTCACCGTCATGGTGCTCGTGCTCGCGGGCCTCGGGGCCAGACGGATCGACGTGTTGTGGATCGGCAAGGCAGGGACGTTCGCGTTGATGTTTGCTTACCCCGCCTTCCTTCTCAGCGACGGGACGGCCGAGTGGCAGGTTCCCATCCACTGGTTCGCCTGGGTCTCGGGCGTCGGGGGTCTGAGCCTCGCGTGGGCGGCGGCCGTCATGTACCTCGCCCCCGCCCGGAAGGCCTTGGTCGAGGGCCGGGGCGACCGACGAAACAGCATTGGTGGCCCCGGCAGCGGGCCGGTCGTTCCGGCGCCGGCCGAGCAGCGAAAGGAGGTGGGCGCGTGAAGGCAGTCATCATGGCCGGCGGTGAGGGGACCCGGCTGCGGCCACTCACTTCCAATCAGCCCAAACCGATGTTGCCGATGGCCAACCGGCCCATGATGGAGCACGTCGTCGGCCTACTCCGCCAGCACGGCATGACCGACATCGTCGTCACGGTCGCCTTCATGGCCAATGCAATCCGTTCCTACTTCGGCGACGGCTCCGAATTGGGCGTGCGAATGGTCTATGCCACCGAGGAAACCCCGCTCGGAACGGCGGGCTCGGTGCTCAACGCCCGAGACGAACTGGACGAGCGCTTTGTGGTGATCTCAGGCGATGTCCTCACCGACATCGACCTCGGCGCAGTGGTCCGGTTCCACGAGCAGAAAGAGGCGCTCGCCACCATTGCCCTCGTGTCGGTGGACAATCCCCTCGAGTTCGGCATCGTGATCACCAACGACGACGGGTCTATCGAGCGATTCTTGGAGAAGCCGACTTGGGGCCAGGTGTTTAGCG
The DNA here is from genome assembly GCA_003161575.1 of Acidimicrobiaceae bacterium. Taxonomy (GTDB): domain Bacteria; phylum Actinomycetota; class Acidimicrobiia; order Acidimicrobiales; family RAAP-2; genus PALSA-457. The sequence continues at coordinate 32,068 of PMOE01000047.1, read as the reverse complement.
ACAGCATCAACACCGGCATCTATGTGCTCGAACCCGAGATCTTCGACTTCATCCCCGAGGGCCGGGCCGTCGACTTCTCCGGCGAGGTCTTCCCTGCGGTGCTAAAGGCCACAAAGCCGATCTACGGGTTTGTGGCCGAGGGGTACTGGGAAGACGTCGGGACGACCGAGGCCTACCTGAAGGCCCACCAGGACATACTCGACGAGAAGGTGCAGGTCGAGATCGACGGATTCCCGCTGCGTCCGGGAGTCTGGCTGGGCAAGGGCTCCTCAGTGGAGCCGACCGCCGTCATCGACGGCCCGGCGGTGATCGGGGACAACTGCTCGGTCGGTGCCGGTGTGGTGCTCGGGGAGTACACGACGCTCGGCTCCAACGTGCGCATCGCCGAGGGGGCGGAGGTGCGGCGATCGGTGATCAGCGACAACGGGTACCTGGGTTCGGCCGTCCGCGTCGAAGGTGCTGTGGTCGGGCGGTCCTGTGACCTGCGTCACGGAGCCCGGCTCGAGCCGGGCTCCGTGCTCGGAGAAAGCTGCCTCGTCGGCAGCTATGCCGAAGTGCGAGCGGGAGTCAAGGTGTACCCATTCAAGACGGTGGAGGCGGGGGCCACGGTCAACTCTTCGATTGTCTGGGAATCCAAGGGTTCGCGTACCCTGTTCGGGCGCGACGGTGTCCGAGGGATCGCCAACGTGGACATCAGCCCCGAGCTGGCGGTTCGCCTCTCGATGGCCTGGGCCTCCACCCTTGACAAGGGAACCGCCATCACCGTCTCGCGCGACACCAGCCTGGCGGCCCGGGTGCTCAAACGAGCCGTGATGGTCGGGTGCAATGCCGCCGGGGTTAACGTAGAAGACCTCGAGGTGGCCACCATCCCGGTGACCCGTCACCACATCTCTACGTCGAACAGTCGGGGGGGCGTCACCGTCCGTCTGGCTTCCGACGACCCAGAGTCGGTGATCATCCGATTCTTCAACAACGAGGGCCTCGACCTCGACGAGACGGCTCAGCGAAAAATCGAACGCCTCTACCACCGCGAAGAATTCCGGCGTGTACTGGCCCGGGAGATCGGTGACATCGACTTCCCGGCTCGCGCTGTCGAGCAGTACACGGCCGACTTGGTCGGAACGGTCGAGTTGGCCGAGGCCCGGACCTCGGGGATGAAACTCGTCCTCGACCTGTCGTACGGCGCCGCCAGCTTCGTCATGCCCAACCTGTTGAGCAAGCTCGACGCCGATGTGCTGGTGGTCAACCCCTACGCCCATACGCCGGGGATGATCTCGGTCGACGGGGTGGCCAACGCAGTCCGGGTGGCCGACTTGGTCCGGGCGTCGGGGGCTCAGCTCGGCGCGGTGGTCGACCCCGATGGCGAGTACCTCCGCATCGTCGACGACGAAGGGACAGTTCTAAGCGACGATCAGGCCCTCTTGGTGTTGCTGCGCCTCGTCGTCGAGACCCAGCCCAATGCCCGGGTAGCCCTCCCCGTCGCCGTCGGTTCGGCGGCGGAGACAATCTGCGCGGAGGCCGGCGTGCCCATCATTTTCACCAAACTCTCCTCGGCCCACCTGATGGAGGTGGCGGCGAGCGGAGGAATCTCGATGGCAGCCAGCCAATCGGGTGGATTCTTGTGGCCGGCTTTCCTGCCGGCCTACGACGCAACGGCGACCCTGGTCGAACTTGTCGCCATGCTGACAGCCACCGGCCAGTCGCTTTCCAAACTCGTGCACTCGCTTCCCCCGGTCCACATCGCCCATGAGGAGGTGGTGACTCCCTGGGAGCAAAAGGGCCTGATCATGCGAACCCTGGTCGAGCAGCTTTCCGACCGGGACCTGATCCTGATCGACGGGGTCAAAGTGCCTGAAGAAGATGGTTGGGCCCTGGTCCTACCCGACCCCGAAGAGCCGGTCACCCACGTGTGGGCCGAAGGCCCGAGCGAGGCGCGGGCCCGTTCACGGGCCCAGCAATACGCCGTACGGCTGCGCCAGCTGCTGCGCTGAATCGGCGGTGAGACCCGCGGACCGCTGCCTCGTCCGCAATCACCGCGCCCGTGGAGCGGCCCGCCCGGTTCCGGTAGGGTCCGTTCCCATGAACGTGCCCGACGACCTGCGGTATTCGAGTGACCATGAATGGGCCCGGGCCGACGGGAGCCGGGTGCGGATCGGCATCACCGACTACGCGCAGGATGCGCTGGGCGACATTGTCTTCGTCGACCTCCCGGCTCTCGGATCGGACTGCGCCGTCGGGGGGACGATTGGAGAGGTGGAGTCCACCAAATCGGTCTCGGAGGTCTTTGCCCCGGTGGGCGGAACGGTGGCGGCCGTCAATGGCGCCCTGACCGATGCGCCGGAGCTCATGAACGAGGATCCCTACGGGCAAGGGTGGCTCTGTGAGATCGAGGTGGCCGAGGATGGTGCCCTCGATGCTCTGCTTGACGCGGCGGCGTACCGGCAGCTGACAGAGTCCTAGAGCAAGGCGGGCGGGCGGTCGGGCCAGGTGCCAAGACCGTAACCAAAGGACAAGGAAAGAGGCGGGGAGGAACGGCTACCGTGGGGGACGTGTTCTGCCACAACTGCGGCCATCGGAATCCAACTGGGGTGAATTTTTGCTCCTCTTGTGGTGACGCGCTGCCCGTGTTGTCCGACGAGACCACGATCTCGCTGCAACCAGTCGAGGAGACCGGAGAGGTCGGGGCTGACGACGATGCCGTCACTTTGGTGGAGGTGCCCCACGGGTCCGACGTGTTGGTGGTCAAGCGGGGCCCGAATGTGGGGGTGCGCTACTTGCTCGATCACGAGGTGACCCGGGCCGGACGTCACCCCGAAAGCGACATATTTCTCGACGACATCACGGTGTCGCGACGTCACGCAGAGATCCAGCGCCAGCCCGACGGGAAGGTCGTCATTCGAGACGTGGGTTCACTCAACGGGACCTATGTCAACCGTGAGCGCATCGAAGAACAGACCTTGTCGGGCGGCGATGAAGTGCAGATCGGGAAGTTCAAGCTTGTCTACCTGGTAGCGGGCGACGAGTGAGCGACACTGTGCGACCAGCACCTTGTCGCGTCGGGGTGACCGGCTCATCGAGCCGGGCTCGCCACGGGGGTTAAAGATGACCAGCCGGAGTTACCTGTCCATCGGAGATGTCCTGAGCCTCCTGCGCGAGGAATTTCCCGACGTGACCATCTCGAAGATCCGATTCCTCGAAAGTCAAGGCCTGGTCAACCCGGAGCGATCGCCCTCGGGATACCGCAAGTTCTACGACCACGACGTCGAACGCCTGCGCTGGGTCCTGCGTCAACAGCGCGAGCACTTCCTTCCCCTCAAGGTCATCCGGGACCGCCTGGCTCAAGACACCGTGGGCCCCGCGGCCGAGGGGGCCCGAGACGCCGACCCATCGGGGGAGGGGACCGTTCGGACCCCCGTGCGGTCCAACGGCTCGCCAACCACCGTTGCCCGAGCCACAGAGCCGAGTTGTCCCGAACCCACACCGGTTCTCGAGGCGGCGAACAGACGGGACCAGACCCGGGTCCACGAGCCGGTTGGGGCCGATCTCGCCACGATGGCGTTGGCTCCGGCGCTGGGCGCGCCGGCCCGACAAGCCGTCGCCCCCGAAGCGGTGCGAGAGTCGAGCGGACCCGTGGCCGACGGCGCCCCGCGACCTCCCCAAGCGGACCACTCGAGGATGTCGGACATGACCGCGCAGACGGCGAACGGCCCGCTCTCGGGCGTGGCCCGTGCGACTCCGGGAACCCGGACTCCCGACCCGCCGGTAAGTCAACTGCACAGCGCTGTGACCCCGGCCGGACCTCCCACTGCCCCGCCGGCATCCCCCGGGTCAGGGCGGACCATGGCGTCGTCGGTCCCCCCGGGGGCGACGCCGACACCTCGGCGCACGACCCCAGGGACGCCGACCCAGCCCGGTGCAAGCACACCCTCGGTACCCCGCGACGCCGCACCGACAACGGGCGCTGCATCGACGGGCAACCCTCCGCCGTCGCGGTCGGGGTCGGGGCCTGGCGTCCCACGGACCGATTCAGCCCCCGCATTTGATCCGGCAACCGGGGTGTCTGGGGTGAGTCTCACCGCCGAGGAGTTGTCGGGCGTATCGGGTCTCTCGGCGACCGAGGTGGCCGCCCTCGAAGGTTTCGGGCTGGTTGAGCCTATGGTTGTCGCCGGCGTCTTGTACTACGACGAGGAGGCGCTGACGGTAGCCAAGCTGGTGGCCGAATTCGGCCGTTACGGCATCGAGCCCCGTCACCTGCGCCTCTACCGCAACGCCATCGAGCGCGAGGTGGGGCTGATCGAACAGATCGTCACTCCGCTCCTGCGCCAGCGGAATCCCGAGTCGCGCCAGCGGGCAGCCGAGTCGACGGCCGACCTGGCCAGGCTGGGTCAGAGCCTTCGGGCATCCCTGCTTCGCAAAGAGTTGCGCCGCCAATTCGGGAGCTGAGCAGGTGGCAACGGCCGTCGTGGCGACCCGGAGCGACCGGCGTCGGCACGTCGAGAGCCTGCGGCGCTACATTTCATCCATGGTCGAAGTACGGCTCCGCGCTGTCCGCGTAGACCTGCAATCGAATACTCCCGTGCTATTGCTCCAGGAGACCGAGGGCGAAGGCCGAACGCTGCCCATCTTCATCGGCACCCCCGAGGCCACGGCGATCGCCTACGCGTTGCAAGGGATGGCGATGCCCCGCCCGATGACCCACGACCTGATCAAAGACGTACTGTCGGCCGTCGATATCGATGTCGAGCGGGTGGTGATCACCGAGTTGCGGTCCTCCACCTACTATGCCGAGCTCCATCTGCGCCGGGGCTCGGACCGCTCGATCGTCTCGAGTCGGCCGTCGGATGCGGTCGCCGTGGCCGTCCGCACAGCCAGCCCGCTCTATGTCTCAGACGAGCTAATGGACGCTGAGGGCATCATGCTGGCCATCGATGGCGCCGAGGACGAAGATGATGCGAGTCCAGAGGAACTGGTCGGCCAGTTCCGCCAATTCCTCGATTCGATCAGGCCTGAGGATTTCGGGTCATGAAGTTCACGGCGCGGGTCCTGCCAGGCGTCGCCGCGCTCGCGGTGGCGCTCGGCTTGGCCGGGTGCTCGCCGTCGAATTCAACGGCGGGCTCATCGACCACCACGACCCGGGCCAACGTCACGACGACCTCGGCGAGCTCTTCGACCACGTCGGGGTCGACCACGTCGAGCACCGCGGCCGGTCTCGTTACCTGCCTGCCGAACCAACTGACGGCGGAGGCGGGGATGTCCAACGGCGCGGCCGGGACCATTGAGATGACGATCACGATGACGAATACCTCGACGGTGACCTGCACCATGGACGGGTATGCGGGGATGCAGCTACTGAGCGCCAGCGGGGCATCGCTGCCGACCAACGTGGTCCGGGGCGGCGGGATGGGCTTCACGAATCCGGCGGCGGGCCAGCCAGCGGCGCTCGTCACCCTGGCTCCGAACCGGAGCGCGGCCTTCAGTCTGAGCTACGAAGACGTCCCCGTCGGGACCGCGACATCGTGTCCGACGTCGGCCAAGTCGGAGATCACCCCGCCCAATGACACGGGGTTCTTGATCATTGCCTTTCAGGCCGACGCGTGCGGCGGTGGGACCATCCACGTGTCGCCGGTGTACGCCAACTCGGCTGGCTGAACCCGCCCGAGCACTCAGCTCCGACGAGTGGGTTCGACGAGCACCCGGCCCCGCACTCGGGCCCCGAGGACGTCTTCGAGCGCCCCTTTGACCTCGGAGAGCCCGATCTCTTTGGCCACCATGGACTCGAGAATCGCGGTCGGGAATTCGTCGGCCATCGAGGCCCACAGGCCGCGGCGCTCGTCAATGGGCGTGTTGACGGTGTCGACCCCCAGCAAGGACGTGTTGCGCACGATGAAGGGGTAGACGGTCGTCTCCAGCCCGCTACCACCGGTGAGCCCGCTGGCCGCGACCGCACCGCCGTAGCGCAAGGTTCTCAGCACGGCGGCCAGCGTCTTGCCGCCGACACAGTCGACCGCCCCGGACCACCGCTCGGGCCCGAGCACCCGTCCCTCGCCGACTTCGAGTGCCTCGCGCCCGATCACCTCGCTCGCCCCGAGCTGGCGCAGGTAGTCGTGCTCGTGGGTCTTTCCGGTGCTGGCCACCACCGCGTAGCCGTGGCGCGCCAACAGGGCCACGGTCATGCTGCCCACCCCGCCCGAGGCGCCGGTGACCAGCACCGGAGCGGGACCGGGTTCAACCCCGGCGCCCTGGAGGCGGCGCAGCGAGAGCAGGGCGGTGAACCCGGCGGTACCGATCACCATGGCCGAGCGGGCATCGAGGCCCTTTGGCAGGGGTACCACCCAGTCGGCCGGGACTCGGGCCAACTCGGCGAAACCCCCATGGCGGGCGACCCCCAGGTCGTAGCCCTGGACCACCACCAGGTCCCCCGGGGAGATCGCCGGGGCGGCACTCTCGAGCACCGTGCCCGCCAGGTCGACGCCGGGGACGAGGGGGAATACCCGGGCCACCTTGTTGCCCGGGACGCTCACCATGGCGTCTTTGTAGTTGACCGCCGACCAGGCGACGGCGATCAGAACATTGCCGGGGGGCAATTCCTCCTCGCCCAGTTCGCTCAGCTGTGCCGCCGGCGGTTCGGCGCTGACCACGAAGGCACGAAAGGCCACCGGCCAACTCTACGCTCGACGGACCGGCGATTTCGAAGGCGATACCGTACGCCGATGACCGCCACCGCTGCCTTCGGGAGATGGCCCTCACCTGTGGGGGCCGAGGCGGTGGCGGTATCCCGCCGGTCGCGTAGTTCGCTGTTGTCGGACGGCCGCCGCCTGTACTGGCTCGAGAGCCGGCCCGAAGAGGGCGGGCGCCACACTGTGGTCCGGGACCGCCCCGACGGGTCCGCCGAGGACATCTCGCCCAAAGACCTGAGCGTGCGCTCGCGGGTGCACGAGTACGGCGGCGGGGCCTACTGCCTGGTGGCCACCCCGGATGCGGGTCCCGAGGCCACCGGTGTCGCCTTCGTCGACCGGGACACCCAACGGGTCTTTTTGGACCGGCCCACCGGTTCGGGGGCACGGGCCCTGTCCCCCGAACCGGTGGAGGGGGAGCGATGGAATCACGGGGACCTACGGGCCGATGCCCGGGGCCGTTGGGTGTTCGCCGTTCGCGAAGTGCACCGTCCGAGCGGTATCGCCCGAGACGTCGTCGCCTATGGGACCGCAGACCCCGGAGCACCCCGAACGCTGTGCACGGACCGCGATTTCTTTGCCGCCCCCCGGCCCGACATGGCGGGGAACCGGTTTGCCTGGATGTGCTGGGACCACCCCGACATGCCCTGGGACAACTCGGAGTTGTGGGTGGGCGAACTCACCTCGGACCGAGATGGACTCCTGGTGGTGCACTCGTCACGGAGGATCGCCGGCGGACGCGACGTTGCTCGGGGTGAAGGGGCGTCGGTCGGCCAACCGCTGTGGTGCGCCGACGGCTCCTTGGCGTTCATCTCCGAAGAAGCGGGCTGGTGGCAGCCATGGCGCTGGTCACCGGCAGGCACGACGACCCGGCTGTGTGACGAAGAAGCCGAGTTCCACGGGCCCGATTGGCTGCTCGGACAGTCGACGATGGCCGAGCGGGCCGACGGGTCGCTCGTTTGTCGGCGCCGGCGCGCCGGGATCGACGACCTCATCGAGCTTGCTCCGAACGGCCGCCTGGGTGTGGTCGACCAACCCTGTGTGTCGATCAGCCAGCTCTGCGCCCACGAGAACGGGGTGGCGTGGATCGGGTCCACCCCGCTGGTCGGTGCCACCGTTTGGATCGCCGACGGGGCGACGGCGGCCCGGTCCGTGGGCGAGGACCCAAAGGTGGTCATCGGTTCGGCCGACGTCTCGGTTGGTCAGCGTTTTGGGGCCCCGAGCACCGACGGCACCCGAGAGGTCCGGGGCCTCTTGTACTCCCCGAAGCTGGCGGAGACGACCGGGCCCGTCGGTGCCCGACCGCCCCTCGTCGTGTTCTGCCACGCCGGGCCCACCGGGTCGATCGAGGCCGGGTTCGACCCGGTGATCCAGTTCTTCACCACCCGAGGGTTCGCCGTGGCCGGTGTCGACTACGCCGGCAGCACCGGCTACGGGCGCGCCTTTCGCCGGAGTCTTGAGGGCGGCTGGGGCATCGTCGACGTGGACGACTGCGTCGCCGCGGCGCGCTACCTGGTCGAGCGCGGCCGGGTCGACGGGGGGCGCCTTGCCATTCGGGGCTCGAGTGCGGGGGGCTTCACCGCCCTATGCGCGATGGCCCGCCACCGGGCGTTCGCCGGGGCGGTCTCGTGGTATGGGGTGACCGATCTGTTGGCCCTGAGTGCTGCGACCCATGATTTCGAGTCGCACTACAACGAACGCCTGGTCGGCCCCCTTCCCGAGACCGCAGCGGAGTATCGGCGACGCTCGCCGGTCCACCGGGTGGCCGACATGGTCGGAGCCGTCCTGGTGCTCCAGGGCCTTGACGATCCCGTCGTGCCGCCGGCCCAGGCCACGGCCATCGTCGCAGCCCTCAAGCGCCGGGGCCTGCACGCTCGGTACCTGGCCTTTGCCGCCGAGTCGCACGGCTTTGGTCGGGCCGAGACCATCGCGGCGGCCCTCCGCGCCGAACTGGCCTTCTACCAAGAGATCCTGGATGCCGATGACCCCGACGCGGCGCAGGTGCGCTGGTAGTCTGGCCGCCACGGCGACGACCGCCCCGTTCGCCCCAGCCGGGCGTGGAGACAAACATGGTGCGTCAGCTCCACCAGTGGGCAGGTGCTCGGGTGAGGTCATGGGGCCCCGAGGAGGGCGATGCGGTCCTCTACGCGTTCTCGGCCCTGTTCGCCGGCATCACCGCGAAATTCTCACAGATCGATCTGTACCGGACGTGGGGCGAGCTGGCCCTCGGCCCCTACTTGCTGGCCGCGGCGATCGCCCTCGTCCTCGAACGCCACCGCGTCCGCCTCGCCGCCGCTTCATCGCAGCGGGACGATGCGAGCGGCTCCCCGGGTCTCTCCCACCACTTGGGGGCCGCTCGGATCTGGCTCTTTTTGTTCGTGCTGGTCGGGGCCACCCTGGCACCATTGAGCCTGGAGGTGGCCTGGCGCAGCGAGGGGAACCCGGCCGCCCACGTCCAGCCCGAAGTGGTGACGATCGAACAGGCGGGCCACCGGGCTGCCCTGGGCCAGGACCCGTACCACGCCGAGGTCAAGCACGGACACATCGTCTCGGCGGTGCGGGGGGAACCCACCTACGAGTCGTTCTTTCCGTACCTTCCGCTGATGTCGGTGTTTGGTCTTCCCTCGAGCACCCGTGAACCGGTCCGGGTGACCGACGCCCGCATCTTCTTCAGCGTTGCCACCTTGTTGGTGGTGGCCCTCGCGCTCGGATTGTGCGACGGGCCCACCGAGCGCAAGGTGCGCGCCCTGCAGGTGCTGACGGTCTTGCCCACCGCGGCGTTGCCGTTGGCGACCGGCGGCGACGACATGCCGATCGTGGCCTTTCTCCTCCTCGGGATGGTGCTCGCGCAACGCCGACAACCGGTCTGGAGCGGTATCGTCCTCGGCATCGTCTCGGCCATGAAGTTCACCGCCTGGCCGCTCGCGGCGCTGGCTCTGTTCGCCGCTCGCGACAAGAACGGGAAGCGAGCCCCGCTGAAGATGGCCATCGGGATGCTGGTGGTCATCGGTCCGGTGGTGGTGCCGTTCTTGTTCCGCAACGCCGACGCATTCGTCCAGAACGTCATCCTTTTCCCTCTCGGCCTGGCCGGCGTGGCCTCACCGGCCGCCAGCCCGCTGCCAGGGCATCTGATCGTCGCTGCCTTCCCCCAGCTGCACCGGATCTTGCCGCTGACCGTGGGCGTGCTCGGCGGCCTTATCTTGGCCCGCCATCTGTTGTTACATCCCCCCCAGACGACGGCCCAGGCGACCTCGTTGGCCGGCTGGGTGATGCTGATCGCCATTTTGTTCGCACCGGCCACACGGGTTGGCTATCTGCTGTACCCAGTCAACTTCTTCGTGTGGGCGTACCTGTTGCGCGACGCCGACGAGCTGATCGCGGGTCACGGGGCCGATCAGCGGTCCGGCGGTGTGAGCGACCCTCCCGGGCGCGACGCCCTCGTGGCGTGAGCGCCGCGGCGCACGCCTCGTTCGTTTAGTTGGCGTCAGGAATCTGGAAGAGCCGGAGGACGAACTGGGTCGACTCCCGGCTCGTCGAACCAGAGAACGTCGTGGGGGAGATGACGGCCCCGGCCTCCCATTCCCATCCGTCGGCGCCGCCCTTCTTGGCCAGTACCTCGATGGCGCGTTGGCCGTAGGCCGGACCGTCGCTTGCGAGGACCCATCCGGAACCGGTGAGTTCGGATCGATAGAAGGCGATCACCGACTGTTCGGACGCCGATACACGAAAAGACATCTGCTTGTCGTACTGGCTGGCCCCGTCGCCGTTGTCGGTCGAGGTGAGGACCGTCGCGGTCTTCGGGATGGTGAGGCTGTCGACGATGTTGGCTGGCGGCGACCCCGGCTCGATGATCGGCCCGAGTGCGGGCGCCGCCGGGATGGCCAGCAACGTCGTACCGCGGACCCGGAGCGCCCCGCCACGGTGCACGCTGCTCGTGGGTGCGCCCCCGGTAATGGCGGCGGTGACGCCGAAAAGGAGCACGATGAACACCGCAATGCCCATGACGATGAGGGCGGGCCGCATGCCCGGGCCCGAGCGCACCGGAGGCACCGGGGGCCCGTGTCGGTCTGCCGCCATCTGCTCGGGTGCCGACGCGGTTTCGACCTCTTCCATAACCCGTCCAGACTACGACCGGCGCCGCGGCCGGGGGGCCGCGGGGGATGGCCCGGTGGACCAGGCGAAATGATCGATCGGACCGTGCCCGGCTCCGAGGTCCCAGGCGGCGGCGCCGAGCAGGGCCCGGTGGACGAAGTCCTTGGCCGCCCTGATGGCGCTGATCGGGTCGGCCCCGAGGGCCAGGTTGGCCGCGATGGCCGCCGACAGCGAGCAGCCGGTCCCGTGGTCGTTGCGGGTGGCCACCCGCAGCGCCTCAAGGACCAGCGGACCGCCCACCCCGGCGACGACGTCCGGCGAGACCGTCGAACCCGACCGGCCCAGATGGCCGCCCTTGACCACGACCGTTGCGGCCCCGAGCGCCCGGATCTCCTCGGCCGCCTCCATCATGGCGTCCGTCGTCGTCAGATCGGTGACCTGCCTGCCGGTGAGGACTGCGGCTTCCCGCAGATTCGGTGTCGCCACAACGGCGTGAGCCAGCAGCAGCTCGCGGTAGGCGCGCAGGCCCCCGTCCTCCATGAGCAGCTGGCCGCTCGACGAGACGAGCACGGGATCGACCACCAGATTGGGGAGGGCGCCGGCGGCAGCCAGCTCGGCCACCGCGGCCACCGTTGCTTGAGTGGCCAACATGCCGGTTTTGACCGCGAGCGGCGGGAGGTCGGCCCGGACGGCTTCGATCTGGCTGATGACGAAGGCCGGCTCCATGACCACGACGCCCAACACCGCCGTCGTGTGCTGCGCGGTGACCGCGGTGATCGCACTCGTCCCATGCAGGCCGTGCGCGGCAAAGGTCTTGAGGTCGGCCTGCACGCCCGCCCCGCCACCAGAGTCCGACCCGGCGATGGTGAGGGCGATTCTCGGGGTCACCATCGCAGACTACCGAGGGGTCCGGGCAGCCCCGCCAACGCTAACGGCTAGCCTCAGGTTGCGTGCCGGGCCTCGAACCACCACTGCCGCCCGCGGCCGAATCGGCCGGTGATGCCCTGGTCATCGCCGGTGAGATGCTGGGCTCACGGCTCATCCTCGGAACCGGGGGTATGACCAGCCTCGAGTCCTTGGAGGCGGCCCTGGTGGCCTCGGGTACCGCGATGGCCACGGTCGCCGTCCGCCGGGTGGACCCGACGGCGCGCGGCTCGCTGATCGGCCTGCTGACGGGTTGTGGGATCCGGGTGCTGCCCAACACCGCCGGTTGCTTCACCGCCACCGAGGCGGTCCTGACGGCCAAGCTGGCCCGCGAGGCCTTCGAAACCGACTGGGTGAAGCTGGAGGTGATCGGCGACGACCGGACGCTCTTGCCCGACCCCGTGGAGCTGCTCAGCGCAGCCGAACAACTGGTCGACGAGGGGTTCGTCGTCTTTCCCTACACCTCGGACGATCCCGTGGTGGCCCGCCGCCTCGAGCAGGTGGGCTGCGCTGCGGTCATGCCTTTGGGCTCGCCGATCGGCAGCGGGCTCGGCATCCGCAACCCCCACAACCTGGCACTGATCCGCGAGCTCGTGTCGGTCCCGGTCATCCTCGACGCCGGGCTAGGGACCGCTTCGGATGCCTCCCAGGCGATGGAACTCGGCTGCGACGGCGTGCTGGTCGCCACTGCGGTGAACCGAGCCCACGATCCCGCGGCCATGGCGTCGGCCATGCGGTTGGCCGTCGAGGCGGGGTGGGTGGCCCGCCGGGCCGGGCGGGTGCCGCTGCGCTTTCATGCCGAGCCGTCTAGTCCTTTCGAGGGGCGGGCCGACTTCGGCCCGTTGCGCTGAACCGACGGGTCCGGCCCCGGCTCGAGCGGCCTTGTTGTCAGGCGAAGGGCCGTCCTCGCAGTATCGCCAAAGCGGCCGGTGCCTTGACCCGCAGGACCGGTGGAATTAGGGTGCCCTAACTTGATTTCAAAGGACGATCTTCCCATCAGTCACCTCCGAGGTTGCGGCGCTCGGCCAGCGTCGGCCGGGGACCCGAGGGGACACGGGCACGGGAGGTGAGGGGTGGGGCGCAGTCGATCGGTCGGGGCGCTCGGAGCGATACTCGTGGCCGGGGCCCTACTCACCGCCTGTGGTTCCAACAGCGGTGCCACCATCACGCTCTACAACGGCCAGCACCCGCAGACCACCGAGGCGCTTGTCAACGCCTTTGAGCACGAGAGCGGGATCACCGTGCAGGTGCGCAACGACGACGAGGACGTGTTCGCCAACCAGATCGTGGCCGAGGGCGCCCGTTCGCCGGCCGATGTCATCTATACGGAGAACTCGCCGCCTCTCGAGTTCCTCCAGCAAAAGCACCTCCTCGCCCCCGTCGCTCCATCGACCCTCGACCATGTGCCGTCGAAGTACAACTCGCCAACTGGGGACTGGGTCGGAGTGTCGGCCCGGGTGAGCGTGATGATTTACAACACCACTCTGCTCAAGGCCGACCAGCTCCCCGCATCGGCCCTGGATCTGGCCGACCCGCAATGGAAGGGGAAGCTGGCCATCGCGGCCGGCGAGACCGACTTCCAACCCATCGTGTCCTCGGTTATCCGCACAAACGGCGAAGCGGCGGCCCTCCGATGGCTCGAAGCGCTCAAGGCGAACGCCGGCAGCCACGTCTACCCCGACAACGAGACGATCACCTCGGTGGTCAACAGCGGGCAAGCGGCGATTGGCATCATCAACCAGTACTACTGGTACCGAGAGCAGGTGAACGTGGGCGCCTCGGGGATGCATTCGGCCATTGCGTACTTTGCTCCGGGCGACGTGGGTTATGTGATCAACGTCTCGGGGGCTGCCGTGTTGAAGTCGTCGAAGCACCAAGCTGACGCGCAGAAGTTCCTGGCTTTTGTCACGAGCAAGCAGGGCCAGGAGATCATCGGCCACGGCGACAGCTGGGAGTACCCGATCGGCTCAGGGGTCTCCATCACCCCGAGGGGGGAGGTGCCCCTTGCCCAGTTGCGGGCCAACCCGATCACCGTCGCTGAACTCGGCGATGGCGCCGCCGCGGTGGCCCTCTTGCAAAAGGTCCAGTTGTTGTGACCTCGGGATCGGCGGTAACCCCGGTCGTTTTGGGCCCGAGCGCCTGGTCCTGACGCGATGACGACGACCCTCGAGACACCGCCGTCGCCCCCGCCCCAGTCGGCGATGACGCCGGCGAAGCCCTCGGGAAGCACCCGCGCTCCTCGGGGTCTCGTCTTTTTGGCCGGAGCGGTGGCGGTGCTCCTTCTGGTGCCGCTGGCCTTTCTCGTGCTCGAAGCCGTCCAGTACGGCTGGGGTGCCGTTGTCCCCAAGCTTTTCCGCCAGCTCACCCTGTCGCTTCTGTGGAACACGATCAGTCTGAGCGTGGTGGTCACCGCCTTGTGTGCGGTCATCGGCACCCTGGCCGCCTGGTGCGTGGAGCGGACCGACCTTCCCGGTCGGCGCATCTGGGCCGTGTTGGTTGTCATCCCCGTCGGCATCCCGGACTTCGCGGTGGCCTTCGGCTGGAAATCGGTCTTCGAGTCGGTGGGTGGATTCGGCGGTGCGGTGCTGGTCATGACCTTCGCCGTCTACCCCCTCGTGTACCTGCCGGTGGCGGCCAGCCTGCGCAATGCCGATCCAGGGCAAGAAGAGGTCGCTCGGAGCCTCGGGGTCGGCCGTTACCGGACATTTTGGCGGGTGACGGTGGGTCAGTCCCGCCTCGCGGTGATGGGCGGCTGTGTGCTCGTCTGCCTGGTGGTTTTCGCCGAGTACGGGGCCTTCGAGATCCTCGGGTACCGAACCTTCACCACCGAGATCTTCAGTGAGTTCAACACCGGCTTCGATACGGCGGCCGCGTGCGCCCTGTCCCTCGTGCTCGTGCTCCTGAGCGTTGCCGTGCTGGCCGGAGAGGCAGCGACGCGCGGGCGGGGAGGGGTGAGCCGGATCGGGCCGATGGCCGCCCGCCTGGTGCGGCCCCAACCTCTCGGCCGGGCCAAAGTGCCGGTGCTCGGCGCCTTTGTCGTCCTGGTGGCGCTGGCTCTCGGCGTGCCGTTGGGGGCGATCGTCTATTGGCTATTCGCCGGCACCAGCTCCACCCTTCCCCCGGCCTCTGTCGCCTCGGCCGCCTGGCACACCGCCTTCTATGCCGCCGCCGCCGGGGTGTTGTCCACGGTGCTCGCGTTGCCCGTGGCCCTGCTCTCGGTGCGCCACCCGAGTTGGCGGGCCATGACCCTTGAGCGCAGCACCTATCTCGTGTTGGCCATGCCCGGACTAGTCATCGCTCTCGCATTCACCTATTTCTCCGAGCGCTACGCCTCGGGCTTTTTGTACCAGAGCGCGTACCTGTTGATCGCGGCCTACGCCATCATGTTCTTCCCGCTGGCCCTCGTCGCCGTGCGATCCTCGGTGGCGAGGGCCCCGGCGTCGTTCGAGGAGATCGGCCGCTCCCTCGGGCGTGGCCGGCTGGCCGTGCTCTGGTCGGTGACTCTCCCGCTCGTCGCTCCCGGACTCGCCGCCGCCTTCTGTCTCGTCTTCTTAGAGGCGGTGACCGAACTCACCGCGACCCTCGTCCTCATCCCGACCGGAGCCCAAACGTTGTCCACCCAGTTCTGGGTCTTCCAGACCAACGGCTCCTACGGACAGGCGGCTCCGTATGCCGCGCTGATGATCCTCATCGCCGCCGTCCCGAGCTACGTGCTCGGGCGTTGGTTCGACCGTTTACCCTCGCGCGCTACGGTGCCCAAGTGACGAACCTTGCCGTCACCGACCTGCACAAGGGCTTCGGATCCCAACCGGTGTTGACCGGGGTCGATCTCGAGGTTCCCGCCGGTTCGCTTACCGCCATTCTCGGGCCGTCGGGCAGTGGCAAGACGACGCTGTTGCGGGTGGTCGTCGGATTCGAGCGGGTCGATCGGGGCGAGGTCAGGATCGGCGGGAAGGTGGTCGACGATGGGGACCGCTACGTGTCCCCCGAGGACCGCAGCATCGGATACGTACCCCAAGAGGGGGCGCTTTTCCCGCATCTCACTGTCGGTCGCAACGTGGCGTTCGGCTTGGCGAAGTCGGTACGTCGCTCAGGTGTGGTGGGGGACCTGCTCGAGCTCGTCGGACTGCGGGGCTGGGGCTCGCGTTACCCGCACCAACTCTCCGGCGGTCAACAACAGCGGGTGGCCCTGGCCCGCGCCCTCGCCATCAACCCGTCCCTCGTGCTGCTCGACGAACCGTTCTCCTCGCTCGACGCGTCGCTGCGGGCCAACGTCCGAGCCGACGTCCAAGCGGTGCTCCGCCGGTCCGGGACGACGGCCCTGCTTGTCACCCATGATCAGGATGAGGCGCTCAGCTGGGCCGACCATGTTGCGGTGATCAGCGAGGGCCGCATCGGTCAATTTGACACCCCCCATGCCCTGTACTCGCACCCCAAGGACGCCGGGGTGGCCCGCTTTCTCGGCGAGGCCAATTTGATGCCCGGCACGGTCGGGGCCGACGGGGTGCGCACCGAACTCGGAGTGTTGGTCCTAGAAACCTGGTCCACTGTCCCGGCGTCGGGCCGCGTCACCGTGATGGTCCGGCCCGAACAGCTCGAGCTCAGCACCGAGGCCGACGGGGCGCCACTCGCCGGTGTGGTCCGTGAGTACCAGTACTTCGGGCACGACGCGGTGGTCAAGGTGCAACCCGACGCCGGGCCCGCCGACGCCCGCCTGGTCGTGCGCATCAACGGCGGCACCCCCTTTGTCCCCGGGACCCGGGTCGGGGTGCGAGCCCGAGGGCCGGTCCTGGCCTGGGGACCCGCTGACCCACTCCCCGAGCCGGCCTGAATTCCGCGATATCACGCTCACGTAACTACGCAGGTGTCGTCTCGGCCGACTAGAGTCAGGAGGGTCGGACAGACGAAGGGGGCCGCATGGCCGAAGCACAAGAGATGGCCGCGCTCGATGTCGGAGGGTTCCACGGGCCCGTGGTCTGCGCTTTGGTCGGGATCACCTACCGCCAGCTCGACTATTGGGCTCGCACCGGCCTCCTGCGCCCCTCCTTGGTCGAGGCCAAAGGGAGCGGGACCAAGCGGGTCTACTCCTACCAGGACGTGCTCGAACTCAAGGTGATCAAGCAACTGCTCGACTCGGGGATCTCCTTGCAGTCCGCCCGCCGGGCCGTCGACTGCCTGCGAGAGGAGCTGGGTGCCGACCTCGCCTCGGCCAACCTGGTGCTGACCAGCACCAGGTCGGTGTTGGCCCGATCCAACGGCGAGGTGGTCGATCTGTTGGCCGGGGGCCAGGGGGTGTTCAACATCGTCCCGCTCTCGGGCGTTGTCGACGAGCTGGCGGCCGATATCGTCCGCATCGAAAGAGGCGAGCCGGTCACCCGACGCCAGGGTGAGGCGGCTCCCCATGTGGGCGTTCGGCCCCGAGCCGCCGGGGAGTGACGCCCGCGCCGTCCACCGTTGGTCGGCCGCGCACCCATCCTTCGCACGCGCCCGCGTCCGCGGTGCGCTTCGCCCATCCCTCCGAACGCCTATTCGCCGCGTTGCTCGACATCCATGGAATTCGCTGGGAATACGAACCGGTCGAGTTCGCCCTGCGCTGGGACGACGGGGGCTCGCCCAACTCGGGGTTCCGGCCCGACTTCTGGCTGGCCGACCAGCGGTGTTTCGTCGAGCTCACCACGGCCGACCAGCGCCTGGTCACCCGCAAGAACGCCAAGGTCCGCCGCATGCGTGAGCTGTACCCCGAGATAGAGGTGGTCGTCGTCTACCAGCGGGACTTCCGTGCCCTCTTGGAGCGCCACGGGCTCGATCCGGCTGCGGTGAACGCGGCCTAGACTGCCTGGTGTGGAGGGTGCAGCGACCGGGGGAGACGGCCATGCACCATCGGCGGGCGGAACGCCGAACCGGCGCTCAGCGCTGCACGACCGCCATGTCGCCCTCGGCGCGAAGTTGGTCCCCTTCGGCGGCTGGGAGATGCCCCTCTCCTACAAGGAGGGGACGATCTCCGAGCACCGGGCCTGTCGCTCAGCGGCGGTGGCCTTTGACGTGAGCCACCTCGGGACGGTCCAGGTGACCGGTCCCGACGCCTTCGATCTGTTGCAGAGGACGCTTACCAACGACCTCTCCAAGGTCGCCCCGGGGCGGGCCCAGTACACCCATCTTTTGGCCGAGGACGGCTCGGTGACCGACGACATCATCGTGTGGTGGGTGGACGAGCGCCGCTTCGACGTCATGCCCAACGCGTCGAATACCTCATCGGTGCTCGCCGCGATCGGGGGGACCGACACCACGGCGGATCGGGCGGTGATCGCCGTGCAAGGACCCGACGCCCGCATCCACCTTCGGTCGGTCTCGGCGCAAGCCGCGGCCGTCGGCCGGTTCCACGTGACAAAGTTTGACTGGCGGGGCGTGTCATGTGTGGCCGCGGGGACGGGCTATACCGGCGAGGACGGGGTCGAGTGCGCGGTTCCGAGCGCCATCGCCTCCGATTTTTGGGATGCTGTGCTGGCCGCCGGGGTCGCCCCGGCCGGACTCGGGGCCCGCGACACCCTGCGGCTCGAAGCCGGCTTTCCCCTGCACGGCCACGAACTCGGCCCGGGGATCACACCCCTCCAGGCGGGGCTCGGTTGGGTGGTCGGCTGGGACAAGGGCGATTTCGTGGGCCGTGCCGCGCTCGAGCGCGAGCGGGAGAGCGGGCCGCTCCGGCGCCTGCGCGGGCTTCGGGCCGAGGGGCGTCAGCCTCCCCGAGAGGGATCGGCCGTCGAACGCGGGGACCGCCAGGTCGGCACGGTGACCAGCGGAAACTTCTCGCCCATGCTCGAGACGGGTATCGCCTTGGCCTTGGTCGACACAGCAGCCGTCGTATCCGACGGCGAATCGGTCACCGTCACCGTGCGCGGCAGGGGACTCGGGGCGGTAGTGGCGCCCACCCGTGCGTGGCCACCGAGCGACGCCAAGGCGGGGGCGGCCTGATGGCGGACTACCTCCCCCACACCGACGAGGAGATCGCGGCGATGCTCGCTTTCCTCGGGCTCTCTCACCTTGACGAGCTCTTCGATTCGGTCCCCGAAGCGTTGCGCCTGGCGGGCGGCCTGCGCTTCGCCGAGGGCGCCCCCGAGCCTGACGTGCTCGCCCACATCGAGCAGTTGGCCGACGCCAACCGTGCCCGGGGTGATCGTCTCGTGTGTTTCGCAGGCGGCGGCGCCTACGACCACGAGGTGCCGCCGGTGGTCCGGGCATTGGCCGGGCGTTCGGAGTTCGTGACCTCCTATACGCCGTACCAGCCCGAGGTCGCGCAAGGTGTGCTCCAGGCGGTCTTTGAGTTCCAGACCATGGTGGCCCGACTGGCCGGACTGCCCGTCGCCAACGCCTCGCTCTACGACGGGTCCAACGCGTTGGTCGAAGCAGTCAATCTCGGGGTGGCCGCCAGCGGTCGTCGGACCGTCTGGGTCTCGACGGGTGTCCACCCGCACTGGCGTGCGGTGCTGGCCACCTTCGCCGCCGGTACGGGCCACGAGCTGATCGAGATCCCCCTGCACGAGGGCCAGACGGTATGGCCCGGAGACGACGGGGGGCCCGGAGGGACCCCGGGGGTCTTGGTTGCGGGGTATCCGAACTATCTCGGCTGCCTCGAGGACCTGGGCGAGGCCCGGCGTCGTTGCGATGGTTACGGGGCGATGCTGGTGGCGACGGCGGACCCGGTAGCCGCGGGCATTGTTCGATCGCCGGGGGATTGGGGGGCCGACGTCGTGGTGGGGGAGGGCCAGCCGCTCGGCACCGGCCTCGGCTTCGGTGGTCCCTACCTCGGGTTGTTCGCCTGCACGATGGCCCAGGTCCGCCGGCTCCCCGGGCGCCTCGTGGGCGAGACCGTGGACACCGAGGGACGGCGGGCCTACGTCACCACGCTGCGGGCACGCGAGCAGGACATCCGACGCGAGAAAGCCACCTCGAACGTCTGCACCAACCAGACGCTTATGGCGGTCACCGCGGCGATCCAACTCGGGTGGCTGGGTACGGCCGGGCTGGCCGAGGTGGCCCTGCGCTGTGCCCGAGGCACCCGCTACTTGCGCGAAGCCCTGCTCGAGCTGGACGGGGTGAGCCCGCTCACCGGCAACAGCCCGGTGGTGCGCGAGTTCGCGCTGCGCTGCGCGGTCCCCGCGCCGGTGGTCATCGAACGCATGGCCGATCAGGGGTTCCTGGCCGGCCTGGCCCTGTCCGACCTCATCGGTGGGGACGACGACGGGTCGGTGAGTCCCGACGACGCTTCCCATGGCCTGCTGGTGGCGGTAACCGAACGGCGCACCCGGGCCGAACTCGACGCTTATGTGGCCGCCCTCGACAAGGCGGTACGCGGGTGACGAGCGAGACCGATGCCAAGCAGATAGCCGACGCGGCCCCCCGGCCGGCGGCCGGCGGAAGGGCCGCCAGCGCACCATTGCTCGGCCGGGCGACTGAACCGACGATTTTCGAGCTCTCCCAGCCGGGTCGCCGCAGCGTTCAGCTCCTCACCACCGGCGTCCCCGAATGGCCGGTCGACGAGTTGGTGCCCGTGGAGCACCGCCGGGACGTACCCGTCAGGTTGGCCGAGGTCTCCGAGCGCGACCTGGTCGGGCACTTCACCCGCTTGAGCCATCGCCAGTTCTCCGTCGACCTCGGCGCCTACCCGCTCGGTTCGTGCACCATGAAGTACAACCCCAAGATCTGTGATGCGGTGGCGGTCCTTCCGGGCCTCGCCGCGGTGCATCCCGGTGCGCCGGCCTCGCTCACTCAAGGTTGGTTGTCCCTCCTTGTCGAGTTAGAAGAGGTGCTCTGCGCGATCACCGGGATGGCCGCGGCGACACTGCAACCGGCGGCGGGAGCCGCCGGCGAACTGACCGGGTTGCTGCTCATGCGGGCCTTCCATGCGGCCAACGGCGAGCAGCGGCACCGGGTAATCATTCCCGACTCGGCCCATGGGACCAACCCGGCTTCGGTCACCCTCGGGGGCTACGAGGTCACGACCGTCCCGAGTGACGAACGGGGATGCGTTGACATGGGAGCCCTGCGAGAGGTGTTAGATACCGACGTGGCCGGGATCATGCTGACCAACCCCAACACCCTCGGTCTCTTCGAAGAAGAGATCGCTGAGATCGCCGCCGCGGTGCATGAGGTGGGCGGGTTGCTCTACTACGACGGCGCCAACCTCAATGCCATCCTCGGCGTGGTGCGTCCCGGCGACATGGGCTTTGACATCGTGCACATGAACCTGCACAAGACCTTCGCCACACCCCATGGCGGGGGCGGCCCGGGGGCGGGGCCTGTCGCGGTGTCTGAACGGCTTGTCGACTTTCTGCCCGGTCCGCGTCCGGTCCGTCGTCTCGGAGGGGTCTCTGAAGGCAACACTTTTTCTCCGAGCGAGTTCGCCTGGGTTGAGCCGTCGCGATCCATCGGACGGGTTCACAGCTGGCACGGGAACGCCTTGGTGCTGGCCCGAGCCCTCACCTACATCCTCGTGCACGGGAGCGACGGGCTACAGCGGGTGGCCGAGCGGGCGGTCCTCAACGCCAACTGGCTCCGCGTCCGCTTGGCCGGCGTCTTTGACGTGCCCTTCGACCGACCCTGCATGCATGAGGTCGTCCTGTCGGCCTCCACGCTGCGCAAGGAGCACTCGGTCAAGGCCCTCGACGTGGCCAAACGCCTCCTCGAAGAAGGGTTCCATTCACCGACGGTGTACTTTCCGCTCATCGTCGACGAGGCGCTGATGATCGAACCCACCGAGACCGAGAGCCTTCAGACGCTCGAGGCGTTGGCCGATGCTCTCGAAGCCATCGTTGTCGAGGCGAGGTCTGGGGACCAGAGTGCGTGGGCGGCTCCTCGGACCACGCCGGTCAGCCGGATCGACGAGGCCCGAGCAGCCCGCACCCTGGTCGCCACCTTCGACGCCCGCCGCTGATCCGAACCGCTCGCGGGGTCACGAGACGGAGACCGGGGCTCCCTCTGGGGTCCGAGGGTGTTGAATAGGCGAGGCAAAAGGGGGGTTCGCATGGGAATCGGCACCACTCAGCTGGCGGAGAAGCACCGGGACGAGGCGTCGGGCTCGGCCCGTCGGGTCGCCCGGTGGCTCGTCCCGGTGCTCTCCCTGGCCGTCCTGGCCGCGCCGCTCGGCGTGGTGGTGGCCGCTGTCGGGCCGACTCCGTCGGGAGCAGCGTCACTTTGCGGCAAACCGGTCCCGATCACCGCGGCCCAATCCAACTCCACGACCGGCATCACCTCCAAGTCGGTATCTGTTGGGAACGTGTCGATCATCGGCGGACCGGTACCGGGGCTCTTCGAGGGCGCTCCGGTCGGTGCCGAGGCGTACTTCGACTACGTCAACTCGAAAGGCGGCGTCAACGGCCGCAAGATCAGCCTCACCTCCTATGACGACGGGTTCAGTGGCCAGCAGAACCAGATTGAGACCCAACAGGCCGAGACCAACGACTTCGCGCTGGTCGGCAGTTTTTCGCTCTTCGACAGCTATGGCTGTGCGGTACTGGCCCAGAACCCCGGCATGCCTGACGTATCGGTGACCCTCGACACGACGACCAACTCCTTGTCGAACGTTTACAGCGCCCAGCCGATCAACCAGGGTCTCCCGCTCGGTCCGCTGATTTACCTGAAGAAGCACTACCCGAAGTCCCTGTCACTCGGCGCGCTGGTGTCCAACGCGGCCACCGCCATTGCACAATGGAAGGGCCAAGAGGTCGCTCTCAAGCACGAGGGCTACAAGATCACCTATGTGCGCTACGTGAATCCTCTCGAGACGGACTTCACTACCGACATCGTCCATATGCGATCGCTCGGTGTCCAGACGCTGTTCATGACCGACCTGGACTGGGAAGTCTCCGCTGCACTCATCCAGGGCATGACCCAACAGGGATGGCGTCCCATGGTGTCCTACTCGGGAGGTCCCGCCTACGCCGACCAATTCATCAAGACGGCCGGTGGGGCGGCGGCCAACGGGGTCATCATCGGTCAACTCCAGGCCCTGTATCTCGGCCAGGACCGTAAGGCCGTCCCGGCGGTCAACACCTTTTTGACCTGGGTACAAAAGGCCAAGAAGGGTTGGACGCCTGACCTCTACACCCTGTACGGCTGGGCTTCGGCGCAGCTCTTCGTCCAGGCTCTCAAATCGGCCGGTCCCCACCCCACCCGGGGCAAGGTCCTCGCAGAGCTGCACAAGGTCACCAACTTCAACGCGTCCGGGCTGTTAGCGCCCGGGGATCCGGCGTACAAGGTCTCGCCCTCGTGCTACATCTTGGCCAAGGTAGTCAATCAGAGTTTTCAGCGCGTCGAGGACCCGGGCAATGGCACGTTCCGCTGCGACGCCCCGGACTGGGGGATCAACGGCAAGGCGTCGTACGGGCCGAAATAACCCGGACCGCGCTCTGGGACGACCGTTCCGTCCGGCGGCGGAACCAAGAGCACAACCAGCGGCGACACAATGCGGAGCGGCGACATCTACGACCGTTCCCCATGGACGACGACCACCGGGTAACGCGGCCGCAGGTTGAAAGGTTCCTTTACATCCACAGAGTGCAGACGCGTCGTCTTGAGGCCCGTCCTGTTCTTGGGCTGGAGCGCCCGGCGTCGCCGGAGCCAGCGGCGCCCCCTCCCGGTGACGCTCGGGGGCATCCCCACTGGGCAGCGATTTGGGCCAGCAATCGAGGGAATTGCGCGTCGGATTCTGGTCCGAAGTAGTGTGGACAATCGGACGGGGTCGCTCACTTCGAGCCGCCTCCAGCTTTCCGGCTCGGCGTCAGTCTGGATAAGACGCTCAGGGCGAGGAGTGAAGCATGGATTCACCGGAAGCTTCGGACGTCGGTCGGCGCCTCGATGAGCACCACTCGCCAGAGACGAACGGCCGGATGGCAGTCTGCCGACGCTGCGGTGGTCAGACGGATGGCCCTGGTGGTCGCCATCACGTCCCAGATGACCGCGTGGCGCGTTCCAACGACTGGCTGGAGGCGCAATCGCGATTGAGCAGCATCGATCGCGCAAGAGGTTCCTTCAATACCTAGTGCGGTGACTGGCAAACGCCGAATCGCCGCCCAATGGCGGCGATTCCAAGCGCTCTGGTCTCGCTTGACCGTCGCCTGGTTGACTTTCCGGTGGCTGCCGTTGCCCATCGATACGGTCGGCCTGCGACGATCTGTCGTGTCGCCGCGTCATCTAAGCGCTGGTTGAAGCGTGTCCGTCGTAGACCGCTCACGAGGTCACTTCGAACGTCCAGCTCTCTCTCACAACTGGCGCGAGAACCTCCACTGGAGCGAGCTTGCCAAGAGACACCGTTCTGCTCGACTGCTCCGTCCAACCGTTGATGGCACACGTCGCCCTTGAAGCCGTCTCGCTAGCATGTATTGCCGTGGATGTGCGCGAGGCCCCTCTGGCCCAATCCGACCTGGAGCCGTTCCGCCGGGAACTGACCGGCTACTGCTACCGCATGCTCGGCTCGGGCTTCGAGGCCGAGGACGCCGTCCAAGAGGCGATGCTGCGAGCCTGGCGCAACGCGGAGGGGTTCGAGGGCCGCTCCAGCGTGCGCTCGTGGCTTTACCGGATCGCCACCAACGTATGCATCGACATGCACCGCCAGGTCCAGCGCCGGGCTCGGCCCATGGAGATGGGCGCGGCCTCGCCCCCCGAAGAGTCTCTCCTCGGGCCGATGCTGCCAAAGGCCACATGGGTGACCCCGGTCTCCGACGCCAGCGTCGCTCCTGAAGGTATGGATCCCGCTGAGATCGCCCAATACCGCGAGTCGATCCGCCTCGCTTTCGTTACAGCTCTCCAGCACCTTCCGGCCCGCCAGCGCGCCGCGTTGATCCTCTGCGAGGTGCTGCGTTGGCAGGTGGCCGAGGTGGCCGAGCTCCTCGACACGAGCGTGCCCGCGGTCAACAGCGCCCTGCAGCGAGCACGGACCACCCTGCGCTCCCTGCGGTCGGAGACCCAACCCGAGAGCTTGGACGGGGCCGACGCCGAACTGCTCAAACGCTATGTGGACGCCTTCGAGCGTTACGACATTGAGCGGCTGGTGACGCTGCTGCGCGAGGACGCCATCCAGTCGATGCCGCCGTTCGCTATGTGGATCCAGGGGGCGTCCAACATCGGCCGCTGGATGATCCAGCCTGGGCCGAGCGGCTGCCGCGGCTCGCTCCTTGTGCCCACCTCGGCCAACGGCTGCCCGGCCTTCGGCCAATACCGGCCGGACCCGGCCGGCGGCCACTCGCCGTGGGCACTGCAGGTCCTCGAGTTCTCAGAGGGGAAGATCACCGGAATGGTGTTCTTCTTGGCCTTCTTGGACCCCAAGCGGCTCTTTCCCGAGTTCGGCCTGCCCCTCCACCTCGACGTGTAGGCCGGCCACCCCGAAGAGCGCTCGCAGGGTTGGCGAGACTTCGGCGAGGACGACGCCACCCCCGAGGCGTCCCGCCAGTAGCGCCAGGCGGGCCACGTCGTCGACTACCCCGAGGTCCGGGGCGCCCGGCCCCTCCAGCGAGTAGTGAGCAAGCTCGGAGCCGTCAGGGCCCACGATCGTGACCCGACACCACAGCTGGACGGCGGCCATCACGTGGTGGACGGGCGAAGGCCGACGATCTCATCGGCCCCCGGTACTCGTGGTCCGCCGCCGGGACCCGAGGAAAGCCACCGAGAACCGAACCCCTTGGTGCCGCGCGAAGATCTTCGGGGGACCGATGACATCAGCGCCTCGGGCCCGTCGAAGTAGTTGAATGATCCACTGGACCCAAAGGAGCAGCCATGCCCACCCGTGACAGTGCCCCCATCGGATCGCCGTGTTGGGTCGATCTGTGGACCTCCGACGTCGAGGGTAGCCGCAAGTTCTACGGCGACCTCTTCGGTTGGGAATCGCAGGAACCGAACCCGGATTTCGGTGGCTACTTCATGTTCACCCGCAACGGCGTCCCAACCGCGGGAGCCATGGGCGACATGGGCGACATGCCGGCCAACAACGCTTGGAAGATCTACCTGGATACCGACGACATCGCCAAGACCCTCCATGCCGCCGAAGCCGAGAGCGCCCAGGTCATCTCTCCCTCCATGGCGGTTGCCGACCTCGGCTCCCAGGCGGTACTCATCGACCCGACCGGCGCCCATCTCGGCGCCTGGCAGCCCGGGACCTTCCCGGGATTTACCGTGCTGGGTGAGCACGGCGCGCCGAGCTGGTTCGAGTTGCTCACCAGGGACCACGCCACCGCTGTCGCCTTCTACCGCTCGGTGTTCCACTGGGACACCAACACGGTCGCTGACAGCGACGAGTTCCGTTACACGACCATGCGCGACCCCGGCGGCGACGGCGAGTTGGCAGGGATCATGGACGCCACAACGTTCCTGCCCGACGGCGTTTCCGCACACTGGTCGGTCTATTGGGGGGTCGACGACGCCGACACCGCCGTCGGCAAGGTGAAGGCCCTCGGCGGCTCGGTCGTGACGGACGCTGAGGACACCCCCTACGGACGTATGGCCACCGTGGCGGACCCCGCTGGCGCCCAGTTCAAGCTGCACATGCCAAACCAGTAAGCGTGTCGGGCGCCGTATCCCGGCCACTGCATATCTAACCGGGTCCAGCTACGACCTACGGCGCCGGCTGCACGGTGATCCGGGCGAAGCCGATCCGCCGGGGCCATCGCCGGTAGGGAGTCCTCGTCCACGAGGTTGCCTCGATTAGCCCACTACCGCAAACCCCTGTTTTCTGGCTGCGGTGATTGCCCAGGCCTCTTGGCTACCTACAGTGGGTTCCGAGAGATGCGAGACCCGAGAGAGCGCACTGTGCCTTCAGCTGTGATTCGACGCTGTGGTGACGAAGACTGGAGAGACGTGCGCAGTCTGCACATCAAGATGGCCCTGGGATTCCCGTTGGTTGTGGACGTCGAGCTCAATGAGGTCTTAGAAAAGCCGGACGGCCACTGGAAGGATTTTGTGCACATGTGCGCTCTTGAGTCGGACCAGGCGCTCTTTGTCGCAGAGTTGGGTGCGTCGTGTGTGGGGATGGGGCATGTTCGCCTTCAAGACACGCAGGCACGCTTGGGCATGTTGTACGTAGACGGGACCAAGCGCAGTCGTGGCATCGGCACAGCGCTGGTAACAGCACAAGAAAACTGGGCGCACGCCTCGGGGGCTTCCAGCCTGGTCTGTCATATTCCAGAAGCTAGCGCCGGCGTGCGGCTCGCAGAGGAGCTTGGTTGGCATAGGACCGATGAGATCTTCTACACCCGGCACGGGCTCATAGAACGCATGTGGACCCCGAAGGACCAATCCGCCGCGGGCTGAGTCGCTGGCATCGCGACCTCGGGTTGCTGCAGGCTCGGACGTCAACCATTACGAGCCTGGAAGCACTCAAACAACACCGGATCACCCAGTGTCTTGGCACTGGATTTGTGTGATCGGCGTCCATGAGGATTGGGTCATCGTGACACCCCATGCGCCGTCAGCAACATCGCCGGGACGCCGATCACTGTCGGGAACGATCCCTGGGGCATCGCCATCACCCCCGACGGGACGACCGCCTACGTCGCCAACGACTTCGGCAACTCCGTTACCCCCATTGCCGCCGCCACCAACACCCCTGGGACGGCGATCCCCGTTGGGACTGAACCAGAGGGCATCGCCATCACCCCCGACCAGGCGCCGACGGCCGCCTTCAGCTTTACCGCGGGGACCCCCGGGCACCCCACCACCTTCGACGCATCGGCGTCCTCCTCGCCGATCGGCACCGTCGCCTCCTACGCCTGGAACTTCGGGGACGGGACGACGGCCACCACGGCCAGTGCGACCACCACCCACACCTACGCCGTCTCGGGGACCTATTCGGTGACCCTGACCGTCACCAACACCCAGGGGACGTCGGTCACCCAGACCTTCACCGGCCAGACGGTCTCGAACAACGGGGAGCCCTCGGCGACGGTCACCCAGGCCGTGTCCACCGCCGGCTACGACCTGGCCGGGTCCGACGGCGGGGTCTTCGTGTTCCCCGTCGGCCAGGCCTCGGGCTTCTTCGGCTCCCTCCCGGGGCTCGGGATCAAGGTGTCGGACATCGTGGGCATCGTGCCCACCAACAACTTCAGCGGCTACAACCTGGTGGGATCGGACGGCGGGGTCTTCGTCTTCCCGGTCGGCCAGAGTGCCGGGTTCTTCGGGTCCCTGCCCGGTCTCGGGATCTCGGTCAACGACGTCACCGGGATCGCCTCGACCCCCGACGGCCAGGGCTACTTCGTGGTGGGGGCCAACGGGGCGGTCTACGCCTTCGGCGACGCCAAGTCCTTGGGCTCGCTCCCGGGGCTCGGGGTCACGGTCTCCAACATCGTCTCGATCGTGCCCACCCCCGACGGCGGGGGCTACTGGCTCATCGGTTCTGACGGGGGGGTCTTCGCCTTCGGTGACGCCACCAGCCAGGGCTCGCTCCCCGGGGTGGGGGTCCAGGTGAACAACGTCGTCGGAGCGGTGCCTACGGGTTGAGGGGGGTGTCCCCGTTCGCCGGGAAGGTGGGACGGTCGGCAAGGGGATGGCGGTTGGACGCTCGCAGTCAGTTGACCAATTGACTCTTCCGTTACGTCAGCTGATTGACTAGCTCACATGTACGGAATTGGCACGGTGGCACGGTTGTCTCAGGTGTCGGTACGCACCCTGCGGCACTATGACGATCTGGGTCTGCTGAAGCCAGCTCACGTCGACCCACGCACCGGCTATCGGTACTACTCGCCCGACCAGGTCGTACAGCTGCATCGCATACTTGTCCTGCGCGACCTGGGTGTGCCGTTGTCAGAAGTCGCGCAGCTCATCGACGAGAACGTCACGGTGGAGCAGATTCGAGGGATCCTGCGCCTACGTCAAGCCGAAGCCCGCGCCCGGCTAACGGAGCAGACCGAACAGCTAAAACGGGTCGAGATCCGACTAGCGCAACTTGAGGAGGGACCGATGTCTGCCTATGAAGTGATCGTCAAACGGCTCGAGCCGCTGCGCGTGGTAGCTCTGAACGAGGATCTGACGGGTGTTGAGGAGATCGGTGACGCGTGTGGCCGCATGTACCCACAGTTGCACGCAGCGCTTGCGCGGCACGGCGTCACGTTTGACGGGTTGTCCCTCGCTTTGTACGAGGACACGGGAGTCGAAGCACGACCGCTTCGGCTAACGACTGCGCTCCCAGTCCCGACCGAGGTGACCGTTGAGGGCGATGGGGTTTCGACAGTTCAGCTTCCAGCCGTCGAGCGCGCAGCCACAACGGTCGTGCGCGGGGCGCCGGAACAGTTCCACATCGCATTTCAAGCGCTCCACGAGTGGATCGACCGGGCCGGAGAGCGGGCTACGTCGTTCGATCGTGAGCTCTACATCGACTGTGACGGCCCCCGCGACACGTGGGTGACGGAACTGCAGACAATCTTGGAACCCAGACAGTAAATTCTCAGCCAAGGTTTGAATCTCGCCGCAGCGTCAGAACAGCAGCCAATCGCCCTAGGAGATGGAACCATCTCCCTCTGGCCATGAGTGCCCCTCAGCACCGGGACAGGGGCGCCAGTCCAGCCCCCCGCTGAACATTCGGGGCTATTTTCCTCAGGAGCACCTAGCGGTCCCCGACTCGATCACTTATGGTCAGCAACCAGGCCTTTGCGATGAGCGTAAGCGACTGCCTGTGAGCGATCACGGCTGCCGGTCTTGGCGAAGATGTGGTTCACGTGTGTCTTGATCGTCGTCTCGCTGACGAAAAGTTGCCCGGCAATCTCTCCGTTGGAGCCGCCCGCGGCGATCAGTCTAAGGACCTCCGCCTCTCGATCTGTCAAGCCATCAGGCAGCGGACCACCTCCCGAGGCTGATCCAGGGATTGAAGCCACTTCAACCAGTCGAGCCTGGACCCTCGGGTCCAAGACGGCTTGGCCCGAAGCTGCAGCTTCGAGGGCACGGCCGATGTGGTCCCGGCCGGCGTCCTTCGTGAGGTACCCGATCGCACCCGCTTGCAAAGCGCCTACGATTGACTCGTCATCGGCATAGGTGGTGAGGATCACCACCTGGGTGTCAGGATGCTCCGCTCGAATGCGCTTCGTTGCCTCCACCCCGTCCAGCCGAGGCATGCGCAGATTCAACAATACGACCTCGGGCGCGAGGTCCGCGACCAGTGAGACCGCCTCCACGCCATCGGTTGCGGCCCCGACCACCTCGATGCCGGGCATGGTCTCCAACAACGTGACCAGACCCTCCCGGACGACCGTCTGGTCGTCGGCTACCACGACCCTCACAGCGGCACCGCCACCTGGACCGTGAAGCCCACAGCACTCGGCTCGGCGACGACCTGACCACCCAGCAACTCGATTCGCTCCCGCATACCTTGCAGACCAAATCCGCCGCCCGAAGTGCTCAGCTCAGTTCTCGCGGCGGTTGGGCAGAAACCGTTGGTGACCCTGAGAGTCGTCGTTTGACGGTCGAAGTCGAGTTCGATCGACACAGGCGCCCCGGGCGCGTGCTTGCGAGCGTTGGAGACCGCCTCTTGGGCAGCGCGATAGAGCGCCAATCCGGCGTCTGCGGCCAGTGGACGCGGTGCACCAGTGACGGTCAGCTCCGCTCCGTCCCGGACGGCCAACGACGACAGTTGCTCGGCCAGCGCCACTGGCTCGTCGCGAAGTGCGTGCACCGCATGGCGAGTCTCCTCGAGTCCCGCGACCGTGAGCCTCCGTGCCTGCTGGACCAGGTGGCGAGCCTTGGTGGGGTCATCGCCGTTCTCCAAGAGCGCGTCGGCGGCGTCCAGCTGAACCGACAATGCTCCGAGGGAGTGCGCGAGGACATCATGGACTTCGCGTCCGATGCGGTTGCGCTCGGCCAGGGCGGCCGCTCGATCCCGCTCGGAATCGGCTCGGACTCGCTCGGCCAGGAGCTCCTCGGCCTGGAACGTCCGCTCCACGTACTGGCGTCGACTGGCGCCGACCATGAGCCCGACGACCACCGACAAGGCCCCTTCGGCAACGAGGATCCTAGGAGCACTCACGGCCAGCGTGGCCGCCGCCAGTGCCACGACGCCGATCGCGCCCAGGCCCGAGGCCGGGAGCCACTCGAAGGCAATCCCTGCACCGAGCCCGGCGACGGCCATGAAGGTGATGGCGTTAGGAGCCAAGGCAGCAAGGGCTCCGCCCGACGCCGCAAGGAGAGCGAGGAAACACCACGTCGTGCCCACCGGGGCTCGGAGCCGACGGCAGGCCATCCAACCCAACCAACCGATCCCTGCCGTGCCCATGAGCAACCACTTCGCCTCGAGGTCGACCGACACGCCCATAGGTGACGCTTGGCGTGCAGTCAACCAGAGGAGTCCGACCAGGGCGGCGAGGCGAGCCGCACTGAGCAAATGCTCAGTCCTCGTCCCCATCTGGGCTCGGAATTGGGAGGCCAGCCCCACGGAGACCATGATCCCACCCGGCAGCGGTTCGATGCCGTTGAGGCTCAGGCGGCCGCCTCGGAACGGAGAAGGCCGCCGCGCTCGATCGTGGCCCCGGAGCGGCGAGTCTTCACATAGAGAACACAGGTCCGGGTGGCCACCTCGGCCATGGCCATCAGGACGAAGGCAGCGCCCCAGGCGTGCCCGGAGGTGATGTGGTGAATGATGCTGAACCGAGCGACGGCGGGCTGCCCTCCGTGCCTCACCCACAGGACGAAGCCCATCCGGGCACCGATGCCGAGGACCAAAAGGACGGCAGCCAGCAGGCCGGCCTTGGCGATGGCCCCGGCACCGTC
Source organism: Acidimicrobiaceae bacterium (assembly GCA_003161575.1). Lineage (GTDB taxonomy): Bacteria > Actinomycetota > Acidimicrobiia > Acidimicrobiales > RAAP-2 > PALSA-457. Next base: position 644 of record PMOE01000047.1, on the reverse strand, counting down.
ACGCTGGATGGTGGTGAACAACCCGGCCAGCGAGCCCAGGACGCCGCCTATGCACGCGAAGCCCACCACGAGCACCAGGTCATTGCCGGCGCTGGGGATGGCGTGGATGAATTGGGCGGCGACCCAGACTGTCACCACCAAGGGAAACAGCAACCGGGCCTTGGTCACCTTGTGACCCCGGATCTGGAGAACGACCAGGCCGATGAGGATGATGTTCATGAGGTAATCGGTGAGTGTCATGCCTTCAGTGTCTGACAACACCGCTCACCAAGCGTCAGCCCAGGGGTGGATTCCAGGGTGGACGCGGCCTCCACCCTGGAATCTCCCCTGAATGGCATCGATGAGCTCCTGCCTCTCAGTGCCTGAATGGCCCGCTTGGCTCAATGCCCGGTGGTGCTCGCGATCGTTCGCTGCCCCGTCCGCCGGCTCGGTGATGGCTCCGATAGGCCAGATTCAGATCCCCTGAGTTCGAACTCCGAATCTCTCGGGAGTTGAGGCGCACGCCTGATTTGCTGGTCCTCTACCCAAAACGGGGACCAAATGATCATCAGGGAACGAACGGCCCGAAGATGACGAACGATGACAAGCAGGAAGGTCGGAGCGAAGTATGCCGCACCAGGTGTGTCGTTTGCCAGTCACATGGG
>PMOE01000039.1 GCA_003161575.1 Acidimicrobiaceae bacterium | reverse complement strand
CGATTTCGGTGTCGTCGGGCGCCTCCGGTTCCGCCGCGACCGATCGGGCCCGAGGGCCTGCAATCGGTCGCCCACGTCGTAGGCCTCGGGGTCGGCCTTCCATGTCCGCAAGAAGAGCTCTCGGGCCCGGGGCAGGTCACCGGCCCGCTCGTAGAGGTCCCCGAGCGCGTACCACTGGCGCAGGTGGCGATCGGCAGGATTGCGCAACGCCTTCGCGGCACCGGCCGACAGCAGCAAGGAGACCGCGCCGTCGAGGTCACCGCGATCGGCCAAGGAACCGGCGGCCACGATGCGCGCCTCGGCCAACACCTCGGGGTCGGGAGACCGCTGGCGCAAGTCGCTCCACATCTGGGCAACCTTGCGCGGCTTTCCCAGAGCTCTATGGCTATCCATCAGAGCGGGCACATGGTCGATCTCGTCGGTGAGTGCGCCATAGGCATCGAGCTGACGGATCGCTTCGCGCCACCGGCCGGCACGGTAGGCGGCCAGCCCGACCAACTGTCGGACCGCGGCCACCGTGGGGGTTTCGTTGGCCACCTGCTTGGCCAGGCGGGCCGCCTCGGGGTACCGCCCGCGGTCATAGGCCGCTACTGCGTCCTCCATCTTGTTCACCAGCACCTCGCGGTGGTGAGCGGTGGCCGTGTCGGCGGCCCGCCGGATCTCGGAAGCCACTTCGAGGGGCAGCGGCTTGGACTTGGTCGGATTGCGTTTGGGTGCAGGGATGGACCTCTGCGTGGCGCCCTCCTCCCAATCCGACCACTCCGAGCCGGCCGAATCGACCCGCTCCCAGCGGTCCATCGGCGGGGGCGCGGTATCCGAAGCGTTTGGCCCCCGCTCGTCCCGTCGACGTGGGTCAAGGTCCTCCGCCGACTTGCCAACCTCTCGGGCCCCGCGTCGAGCGACGTTCCCCCATTTTTGAGCGGCGGGCGGCAGGGCGGGGCGAGGGTCACGCCATTGACCGTCCCTCCCCTGCGCTCTGTCGTGATCGGGGCCACGTCGGGCATCTCGCGATCCGGCGCCACCGCGACGATCGGGCCCGGATTCGCGTCGTAAGGAGGTCGCCGGTCGGTCAGATCGCGCCGATCGGCCCGAGCGCTCCGCTCGCTCACGACCGGGTCGAGACGGACCGTCGGCCCGGCCCGTACGAAAGCCGACCTCACCCCGAGCGCGCGATGCACTCCTCGGACCCGAGTCCGATGTGCTCGCACGTGGCGCGCCGGCCCGAGCTGATCCGGGGCTCTTGGTGCGGGGGCCGTCTGTTGCGTGCGGTGCGCCAGATCCCCGGGCTCGCGCACTCGGATTGGCGCCTTTCGAGGCGTCTCTCGCCGATCCCCCGGTGCTCGCCGCCCGTGGGCGACGGTCACCAGCCGCCCCCGAGGCGCGCGACGAAGGGGGTTTGCCGGCCCAACTGGTTGTCCCGCCAGAGCGCGAACCCCCTCCGCCTCCGGTTGCGTCGCGAGAATTCCTGGAATCAGATCCTCGTCTCGGACCCCCACGAGGTTGTGGGGCGCGACGAGCACCGCCGTTGGATTTCGGGTCCACCACGTGAGTGTAGGGCGTGGGGCCCCACGTCTCGGGCGGGGAACCCCCTGGCTTGCGTCCTTCCTCTCGTCTATTCAGCCGTCGTAGGACCCGATACTGACGTCATCGCCGGTGACCGCCACGCAAGTGACGACCGTCGGACACGAAACCGCGGATTCGTGCGTGAACCCAGCGCCCACCCATCCGTCGCCTCCGCTCGGACTCGAGGAGAAATGCGGTCCTGCCAGACAGAAGGTCGAAGACGGGCACGTCACGAAGTCAAGCGGGATCCACTGGTCATTGAGAGCAGTGATGGTCCAGGCGGGTGCCGCCGCGCCCGGATCACTAGAGGAGATCACGTCGCCGATCGGGTCTATGGCGACGCACATCGAAGGGGTGGGACAGGAGACCCCGACGAGCGAATTGGCCAGGTTGGTGCATTGCTGGCAGATCTGCGCCGAAAAAAAGTCCGCGTCCGTGCCGGACCACGATGCGGTCCCCGCAGTCGGATTGGTCGAGACGTAGGTCATTCCCAGGGCACCGACGGCGACGCAGAACGACGCGATCGGACACGACACCGCAGAAAGGGGGTCTGGCTTGGAAAACAGGGCATCCTTCGGGGCGGGCACGACGGTCCAGGCTCCTGCTGCGGGGTCGGTGGAGGTGGCGATCACCGAACGGCCGACCACCACGCAGAGAGCCGGGGACGGACAGGACACACCATCCCATCCGCCGCCGCTTTGGGTCGATGACGGCGCCACGAGGTTCGTCTGCGTCCACGCACCGGCGCCACCGGTCGGGTTTGTCGAAATGACGACGCCACTTTGATCCGGCACCACGCAAAGTGTGACCGTCGGGCACGAGACGGCGCCGAGCGCCGTCTGGCCGGCGATGTTCACACTGCTCCAGGCACTCGATCCAGCTTCGAGGTCGGTGCTGCTGAAGATGTCCCCCGAGCTGTCGGTGGCCACGCACAGAGACGCCGAGGGGCAGTCGATTCCCGACAGGTACCCCGGCACGCCGCCGAGAGCCACGGGTTGGGCCCACGAGAACGGAGGCGGCGACTGCAGCGGTGCAGTGGTGGTTGTGGTCGCTGGCGAAATCGGGACCGGTGCCATCGACGGCGTAGGCAACGTCGGGACGACCGGTGTCGCGGTCGTCGTGGTCGAGCGGGCCGGCGCCGGCGGCCTGGCGGGCACTGTCGACTCTCTCGAGACCGCCCGGTGTCCGCCGTGGGATGCGCCGGCATGTCCGGCGGTGCTGGGGACCACCGGAGCAGCCACCGAATGGGCAACCCCGCTCGAATCTGCCGGCGTCGTGGGAGTGACCTGCGACGCACCGACGATGGCCAACCCAAAATCCGCGCTCAGCAGAACAATGAGGCACACCCCAAGTGTCGTGCCGGTACGTCCCAGCCGGTGGAGGCTCAGCGAGCGTTCTACCAGTTCAAACGCCCGTTTCACCACGGGCTCGAACGGGGCCTCATCCATTCGAGCTGGCGAAGCAGCCAAGCGGAGCGAAGCGACTGACCAGGAGTCTCGGTCTCTTCCTCGGCGGCGACATGGCGCTACCACCCTTTGCCCTTTTTTGGGGATTCTTCGAGCTGCCCCGGGCGAACCCGGCCGGCTCAGTGTGGCATTCAACCGTGGGAAAAGAGCGGACTCCCTCGGGACGCGACAGAGGCCCCCCTCAATGCGGAGGGCCTCTGTCTTAGAAATCCCGGCGGCGTCCTACTCTCCCAGGGGGCCTCCCCCCAAGTACCATCGGCGCTGGCGGGCTTAACTGCCGTGTTCGGAATGGGAACGGGTGTAGCCCCGCCGCCATGGCCACCGGAAACCTTGCGCTCTCCCGCCGACTGCGCGCCGACACTCGGGGCAGTCCAGCGGGACGTCGGGCGCGCAATAGCGCTGCCCTTTGAGCGTCCCAGAGCGAGCACGAGCAAAGTTCCCAAGCCCTCGGCCGATTAGTACCGGTCGGCTGAACACATCGCTGTGCTTACACCTCCGGCCTATCAACGTGGTCGTCTAGCCACGGGCCTTACCAGGTTTACCCTGTGGGAGATCTCATCTCGAAACGGGCTTCGCACTTAGATGCTTTCAGCGCTTATCCCACCCGTAGGTCGCAAATCAGCCGTGCCCTTGGCAGGACAACTGACACACGAGAGCTACGTCCGTCCCGGTCCTCTCGTACTAGGGACAGCCTTTCTCAGATCTCCTACGGCTGCATCGGATAGGGACCGACATTCTGTTACCACCAGCGCCTATTGCGCCGGGGACCAGGACATTTCTGCCTGGTTCTGCATGTCGCCATGCAGATCGGACCATATCTTCATCGAATCCCCCGCTGGGGGACTCGATGCTCGGCGTATGGTCTCTGAGGATTCTGGACTCTTCGTGGCATGCAGTCGGCGATAACGTCCGCCGCCATTCATTCGTCGGGCCCACAGCGGCAAGCCGCTCGAACCCTTCGGAACGCAGATGCTCACCATTGACCATGCCGCGCACAATGCGGCAAAGGTGGTGAACTCCTGCTGCTTGCAACTCAGTAACGGGTTCCGTTCGAAGAACGGGGATGAACCTATTGACAAGGTCATCCCTCCGCCGAACGACCAGCACGTAAGTGTGATCGTTCGACCTTCCGGTGGTTCTCGCGGATCGATCCGCAGCCGAGTCGCCTTCGTATCAGGTCAAGGACCTGAGAGCGAAGGACGTCTTGACTGACTCTGAACTCTGGCACGAGTTGCCATTCGACATTCGTGCTCGGGTTCCTTTGGATCGCCACATGAAAACAACCTTCTCCATCGACGAAGCCCGCGATGTACGCATCCAGCCTTTCCTGCTGATAGACCGCATCTGTCGCATTTTCACTGTCTCTAACGTCCATGCCCGCAACGTACATAGCGGGTGTATCACAACTTTTTAAAGACGAGTAGCGCAGAATTCTTTACGGCTTTTCCAGCATTTAGCCAAGTTTATAGACAGCGCGGGTATTCACTGTCTCACGACGTTCTAAACNNCGATATGGACTCTTGGGGAAGATGAGCCTGTTATCCCCGGGGTACCTTTTATCCGTTGAGCAACGGCGCTTCCACAAGCAACCGCTGGATCACTATGCCCTGCTTTCGCACCTGCTCGAC
>PMOE01000083.1 GCA_003161575.1 Acidimicrobiaceae bacterium | reverse complement strand
CCCGCCGCGGAGCACCCGTCCGTGCTGGACCAGTTCCGCACGGGCGTCACCTACCGGGCTCGGAGACAGACCGCGGCGATCGGGACGGTACCCCGGCGAGTGGGGGCAATGGTGCGGAACCCTCTGGGTGTCGCCCAGGAGGCGGTTCAGTCAGCGGTCTCGGCTGCCCGTATGCTCCGTCCGGTGTCCGAGCCGATGGGTCCGGTCATGGCCGCTCGCTCCCTCAGCGTCCGGTTTGACGCTCTCGGCCTCCCTGCCAGCGATGAAGGCGGCATCCAAGCGGGTCGACGGCCACCTCAATGATGCCTTCTTGGCCGCAGTGGCGGGCGGTCTTGACCGTTACCACCGCGCCCATGGTGTCACAGTGGAGCAGTTGCGCATGACGATGCCGATCAACATGCGCTCCAAGGGCGAAACTGTGCCGGGAGGCAACCAATTCGTACCGGCCCGGTTTCCTTTTCCGGTGTCAATCATCGACCCTCTCGAGCGGATAGCGAAGATGCGGGAGTTGGTGGCGGCGCAAAGATCCGAGCCTGCACTCCACCTCGCCGGGCCGATCGCTGGGGTGCTGAACCGGCTGCCCGACTTCCTCACCACGGCCATGTTCGGGGAATGTTGAAGGCGATTGACGTTGTCACCACCAACGTCCCCGGCGCCCCGTTTGACCTCTTCGTAGAGGGAGCCCGCTTGCAGGCGAATTTCGGATACGGTCCGCTCAGCGGAGCCGCTTGTAATGTCACCCTGCTGAGTTACATCGATGAGCTCCACCTGGGGATCAGCACCGATCCTGCTGCTGTGTCCGATCCGGAGGTGTTTGTGGCGTGCCTGCAGGAGGGCATCGAGGAGATCGAGACCCTGGCCTACGGCTGAAACCGCCTTCGCGCGGGATCTCGCCGAGCGGTTGAACGTGTCGCCTCGTGCGACGGTCCGTGGTAACCACCTTGTTGGCTCCGATCTCGGCCAGCGCCGATGGGGCTCTGTTGCGTCGCTCCCTGATGGTACTTGTGAGCTGGCGAAAACCCGGCCCACGCCACGTTGCACTGGAGCGGACTTTTGGACAGAAGTGGAGGAAGAGGGAGTTTGGCCACGAGAGAGCGAAAAGGACCGGCGGTCATTGGCCAGGTAGCTCGCCCTTCTCGACCGCTATGAACAGCGCTCATGATCCCGCTCGGTCTGGTCTGCATAGGCGCTGGCAAATGCGCTGACTGCACGGTCGAATGAATCGCCCGATCCGATGTATCCGTGGATCGCTGCGCGGTCGCCGCTACGGCGTGCGCTCGAGCGAGCGTCCATCCACTCAGTTCCGCGACGCGGTCTGGAGTCCGATCGGGTGTTCGCATGTTTCCCGCGGCGAAGGTGCGCTTCTCGAACGCGGTCGACCAAAGGTCTCGTTAGGACCGGCTGGAGTAGGGGAAGATCGGTGAGGATGATCACACGCGCTGGGCACATGGAGGGATCCCGAGTGCCCTGGGATCGATCTTCGTCGATGTAATCTTAGGTATCCTTCCATTTGGAGGTACCGCGCCGAAGGGCCGGCACGAAGTGCAAGAGGCGAGGACTGGGCCGAGCAGCCGATTCGCAATCGGTTGTAACGTCAATCCCTGAGGGGAAGGGGTGGCAGCAGTGGGCGTTCCGAGCACCAATCGCGGATTCATTTTCGCGGCGCTCACGAATCGCTTCGTGACTCAGCACCAATCGACTCTCCCGGATCGATTGTCGACCGACTCCACCAGATACGTTTGGCTTCGTCGGTAGTGACCCTTTCGATGCCCCGCGAGCGGCCGGGTATCCCGCCGAAGAACGCTCTTTCTCGCTCCGTGACACTTCTCCAAGCATGAGGTCTTCAGTGATCGCCATCGAGCCTGAGCCGCATGCCCCGGCCAAAAGCGAGGGGAAGGCACTTCTCATCGAGGGGTTGAGTGTCGGATTCGGGGGCCTTCTCGCTCTCGATCAAGTCTCCTTGACTGCCTTCCAGAGGGAAACCGTCGGCGTGATCGGACCCAACGGCGCGGGCAAAACGACGCTGTTCAACATCATTTGCGGATTTGTGGGAGCAGACTCGGGTCAAGTCAGTTATGGCGGGATTTCGCTACTGGAGCGCCACCACCCCCACGATCTGACCAAGCTCGGGATTGCCCGGACCCTCCAAGGGGTTGGCCTTTTCGCTGGGTTGACGCTCCTCGAGAACGTGATGGCTGGAGCTCAAGCTGGTCTTCGCAGTGACATCGCGTCGGCGTTCCTCGGACTTTGGCGCTCCAGTAGAGAAGAGCGTCGGTTAGCGTTACGCGCTCGCGAGTTGCTCGATGAACTTGGCGTTGGCGCATACGCCCGATATCTCCCCGCCGCGCTTCCCTTTGCCGTTCAAAAGAGCGCCGCCCTCGCGCGAGCCCTCATCGCAGAACCGAGCCTACTTTTGCTCGATGAGCCCGCTAGTGGACTCTCGAACGACGAAATGGATGAGCTCGCCACGATGATTCGAGGCCTCAGGTCTCGGATGGGTATCCTCCTCGTCGAACATCACATGGATCTGGTCATGTCGGTCTGCGACCGGATAGTTGTATTGGATTTCGGTCGCGTGATCGCCGATGGAACTCCCGAGTCCGTCCGATCTAACCCCGAGGTGGCGACGGCGTATTTGGGTGATGAGATCGACAAGTCTTCCGGGCACTCTCAAGCATTCGATGATGCTTGAAATCGAAGAACTCAGTGTCTCGTATGGGGCGGTCAACGCGCTCAGCTCGGTGACATTCTCCGCGCAACCCGGTGCGATCACGGCGATTCTGGGCGCCAACGGTGCGGGCAAGACCACCTTGCTCCGCTCCATCTCGGGGCTGGTGAAGCCTCGTTCGGGTTCGGTCTGCTTCGAAGGAGAGGAACTAGTTGGGAAGACGGTGGAGAACATTGCCCGTCGGGGTGTCGCCCACGTCCCAGAAGGTCGAGGCATCATTGAGGAGCTGACGGTGGAGGATAACCTCCGACTGGCCACCCTTTGGTGCATTCGACGCCGTGAGCGTCAGGGAGCTATCGAGGCGACGTTTGAGCTCTTCCCCCGGCTTAGTGGCTTCCGTCGTCGGCATGCCTCGACACTCTCCGGTGGAGAGCGCCAGATGTTGGTCATCGGCCGTGCCTTGATCTCGCGTCCAAAGTTGCTCTTGCTCGATGAGCCATCACTGGGGTTGGCACCGCTCGTGACGGCTCAGCTTATGGCACTTCTTCGAGAACACACAGACGGAACGGATGTAACCGTCGTGCTTGTGGAGCAGAACGCTCGCAGCGCACTGTCTGTCTCTCGGAACGCGGTGGTGCTCAACCTTGGTGAAGTGGTGATTTCCGACACTGCGGCCGCCGTGGCTGCGGACAGTGGCTTGCGACATCATTACCTGGGATTCTAGGTAGTCAGCATGAGCCTGTTCATCAACATCACACTTGATGGCGTTTCCAGCGGAATGATTTTCGCTGCCTTGGCCTTGGCGCTCGTTCTGATCTTCCGAGCGACCAAGATCATCAATTTTGCCCAAGGGGCAATGGCCATGATGACGACGTTTCTCGCCTCGAGTCTCCTAGCTCAAGGGCTCGGTTATTGGTGGGCTTTCGTGGCGGCCTTGGCAATCGGCTTCGTCCTAGGTGCCCTGGTAGAGCGCGTATTGATTCGCCCACTGAAGGGCAAGTCCGAACTCAATCCAGTCGTTGTCACTATTGGATTATTGGTCGTGCTGGAGGGGATAGCCGGGGTCATCTATGGCAACGCGAGCCGCGGATTTCCCGCTGCGTACTCTCAAAGTGGGCTCACCGTCGGTCGTTCTAAGATCGCGTTTTCACATTTCGACGTGTTCATAGTCGTGGCAGTTCTCGTTCTCATGATTGCGATCCTAGTGCTCTTCCGGGCAACCACACTCGGTCTTCGGATGCGCGCGTCCGCCTTTGCTGGGGAGATCGCGAGGCTGCTCGGTGTCCGTGTCGGGATGCTCCTCACCCTCGGCTGGGCCCTGGCGGGAGTGGCCGGGTCGTTGGCTGGTCTCCTCGTTGCACCGACGAGCTCTTTCAGCCCCTATTACATGGACCTCGTCTTGGTCTATGCATTTACGGCAGCGGTGATCGGCGGGCTCGAAAGTCCGGTAGGGGCGTTGATCGGCGGATTGATCACGGGGCTCTGTATTTCGTATGTCGGGGGCTATCTGGGTTCCGGGCTTCAGCCGTTGGGCGCCCTGGTACTACTTATGGTCGCCCTCATGGCTCGGCCGGAGGGGATCTTCGCAAGACACTCGGTTCGGAGGGTCTGAGGTGCGCCAGCAAGGTCCCCCGCGTCACTCGCTGGACAACACGTCGTGGTTGCGGCGCTTCCGACTGCCAACCCAACCGTTGCTTCGCCATTTGATTCTCGCGCTCTGCGGGGCTGGGATCCTGTATCTCGTTACCTCCTCGCTTAGTCCGTACAACGATTACGAGATCGGCGAAATCGCGCTCTACGTGATTGCCTTGGCTGGCCTTAGCCTGCTCACCGGGATGAACGGCCAGATCTCGCTCGGTAATGGTGCATTCATGGCCGTCGGTGCGTACACAATGGCCCTTCTCATGACCCACACTCAGATGAATTTCATCGTCGAACTGCTGGCCGCCATCGGCGCGGCAGCTGCGATGGGTCTCGTGATCGGCATACCTGCCACTCGATTGAAGGGCCCGTATCTGGCGGGGATGACCTTGCTGTTCGCGTTGGCTCTTCCTCCGATTGCCGACAAATGGAGTACTACCTTCGGCGGCGATCAAGGACTGACCACCACAGTACCGAACGCTCCAGGGAACATAAATCCTGAGGAGTGGTTGGCTTGGATACAAATTATTGGCGCACTGATCACGCTTGTGCTGTTGGCAAATCTTATCCAGAGTCGGTTCGGACGCTCATTTCGAGCGGTGCGCGACGACGAAATTGCGGCGTCCGTGGCCGGGATTCATGTGGGTCGAACAAAGGTACTGGCATTCGTGATCAGTGCGGGCTGCGCCGGGCTGGCCGGTGGTTTCCTCGGGCTGTCGACTGGGGTCGTCAATACGGGGGAGTTTCCGTTGACCCTTTCCATTCAGCTGTTGGCCGCCATGGTGCTCGGAGGGACGGGCAGTCTTATGGGCATGTGGTGGGGGGCCGTCCTCTTGGTGTACCTCTCGCAGTGGTCAACTTCGCTTTCGGGCTATTTCAACCTCGGGAGCGGGGCGAGCGCCTACCTCGCAACGATCATCTTCGGCGTTGTCTTGATCGTGGTCATGATCGCAGCGCCCACGGGCATCCAAGGAGGTCTGCGGTGGACGTGGCGGCGTATTTTGGGATTGCTCTTCCGCCAACCCGCCGTCATTCACCCGGCGTCTGGGCTCCCCGACGACAGAGTTCCCATTTACCAATCAGATGAGAGATAGCGACAGTCGAAGAAATACACGATGAGAAAAGGAGCAGTAATGAGATATAGCAATCGCACTTCCATAGGCAGGTGGACGAGTACCTTCGTGGCTGGTGCCATGGGGGTAGCTCTGGCGGTAACGGTCCTGGCACCCTCAGCGGGTGCCTCAGGTTCGTCAGCTCCGGGGGTGACCTCCAACACCATCTCGATTGGAGCAACTGTGCCGCTTACCGGGCCCGCCGCCCCCGGTTACGACGAGATTGCCCCCGCCATGAATGCCGTGTTCGACTGGGTCAACGCCCATGGAGGGGTCAATGGTCGCAAGATCCATTACACCTATCTCGATGATGGGTACAACCCTGCGAATACCGCGACGCTGACTCGCAAGCTGGTTCTGCAGGACACCGTGTTCGCCGATGTTGGATCGCTCGGGACGCCCACTCAGACTGCGGTGCAAGCATTCTTAAATTCAGAGAAGGTGCCCCAGCTATTCATCGAGTCCGGGTGCAACTGTTGGAGTAATCCGAAATACCCCGAGAGCTTCGGATGGCAGCCCCCATACACCGTCGAGGGTAAAATTCTCGGTGCCTATATAAAGGCCAACTTCGCTGGGAAGAAAGTTGGTTATCTGACCCAAGATGACGAGTTCGGTCAAGACTTCATCAAGGGATTGGACATGGAGCTCCCGTCGGCGTCGGTGGTGTCACGTCAAACCTATGACGCCGCCACGTTGGCTGGTCCATTGTCCAATCAGGTGGCTGCGTTGAAGTCAGCAGGAGCTCAGGTGGTTGCGCTGGCCACGATCCCGGCGGCGACAGCACTGGCGATGCTCCCAGCAGCTGCCATTGGTTACCAGCCCCAATACGTCATCTCCAATGTCGGAGCAGACGCCCCGACCGTCGGACCGTTGCTTTCGTCGTTCACGCAGAAAGGCGGGGGCACCGCTGCACAAGCCCAGGCGGCTGCTGGTCTTTTGAACGGGGCGATTACCGACTCTTACTTCGCACCGGAGTCCGAAGTCTCCAATCCGTGGGTTCAGGTTGAGAAGAAACTCTTGGTGGACTACGCGCCTAGTCTCTATGCCAAGTCCGGACTGGACGGCAACACTCAGTACGGCATCGCGCTGGGCTACACCTTCATCCAGGCGTTGCAGGCCGCGGGGAAAAATCTCACTCGGTCGGGGTTGCTGACGGCGATTGCTAAGTCGGGGATGAACTTTGTCACCCCCGGATTCGTGCCACTCTCGTACTCGAGCAGCGTGCACTACGGGTTCCAAGGAGCTCAAGTCATCAAGCTCAGCAGCACCGCACCGCCGGCGGTCACGCCCACAGGTAGTTGGATTGGTGGCACTGCGGTTTCGCCGGTAGAGATGACCAATGTGGGATCCGGCCCGGTTACCAAGTACACCGGGAAGATTTCGACCCCGCCAAAGAAGCTGGTGTCAACGTCGTAGCCAGCCAATATGATCGTCGCCGCTGATAGCGGGGGTATGACGCCCTCGCTATCAGCGCGCCGGCCAGCTGTGTAGCGCACTCGGAGAGAACTTCAGAATTGGAATCACAATTGTCGGGCGCGTCCAACAGCTGAGCCCGAACAGGCGTCTGGAATATCCCGCGACCTTCCGGATCAGGGCGGGTCGAGGCCCTTGAAGTGGCGGAGTATCCGGTAGCGCTCTTCGGCGGTCACCGAGGACCGCATGACCGGCTCAAGGAGGGTTGCCGGGTCGCCGCCGCCCGGGCCGGGTACGTCCGGTTCCCCGCACAGCCGTTCGAGCTCCGCTTCAGGGTCAGTGGACTCGCGGATGCGACTGAGCCACGCTGTCTGCTCGTGGTTGGGACGCGTCCGGTAGACGTTCTTGCGGTAGCCGGCTGGCAGCTTGACCGAGGTCAGGTGGGGGACGAGCACCGGGGGACCGAACTCCTTCGCGACCCGAGCGCAAAGGTCGGTCTCAGGGTCGAGGGTGCCGGTCGAGCCGTGGCTCCGCCATCCACCGATCCTCTGCAGAGCCGACGCCCGGTGGAGGCTCGAGGTCGGGGGAATCCACTGAGGGGGCAGGTAACTCCAAGAGGAGTGCGGGAATACGAACGGCTCACGATCCGGGTTGACGAGCACCACCCTCCCGTGAGTCATGGCCGGGCCGTCAAGAGAGGTTGTCTGGCCGGTCACCGGTGCGGCCATGGTCGAGACGAGCAACTCGAGGTGGCGCGGTAGCCAAAGGTCATCGTGCCCGAGATACGCGATGAACTCGCCCTCGGCCTGGCGCAGGCCCTCATTGTTGGGGCCGACCTGGCTGCCACTGTGCTGAGGAAGATTGATCCAGCGGACTCGTTCGTCGCGGGTAGCGAAGGAGGCGACCACCTCTTCGGAGTTGTCAGTACACCCATCGCCGATTACCAGCAGCTCAAAGTCTTCGAACGTCTGATCGAGCACGCTGCCAATTGAACAGTTCAGCACGGTCGACCAGTTGAACGTGGGGATGATCGCGGTGACACGCGGTACCCGCCGAGAGGGTTTCTTCACCAGCGGAAGGGCACGATGTCCGACGCGTCCGGCGATTCATAGGGAAGATCCAGGGCGTCCGGTTTGTCGTAGTCGTATCGAGCCGACGGCATGTTGACGATGAACGCCTCGGTCGTGCCGATGTTCCGCCATCCGTGATAAAGGTTCGGCGGTATGACGAGGAGTCCGGGGCTCCGGTCCCCAATCAGGAAATGGTTGATGGCACCGAAGGTCGCCGAGCCGCGCCGTGCGTCATATACGACGATCGATGTCAGCCCGCTGACGACAAACAATCGGTCGGTGGAGTGCTCGTGCAGACCCCAGGCGCGGACGCGCCCCGGAAGTGTCGATGTGACGTGGACCTGCACGATAGGCAGATCTATCTCGGTCCAAGATTCCCGAGCGATCTCGGTGAGCGTGCCGTCCTCGTGGTTGACCGGCCGAACAGCGCGAAATCTTACGCCATCGATGAGTTCGATTTTGAGTCCCCCGGTCGCATCGACGGCAGAGTGCTTGGGGATGAGAGCGTCGCCACCTTCTACCTGAGGTTCGCCGCTCACATAGATGATGTTAGTTCCGCCGGACCGATTGGCACTGGGCCCTTTCGAAGGGTTCTGGGTGCGCTGAGTCAAGCGGTCATTCGGCTGCGTGGTGTTGCTGGGGTCGTCTTCGCCGAAGAGCCGGTCTTCGGGGATATGGAGTCGGCCTCATTCGTACATGCCTGGGCACACGCAGCGCATCCGATCATTAGCAGTGGGTGGCGCCATGACAGGAGTCAGGGTCGCCACTTCGGTGTCCGACCCACGATTCCCACCGAATTGCGCTTCGTAATCCTTCGAGTTCGGTATCCCGCCTTCTTGCCACTGCTCAGTGAGACGCGGCGAAGGACTTCAATTCGGCTACTTGCCCCCCGTCGAGTGAAGGTTTCACTGCCTTCGCGGCTTCACGGATGTCCGCTGCGGTCACGACGGGGCGTTGAGTGAACGGCGCATTGCGGACATGGCCGCTGCGCGCACGAGGGCCGTCAGATCCGCAGCCGAATAACCGTCGCAGGCCATGGCCAACGCCCCGAGATCGATGTCGGCTTCCAGTGGCGTGTGGCGGGCTGCTGTGTTCAGTATCTCTCCCCGTGCGGGAGCATCGGGTGGAGGGATATAGACGAGCTGCTCTAGCCGCCCTGGGCGAAGCAACGCGGGGTCGATGAGGTCTGGGCGGTTTGTGGCTCCGATCACCACGATGTCGCGCAGCTGATGGATGCCGTCGAGCTCGGTAAGCAGTGACGCCACCACCCGGTCGGTGGAGCCAGAGTCCGAGAATTTCCCCCGAGTCGGCCGTGGCCGTGGGTGCCTTCGAGCTCCACAACGGGACAGGTCAGTGGGCGAGGACCATCCGGGCGAACATCGGCCGGCTTCGGGGGGCGAAGCTCGTTACCTCCACCGGGTCCACCGTGGCGTCCGCCACCTTCGCCTGAGGCGTCCCCTCTCCGAGTGACCGAACCGGGCAGGCCGAGACGGGGGATCCAGTCGATTCGCGTGGGTATGGGAATCGGACCGTACTTCCGAGCCCACTTGCCCGTACTCACACTGTCAATCAGTTGGTGAGAATCGTCGTGGCGATCCCGGCACGCGTTGCACTTTCATGCGATCGATCGAGGTTGCCCAGCCGAGAGGGGTGACCGTCTCTACCCGGTGAGAGCGTCGGTGAGAGCGTCGATTCCGACGAGTCTGCCGGCTAGTTCACTGCTGACGTGGTAGCGACTAGCGAGCGCACCTGGAGTTGTATAGCTGACCTTTGTCTGACCTCCATCTGCCCATACCAAGACTTTGAGTGGCAAGTCGAGTGCGATGAGCGGCGCAGATTCCATCACCGGCGTTCCAGCCTCCGGACTGCCGAAGATGACCACTTTCGTGTCGCGTAACTCGAGGCCGCTCCTCCTTGCTTCTGCGCTGTGGTCGATCACCGCGAACACCTTCATTCCCCTTGCCTCCACGATCTCGGTGAGCCGAGAGACGGTATCGTCGACCGACTCGGGGCTCTCCTTTGTGACAACCCCTCCGACATCGTGGTCACGTGTGCCCATGCCACCATGATTCCCATTTCAGGATCTGAGCGCAAGGGTCTGGTTGGCCTCCCACCTGGGTACCAGATGCCGATGTTCGTTCGATGGATTGTGGAATTTCGTCGAGGTGTGGTCCGGGGGTCGTTGCGGCACGTTGGGTAACCCATCAAGCATGATATGACCATGGGGTCTGACGGGAACAAGCCGCGCAAACAAAAGCGTTCACTGGCCAAGGTGCCCAGACACGAGGAGCCCAATACGCTCGTAGGGATGGGTGGGAGCGGCGGCGTGGGCTTTGGCCGTTCGGGCCACGGCTCGGACCGCCATGGTGCCGGCAAGCCAGGGCGAGCCGGATCATTCCTTCTGAAGCTGCTGGGAAAACGTCCGAAGCAATAGGTGGTCAGCGATCGTTCCTTGGCACGGTCTATTTCGTTGACCTCGGCTCCCTCGTGCCGGACGGTGATCGCGGTTGGATGACAAGGACGGCGATCACCATCGGGAGACGTGGCGAGAAGGCGGAACGGGGGAGTGGCCGCTCGGTCCAGGCTCGAACTTGCTCAACCAACGCTCGGCCGCAGGGCGGATCAGGTGTGGACACCTGAATTATCAACCGATCCCGGGTGTTGAGTCCGGCGTCGGCAGGGCGTTGCCCAGTGCAGCCCTACCCGGCCATACCAACAATCGGTTGGTTGATCGGCTGACCGCCCATCGAGCCCAAGAACGGGGATCCGAAAGCGAACAGTCCGCCGTCGGATGCCACCTCGTAGTAGCCACCCGAGGGTTCAACCAGCATCGCCACGATCGGTTTGTTGAGGGACTGTCCGCCCATGGATCCAAGGAAGGTTGTGTTGTATGCAAAGAGACCGCCGTCGGCTGCCACCAAGTAGTAGCCACCGCCCGGGGCCACGGCGATCCCCACGATCGGTCGGTTCAAGGGTTCGCCACCCTCGGAGCCCTGGAAGACGCCGGTGCCGAACGAGAAGACGCCGCCGTCTGAAGCTACGAGGTAGTAGCCAAGCCCGTCGGAGGCAGCTGCAATCCCAACAATCGGCTGGTTGAGCGGCTGGCCGCCCATCGAGCCGTAGAAGTGTGCGTCGCCGAAGGCGAAGATCCCGCCGTCGGCAGCGACCAGCCAGTAGCCACTACCGTCCGGCGTGGCCGCCATCCCGACGATGGGCCGATTCAGCGTTCGACCGCCCATCGAGCCGTAGAAGCCCGCGTCGCCGAAGGCGAAGATCCCGCCGTCGGCAGCGACCAGCCAGTAGCCACCTTCATCGGGTGTGTCCGCCATCCCGACGATCGGGGCCACCAGCGGGGTGCCGCCCATCGAGCCAAGGTACGGCTCGGAGAAAGAGAAGACGCCGCCGTCGGCCGCCGCGAAGCGGTAGCCTGGACCGGCCGAACCAGACGTTTTCCCGCCGGGTTGGCGGGCCGCTCCAGAGTTGGGGTCGATCATGAGCGAAGACTCGTCGATGGCTTGAAACGCACTGGCTGGAATCTGTTTCAGCTGGTTGACGTCAGTGTCTGACCATCTGGTATCGGCCACGCCTTGGAAGTACCAGTTGCTGCCGTTGTCCGCGAGGATCAGTCCGTAGGTCTTCATGGTCGTTAGAACGGTCTGACATCCTGCGGCGCAACTCGACGCAGGCAGTGAAAAGTTTGCGTTCAGGCGAAAGCGCGCTCCCATCGGCGGGCAGTTTGGGTTGTTCTGACCGGCTTCATGTCGTGCCGGCCAGAGGTAGGCCTGCTGGGTGCATTGCGCTGTAAAGCGGATGGCGTGATCCATTGCGCCCGAGCCGACTTCGTCGTAATTGACCAATCCAGGCAGGATCGGCAATCCGGCTGCATCGGCCGACGTCCACCCGGCAGGACGCAGAGCGTCAGAGTCGAGGTTCCAAATTGCCCCCGAACCCGCCGTCGAACCCGACGCGCTGAATTGCGCGTCGTAAAGCTCATAGAGGGTGCACGTGGCCGGATTGACCATGATTGCATGGCGGTCTCCGGTCGACTGCGAGCCACCTTCGATTGGCGTCTCGGCGCCAAAGGGGTAGGGGCCTGGGTCGCTTTGTGAGGAGTACTGGAATGATACATCTACCAGTGGGTGCGACGGCGAAACCACTGCGTAGGGAATGCCGTAGGGGATGGAAGGATCATTGGACGGGCCGAAGTCTGGATGCAGGTTGGTGGTTGCGCTCTCCATGCTGGCCAGCCAAGTGGCACTGTGCGGGTCGACGGGCAGAGTAGAGATGTCGGTATTCCACACGTTGTCGGCGGGGAACATCGGGCAATCTGTGCCAGGAAGTACGGTGCCGGCCAACGCGGGCGCACCGACCATAGCTAATCCTGCACACATCACTACGCCCGCGAGTAAGGCCGACAAGAGTCTCTTTATAGATTTTGCCACGGTCACTCCCCAGGGCGACCGTACCGCATCTGTGACATTGGGCGGTGACTTGTGGATCCCCGCCTCGATCTCCGAGCCACCGTCTCCGACAAGTGGGTCGGAGGAGTGCCCGAGATTACAGAGCGGTCGGTTGCCCCATGCGCTGTCCAAGGACGCGTAGTGGCGTTCGGGAGTGCCTTAGTTCTTGCCAGGCGCGCCCGAATCCCCAGGTTGGGACGCGGACCCTTCGCCTCCCAGCGCTTTGCGCAGTTTCTCCTTTATCTGCTGCGCTTCGTCACTATTCGAGTCGATCACGAAGACGTTGGTGAGGTCTTCTTGATTCAACACTGCCTTCAACACGGAGGCGGCGTCGGGAGGTACCTCGGGGCCTGGTGCGCTTAGATCGTTATCGCCGGTGCCTGGTGGCTGGGCCAGCACCTGTTCGAAATTCTCGGCGCGTTCCCTCTTGGCCGCCTTGATGCTGAGTCGGGGGTCGGACCTGTCGAAGCGGACCTTGCGGCTTTTGACCTCCACCTCGACCCGAACGGTGTCACCGACCTTGGGGATTTCGAAGTCTATGGCGTTGACCGGGGTGTGGACGATTGATCGGAACGGCTCGCCGTGCTCAGTTTGAATGTCAACGGCGAACTCGAAGATGGTGGGGAAGCGTGTGTCCCCCGATCCCTGGTGAGGTGCCGCTGTCCGGGCGACGATCCTGCCCTCGGCCCGCTCCCACGTGTGTCTGAACACGACTGCTCCCCAATGCGAAGGGCCGCCCGAACGCAGGCTCCGCTCGGGTGGTGGCCAGTACAGGTCAACGGTACCAACGATGACGATGCCAAGTTGGCCCTGGACCGGCATCAGGCCCGAGAGGCCTCGGGCCGAGGAACCTCTGCAAGCCCATGTTCTGTGAGTCGGGACAATGAGAGACTCAAAAGCGGGGAGGCCCAGGTGTGCCTGCCGTTGTCCACCGGCTCGACTCCTCCGATCGCGCCGCCACCGAAGTGGCCAAATTGGCCCTTCTGGGGCCGGACGCCGCCATCCGCGGTGTTGGCCTCCGCCGCTGCGCTCCGCGATGATCGGGTGATGGCGTCAACGCCCCGAGGAGCCGACGTAGTGGTGGTGGGCGGGGGGCTGGTCGGTTCGTCCGTTGCCTACGAGCTGGTGACTGCCGGGGCCGAGGCGATCCTCATCGACCGGCATGACCCGGGCCGGGCCACCGACGCCGGTGCCGGAATCTTGTCACCCGAGACCAACATGGACACCGACCATGCGTTCTTTTCGTTCGCATGCGCCGCCGCCCACCACTACGAGTCACTGACCAACCGGCTGGCTGACGACGGTGTCGGGGACACTGGCTACGCCGTTACCGGCTCCCTGCTCGTGGCTGAACGCGAGGGGGATGACCCGTTCATGGAGGACGCGGTTCGGCTCATCGAGACCCGTTCGCCCGGCCTCGCCGAGGAACTCGACTCGGCCGAAGCGATCCGACGGTTCCCCCCGCTCGGACCGGTCCGGCGAGCGCTGTTCAACCCTGCCGCGAGGCGGGTCGACGGCCGGGTGCTCAACGCAGCTTTGCGGCGAGCAGCCGTCGCCCGGGGCTTGCGGGTGGTCGAAGCCGGGGCCACCGGTCTGGCTGTGGACCGGGCGGGCCGACGTGTCAAAGGCGTCCGAACGACAGCCGGGGCCGTGCGCGGGGATGTGGTCGTGCTGTCTGGTGGAGCTTGGTCGGCGGAGATGGCGAGCAGCCTCGGGACCGACATCCCGATTTCGCCGCTGAAGGGCCAGATCGTCCACGTGTCCCTACCCGGCAGCGACAGCAGTGCCTGGCCCATCGTCCAGCCAGTGTTGGGCTTCTACCTGGTGCCGTGGCCCGGAGGCAGGATCGCTTGCGGGGGCACAATGGAACCGCAGGCGGGCTTCGACCATCGCCCGACGGCGCAAGGAGTGCACCAGCTGCTCCGAGAATGCTTGCGTACCGCGCCCGGGCTGGCCCAGGCAACAATTGTCGAAATACGTGTGGGGTCGCGTCCGGCCACGGCCGACAATCGTCCGCTACTCGGACCCTTTCCTGGGTGGCCCAATGTTTTCGTCGCAGCCGGCCATGGGGCCGAGGGCCTCCTCCTCGGGCCGTATAGCGCGCTTGTCGTGGCCAGGTTGGCGCTCGGGATCGAAGTTGCTCCGTGGGATCAATGTCGGTGGCAAGAATAAAATACCGATGGCTGACCTGCGGGCGCTCTTCGAGTCGCTTGGCCACACCGACGTGCACACTCTCATTCAGAGCGGCAACGTGATCTTCACCAGTGATCAAAAGGTCATGCCAAATGAGCTCGAGATCGCTATCGGGGCTAGATTCGGATTCGAGGTTGCCGTCGTCTTGCGCACACCGAATGCGCTCAAGAACGTCTTGAGGAATAACCCTCTCGCTGGCGTCGATCCATCCAATCTCCACGTTGGATTCATGAGGCAAAAGCCTTCTGGTACCGGATTGTCGAGACACGACAAAGAGCGCTTCTTGCCAGAGAGGTACGCGGTAGTCGGCACTGAGCTTTATCTCTACCTGCCAGACGGCATGGCTCGGACCAAGCTTCCTGACTATCTCAACCGCCAGTTGAAAGTTCCCATCACCGTGCGCAATTGGAACACCGTGCGCAGACTCGTTGACCTGGCTGCTACGTGATGGAGGGACTGGCGTGTGGCCGGCACCGCCGAGGACGCTCACGGAGGAGCTTCGCGGCGCTTCTAGTGTGGAAGTACTCATGAAGTCATGAGCATTTCTGGCTGTGTTTAGCCGCGTTGACTGTTCAGATCAGAGGTTCCTAGCCCCGTCTCGTGCGAGCGCTGCAAGCACGACGTTGCCGACGCCGCTGACTTCTACGAGGAAGCCGTCGTGGCCGATAAGGGAGTCGATCACACCCACTTCGGTATGGCTTGGAAGTAGCGACGCGATTTCGTATTGTAACTTCAGCGGATAGAGACGGTCGCTCGATATCCCGGCCACGGTCATTGTGGCAACAATTTGTGAGAGAGCCGAGGCGAGCCCATTTCGTCCGCGGCCGACGTCGTGGTGGCTCATCGCCTCGCTGAGCACTACATACGAATTCGGATCAAATCGAGAGGCGAGCTTGTCGCCGTGGTGCTCGAGATAGGACTCCACCGCGTAGCGGCCACGGTTCAGTGGGTCGTCCGTACTTTGTTGGGCGTTATTGAATCTGGCCTCGAGCTCGTCGGCGGTCCGGTAGCTCATTTGTCCTATTCCTCGTGCGATTGCCAAACCCGCCGCTGGGCGTCCGCCACTGTAGTAATAGTCCCCTCCGCGGAACGCCGGGTCAGCTCGAATTGCCCGGACCTGGAGCGAGCACAGTCCGATCTGCTCAGCGGTGGCCACTGCTCCGACGGCCAGAAGGATGCCGCGTTGGACCCGTTCAGGGTGGCCGATGCACCACTCGAGCGCCCTCATGCCGCCCATCGAGCCGCCGATCACGGCCGCCCACCGATCGATGCCGAGATGATCGGCCAGAGCCGCTTCCACCGCCACCTGGTCGCGGATGGTGATGGCGGGGAAGCGTGAGCCGTAGGGCAGTCCGTCGGGTGCTGGAGAAGCCGGCCCGGTGGTTCCTTGGCAGCCCCCCAATACATTTGGGCAGACCACGAAGAACCGGCTCGTGTCGATGGGAGCGCTGGGGCCGATTAGTCCATCCCACCAACCCGGGGTGGGGTGACCGGGCCCCGCGGGGCCAGCCGCATGGGAGTCACCGCTCAAGGCATGAAGCACGAGGACGGCGTTGGATCGAGACGGGTCGAGAGACCCCCACGTCTCATAGGCGACATCGACTGGAGCCAGCCGACCTCCCGCCTCGAGCTCCAGGGCACCCTCAAAGAGGGTGGCGAACTGGCGATGTCCGAGACTGCCACCTGGATGCCACACTCCCTGAAATGGAGGTGTGTTCACCCGCTCTTGGCAGCCCGAAACCCCGCTTCGAGGTCGGCAATGATGTCGTCGAGCGATTCGAGCCCGACGCACAGGCGGACCAGGTCGGGTGACACTCCCGCTGTCACCTGCTCGGCCTCGCTCAGCTGAGAGTGGGTCGTGGAAGCCGGGTGAATGGCCAGGCTGCGCACGTCTCCGACATTGGCGAGGTGGCTGAAGAGTTCGAGCCCCTCGATGAACCGTTTGCCCGCGTCTGCTCCACCGGCGATACCGAAAGCGACGATGGCCCCGGCTCCGTTTGGGAGGTATCGCTGCTGGCGATCGTGCCACGGGCTCGACTCGAGACCGGCATAGCTGACCCAAGACACTTCGTCACGGGATTCGAGCCACAGCGCCACGGCGGTGGCGTTCTGAACGTGGCGCTCCATGCGGAGGCTAAGGGTCTCCAGGCCCTGTAGAAAGAGGAACGAATTGAGCGGGGCGATTGAGGGACCGGTGTCGCGCAGGTATTGCAGGCGCGCCTTCAACGCGTAACGAGCCGGAAAGAGGGCTTCGGGCAACTGGGAGAAGATGAGGCCGTGATAGCTGGGGTCGGGCTCGGTGAAGTTCGGGAACCGACCACTGCCTTCGTAGTCGAACTTGCCTCCGTCAATGATGATGCCGCCGATGGAGGTCCCATGACCGCCGATGAATTTGGTTGCCGAGTGCACGACGATGTCGGCGCCGTGGCGCAGCGGCTGGGCAAGGTAGGGCGTGGCCACTGTGCTGTCAACCACCAATGGGATCCCATGTTCGTGGGCAATGGCTGAGACCGATTCGAAGTCGAGCACGTCGCCCCTGGGATTGCCGATGGTCTCGGCATAGAACGCCTTCGTGTTCGGACGGATGGCGGCCCGCCAACTTTCATGGTCGTCGGGGTCGTCGATGAAAGTGACCTCGATGCCGAGCTTGGGCAGCGTGTAGTGCAGGAGGTTGTATGTTCCGCCGTAGAGGGAGGCCGAGGAAACGATGTGACCTCCGTTCTCGGCCAGGTTCAACAGGGCCACCGTCTCGGCCGCCTGCCCGCTGGCGACGGCGAGGGCCGCCACTCCTCCCTCCAGGGCCGCCATTCGCTCTTCGAAGACCGCCTGGGTGGGATTCATGATGCGGGTGTAGATGTTGCCGAGTTCTTCCAGTCCGAACAGCGCGGCAGCGTGGGACGTGTCACGGAATACGTAGCTCGTGGTTTGGTAAATAGGCACCGCCCGTGCCCCGGTGGTGGGGTCGGGCTCGGCGCCGGCATGGATCTGTAGGGTTTCGAATCCCCGATCAGGCATGGTGAACGTCTCCTCGGATCTACTCGGCGTGGTCGAATGAGGATAATCCCATAAACCCGATGTATCAATTAGTCTTTTCTCTGGGTCCGAGGCCTCAAGTCGCTCTTCCGGATCGACGACGCCATCGCCCGGCCCGCCGGCCTGCCTCGGTCATTCGATGGCCGCAAACCGGCAGCGCCCACCTGGTCGGAGCAGATCGTCGGACGCCCCCGCTGGTCCTTCAGGTTCGCTTGGAGAAGCCCGTCGATCCTGCCCACTGCGAGGTGGGGGAGTGGAGGAAGCTGCTACTGGTTCCCGAGGAGTTTCTCAGCCAGCGGGAATTTTCAGGCGTCGAAGCGGGGGGAGTGTCGTTGGAGGCTGGTGGCGCGGCGGAAGGTCGGCCAGGAGTTCGGCCGTCGCATTTGCCACCTTGCGAGCTGCCTTTTCAAACGCGTCCTCTGTCCGCGTCGATGTCGTCTGGACGCCACTTACCTTGCGAACATATTGGCGCGCGGCGGCTTCTATCTCTTCGACTGTGGCTTCGGGTTTCAAGCCCCGGAGGGTGGTGATATTGCGGCACATGGCGTGCAGCCTACGCCTGTCAGGCGCGGTCGTGCCGCTAAAGCCCGGGGGATCGGCAGTGGTTCGGAGGCCACCTCTGGCCACCGTCAGCGGGGCAGGTCCGGTCATGTGACCCTGCCCACGATTAGGGAAATCCCCAAAAAAGGTGATCATCGCGATTCCGTCGGCCTGGGGTCTTCTGTCGCCCCGACGGATCACACTCGCCGAGGCGTCCAGCGGAACCGTCGCACTGCGACGATGCAGCCGATGACTCCCCAGAGCGCCACAACAGCGAGGTCGTGCCACGCCCAGGGAGATACCCCAGGGCGAACATCGAACGGGGTGAAGACGGCGGTGATGAAATGACGCACCGGGAACCAAGACGAGAACTGGGCCAGGCCCGATCCGGACTGAAGTGGGAACCACAGACCAGAGAGAAACAATAGGACAAAGAATACGATGCTGGTGACCGGTCCGGCCGCGTCTTGATTCGGAATGAGCGTGCTCATTGCTACCCCCAGAGCGGTGAAGCTGAGGGCGCCGATCACGACGGCAACGACGAACGGAGCGAAGTCGGCGGGCAGATGGACGCCGAATCCCCACACACCGATGGCGAGGAGGACGACCACCTGAATAAACGCCAGTATCAGTGTGCTGATGAAGATCGCCGCCAGGAGCGCCCAGGTGGGTAGTGGGCTCAGACGGAGCCGCTTCAGGAGGCCCATCTCGCGGCGGTTCACCAAGGTGATTGCCAGCACATTGAAGCATGCGGCCATGATCCCGTAGGCAACGAACCCTGGCACGTAGTACTGGATCAACTTTATGTGTCCCAGGAAACTGACACGAGAAGATCCCGCGCTTGCCCCCAAAAGGACGAGGAAGACCACCGAGAAACCGAGAGTAAAGATCGCTCCGATGGGGTTGAGCCAGAACGCGAGCTGCTCGTAGCGCACCTGGCGACCGACGAGGCGGAGATCGCTCCAAGGGATTGATCTCGAAGCTGGCGGCGTTGGCGCAGCAGGGGGCGCGGTTGCGTTGCTCATGATACCTCCCTCTCCGTCTCAGCATCAGGAGATTTGGTCAAACGAAGGTAGACATCTTCGAGGGTCACCCGGTTGACCGTGAGCCCCGGCAATTCGATTCCCCGCCCGAGCGCCCAGTCGATCAGGGCGTGGAGCACGGGGAGTTCTTGTTCGGTTCGGATTTCCATCTCACCTCCGCTGGCCGAGCGAGACGGTACGGGCAGGTCGTCGGCAGACACGTCATCGGGAAGCCGGAAGCGGATCGTGGCCGTTCCCACATCTCGACCTCCGATCGAACTCGGGGTCCCACTGGCGACAATCTTCCCGTCGGCGAGCACGGCCACTTGGTCGGCGAGCGCCTCGACCTCGTCCATGTAGTGGGTGGTGAGGATGACCGTGGTGCCTTCATCAGCGAGCTGCCGTACAAGGTCCCAGGAGGCCCGGCGACCCGACGGGTCCAACCCGGTTGTCGGTTCGTCGAGGAACAGCAGGTCGGGGTTGCCGATGATCCCGAGACCAACATCCAAGCGGCGTTGTTGGCCTCCGGACAACGTCTTCACTCGAGCGTCTGACTTCTCAGACAGCCCGACCAGTCCGATAACCTCGTCGACAGGTCGGGCATTGGGATAGAGGCCGGCGCTACGCGAGAGAACCTGGCGCACTGAGAAGAATGGTTCCACGGCCAGCTCTTGGAGCACTATGCCCAGTCGAGAACGCAGCCTGCGCTGTGTCCGACGGTCGCCCGGATCGAATCCCAGGACATCGACTTCTCCCGCATCGCGCGGTCGGAAACCCTCGAGGATCTCGATCGTCGTCGTCTTCCCCGCGCCGTTCGGACCGAGCAGCGCGAATACTTCACCCCGCTCGACCTCGAAGCCGACGTCGCGCACTGCGTGGATCGTCCCATAGGACTTAGCCAAATGCGCAACGGACACTGCAGGCATACGTCGGTTCCTTCCTGGCAGTCAGTTGTAACGTTGACGACCCTATTCTCTCGTGCATTGTCCACCCAGGATGACTCCCAGGCAAAGATCTGTCCCTCAGAGAGTAACGGGCCGCGGGGCGTGCCAGCCTGTTGTTTGGTACTCGACAGTGCAGTGGAGCAACCGTCTACCGGCACCGTTGTAGGTCGAATCGGTACGGGAGGGGAAACAGGGGAATCGCGCAACTGTCCGGCCTACCGGCTCGCGGTACCACCTTCGGGACTGCGAGGATCGGCGGCGCCCTCGTAGCAGCGAGTCTCCGCGTCCTCCCTCGCGACGGAGATGATCTGGGAGCACCCGACCATTACCGGATCGAACGCGCTGATTGACTGCACGTGGTGCCCTCGGCTGATGAGGCCGTCGTTCCACTCTGAAGGAGCGTGGGACTCCACACGCACGGTCAATTTTTCACCCCACCAGAGGCGAAACGGTCCGGCAGCCGGAGCGTCAAGCACGAGGCGGGCTCCAGCGACGGCGGTGGCCGGGTCCTGTCCGCCGCGCAACATCCGGGCCAGAAGTTGGAGGAGAACTTGGGGCTGGGCATCGCCCCCCATGGCCCCGACGAGATGGGTGAGCGATCCGGCGGGCGAAGTGACGAGCATCGGGGACAGGGTGTGTGGCGGTCTGCACCTCGGCGCGAGTTCAGCGGGGTGATTTGCCACGAGCGAAAAGCCAAGCCCACGGTTGTGCAGGAAGATTCCAGTCGTGCCGGCGACGAGGTGGGACCCGAAGTCAAGTGCGTTGGACTGGGTCAGAGAGATTCCGAGCCCGTCGGCGTCTATTGCGCACAGGTGCGTTGTGTCTCCGTCGCCGATACGGCGGATCGAGGGACCGCTATCACCTGCCGGTGTGTGCCCGACGTCCGGTGGTGCCGCCCGATCCGGGCGGACCCGCGCGGCGGCGTTGAGAAGCCGCCTCTCGGCGAGGAGCGTCTCTCCATCCGCGTCGTCGTGGAGGACGCTCGGGCGATCGTGACCAGCGGCTCGCGATGCTTCGATTATCAGGTGCGCCCAGACGGGGTCAGACGGGTCACGTCCGATACCGGCGTGCTCGGCGATCCAAGAGCTGGCGAGCGTGAGATATCCCTGCGACGGGGGAGGGACGGTCCACAGATCGTGCTCCCACACCCTCAGTCGCAACGGGTCGCACCAATCGGCCATGCTTCGCTTGAAGTCATCGGTGGTGAAGATGCCTTTACCGAGAGCCATCAGGGCGCGCCCGAACTCCCCGTTGTAAAAGCCCTCTCGACCCTCGAGTGCTATTGCCCGCAATGTTCGAGCCACCCCTGGAAGTCGCACGCGCTCTTGAGGCTGCAGGGGACCGTGCGGGCACAGCTCGCTCGCACCGGGCACCTCGAATATGAGATGACTCGCGAGCGCGAGAAGGATTGAAGCAGCAAAGCCCTCGTCGGCCAACTCGATCGCCGGACCGAACACTGCCTCCAGTGGGAGCCGACCGAAGCGATCATGGAGCGCGAGCCAACCATCGACCGCGGCTGGCACAGGGACACTGCGAGCGTCCCCTCGCACCGCCATGACAGAGAGGCCTTCAGCTCTCAAGTCGGCCGCGTCCACGCCGGACCCAGCCCGACCTATTGCCAACAAGGCCAAGGGATCGGCTCCGGGGACACAGACCATCGCAAGGAGATCTCCGCCCATTCCGCACAGATGCGGGTTGGTAACCGCCATGACAGCGGCGGCGGCGACCGCTGCATCGGCGGCGGTGCCACCTTGAGCGAGCGCGCCTATACCAGCGATCGATGCCAGCTGGTCTGCGGCGTTCACCATGCCTCGCAGGCCGATTCGGGGACCGAAGGGAGCCAAGGACAATGTCATTGGCCAGGCATACCACGCTGACCGACTGAGCGAGGTTGGCGCGATCCGGTTACAGGCGATCGTCGTCGAGACATACTCCCAAGCGACTGCGTTTTGGCGGCCAATGGGTGGCAGCAGGAACTGAGCGCGTACGTCAAGCCCGGTGCATCGCAGTAGGCCCGTCGGAGTCGCATTGGTGTTTTCGGACCGAGCGGCACAATCGAGAATGGAGATCTCGCCAATGCGAACTAGACGATCTCGGGCACTTCGACCTCGACAGGACCAGAGGACGTGAAATAGCAGGTGACGCGCGGCGGCACCCGCAAACCGTCGTCGGTCTGGTAGCGGCGGCGGATGGCCTCGTGGTCGCCCGAAACGGTGAGTGTCGCGACCTCGTCCACATAGGCGTCATCACCGGGGGCGGACGCTTCCCTGGCCAGTAGTCCCCACCCGTCCCAGGGCAGCATCTCCACCTTGTTCAGGGCGGCAAGATCGCGGGCGATGTTCCCCTCGATGAACCAACGACCCCACATATCGAGGATGCCGAAACGGTCGCCATCTTCCTTCCCGGCTTGGCAGCGGAGCCACGCCGCACCGGCAGGGAGGAACAGGCCCAGAGGTAAGTCCGTTGGATCTTCGACGAGGCCGATCACTTCTCGCTGAAAAGGGTCAATCTGCGAGTCGAGCGTGACCCATTGGGTACCGTCCCAGTGTTCAACCACCCAGTGATCCACCCACTTTCCCGGATCGAAATAGCTGGAGAACCCGCAGCGAGCCCGGGCCGGTACCCCTGATCGCCGAAGCAGTGCGACCGTGAGAGTGCTGAAGTGGCGGCAATTGCCGAGGATTCGGTTGTCGGGCTCTCGCCGCTCAATCAAGGGCCGCGGATCGATCTCAAGAATGCGTTCAATCATCCCCGCGGCAGCCCGAGTTTGAAGTTCGTCCTCCCGCTCGGCTTCGACGTCGACGTCGACGTCGACGTCGTAAGCCTCAGCCCAGAATGGATGGAGTACTAGGCCCTGCACCACCATTGCAATGCCTTGCGGGTCCGAAGGAATGTCGACAAGTGCCGTCTCCAGCCCGACGAGGTTGGTCATTACACCCGGAGTTTTGTAGAAGTCCATCTCGTTGGTCATGGGGCTTCACCTTCGATTGGGTGCCGCTTGCGGGGGAATCCTAAGTGCCACTCGGGTGACGATGTGCCCCGGTGACCACGTCGTCACTGTGACGTACCCTGCCGCCCGAGCGCCCGGGCGAAGGCGCCTGCGCGGTTCTCGTCCGGCACGCCAAGTGTGACCCTGCTCAATCGCTGCTTCTTGTCGTAAGGGTGCCGGGAGCATCACCGTCTGGGAAATGGCAAATGAGGGCGCCGGTACCGGAGTGACGATCAGTGCGATCCCCCGTCGGGCAGCGAGAAAGAGAGGAAACGAGTACCGTCAACCGGAGTGACGTCTCCATGGTCGGACGATGCGTGCAGCCTGGTGGAGGCATTCCGGGCGGGGAAGCTCTCGCCGCTTGAGGCGCTCGATGCCTGTATTGCGGCAATCGAGCGATCCCCGTTAAACGCGACGAGTCACACCGACTTCGACCGGGCCCGAGACGCGGCCCGCAATGCCGATATCTCGCTTCCCTTCGGGGGCGTTCCATTCGGAGTCAAAGAGCTTGAGCGGGTAGAGGGGTGGCCCTACACCGAGGCCTCAACGATTTTCGCCGACCGGATATCGGAATACGACCAGACCTCGATTGTCCGATTGCGCGGTACCGGCGCTGTGCTCGCCGCACAAACAACTGCGAGCGAGTTCGGTGGCATCAATTGCACCTCAACAGCATTGCATGGCACGACGAGAAATCCGTGGGATCTCTCCCGCACGCCCGGTGGCTCGTCTGGGGGAAGCGCCGCCGCCGTGGCTGGCGGGCTCTTGCCCATCGCGACTGGGAGCGACGGAGGTGGATCCATCCGCATTCCTGCTTCATTCTCAGGATTGTTCGGTCTGAAGGCTACTTACGGGCGGATCCCCAAGGGTCCTCGCGCCGGCATCGAGCCGCTCACCAGCGTGCTCGGTTGCCTTAGTCGTTCAGTGCGCGATACCGCCCGATTCTTCGACACCTGTAACGGCTTCGATCCGCGTGACCCCCTGAGTCTGCCTGCGGTCGGGAATTGGGAAGGACGCCTAGGCACTCATGACCTCAGGGGATCGACGGTGGCAATCCTGCCCGACTTGGGCACGGCCAGGGTCCGCGTCGAAGTCGCCGACCTTGTTGCAGGTGCCGCGGGCGCGCTGGCAAGTGCCGCCGGAATGAAAGTCAAAGAGGTGACATCGGCACTCCCGCCACTGCGAGGCGAATGGGCAATGGCCGGGCAAGTCGGCTTCCTGGCGGATTTGGGCGATGCGTACCCCGCACGGATCGGGGAGCTGTCGGCTGAGATGCGGCTGGGCCTTGACGCAGCCAGGGATCGCTTCAACCTCGAGCGTGCCGCAGCCATCGAGGAATACCGCCGCCGGCTGAACGAGGCGATGGCCGACCTCTTCGATTCGGTGGACTTCATCATGGCTTCGACAAACCCCGATGTTGGCTTCGCCGCCGAAGGACCTCCTCCTTCCACAATTCCGGGTGCCGACCTAATCCACGAGATTGGATTCTCTAGGGCAATCATGAACAATGCTGCACTGACTGCGCCTTCGAATCTGAACGGCAGTCCGGCGGTGAGCATCCCGGCCGGCGTGATCGACGGTTTGCCTGTCGGCTTGCAGGTCCTGGCCAGCCACCACAGCGAACCGCTCTTGCTCGATGTGGCCCTCGTCGCCGAGCGGGAGTTGGCATGGCCCAAGATCGCACCCGGTTCTCCGCTCTCTGTTTGAGACTTGCTTGGCGACCTCACGGATCGGGGAACGAAAGGCCCTTTGACCAGTACGCCGAGGTGACGACGCTCTCGTGCGCATCGGGCACATTCTGCGTGGCGGGTGACTTCAGGGGCTACGCCTACGTCTTGAATCCCCAGGGATAGTCCGGGGCGCAGTCACCAGCACCAGGCTGGGCCAGAGATCCTTCCGGTCGGCGCTGGTACTGGTGTGGATCAGGGAGGGCTGATTTCCGATCGTTTGGTTCTCGAGAGCCGCACCAAAACCAAACAACCCGGCCGTGTCCTTGCTGCCCACCGGCCGGCTCGTCGACCGAGGAATCGCTGTCGTGCGGAAGCTGGTGGTCTCCTGGCGGAAACCCCAGGGAGGCGGATGACCGGGTCGTCGGCAGGGTTTTTGCTGCCGACGATGCCAGCTTCGAAGAGTTGTTGGAATGCTGAACTCGAGCGGTGACCCTGGGCCGGAAAGGAGGCTAGGCGGTCAAATCCAGCTCACTGGCACCGTGCCAGCGGCTCATCGGGCCATGCCCGGGAGGTGAACCTCTGCGCCTGTGGACCATCGAATGTGGACCTCCGATGCCGGGGCACGGTGTTGCCCACCCGAGGCGGCCGCACACCCGTCAGGGCGGTGCGGGGACACTTCATTGGCGGCAATTGTTGCATCGGATGGTTCGATCTCGTATCGTCCCTGCGTAGCGAGTGAGTACACCCGAAGAGGCCACTATGGAGGTTGATGCCATGAGTCAGGACCATTCGAGGCGCCGAGAGCTGCGCCACTGGTTTCGCGTCATACCCAGCACGCTCGTCCGATGTGTGGCTGCGATGGCGCTCGCCCTCATTGGGGCTACTGCAGTCGTCACAGTGCAGGCGGGTGTGGCCTCGGCCCACGAAGTGCCGGCCCACCACGCTCCGCTGACCGTCCGCCACCAGGACGCACCGGGCTTCCCTGGCACGTCGACGACCGCCCCGTTCAACGAGTGCCCAGCCGTCGGCGAGGACTCGTCCTGTGGCCTGCTCATCGTGGTGTCGAACAACGGCGAGCAGATCCTGGGGGACCCCGCGAACGCCACGCCGTACGAGGACATCGAAGACACGCTGGTCGGCATCGTCAACGAGTCGAGCAAGCCGCTTTACCGGGTCCAGCTCTCCTCCTCCGTCAGTCCACCGATTTTCGGTTTCGATGGTGATGGCATCTGTACCAACGCCACGGGCGGGTACAACCCCGAAGGGGCCCCGGTTGGGTATACCGGAGACACCTATTGCACGACCGATCAGCTCAACGGAGCCGATCCGGGTCAACCACAGGGTGACGACCCTAACGGGAGCGACTATCAGGGGCCGGCGAACACCTTCTCGAACATCGACCAAACCAGTTTCAACACCGGTGACGTCGACTTCAACGGTGGCCTACAGCCCGGAACGGGAACGTACTTCTCCTTGGAGAACACGCTCACCGCTGGCCAGCTCGGCGTGCAGTTCGGCTATTGGGAGGTCGCGGCCGACGGCGGAATCTTCGCCTACGACGCCCCGTTCTTCGGCTCGATGGGCGGCCAGCCGCTCAACAAGCCGGTTGTCGGCATCGCGGCCGACCCGAACTCGGGTGGCTACTGGGAGGTCGCGGCCGACGGTGGTCTGTTCTCCTTCAACGCTCCGTTCTTCGGATCGACGGGGGGCATGACGCTCAGCTCTCCGGTGGTCGGCATGGTGGCGACCCCTGACGGCCAGGGCTACTGGGAGGTCGCAGCCGACGGTGGTCTCTTCTCCTACGGTGACGCCAAGTTCTACGGCTCGCTGCCCTCGTTGGGGGTCAAGGTCTCTAACATTGTGGGCATCGCCTCCACCCCTGACGGTCAGGGCTACTGGGAGGTCGCAACGGACGGCGGCACCTTCAGCTTCGGTGACGCGATCTTCTATGGATCGCAGGGCG
This sequence comes from Acidimicrobiaceae bacterium, assembly GCA_003161575.1. Taxonomy (GTDB): domain Bacteria; phylum Actinomycetota; class Acidimicrobiia; order Acidimicrobiales; family RAAP-2; genus PALSA-457. The sequence goes on along the minus strand of PMOE01000083.1, from coordinate 77,055 downwards.
GCAAGCCGCTCAACAAGCCGGTAGTCGGGATCGCCGGGGACCAGGGAACCGGGGGGTACTGGGACGTCGCTTCGGACGGCGGCCTGTTCGCATTCAACGCCCCATTCTTCGGCTCGACCGGGAACATCACGCTCAACGAGCCGGTGGTTGGGATGGCTGCCACGCCTGACGGTCAGGGCTACTGGGAAGTGGCGTCCGACGGCGGGATATTCAACTACGGGGATGCATTCTTCTGGGGATCGCAGGGTGGCAACCCGCTCAACTCTCCGGTAGTCGGGATCGCCGGCAGCCAGTGATCCGGAGCCGCCTGCAGGCGGCACCATAGAAGTTCGTGACCGAACGCCCCGCCACCGACCAGGTGGCGGGGCGTTCGGCTATTCGGCCTTGAGACCGGTGAGCCCTGCTTTCAGGGCGGAGGCGTTGATGTTCTCTGGCTGAGTCATCACGATTTCACGACCACCGAGGATGCGCTCGAGCGGCCGGGGTTCCGGGTCGTCGGACCTCGGCGACGTGACCCCGCTGAGGATCTCGGTGGGTCCTCACCATCTGCGCTGACGCACAACCCACGGCGCCGCCGTTGACGATGCCCGGTCGGGCACATGCTGAGTGAGGATCAGCGGGACACGCCGATTGGGGGATCCTCTTTTGATTTACGGTTGTTCCTGAGCTTCCTCGACTGTCAGTTCGGCTGCCGGATCTGCCTCAAGGCGTTCATCGGGGATTGGCAATCCGCTGCGGACGGAGCACCCATAGGTTCCATCCTCGAGGCGCTTTTCCGCTCCGTGGATTGCCGCCAAGCGATTCTTGAGAGTGGCCGCGATGTCGTCGTCGACTTCCTCGGCGGTAAGCCGTTCTGCCGGGTCAGCCATGTCGCCGTCGGCGTTGGCCGCCGCTCGGTCATCTTGACCCGCCGCCTTCGTCTCGCCAAGTAGCCGCTCGACCCGATCTCGCTCGGCCGAGAGAAGTCCTCGGGCGCGTTCGTTGTCCACGTTCTCTCCTCGATCGCTCGGATCTCGATCCGTCCACTCCGACACTACGACAGCTGGGCCACGGCGCGCGGCCCCGGTCCACAGGCCCTCAGAGTGCATGGCGCCGCGTGGGCATTGGTGGCCCTCGCGCGGCCCACGTCTGGTCCGGACGGCGCCGGTTGTCCCGAGCACATCAGACGGAGTGGCCAGTTGTACCGATGCTGAAGACCGGCCGAGGTGACTGCGGATCGCCAGTCGCCGTCGTGAGTTAGGTGCATAGTGCTGGATGTTCTCGATCCACCTCGGTCGGGCTCGCGTGCCGAGGTTCCCACGTGCTCAAATGGCTGATGGCGCAAAATGTCTTGGGGGGCGAACTTGAACCGTGCAGCCTTGACCCTCTGACCGGTTTCTATCGGGACGGCTGCTGCAACACGGGCGCAGAGGACACCGGCGTCCACAGCGTGTGCACCTTGATGACCGCTGAGTTTCTCGCTTTCTCGAAAGAACAGGGCAATGACCTCAGCACGCCGCAACCGGCCTCTGGGTTTCCCGGGCTCGAACCGGGCGACCGCTGGTGCCTGTGTGCTGCCCGATGGAAAGAAGCGCTCGATGTCGGTGCCGCCCCGCGGGTTGTCCTCGAGGCGACCCATGCTTCCACCCTTGAGTGGATCGACCTCGACGACCTTCGCCGGTATGCCGCGGTCTGAGCATGTTCTCGAGCATCGTCGTCGGCACCGACGGCTCGCAGACCGCCAAGCGGGCCGTGGCCATCGCCGCAGAGATGGCCCGTCGTTTCGACGCCCGCCTGCACCTCGTCAACAGCTTTCGCGATCCGGGGGAGGAGGCCCCGGTTGGGGCCTCGAGCGTCCGAGACCCGCAGACTTCGCCTTCCATGTGGAGGCAGTCGAGTGAAGCAGTGCTTGCCGAGGCCTTGGCCGACCCGGCGCTGGCTGGGGTGGAGGTCGAGATCCACTCGGTCGTCGGCGGCGTGGCCCAAATGATCGTCGAGGTGGCCAATCGGGTTGGAGCGGATCTGATTGTGGTGGGGAACCGGGGCATGCGGGGGGCGGGCCACTCGGGTGAATCGGTGCCCAACAGTGTGGCCCACCAAGCTCCCTGCCATGTTCTCATTGCCAAGACGACCTAATGACCGCCGAGACCCTGAACCCTTGGGCTTCCGGAGATGAACGCACGTCGTTCAACGTCGATACCGTGGCCGCCGGGCCCTGCCGTGCGCCCGGGCCTGTGGGAGGCGGGAGGTTGATCACCCCGAGAAGGTCGGCCCGTCGAAACGGTCGAGCGTGGTGAACTCGGCTACGGGCAGTCTCTTCAGACGGCGGGGCTGGACCTCGGGGTAACCGAGGGCAATCACCGAGGCAACGGCCAGCTCGTCGGGGACACCGAAGAGCGTTTTGACTTCGGGCTCAGCCCGGATGGCCATCGTCGTGATCACCCCGGCCAACCCCTCCTCTCGGGCCGCCAGCAGGACGCTCCAGCAGAAGGGGTAGATCGAGGCGCCGCCGGCAAAGGTGTAGCGAGGGTGATCGCGATCGACCGATGCCAAGGTGCGCAGATCGGCGAGCACCAAGAGCAGGGCGGGAACCTCGTCGAAGTGTTCGGCGAAACCGCCGGGCCCCGCCGCGGCCTGCTCGGCGAAGGCCGAGGACCCGGCGATTGCGGCGGCCTCAGCTTCCCGATCGGTGAGCGGGGCCCAGGGGACGAGGCCTGCTGCTCCCTGGGCCAGGTATTCGTACCAGCCACGCACGTAGAGATCGCGCAGTTGGCGCCGGGCCCCGGGGTCGCGCACGACTATGACCCGCCAGCCTTGCCGGTTGCCGCCGCTCGGCGCGTACCGGGCGGTGTCGAGTACACGGGTGAGGGTTGCGTCGGCAACCGGCCGGTCGGTGAACTGGCGGACCGCACCGGTGGTGCGGAGGGTTTCTCGCAGATCCATCCGACGAATGTACCCGTCCGCGTCGGCCCACTCCCGATGGGATAGAAAACGGCGGTGGCGACTGCTCGACTCCGCGACCTCGATGCCCTTGGCGCCGGTCTGAGCGCTTGGTTGGCTCGGGAGGGGGTCGGGGTGCCCAGGTGCATCGAGACGTTGGCTCATGCGTCCGCGGGATGGTCCAACGAAACCGTCCTGGTCACGCTTTCCTCATCCGTGGGCCACGGGGGCGACACCGACCGATTGGTCGTCCGGTTGCCCCCGCTCGTGCCGTCCTTCCCCGACGACCAGCTCCTCATCCAAGCACGGGTCCAAGAGGTCGCGGCTGGTGCGGGGATCCCGGCGCCGGCTCCGGTCACCGTGGTCACCGATGAGCAGTGGTTGGGTGCCCCCTTCCTCGTGATGCCCTTCGTGGCCGGTCACGTGCCCGGCCAAGCGCCCGCCTTTGATCCCTGGGTCACCGGTTCCAGCGAATCCGAGCAGCAGAAGCTCTACGAGGCGTTTCTCTCCGTGTTGGCCTCGGTCCACCGCGTCGGGTGGGCCGACGCCGGGCTCGGTGACGTGCTCCGGGGCGGCGCTGCGGGTACCGGGACGACGCTCGGTGTTGAACTCGACTGGTGGGACGCGTACCTGACTTGGTCTTTCGGTGATCGTCCGTTGCCGGCGTTGGTTGCAGCCCTCGGCTGGTGCCGGGCGAACAAACCTGCGAGCGAACCCCCGGCGTCGCTGCTGTGGGGGGACCCAAGGCTCGGCAATCTCGTCGTAGGTGATCGTCGCCAGATCGCCGCTGTGCTCGACTGGGAGATGGCGAGCATCGGGCCGGCCGAAATGGACCTCGGCTGGGTCCTCGGTCTCGAGTGGTCCACGGCCGAACTCGTCCGTCGAGAGGTACCGGGGTTCCTCCCTCGGGCAGACGCGGTGACCTACTACGAGGCCGCACTGGGCCGATCGGTCGTCGATCTCGAGTGGTTCGAGGTGTTTGCCCTGGTGCGCTCCCTCGCCATCAGCAACCACCAGGCCCGAACGGCCAAGGCGGCGGGGGTCCGCTACGCAATGGGCGCCGACGAGGACAATCCGATGGTTGCCCTGGTTTCCCGGCGTATCGCCGCGCTCGGGGGCTAACCGGCGGACTCGAACTGCCCGATTCACTCGAGGAGGGAGAACCCCATTACCCCGGCCCTTGAGATCTTGTAGCACAAGATGTCATAGGGCTCGATGATGCCGAAGGTGACCTCGCCGTTGAGCTCGAAGCGGGCGTGGTGCTGATCGAGTCCGCACAGTCGGCTGCGGACCTCGGGGTTGTTCGCGTCGTAGGTCTCTCCGGTGACCACACCGTCGCCCACGTACATTCCGTGCCAGATGTCCCCGTCGGGGGTCCCCCCATTGGGACCGCCGTACATGCCGCAGCGCAGGAAGGCGATCTGGTTCCCGAGACGCTCGAAGGTCATGGTCTTGACCTCACCGGACTCGAAATGCAGATCCACCTCGCCCGAGACGAGTAGTCGGGTGTCGGGTTCGAAGCGCATGCGGTGGGTGCGGCCGACCAAGGTGTCGCTCCCGGGTCGGCGGTCTCCGAGGTTGTAGAGCACGTGATCACCCCAGATCCCGAAGTCCGCAAACTCCACCCACTCGCCCGAGTGGGGGTGCTGCATCCCCCGGTACATTCCCGGGCCACCGACGCCGTCGCGGGTGCCCCAGTGGTGGTCACGGGTCCCGAGATAGTTCTCGGGTGTGAGTTCGAATCGTTCACCGTGCGCTTGGACCCATCCGGACTGCCGGCCGAATCCGTCGTATCCGGCGATGCCACCGAAGGCCCGGCCGTCGACGATGAGGCCGGCGCCGAGCAAGCGGAACACGGGGCGCTTCGTATCGCACCACGAGATGTCAAAGGCGATGCCGTGCTCGTTGTCTTCGAGGGTCAGGCGCCACTCACGGAAGGGCTCGACGACGGCGAATTCGAGGGGCCCCACCACCATGGCCATCCGGTCATCGTCCAACCTGCGGTGTGCCCGCACCGTCGTGTGCTGGCCGCGCACGTTGACGATAGCGAACGCCTCGGCCGTCCCGAGATTCGGGTAGAACCCCAGACCACACGTCACCAGCAGATCGCCCGTCCGGTCTTGGCAGGTAAACCAGACCCGCTCGTAGGCCTGGGAATCCGGCGTCCACATGACCCGGACTGGGCTCGGGTAGTTGTGAATGAGGTACTCATCGACGCCCGACATCGGCGAGTGTTCGGAGCTGGCATCAAAGGTGGGGGATCGGGGTTCGATGAGTTCGTAGACTAGACACTGACGCCATGGCTCGGGAGATCGATACGTTCGAGTTCCATCCGAATGAGACAGCCCGGGTTGTCGCCGCCATGGAACAGCTCTCCGCTGCCCACGACGGTTGGATCAACCTGCTCCCCGGGGTCGATGAGGATGAGGACCGTTCGGGGGGGCAACCGGGCGCTTTGGGCGGACTCTTCGGTCCCCCTCAGACGCCGGTCGCCATGTGCACCTGGTTCCCGCGGAAAAAGGGGCGGCCGGCCGGTGAGTCCACCATCGGCATCATGCACCCCCGCAGCCGCCATGCCATCGCCCAACTTGCCGACCTCGGGGCGCCATTGCCTACTGGCTGGCGGGTGCGCCAGGATCACGCCCGACGAGGACTCATCGTTCTCGCCCCCCCGAGCGTAACCAACCGCTCGGTGCTCGAGTGGAGCCTGGCGGCGGGTGCGTTGTTGTCAATGGTGCCGTTGACCGGCATGTGGGAGGCCCGGGTATACCAACCGGTCTAGCTGTCGCCCGGCACCCTTGGTGGTCAGTCCGACCCGATGATGTCGGGAAGGTCGACCACTTCGTAGGACCACAGCTCGCTGTGCGCGGCGACCGGCCGGCGGTCCGCTGCGGAGGTCGTGGCGCCGCGGTGACCGTGGGCGAACGCGGGTGACTCCGTCCAGGCCACGAAGGCCTCGTTGTCCCGCCAGCGGGTGATCACCAGCCACGTGTCCCGGTCGTCGGTGGGTCGCAGCAGCTCGAAGCCTTCGAAGCCTTCGGCGTCATCGACAGCGCCGGCCCGGGCCGAGAAACGCCGGGCCAGCTCGTCTCCCGAACCAGCTGAAACAGTGATCGCGTTAATCCGGATGACGCTCACTGGTGCCAGTCTGGGCCCGACCGGCCGCCGGCGCCAACCGGCAGCTGCCACGCCAATTCTTCGGACAGTTGGGGAGTCAGCACCTGAACATGCCGATAGGGGCCCTGACGCCTACGGCCGCCGGACCCGGCTCCTGGCCGGCGGCGGCCGACCGAGGCATTTTTTCGCCCGCCGGCGACGGCATGTTCTCGGGCTTGAACGACGACAGGCGATGGCGACCTGACACCGCTGGTCAACTCGGCCGAACACGGGGCGTGATCCCACGGGGTGCCTGAGAACCGGGCATGATGGCGCGATGCCGAGGGGGCTCTTGCCCAGGCGTACGGGCCCAAAGGTCGCGACGGCCCCGCGCCGCTCGCTGGCTCTGCCGCTGCTCCCGGCCGTCGTCGCGCTGTCTGCCGCCCTCGGCATCCCCGCTGCTGGTGGCGCCTCTTTCGGAACGCCGATCGCTTCGGTGACCACGGTCGCCGGTGCCGGCAGCCCCGGGGTTTCTCCGTCCGGAACCTTGGCCAGAAAAACTCTGCTCGACGATCCGACGGGCATCGCCGTCGACGGGGCCGGTGATTTGTTCCTCGCCGACACTGGCAACTGTCGGATCGACGAGGTGCGGGGGGGCGCGCCCGGGAAGCCCCGGCTTACCCGGGTGGCCGGGGACAGCTGCACCGGGGCTCCGTTTGACAACGGGCGACCGGCTCGCACCACCAATGTGGGATTTGCCCGAGGAGTGGCGGTCGATGCCGTGGGGGACCTCTTTATTGCTGACACCTCGGGGAACCGGGTGCTCGAGGTGCCGGCGACAGGTGGGCAGCATTTTGGCCTGACCATGACGGCCGGGCACCTCTACACAGTGGCCGGCACCGGCGCGGCAGGGTTCAGCGGCGAGGGACGGCCCGGGCCGCAGGCCACCCTCGACGCCCCTGTGGGAGTGGCGGTCGACGGGGCCGGCGATGTGTTCATCGCCGACACCGCCAACTGCCGGGTCCGAGAGATCCCGGCGGTCAGCACGACCCGAGACGGGGGGACCCTGGGGGTCGGTCACATCTACACAGTGGCCGGCACGGGCAGCTGCGGGACGCCGTTGGGCGCCGGCGTCGATGGAGACGGCGGCCCCGCTCTTTCGGCCCAGGTGTGGACGCCGAGCTCGGTGGCGGTGGACTCGGCTGGCGACCTGTTCATTTCGGACCGGGGGAACGACGAGGTCCGAGAGGTCCCCACTGCTTCGGGCACTTACTTTGGAGTGGCCATCGGAGCAGGCGACATCGCCACGATCGCGGGGTCAGCGACCGGCTACAGCCCTTACCTGGTCGACGGCTTGTCTGCGACCGGGGCAACTGCAGAACTGAATTTCGTGTCGGGGATAGCTCTCGATCCGAGCGGTGACTTGTTCATTGCCGATGGCTACAGCCGAGCACTCCGGGAGGTGCCGGATCGCACCGGGCTGTCCTTCGGGCGTCCGGTGACCGCCGACGAGATGTACACGCTGGCCGGTGCTCTTCCGTCGGGCCCGATCCAGGACCAGAGCCGGTGGATCCTCACCCGTGTCACGTACCCCAATGACGTGGCCGTCGCTCCGGGCGGGGTGCTCTACTTCTCCGATCCCGGGGCGAACGTGGTCCGGTCCATTCGACCGGTGTCATGAGCGGCACTCTCAATCAGGCCAGATCGGACACAAAGGCGTAGTTACCGGCCCCGAGGGCGAGCGTGGTTGGCCCCGCCGGACTGGTCGAGATCACTTCGATGCCGGGGCCCGCTCGGAGGGCTCGGCCGCCCTCGCGCAACGATGCCGCAGTTCCCGGGAGCACCAGCTGGGCCGAGGCGTTTGGCGGGAGGGAGAGCGACAGGTTGAGTCGCCTCGACGATCGCCGCCAGCGCAGCCCGACCACCCCGGCGGTGGTCGGCACCCGTCCCGACGCCGAGGCGAGGCCCCCCGCTGGCGGTGCCACGGCCAGGGTCGCCCTCCCGTCGGGCCCCGGGGCAACCATGGTCAGACCGAGCAGGGCTTCGAGGATCGCTACCAGGGCACCCGAGCCCCAGCCGTGGGACATGCTGTCGCCGTCGAGGTCGCTCGGCTCCCAGTCCTCCCAGGTGAAGGTGCCCCCGCTGGCCAGAATATTGGCCCACCCCGGCCCTTGGGGATCGGTGAGGATGTCCACCATGTGGGCGTCGAGGCCGGCGGCGTGGAGCCCTCGCAGGAGCTCCATTCCGTGGTCGGGTCCCATGGCGATCCGCAGACCGGCGACGTGGGCCGCCACCGCGTCTTTGTGTGGGTCGGGCACGATCCCGTAGGTGAGGGCCAGGGCGCTGGCCTGCTGGGAGGCATGGCCGCTTTGAGAACCATCGGATTCGAGCCCGTCGATGTAGACCCCCGTCGGACCGATCAAGCGGGCGTTGATCGCCTCCGAAAGGGCGCCGGCACGGACCGTTTGTGCCAGAGCTCCTTGGGAGTCGCCGAGGACGGTGGCGATTTGGGACACCCGGGTGAAGACGTTCACGGCGAGCACGTTGACCGTGGTGCGGGCCGTGGTGCCCATGTCGTAGCCGTAGCGCATTTGGGGGGGCCAGTCGACGAGGCCGCCCAGGTAGTCCCCGCCTCCGCCCGGCAGGTTGGTGACCAGTCCCGACGCCGGGTCGACGGCCCGCCAGATGTAGTCCGAGATGCGTTGCACGACCGGATAGAGGTCGACCAGCGTGCTGTGATCCCCCGTTCCGATGAAGTAGCGCCAGACCCACTCGGGGTACAGCTCGGTGAAGTCAGGAATGTCTTCTGCGCCGTTGCCATCGGGGTAGGCCTCGTTGACCCGACCGTCGGGCCAGTAGCGAGCCTGGGACCGGGCGAAATCCCGCAGGGCCTGCCAGGAGAGGTTTTGGTCGCCGTAGGCGTGCATGATCGCCTGCGACTCGTTGGTGGAATCGCTGCAGAACTGGCCCTTCTGGCGCGTCGGGGTGTCGACGAACTGTTCGTGTGACGCGTAGAGGGCGGAGTGAGCACAAAGCGCCCACACCGCGTCAAGGGTGGGGGATGAAGAGGAGAAGGTCGCCGGCGCGACGTCGGGCATCCCGGCGTGCCGGGCGAGAGCTGCGACGTGGCCCGCGCCGATCGCTTCACCAGGGCTGTCGACCTCGAGGTAGCGGAACCCGAGGAAGGTGTAGGGCTCGAAGGTCTGGGCGCCATCTCGTTGTATGTAGGAAAAAGAGAGGTCTGTCGCCTGGGTGCCATGGGTCGTCGACACATGGCCGTCAGAATCGAGCAGGTAGCCCACGTGCATGGGCACGGTGCGCCCGCTCACCCCGTGCTCGAAGAAGACCGTGGGTCGTGCCGCGATCACCTTACCGAAGTCGACGACGACCGCACCGGTGGGAAGCGTGTGCACCGACACCGGTGCAACCTGGTGCTCAGCAATGCGGGTTCGCAGGGCGTAGAGGGTCGTGAACGGCGCGGTCCCAACCGGTCCGAGGACCGTTGGGGCCGACCAGCTGGCATCGTCGAAGGCGACCTCGGACCACCCGAGAGGGCTGTCTCGACCGTCGATGATCTCGACGAACTCCCCGCTTTCGTTGTTGCGTTGGGGAGCGGGTTGCCACTCGCCGGGCCGCTCTCGCCACAGACCGTCGGTTCCGAAGACCTCATGGGTGCCGTCCGCGTGACGTACGTTCACCTGGGCCAGCAGTCCTGGTGAAGAGAGCGGGCGCCCGCTACCTGACGAGTACCAGTGGTGCAACACCCCGAGTGCGTTGGCCTGGCCGGGTCGAAGGGCGGTCGTGAGGTCGGTGGCCTGGTAGTAGGACTCATCAGGGTACGAAAAGGACGGTCCGGTGTCGGCCATTACCCCGTTTACCCACAGTTGGTACTTGTGGGTTGCGGCTACATAGGCGGTGGCCCGGACGATCGGGGAGGCGGATGGACGCACGACCCTTCGCAGGTAGGCGTATTCCTCTGGAACCGATCCGGTAGGTCCCGGACGCAGCCACATGGCCTGCCAGTCCGACCTGCGCAGGCCGGTCCAGAAAGGGGCCGGCGGCGATGTCGGGCCGAACTGCCCGGCGAGGTCCGCGCTGGTGACGGTCCAGCGGTACTCGGTGTCGGCGGACAGACGGGGCCCGGTGTAGGAAATGAAGGCCTGTCGCCCCGAGGCCACCTTGCCGCTGTCCCAGAGCGGGGCGCCCCGGGACGTGGAAACCACGATTCGGTAGAACCCTTGGCGCGCCCCTCGGCGGGCATCGGAAATCCTGAAGGCCAGAAAGAGCGAGTCGGGGTCCACGCCGATCGACGGGTCCATCCCGTTCACCCGAAGTTGGCTCGGGGTCCCCGGACGCCCACCCACAGCGGGTGCGGGCGGGGATGCCTCGGCGGCACCGGTCCCCTCTGCCTGGGTGCCGAGCGTACCGAAGGTGCCGACGGCGGCGGCAACGACGCCGGCGCGGACGCCGTTGGCCAGGAATGTCCGCCGGTCGGATCGGTTCATCGTTGCGCCCCCAAGTCCGAACGCGGACGCTATCGGGTCGATCGGGTGCCGTGGTAACGCTCCGGCGTTCGGAGGGTTTCGCAGCCTCTCGGCACAGGGCACGCCGGGCCATTGTTGGCAGATTGCGAAGAAGCCCACCGCAAGCCATTAGCCTCACGGAGCGATGAGTGACGGGGTGGGGTGGACACGACCGTGAGCGCCAATGTGCTGCTGATCACCATCGACCAGTGGCGCGGCGATTGTCTCTCGGCACTCGGACACCCGCAACTTCGCACCCCCACCCTCGACAGACTGGCCGCATCGGGGGTCCTGTTCGCCAACCATTGGGCCAACGCCGCCCCGTGCGGACCGTCAAGGGCCTGTCTTTACACAGGCACCTACCTTCACCACAACCGGTCGCTCCACAACGGGACACCGCTCGACGCCCGGTTCACCAACGTGGCCTTGCTGGCCCGGCAGGCAGGTTACGACCCGGTGTTGTTCGGGTACACCGATTCGAGCGTCGATCCGCGCACTGTGCCCGCCGACGACCCGCGTCTTTTCACCTACGAGGGGGTGCTTCCGGGATTCCGGGCCGAAGTCCTCGACCCTTGGGAGCAGGGGAGCCCGGCCTGGGGCCGGTGGCTGGCCGCCCAAGGGGTTGCGGTGCCGGCCAACCCCCATGACCTCTACAAGCCGATTCGGGACTTTCCTGGCGCCGAGGCCCACGGATCGACCTGGGCCCCGGCCCGATTCTCTGCCGAGCAGTCCCAGACCGTGTTCATCGTGGACGAAGTCATCGACTACCTCAAACGGAACGCCGACGAGCCGTTCTTCGTGCATGCTTCGTTCATACGACCTCATCCACCCCGTCGGAACCCACTCGGCTACCACGACCTCTATGACGCCGACGACGTGGCGCCGTTCGTCGCCGCCGAGCGGCGGGAGGACGAGAGCCGGCTGCACCCGATCAACCAGGTGGTGATGAACATGCCGGGCATCGGGGCTCCCGACGATGAACGTGAACGCCGCCAACTCCGGGCCACGTACTACGGCGCTCAAGGGGAGGTCGACGACGGGCTGGCCCGGTTGTTCGACTACCTCGACTTCTCGGGTCTGACGGGCTCGACACTGGTCGTGCTCACCAGTGACCACGGAGAGATGGGTTGCGACCACTGGCTCACCGAGAAGCTTGGCTACTGGGACGAGAGCTACAGCGTGCCCCTCATCGTCGTAGACCCCGACAATGCCGCCGCGGAGCGCCGGGGGAGCGTGGTCCACGCCTTCACCGAGTCGGTCGACGTGGTGCCCACAATCTGTGAGTGGCTGGACATCGAGGTGCCGTTGCAGGTCGACGGGTGGTCGCTCGCTCCTTTCGTACGCGAGGGTAGAACGCCCGAGCACTGGCGCACCGAGGCTCATTTCGAATGGGATTTCTCCACTCCCGACACCGGTTTGGCCGAGAGTTACTTTGGCATCCCGATGAGCCACTGCTCTTTGGCGGTGCTGCGGGGCGCCTCGTACAAGTACGTCCAGTTCGCGGCGCCCGTCGACGTGCTGCCGCCGCTCTTTTTCGATCTCGAAGCCGACCCCGATCAACTGCTCAACCGATTCGGTCGATCCGATTGGGCCGAGGCCGCATTCGAGTGCGCCCAGGCTCTGCTGCAGTGGCGGATGCGCAATGATGAGCGGATCTTGAGTCAGCAGGTGCTGTCCTCCGATCGGGGGCTGGTCGTAGCACGAGACCTCTGGCGCTGAGGCCGGGTCTACATGGGTCCGCTGGGCGGGCCGGACAAGGAGAGACCCGAATGGATGTCGCCGACATGAAGTCCAAGACGGTCGTGATCACCGGTGGCAACTCGGGAATCGGACTCGAGACTGCGGTCGCCCTGGCCGGGGCGGGAGCCGAGGTGGTGATTACGGCGCGAGACCATGGACGCGGAGAGGCGGCAGTAGCCGACATCGCACAACGCAGCGAGAACGACCGGGTCTCGATGGTGATCTTCGATCTGGCCAGCCTGGCGTCGGTGCGCGCCGGAGCCGAGGACATCCTCGAGCGCAGCCCGCGGATCGACGTGTTGGTGAACAACGCTGGGCTGATCCTCTCCGAGCGCACCGAGACGGTCGACAGGTTCGAATCGACATTTGCCATCAACCATCTCGGTCCGTTCTTGCTAACCGAGCTGTTGTTGGACCGTCTGAAGGCCAGCGCGCCTTCGCGTGTCGTCAACGTGGCCTCGACGGCGCACACCTCTGCTCGGAAGGGCCTCAACTTCGACGATCTGCAATCCACGAAAGGCTACGGCGGGGTGAAGGTCTACGGCGCGTCCAAACTGGCTAATATCCTGTTCACTACCGATCTGGCCCGCCGCCTGGCTGGCACCGGGGTCACGGCGAACTGTCTGCACCCAGGAGTTGTCGCCACCAAGTATGGAAGAGACGGCGACACGAAGGGCGTCGTGGCCTTCGGGCTGAAGTTGATCAAACCGTTCTGCCTGACCCCGGCACAGGGGGCGAGGACGTCTGTGTATCTGGCCAGCTCTCCAGACGTGGCCGCCGTCACCGGAAAGTACTTCGTCAAGTCGCGGCCAAAGGACCCTTCAGCCGCGGCCCAAGACGCTGGGGCGGCCTGTCGTCTTTTCGAGGTCAGCGAGGAACTCGTCGAAGCGAGCCGCGGCCGGGGCTGAGCCGGACCTGCCCTCCGCCGTTCCGTCGGCGGGGTCCATCGGGTGACCGTCGCAACCGCGACCGGCGAGCTGCTTCTCTACACTCGTGGTTGTGCGAGCGCTCATCACCGGAGCCGGCCGGGCTATCGGAGCGGCGACGGCGACCGAGCTGGCCGCCCGGGGCCATGACGTGGTGGCTACTGCTCGCGACGCTTCCTTGCTCGAGGACTTGCCCGTCGCTCAGATCCTTGCCCTCGATGTCAGCGACCCCGATTCGATCCACGAGGCCCTGGCGGCGGCGGGCGACCTCGACGCTGTCGTCAACAACGCCGGTGTCAACGCTGCCGGCCCCCTTGAGGGTTACCCGTTGGATCTGCTCCGGCAGGTCTTCGAGATCAACGCCTTCGGCCCGCTCCAGGTGATCCAACCGCTGCTGGAGCGATGGCGGGCCCGGGGAAGCGGCGTGATCGTCAATGTGAGCTCAGTGCAGGGCCGGGTGGCGACGCCGCTCGAGGGCGCGTACTCGGCATCGAAGTTCGCGCTCGAGGCGCTCTCCGAAACCCTGCACTATGAACTCGGCCACTTTGGCATCCGGGTGGTCATCATCGAACCGGGCTATGTGGCTCCGGGTATGAAGCGCTCGCAGTCCCACGCCGGCCCCGAGGTCTACGAGGAGCTGGCGGCCCAGTGGTCAGGGGTCGATGTCACGTTGAGCGGGCCGGCAGGCCGTCCGGGGCCACAGACCGTGGCCCGGGCCATCGCCGACGCGCTGGAAGACCCAGCCACCCCGCTCCGGGTGCCTGTTGGCGACGACGCCCGACTCGTCCTTTCGACCCGGGCTGGGCTCGACGACACCAATTTCGAAGTGACGATGCGGGGCGTCCTCGGGCTGAGCTGGTAGGGCGCACCCACCATCAACCGGCCAACGGCCCATCGTCGTCGGTGTGCTCCTCCGCCGGTCCTCGGGCGTCGGGGTCGGGCCGGAGCCCCGAGCCTCGCTCGGTTGCGGCGACCCCGGGGTCAAGGTGAGGGCGGCCCTCATCGGGCGACGGAACGGCCACGGTCGCTGCCCCGTTGAGGGGTTCGCGGTGGAACTTCACGCTCAGGCGTTGCTCGGGCCGCCGCTTGCCTTGTTGGCCGATCGCCACCAGGACCCGCTCGTCGGCCTCGGTGAGGGGCGGTTGCACCATGCCCCTTGGCCAGAATCGGTTGGCTTTGACCACGTTGACTTCGGCCACGTACAAGGTCATCTGGGCCCCCAGATACATCCAGGCCACCAACCCCAGCACCACGGCAAAGAAGCCGTAGACCTGGCTGGTGTGTCGAAGGGTGTGGTCAATGAGGCTGACGCCCAGGTACTGCAGGACTGTCCAGCCTGCCCCCCCGAGGATCGCCCCGGGCACGAGGAGCCTGGACCTCACCTGCTTGGGTGTGAGCACCCGGAAGGCCACGACATAGAGGGCCACATTGAGCAGGAGCGAGACGATCACCCCGGCGACATGGGTGATGCTTGAACCCTTCGTGGCGAAACTGACGATCCCCGCCAGGGTGGTGCTGGCGACCAGGAACACGCCCAGCACGCCCATCATGAGCAGGGTCCGGACCAGCCGGGACCAGAAATTCGGTCGCACGACCCCCGGGACGTTCCAGACCTCGGCCATGGCGTATTGGCCGGCCTGGATGGCCCCTTGCGCGCCCCAGATCAGGCCCAGGATCCCGATGACCAGCCCGATCGTGCTGTTGCGATGCAGCGCGTGGATGTTGTTGCCCAGCTGGTTACCGATGACCGGGAACTGGGACAGGGCCGAATGCTCGACGCTCTTGGCAAACGAAGGGTTATGACCGGCCACAATTCCGAGGATGGTGACCAGCAAGAGGAGCAGGGGGAACAGGGAAAGGAACCCGTAATAGGCGATGAGGGCGGCGAGGGAGCCGGCCCGATCGTCACCGAATTTCTTGACGACACCGAACACAAAGGCGGCGGGACCGAAGCGCTGCTGGGCTCGGTCGACGCTGCGGACAACCCGCTCGAGGGGGTTCATGAGACCTCAATTTGCCAGGCCGGGCCCCCAACAGCACACCGCACGTAGTCGGGACATCCCCGGACCGGACCGCCAGACACCCCGGCAAGCCCACCGGGGTCGCCTGGCCGGGAATCGGACCGCCTTTCGTTTTGTTGACCAGTCAGACGAATTGACCGGAGCCAGAGACGGAGGATCCGTGAGCGACCAGAACCAGACCGAGAATCAGACTTTGCCGGTGTTGCCCCTCAAGTCCGGGGTGGTGCTGCCAGGGATGGTCTTCACCATGGCCCTTGAGTCAGAAGAGGCCACCGCGGCCACCGAGGCTGCCGCCTCGGCCGGCGGCAGACTCCTGCTGGTGCCTCACATCGACGGGCGTTATGCCAGCGTGGGCGTCATCGCGGAGCTCATGGAGCGCGGTGCGCTGCCCGGCGGTCTGCCGGCGATCGCCGTGCGTGGTGAGCAGCGGGCCACCATCGGGACCGGGGTACCCGGCACCGGGGAGGCCCTCTGGGTCGAAGCCGAGCCCCTCGACGAGGGAGAGCCGACGCCCGCGGCCATCGAGCTGGCCCGGGAGTATCGCGCTGTCCTCGAGAACATCCTGCTCAGCCGCGGGGCTGGGCGCATCGCCGCCCAGCTGCGCGAGGTGACCGAGCCGGGCCGGCTGGCCGACGTGGCCGGCTATTCATCGGACCTGTCCCTCACCCAGAAGGTCGAAGTGCTCGAGACCCTCGATGTCGAGGCACGGCTGCGCCTCGTCCTCGGTTGGGCCAAGGACACGCTGGCCGATCTCGCCTTGCGCGAGCGGATCAAGACCGATGTCGAAGAGGGCATGGAGAAGACCCAGCGTGAGTTCCTGCTCCGGCGCCAGCTCGAGGCCATTCGCAAGGAGCTGGGCGAGCTCAGTCGCGACGACGACGGAGCCGACCCTGACGACTACCGGACCAAGGTGGCCGGGCGCGAGCTCCCCGAACACGTGCGCACTGCCGTGATGCGCGAGGTTGACAAGCTGGAGCGCACAAGCGAACAGAGTCCCGAGGGTGGGTGGATCCGAACCTGGCTCGACACCGTGCTGGAGGTCCCTTGGGGTACCGAGTCAGAGGACCGGCTCGATGTCGCCGAAGCCGCGAGCATCCTCGACGCCGACCACGATGGACTACGCGATGTGAAGGACCGCATCCTTGAGCACCTGGCCGTCCGCAAGCTCCAGGCCGAACGGGGCCTCCTGCCCGTAGACGGTCGCGGGGCCGGCGCCATATTGACTTTGGTGGGCCCTCCGGGTGTCGGTAAGACTTCGCTCGGCGAATCGGTCGCCCGGGCCCTCGGCCGTAAGTTCGTGCGGGTCTCCCTGGGGGGCGTGCGCGACGAGGCGGAAATCCGCGGGCACCGCAGGACATACGTCGGCGCGCAGCCGGGCCGTTTGGTGCGCGCCCTTCGAGAGGCGGGGACGATGAACCCCGTCATCGTGCTCGACGAGGTCGACAAGTTGGGCGCGGACTTCCGGGGCGATCCGTCCTCGGCCCTGCTCGAAGTGCTCGACCCTGCCCAAAATCACACCTTCCGGGACCACTACCTCGAGGTGGACCTCGACCTGTCTCAAGTGATGTTCATCGCCACGGCAAACGTGGTCGACACCGTTCCGGGGCCCCTGCTCGACCGGATGGAGGTCATTTCTATCGACGGGTACACCGAGGCCGAAAAGGTGGCCATAGCCCGCCACCATCTGGTGGGGCGCCAGCTGCGTCGGGCCGCCTTGCGGGACGGAGAGGTGGATATCACCGACGAGGCCCTCAAGGCGATTGTGGCCGACTACACCCGGGAAGCCGGGGTGCGTTCGCTCGAACGGGAGCTCAACCGGCTGTTCCGGAAGGTCGCGACCAAGCTGGCCGCGGGAGAGAGCACCTCACCGGTTACCGTCGAGGCGGCCGACCTGCGCGAATGGCTGGGACGACCCCGCTTCTTTTTCGAGGCGGCCGACCGGACGAGCGTTCCCGGGGTGGTCACTGGGCTGGCCGTGACTGGCGCCGGCGGCGACGTCCTATTCGTCGAGGCGTCGGTGTCCGACGGCCCCGAGGGGCTGACGCTCACCGGTCAGCTCGGAGACGTGATGAAGGAGTCGGCCGAGATCGCACTGTCCTACGTACGCTCGCACGCCGAGGTGCTCGGTATCGATCCTGGCGTCTTCGCCGGTAAGCGGTTCCACCTCCACGTTCCCGCTGGTGCGGTGCCCAAAGACGGACCGTCGGCCGGAGTGACCATGACGACCGCGCTGGTCAGCCTCTTGCGTGACGTGCCAGTTCGCTCCATTGTGGGCATGACCGGTGAAGTCACTCTGCAAGGACGGGTGTTGCCGATCGGCGGGGTCAAGCAGAAGGTGCTTGCGGCCCACAGGGCGGGCCTCAGCGAGGTCGTGCTCCCCGAACGCAACGGCCCAGACCTCGAAGATGTCCCCGACGAGGTGCGCCAAGTGATGACGTTTCACCTGGCGGCCGAGATCGCCGACGTGCTGACTCCGGCGTTCAGCGAAGGGGATCGGGCCACCCATCAGAGCGCCGACGGCGAGGTCGAGCTTCCGGCCGTAGCCTGAGCCTCGAGCCCGCCCCCCGTCGCGCCCGACTGCCGGGCGATGACGGGCCTCGGGCGAACCAAAAGGAGAACCACGTGGAAGACCACGAAATCATCGGCCAGATAGGCGACCTGGCCGAGGAGGAGCGGCGCCTCGAAGAAGCGCACGCCGGCGTTGGGCTCTCGCCCGAGGAGCTCGAACGCATGAGGGCCCTCGAGGTGACCCTCGACCGCCTCTGGGACCTGCTCCGCCAACGGCGCGCCCTTCGAGAGGTCGGTCGGAGTCCCGAAGAGGCAACACCACGGGCCGACGAGACCGTGGAGGGCTACTTGCAATAGCGGACCCGGAGGCGTCGGGTTCGGTCCCGGGAGTGCCTTCGTTGCACCAACTCCCGCGGATCGGTACGGTCGGATCGGACGCGGCGCCCGATGCCGCTCAGATGCGAGGCGCCCGGTGGAGAAGCTCATGTACCTCGTGTGGCTGCCGGAGGGAACGCCGCGCACCGAGGTGCGAGTGCGCATGCTCGGCATCGTCGCCCCCCAGTTGCTGGCCGCTGATGTGGTGGCCCTCAGCATGGACCTTGACGACGAGGAGGCCGATGTTGTCTCTCCGGTTCCCGCCCCCGTGGGAGAACACACCCCCCAAGCCATCGTGTCGGTGTGGGTGGACTCCTACGACCACCGGGCGCCGCTCGAAGAGATTCTTGGTTCGGTCGCGCTCGGACTGGCCGGCTACCAGGTCGTCGAGTCCCTCTACCGCGACTACGGCGGCAACCGCTGGTCAGCCACTCGGTACTGGCCCGACGGGGAACGCTCGCCGGGGATCTTGACCGTTGCCCTGGTCGAGCAACGACCCGACTTGAGTTTCGAAGAATGGATCACCGCCTGGCACGCCGGAGTCTCGCCGGTCTCCGAGAAAGTCCAACCCCGGTGCCGCTACGTCCGCAATGCCGTCTTCCGAGCAATCACCCCGAACGCCCCGCCCTATCGGGGAATCGTGGAGGAAGCCTGGCCCTCGGCTGAACATGTCACCGATCCCATGCTCTTCTATTGTGCTGAGGGTGATCTCGAAAAGATGAATGCCAATGTCACTGCGCTCTTCGAGCAGGTGGCTGCAGTCTTCGACTTGAACACCATGAGGAGTCTCACCATGAGCGAATGGATCTTGCGTTCATGACGCCGCGGTGGAGTCGGGCTGAACTCCAAGCGGCCCACGATAACTTCATCGCTGTCGCCAACGACTGCGCCGATCGTCGCGAATGGCGAGCCTGGGCCGATCTGTTCACCGAGGACGCCCATTACCTCGAGCACACCTTCGGGGAGTTTCATGGCCGCGAGGAAATCTACGCATGGATCACGAGCACCATGGCGCAGTGGCCCAACAGCGATATGACGGCCTTTCCCCACGAGTGGTGTGTGTGTGACGAGGAGCGGGGGTGGTGGGTGTGCCGGATCCTCAACCGCATGGCCGATCCTGGTGACGGGGGATGCTACGAGGAGCCCAATCTCACCGTCTTGCACTACGCCGGGAATATGTTGTTCTCGTATGAAGAGGATGTCTACAACCCGGCGAAGTTTGGTCCCATGATCCAAGCCTGGATGGCTGCCGGCGGTTCACCAGTCGCCTAAGGTTTGCCCGGCCCGACCGGTATGGGAACAATGGCTCAATGCACAAGAGCAAGCTGGTTGCCGCACTGATTGATGTCCCGCTCGCCGTCAACGAACAAGAGGTGGCATTCTGGGCCGGCGCCCTCGGGCGAACACCCAAGCGCGATCCGGACGATCCGGCCTACGCCGATTTCGGCGAGGTGATCCCCGGCATGATGTTTATGGTTCAGGCCGTCGACGCCGCCGCGCGAATCCACCTGGACATCGAGACCGACGACGTTGAGTCCGAAGTTCGTCGGCTCGAGACCTTGGGAGCCGTGAGGGTTCGCCAGACTGAGAGTTGGTGGGTGATGCGCGATCCCGCTGGCGTACAGTTCTGCGTGGTTCGGGTGCAGGCGCCGGGAATGTTCTTATCGCTCAGCACGACGTGGCCCGACGGTCCCCCCGACCTCGCCGGATAACCGCGCCGAGGGAGAACCGCGGAGGCGGCTCCCCGACGCCCCACTCAAGTGGGCGGCGACTCGCCGTGATCACTCCGAGACGCGACGGAGTACTACGGCGCCTTCGTACGCGATCCGGGCCGCAACAACGTCGAGGCTGTCCGTCACACTCCGGAGTGATCGGTCAAGGATCCCCCGTTCGCCGTTAGAGCGCTGCCCGAGCACACGCCCCACAGGCATAGGTCCCGCGGCCGGTGTCGTGTGAGTAGTCTGCGAGCACGCCCCACCACCCGATGTCCGACGCCGAGGTCGCTCGATTCTTGAGAGTGCTGCCGGCACGCACTGCCAAGCTGGCGACGGTACGTGCTGATGGGCGCCCGCACGTGGCGCCCATTTGGTACGACGTCGACGACGACGGCTCAATTGTCTTCAACACGGGAGCCGACACCGTCAAAGGACGCAACCTCGCTCGCACCAGGTGGGCGGCGCTCTGTGTAGACGACGACCGGCCCCCGTTCTCCTTTGTGTTGCTCGAGGGTCCGGTCGAAATCAGCGAGGAGCCCATACCCCTTCGCCGATGGGCGGCTCGCCTGGGCGGACGGTACATGGGAGCCGATCAGGCCGAGGAATTCGGGGAGCGCAACGGCGTCTCCGGCGAGCTGCTGGTGTTCCTCCGGCCTGAACGGGTCACCGGCGGTGCTGACCTCTCCGACTGAATGCGCAGTCGCCGCGACCCGGTAAGCCCGGAACCGTCGTCTTGTGGCCGGCACCGTTAGTGGACCAGGCCATTGGGTCAGCCGTTGGTTGTCGTGGTGAGCAGGTCGTAGAGCAGCGCAGAGAAGGATTCGAGCGTCGGGGTCGGTGTACCGGGAACCTTCGCCGTGTCGTCATAACGTCGGAGCACCAGCGCGTCTGCGGCGTAGCGCTCACCGACAAAGCCAGCAACCTCGTCGGGCTCGAGCAGACCCTCTTGGGACTGGAGCGTCCGTCGTGATGCGCTCGAGAGCGTTGCCTCGTAGCTGGAATCGACGGTGCATAAGTATCGCTTGGCTGTGACATGCAGTCGCACCGGTTCGCTGACCGCCGGGCCGAGGTAGGCGGAGATGAAGTTCGAGCCCCGACTCTCGTGATCGTCCCGCCCGGCCCGTAGCAGCCAACCGATGTCGTGCAAAAGACACGCGGCGATTAAAGAGTCCGAGCATCCGCCCCTTTCGGCCAGTGCCGCGGTCTGCAATGAATGGTCGGTGACGCTGACCGGGTCGCCCCCATAGACCGAATACCCCTGGGAACGTAGTGGTGCCAGGATCTGGTCGAGCGCCCGGGCGGTCATGGGCGAGACCGTATCCGGGGGACAAGGGGTCCGTGGCTCGCACAACGCCGAGGATCGGGGTTCTCAGTGGTGGCCGTGGCCCCGAGGGGCGGGTGGGCTGGGTCGTTCCCGCCCGATGCCCATAACATCGGCATGCGAGCACGCTGAGGTGCCCGCATGCGAAGACGAGGTGCTCGGGTGCGACAGATCAGCGTGATCACAGAAGGGGTCAGATCGGTCGACGCAGCGGTGGCCGATGGCCGTGTGCTCATCGATGCCGACCAGCTGGTCGAGGTCCTGGGCTGGGCCCTCAAACCCGAAGGCCTGTGTCGGGGCGACGTCTGCGTGCCGGTGGCCGACCCTGGATCGCTGGTGGTCGGAGCAGGCGTGGATCTGGCCGCGGCCGCTGCCGCCCTCGGCCTTCTCGTTGTTGTCGATACCGGCGCCGGGATCGCGGCGGTAGCCGTTGGAGCCGAGCAGCGTCACCGTGCCCTCGATTCACTCGAGGCACCAGCGTTCTCGCTGCCCGATCTCGACGGCGAGGATCACCACTTCGATGAGTGGCACGGTCGCAAGAAGCTCCTGGTCACATTCTCAAGTTGGTGCGGATGCCGTTACGACCTCCCGGGATGGCAGGCCCTCCACGAGGAGCTGGCCGATGACGGTTTCACCGCGGTCGCGGTGGCGATTGACAACGATCCTGCAGACGTCCGCCCGTGGGTGGACGGGATCACCTTCCCTGTTCTGATTGACAGCCAGCACCTGCTGACCGAGCTCTTCGCTATCTCCAACGTGCCGACGGTCGTTTGGATTGACGAGGACGACCACATCGTGCGGCCGAACGGCGTCGCCTTTGGGACGGACACCTTTTCGGACTTCACCGGGGTCGAGGCAGAACCGCATTTGCGCGCTGTCCGTCGCTGGGTGCGAGACGGCGAAGTCCCGATGGCTCCCGAAGAGGCCCGCCGGGCAGTCGCGGATTTGAGCGACGACGAGGTTCTGGCCCGCCTGCATTTCCGGGTCGGGGCCGAAGCGCAACGGCAACGCGACGATGCGGCCGGCCGCCGTCACTTCGAACAGGCGGCCCAGCTCGCCCCCCACGACTGGACCGTGCGCAGGGCCGCCATGCCATTGATCGGCAAGGACCCCTTCGGCCAGGAATTCTTCGAGCTCTACGAGGAGTGGCAGGAGGCCGGGAGTCCGTACCACGGTCTGGCGGCCACCAGGGCCGATCACTGAGGGCACCGATCATGAAGGACACAGTCAGGTGCGCATTCCCGATCCAGGACCAGGCCGCAGGGTTGCCCTGGTACGGTCAAAGCGCAGCCCCCTAATCCCAAAACCCCGAGGAGGATGTCGATGGCCCAGAGTGTCGGATTGCACGAACCCGAGGAGCGGTTGTCGCCTCAGACGATCGACCGTCACCGGGCCATTACCTCGATTCAAGAGGAGTTCGAAGCGGTCGACTGGTACGACCAGCGGGCCAATGCCACAGACGACGCGGAGCTCGCAGTTCTCCTGGCGCACAATCGCGACGAGGAGAAGGAGCACGCGGCGATGACTCTCGAGTGGCTGCGGCGGCGCGATCCGGCTCTCGACCAGCACCTTCGGACCTATCTGTTCACCACTGAGCCGGTCACCGAGGTGGAGCGAGAGGTCCAGGCCGAAGGAGGCGATCCCGTCACTGACGGCGGTGGATCACTTGGTATCGGCGGCCTGAGAGGGGAGACCCGGTGAACCACCTCCTTCGTTCACATGCACCGATCACCGAGACCGGCTGGGAACAGCTCGATGAGGAAGCCCGCCAACGACTCGTTCCCGCCTTGGCCGCCCGCAAGCTGGTGGACTTCTCGGGGCCAAGAGGCTGGGAGCACTCAGCAACCAATCTCGGGCGTGCCCGAGACGTCGGGACCTCGGCCGAGGGGCTCGAAGCGCGCCGACGCACCGTGCTGCCCCTCGTCGAGTTGCGGGCTCCCTTCGTTGTCGAACGCCACGAACTGCTCGACGCTGACCGCGGGGCCGTCGATCTCGATCTCAATGGCCTCGACGACGCGGCCAAACGGATCTCTTTGGCCGAGAACCTGGCGGTCTTTCATGGATGGGAGGACGCCGGTGTCGTCGGCGTCACCGAAGCCTCGACCCACCCACCGGTCACCCTCGGCCCCGAGTATGCCAACTACCCGTCCACCGTTGCCACCGCAGTTGAGATGCTGTTGAAGGTCGGCATCAGCGGACCCTACGGCCTGGCGCTCGGACCTGACGGCTACACCGGAGTCGTCGAGACGACCGAGCACGGGGGCCTGATTGTCTTCGACCACCTGCGCCAGATCCTTGGCGGCCCCATCGTGTGGGCCCCCGGGGTCAGCGGCGCGGTCGTCCTCAGCTTGCGAGGCGGGGATTTCCTCTTCGAATCGGGCCAGGACCTCTCCATCGGCTACGAGTTCCACGACGCCCACAACGTCCACCTCTACCTAGAAGAGAGCTTTAGCTTCCGAGTCGCCTCGCCCGACGCCGCAGTGATCCTCAGTCCGTGAGATGACCACGGCCATCGGTACCCAGGCGCCCGGCCCTGACGAGGAGCCGACACAGCCTGAGGACGACGACGAGGTCGAAGAGGCTGGCGAGGAGTCGTTCCCGGCGAGCGACCCGCCGTCCACTTGGTCCGGGGGGCCGGCCGTCTGAGCAGCCGGATCGTCCTGCTCAGGCGCCGTCCTGCTCAGGCGTCGCGCCGTACCATCAGCCAGCCACCGAGCACGAGGGCTACCAGGGCGTAGATGGCCAGGACGACAAGCCCCTCCCACGGCGAGAAGGAGTTGTGCCCCTCAAAAGAGCCAACACCGCTCGTTGAAGTGACGGTTGCGCCGATATTGGCCGGCACGTACTTGCCGACCGCATTGACGATCGAAGAGGGCAGCGCCTGGAGGACGAGCGGGACGATCAAGAGCAGGAACACGAAGGCGCTGATGGCGCCGGCGGTGTGTCGGATGATTGAAGCCAACCCCATCGCCAACAGGGCCAGGATTGTCAGGTAGATCCCGCCGCCGACGACCGCCCGGAGCACGCCCGGTTGGCCCACAGTGGCATCGGGCGCAGACCCCGACAGGATCAGCTGACCGATGAAGAAGGTGGCGAACATGAGCAACTCGCTTATTACCAATGCGACGGCGCCGAACACTGCGACCTTGGCCGCGAGGACCTGGGTGCGCTTCGGCGCAGCAGCCAAGGTGGCTCGGATGGTCCCGGTCCCGTACTCGGCGCTGACGACGAGTACACCGAGCACCCCGAGGGAGAGCTGCCCGAACAGGAGGCCGGTCAGACTCTGACGCACCGGGTCGAAGGTGAGACGGAAGTCTGGGCCCAGGTGCTGCCAGTGGGCCGCCACCGTGGCGGTGGCCAACACTCCGATCCCGACGGTGAGGATGATGGTGGCGAACAGGCTCCACGTCGTCGAGCGCACCGAGCGGAGCTTGGTCCATTCGGACCGCAATACCCCGGTGAAGCGGTAGTGACCCGACGGCCCGGAGACAGGTCGAACGGCCTCGGCGATGGTGGCGTTGAGCGTAGTCATCGGGCCGCTCCGGCCGTCGTCTTGGCCGGGTGCATCGTGGCCTCGCCGTGAAACTCGACGCTCTCGGCGGTGAGCTCCATGAAGGCTTCTTCGAGCGATCCGCATTGGGTGGCCAACTCGTGGAGGGTCACCGAGTGGCGCGCCGCCAGATCGCCGATGTCGGCGGCCGCTAGACCGGTGACCGATAGGGAACCGTCGACCCCTGGGACGACGGCCGCACCGGCACCCAGCAACGCGCTGGTCAGTGCGTCGGTCTCGGGGGTACGGACCCTGACGAACTGGTGGGTGCTGCCAGCGATGAAGCTCGTGACCGACGTGTCGGCGATGAGTTTTCCCCTTCCGATCACGACGAGGTGCTCGGCTGTCAGCGCCATCTCGCTCATGAGGTGGCTCGAGACCAGCACCGTGCGATCCTCGGCGGCCAGTGACTGCAAAAGAGTGCGCACCCAACGGATACCTTCGGGATCGAGGCCGTTGACCGGCTCGTCAAAAAGTAGGACGCCCGGATCGCCGAGCAGCGCGGCGGCTATGCCGAGCCGCTGCCCCATGCCGAGAGAGAACTTGCCAGCCCGCTTGTGGGCCACCGACGTCAAGCCCACGATCTCGATGACCTCTTCGACCCGCGAAGGGGAGATGTCGTTGGTCTGGGCCAAGGCCAGTAGATGGTTAAAGGCTGTCCGACCCGGGTGAATCGACTTGGCCTCGAGCAGGGCACCGACCTCCCGAAGGGGCCACGGCAGATCGTGGTAACGCCGCCCGTTGATGGTGACGCGACCACTGTTGGGGGAGTCGAGGCCCATGATCATCCGCATGGTGGTCGATTTGCCCGACCCGTTTGGTCCGAGAAAACCGGTCACCTGCCCGGGGCACACATCAAAGGAGAGATCGTCGACGGCGACGGTCTCGCCGTAGCGCTTGGTGAGGCTTCGTGCTTCGATCATGGAACTCCTCCGACGCGTTGTCCGAGTCAGAGGACCCATGGCAACCACCAGACCTTACCTACTCAGAAGCATCGTCTGAGGTCGCAATTCGGGCCGGGAGCCGGTCTTTAGGAGGTTCTTACGGCGGACCGGGGGCCCTCGTGGGCGGCCGTGGTCGCATCGGTCATCGTTCCGCGTCGCAGCGCCTCGCCCGCCAGCGCACGCTCGGGGTTGGCCACGGCGAATGTCGAGGACCCTGTCGAGCGCCTCATCGTGGGCTGTGAGGGCGACGTCGCCCTCGTCGTGACCCTGGCCGGTATCGACCCGGCCCCGACCCACAGACGCGTGGCGCCCGTGCGCCTCGCTCAGGCGGCCGCCAACTGCAGAAATCTCTGAGCGGCCGGGGCCAAGGGACCACGCCGGTGCAGCAGTCCCACCTCTCGGATAAGCGGGGGATCGGGCCATCCGACAACGGCCCCCAATTGATGGGCTACGACAGCGAGGGGTTCGGGCACTAATGCGGCGCCGGCGCCGGCGAGCACGAGGGGCAATACAGCGTCACGCTGTGCGGTCACCACGGCCACCGTCGGGGTCACGCCGGCCCGGGCGAAGCCGTCCTCGAGGAGTCCCCGGCTGGAGGTTCCAACCGGAGTGGTGACGAGGGGCGTCCCTGCCAAGTGTCCGAGCGAGAGAGGAACCGGCAGGGCCGGGCTACCGGGCGGCAGGATGGCCACTAGTCGCTGGGTGGCCACCACCTGACAGACCAGGTCATCGAGGTGCTCGTTGCCGGCGATCCCTAGCTCGCAGCGTCCGTTGCGGACCAGTTCGAGCAACTCAGCCGTGTCCTCGGGTGCGGCAAGATCGATGAGCACGCCGGGGTGGGCCTGGCGGAACCGCCCGATCATCTCGGCGAGGGGGTCTGCTGCCAGCGTGGGTAGACAACACAACGAGAGTGAGCCGGCCTCGAGTCCGAGTACGGCGGCCACTGCCGCTCGACCGCTGTCGATATCCCGCAAAGCCTGTCGAGCCGGCCCGAGGAGCGCCTCTCCGGCCGGGGTGAGGGTGATGGGTCGGGCCGGACGATGCAAGAGCCGGGCGCCGAGGTCGGCCTCGAGTTCTTTGACAGCGAGCGAGAGCGCAGGTTGGGAGACGTGGAGGGCCATGGCCGCTCCGGTGAAACTCCCCTGGTCGGCCACGGCGAGGAAGTAGCTGAGGCGGCGAAGATCCATAAGCATATCTTATGGGAAATAGAGTAACTATGTCCTAGACTCTGGGATCCCTGGAGCCCACCATGGTGCTCGTGGATCTCTCAGCCGACGATTTGCCCGCCCCGCGCCCTCAGCGGTGGTTGAACGAGCCACGTCGGCCGGTCGGCGTGGCGCAGCATCCGCGGGCCTATTGGCTGGCGGTGGCCGCGGTGTGCATCGGGGCCTTCATGGGCCAACTCGACGCCAGCATCGTTACCGTTGCCCTTCCCACGTTGCAACGGACCTTCCACGCGTCCCTCGGTGCGGTCACCTGGGTTGGTCTGAGTTACCTGATCGTGTTGGTGGCGACCGTCACTGCGGTTGGACGCTTTGCGGACATGGTTGGCCGCAAGCTTCTGTATCTGTATGGCTTCGGGGTCTTCATTGTTGGCTCGACGCTGTGCGGCTTGGCCCCGACGCTCGGCGCCTTGGTTGGGTTCCGCGCCATCCAGGCGGTGGGTGCGGCGATGCTCCAGGCCAACAGCCTGGCCATCATCATGATTGCCGTCCCCGCCGAGCGCCTTGGGCGGGCCCTAGGCATCCAGGGGGCGGCCCAGGCGGTCGGCCTGGCCCTCGGCCCGTCTGTCGGGGGATTCTTGCTGATTGCCGGGGGCTGGCGGCTGATCTTTTTTGTCACCATCCCCTTCGGTATCGTGGGTGCGGCAGTCGGTTGGCTTTGCATCCCGCGGAGCCGGCAGCTCCAAGAGCGAACCCCGTTCGACTGGCGGGGACTGGGGCTCTTCTTCCCGGCCGTCGTCGCCCTCCTCTGCGCGGTGTCGTTCGGGAACAGCCTCGGGTGGGGATCGCCGCAGATCGCCGGTCTGGGCGTGGTGACGGTCCTGCTCGGTTTCGGATTCGTCCGGCGCGAACGCCGCGCCGTCTCACCCATGCTCGATCTCTCGCTGTTCAAAAGGGCCCGCTTTTCGATGGGGATCGCCAGCGGGCTGCTGAGCTACCTCGTGTTGTTCGGTGTCCTCTTTGCCGTCCCATTCTTCTTCGAGCGCGGACTCGGGTTGGCTTCGAGCTGGTCGGGGGTTGAGCTGATGGTCATGCCGGTGGCTCTCGGGCTCGTTGCCCCCTTCAGCGGCAAGTTGGCCGACCGGGTCGGGCCCCGCCCGCTCACCGTCTTGGGTATGGCGCTGGTCGCCGGGGCGCTGTGTGTACTTGCCGTTCCCGAATTGCCGAGGCCGCTGTTCCTCTTCGCCTTGGCCGTTGTCGGAGCCGGCCTCGGGCTCTTCACAGCCCCGAATAATGCGTCGGTCATGGGGAGCGTGCCCCGCCAGCAGGCCGGTGTGGCTTCGGGGGTACTCAACATGACTCGGGGGATGGGCACGGCCCTTGGGCTCGCCTGCACCGGCTTGGTCTTCGGCCTGGCCGGAGGCGACGCCGTCGTAGCGAGCGCGGCCCGGCACGCCTTCTCGATCACCACGCTCTTCCTCGCCCTCGTCGCCCTCGTCGCCCTGACCTTGGCCGCACTGACCCGCAACGTTGGGGCGACGGCGCGAGGAGCGCACAACAATGCGGGTGAGTAGCCACTGGCTCGACGGTCCCTGGGTCGAGGTGAGTGGGATCGACCTGGGTGAGTGGGTAGCGCCGGCCGGTCCACCGCGGTGCGGCGCCCAGCCCACTCGGAGCGACGTCCAACTCGCGACGAGTGACGCCGATCGCCTGATCAGCAGTACGGATGGGCCAAGGTGAGAAGGAAGTCGCCTTCGTCAGCTCCCCACTGTCCGTCCACCACGAAGTCGGCCTTGATCAACTCATCAGCCACCTGCTCGGGGGTGAACTTGGCGCTGATCTCGGTGAGCATCTCTTCGCCGGCCTCGAAGTGCACCTCAAGGTCCAGTGCGTTGATGTGAATGGACTGTTCGGCCGTCGAGCGGAGCCGCATCTCGATCCATTGTTCGGCGTC
The DNA here is from genome assembly GCA_003161575.1 of Acidimicrobiaceae bacterium. GTDB lineage: Bacteria > Actinomycetota > Acidimicrobiia > Acidimicrobiales > RAAP-2 > PALSA-457. The sequence goes on along the minus strand of PMOE01000083.1, from coordinate 48,300 downwards.
ATTCCACACGGCGAGATGCTCGAACAACTCGGGGACAAAATCGGCGTCCAACTGCTCGTTGAGGACCCGCAGCATGTTGCGGTTGAACTCGGCGGTCACCCCGGCGCCGTCGTCGTAGGCGGCAATGATGCGCCGGGTGTCCTTGACCAGGTCGGTGCCGATCAGGAGGTGGTCTCCGGCGAGCATCGAGCAGTTGAGGTCGAAGAAGAAGCGCTGGCGTTGGTCGGGAGTGAGGTTGCCGATGGTCCCGCCGAGGAAGGCAACCAACCGGATGCCGACGACGGGGATCCTGTCCAAGTGACGGTGGAAGTCGCCGATGACCGCGTGGACCTCTAGCCCTTCGTAGTCCTCCAACACCTCGGCTGCCGCCGAGCGCAAGAAGTCGTCGCTGACGTCGAAAGGGAGGTAACGCCGCAGAGGGCCGTCTTCGCCCATGGCATCGAGCAGTGTGCGGGTCTTGGCGCACGCCCCGGCTCCCAACTCGACCAGGGTGTCGGCCCCGGCCAGCGCGGCGATCGCGGGGGAGTGCAGTTCCAGCAATCGGCGCTCGGCCCGGGTGGGATAGTACTCATCGAGTGTGGTGATCACCTCGAAGAGCCGGCTGCCCTCTTCATCGTAGAACCAGACCGGGGGGATGCTCTTCGGGCGCGAAGTGAGCCCGACCCGCACGTCCTCTTCGAGGGCACGGTGCAGGTCGGTTGCGCTGAGATGGACATCGACCGAGAGGCCCGCGGCGCCAGACATGCTCAGAGGTCCCGGGCCAGCCGTACCCCGCTGAATGCCCAACGGGCCGAGGCAGGGAAGAAGTTGCGGTACGAAGAGCGCGCGTGCCCGCGCGGGGTCACACAAGAGCCGCCTCGCAAGACGTATTGATTGACCATGAATTTGCCGTTGTACTCACCGACTGCGCCCGAGGGGGCCCGGAACCCGGGGTACGGACAGTACGCGCTCGAGGTCCATTCCCAGACGCCACCGAAGAACCCCGCGCCCTTCCCCGTGGTCACCGGCGGGTGCAGCGAAGAGAGGTCCAAGGAGTGCTCCTCGGCGAGATGATCGACCGCCAGGGCCTCCCATTCTGATTCAGTCGGCAGCCGGTCACCGGTCCAGTGGGCAAAGGCGTCGGCTTCGTAGTAACTCACGTGGCAGACCGGCTCGGCCGGGTCGACCGGTCGCTCCCCACCAAGGGTGAAGGTCTGCCAGCCCGAAGGATGGCCGCCCGAGCCGCCGCCGGCCACTTCTCCGTTGTGGGTCCAGTACAGCGGCGCCTGCCACCGGTCACGTTGGACCATGGCCCAGCCGTCGGAGAGCCAGAACTCGGGCCGGGAGTAGCCGTCGTCCTCCATGAAGGCAAGCCAGTCACCGCACGTGACGGGCTGGTCGGCCAAGGCGTAGGGAGTCACCAGCACCTGATGGCGGGGCGACTCGTTGTCGAAGGCGAAACCTTGGCCGTCGTAGCCGATCTCGACGAGTCCCCCCTGATGTTCGATCCACTTGGTCTTGGGCGCGGTGGAAGGGGTTGGGCCCGGTGAGCGCAAATAGGCCGGCCGCAGCGGGTTGCGCGAGAGAACGTGTTTGATGTCCATCAGCAGCAGCTCTTGGTGCTGCTCTTCATGATTGCACCCGAGCTCGACAAGTTCGAGAGCCTCGGGACCGAGGCCACTGTTCAAAAGCTCAGCCATGGCGGCGTCGACATGACGTCGGTAGTCGGCCACCTCGGCGGTGCCCGGACGTGAGATCATGCCGCGCTCGGCCCTGGGGTGACGCGCCCCGACGGTCTCGTAGTACGAGTTGAAGATGTAGGCGAATGCGGGATGGAACGGCTCGTACCGGTCGAGGCCGGGCTGGAGGAGAAACGTCTCGAAGAACCACGACGTGTGGCCCCGGTGCCATTTGGTCGGGCTCACGTCGGGCATCGACTGGACCATTTGGTCCTCGGGGGACAGGGGTGCCGCTAGCTCCTCGGTCAGCGCTCGCACCCGCTCATAGCGGGTGGTGAGCTCCCCGCCCCCGGACTCCTCGTCGGAGTTGAGCATTGCTCGCTTCCCCTCTAATGGTTGGCCAGGATCAGGCAATGGTTGCCAGGATCAGGTTCCCCCACGAGCGAGCCCGAAACCTTCCCCTGCCAATGTAGTCAGCGCGCCGCTCCGCAAAGCGCCACTTCGCTTTGACCCCGCTGGGCGGCCGCCCAACCGGTCCTTGGGGACTGCGGGGGCTCCTGGGCGGGGCTCATCGGCGTCAACCGGCCCCCGATGGGCCGGACGATCGACCGCAACGGGCCGCTACTCTTGGCTCGTGACCATTCGAGCAACCTGGAAAGGTACGACCATCGCCGAGAGCGACCAGACGATCGTGGTGGAGGGGAACCACTACTTTCCTGCTGAGTCGGTGAACCGCTCCGTGCTCGGTGACTCAGGCACTCACACGGTGTGCTCGTGGAAGGGGACGGCCAGCTATTACGACGTTGTGGTCGACGGCGCCCGGAATGCCGACGCCGCCTGGTTCTATCCCGATCCGAAGGACGCGGCCAAAGAGATCATCGACCACGTCGCCTTCTGGAAGGGCGTCGAGGTCGACGAGGTCTAGGGCCGATCGGCCCGGTAGCAATTCTGGCCGGCCGCCCCCGATGACGCGAAGATCCGGGTGTGGCGGAACGATTGGTGGTCGTCGGTGGGGGAGTGCTCGGAACGATGCACGCGCTCGAAGGTGTCTCTCGGGGATGTACCGTCGTCCACCTCGAGCGTGAGGTCGGCCCACGGGGCGCTTCGGTCCGAAACTTCGGACTGATCTGGGTAAGTGGTCGGGCGAGCGGCCCTGAGCTGGCATTGGCCCTGCGGGCCCGCGAGAAATGGGCCGAGATCGGCGTCCGTCACCCCGACATCGGCTTTCGGGCCAACGGATCATTGACCTTGGTACGGACACCGGCCGAGCTGGCCGTACTCGAACAGGTGGTCGCCCGAGATGACGCCGAGGCTCGGGGGATCGCCCTTCTCACCGCGGATGCGGCCCGTCGGGTCAACCCGGCACTGGCCGGCGAGTACCTCGCCGCCTTGCACTGTTCGACCGACGCAGTTGTCGAGCCTCGCGAGGTCCTGGCCCCACTGCGGGCCACCTGCCTGGCGAGCGGCCGCTATCGGTGGCTCCCCGGCCGCGAGATGGTGGGGTTCTCCGACCACGAGGTGACCGACGCGACCGGCGAGCGACACCGCGGCGACCGGGTGGTGCTCTGCACCGGAGCGGCCCACGGCGGCATCCTGGCCGAGGCGCTCAGCGGTGCCCCGGTGCGCCGGGTGCGCCTCGAGATGCTCGAGACCGAGCCCTTCGAGGGCCGGCTGACCACGTCCCTCGCCGACGGGGACTCGCTGCGTTACTACCCGGCCTTCGACGTGCCGGCCCGCCGGGCGCTCGGACCGCAGAGCTCGGTGGCCGCCCTCTGGGCGGCCCAACTGTTGGCAGTCCAGCGGCATGACGGTGGGCTGACCATCGGCGACACCCACTCGACCGAGGAGCCCTTCGCCTTCGACGTCGACGAGGCCCCATACCGGCATCTTCTCGACGTGGCCGCCACCTTGTTCGGCCGATCCATTCCGCCGATCGTCCGGCGCTGGGCCGGTGTCTACAGCCAAGTGACCGAGGCGGCGGGGGACGCGATCTACTTGCGCCACTGGGTTGCGGCGGGGGTGGAGGTGGTGACCGGCGCCGGCGGCCGGGGAATGACCCTTTCGCCTGCAATCGCCGAGGAGACATTCCAATGAGCTCGCCTCAAATGCGCGCGCCGGACGAAGAAGCGCCGGGCATCGAACTGGCCTGTCTTGACATGGCCGGCACCACCGTGGCCGACGACGGCTTGGTCGAACAGGCCTTCGACGCCGCCCTCGACGAGCTCGGGGTGACTCAGAAGGCACAGCGGGCCTCGATGGTCGCCCATGTGCGCGACACCATGGGGACATCGAAGATCGAAGTGTTCCGGACGCTCTTCGGAGCAGAGGACCGGGCCCTAGCCGCCAACATCGCCTTCGAGGCGGCTTACGACCAAGCCGTACGGGGTGGATCGGTCCGACCCATACCCGGTGCGCTCGATTGCATCGGGGTCCTGCGAGCGGCCGGGGTGAAAGTGGCTCTGACCACCGGGTTCTCGGCTCGCACCCGGGACCTGCTGATCGAGGTGCTCGGCTGGGGCGACCTGGTCGACCTCGTCCTCAGCCCCGTCGACGCCGGGAGGGGGCGACCGTACCCCGACATGATCCTGACCGCCTTGCTCGCCCTCGGTGCCGAGTCGGTCGCAGCGGTGGCCGTAGCCGGGGATACCGCTGCGGACATGGTGAGCGGCCGCCGGGCCGGCGCCTCGGTGGTGGCCGGTGTGCTGAGCGGCGCCGACGACCGGGCGCGCCTGATCGCCGCTGGAGCCACTCATGTCATCGAGTCGGTGGCTCAGCTACCGGGTCTCTTGGGTCTTCGTTGAGGCCAGGGGCCGCTCGGCGATCGCCGGCGGCGCCCATTGGGAGACCAGCAGCACGCCGAGGGCCATCACGAGAAGGGAAAGACATTCGCCGGTGATAGCCGCGGGGCTGTTTGCCAGTCGCTCGCCGAAGAGGGACACGCCGACGATGATGCCGGCCAGGGGTTCGACGATCAGCATGGCCGGCTGGGAGGCCTGCAGCGGCCCCACCTTGAGCGCGCCCTGCACGAGCAGAGTCCCGAGCATGCCGCTGACCACCAACACGTACACCGGCCAATGCTCGAAGAGCTCACCCCATCCGTCGGACTGGAGCACGTTGGTTGCTGCCTTGACGACGCCCGCGTCGATCGACCAGACGAGCCCGGCGGCCGCGCCGTACATGGCGGCCCGGCGCCGCGGCGGACCACGGCGCGCACCGACCAACAAGACGGTGAGGATCACGGCCCCGACCGCTAGCACCCCGGCCCACTGAGCCGCGGTCGTGGCCCGATCACCGGGGAGGGGACGGGCGATGACGAGAAAGCCGATCAACCCCGCCGAGAGCACTGCGGCAGCCGCCCAGCTCTTTGCGGGCACCTCGTCGCGCAACCAGAACCGTCGGAGGGCCAGGGTGAAGATCAGTTCGGCCACGTAGAGCGGCTGGACCACCGCCAACTGCCCGAAGTACAAAGCAATCGCGGTGAACACGAAGGTGAGGATGAGACAAGCAAAGCCCATGAGCCAGAGGGGTCGACGGAGCAGATAGAGGGCGTGCTGGCGCCAACTGGTCAGGTTCTTTGGGGCCGAGACGTTGGCGACGCGCTGGAAGACCGAGGTCGAGGCGTTGGAGAGCGCGGCCAGCAGCGCGAAGAGAACGCTCACCGATCGACGACCAGTGGCGTGGGCGGACCCCCCCGCCGGTGCCTCACGTCCGAGCGGGGGTCAGCCCGCGCCCGAGCGCCAAGTCTGCGGGCGCGGGCTCATGAGCATCGAGCGCACCGGCCGAGCACGGCGAAATGGTGCGGGTCGATGGTGAAGGAGAACTCCGTCTTGGCCGTCCGGGCCAGGCCACCGAAGAGCTGGTCGGGCGCCTCGATCATGGTGCCGCACACCTCACAGACGAAATGGCCGTGGGCCGCCGAGGCGAGGTGGTACGTGGCCGGGCCGTGGCCAAGATGGGCGTGGACGATGACGCCAAGGCGTTCGAGCTCTTCGAGGTTCCGGTAGATCGTCGACAGGTGGACATCGGGGGCTTGGTCTTGCACCTCGGCCGCCAGCTCCTCGGCGGTCCGATGTCCGCCGGCGGTGAACAGGGCCCGCAGTAAGAACCGGCGCGAGGAAGTGACGCGCCCGCCGTTTCGCCGCACCCGGTCGAGGGCTTCGTCGACCGTCGTCGCCGGGGCGTCGAGGTTCCCTGGTGGGGGCGCACTCCTGGTCACCCCTCCAGCGTAGACCTCGGGCGCGCTCGCCCAGGCCCAGTTGCGCAGCGATCAGTGGCCTGGCGCCGCGGTCTGGTGCTGGGTTGATTGACAGGGAGAACGGCCCCTGAGTGGCGCGTAACGTAAGCGGAGTGGAGCTGCGGTATCTCTATGTCGGTTCTGAGAACGTCGACGAGGACCTCGCGGTCTGGCTCGCCCTTCCCGGCGCCGCGTTGCGGTGGCGGTTTCAGCACTTCGGGGCCGACGTGGCCGCCGTCGACGTGGGTTCGCCCCCCGCAATATTGTTGGCCGACCATCGCCCCGCTGGCACCTTTTTGCCAATCTACGCCGTCAGGGATCTCGAAGAGGTCACCGTGACACTTCGGACTGGCGGTTGGAGGGTCGAGGCCGGTCCGCTCGGAACCCCCGAGGGGCCGGCCACGCTCATGGTCGATCGGAGCGGCGGTGAGGTCGCGCTGTTGTCGGTTGATCGGCCCGAGGCCATGGAGAGTGCCTTCGCCGACCAGGCCAACAGCCACGCCGTGCGCCCCTCATGAGTGCGCTGGGAGAAGTTGGCGTGGCGACGTCCGTCGACGCCGGCCAGTGGGCTCGCGCGATTCTCGAGGATGCTGGCACGGTCGCGGCCTGTGAGTTCTGACCGATATCGGATCAGGACTGCACCCGGCGTCGGAAATTGCGCAATCCGATGCTGAGGAACAAGGCGCAGAAGCCAACAAGGACCGGGTAGACGACGTAGAGATGCATGTGGGAGGCATCGGTGAAGGCGGCCCGCATGCCCTCGTTTACGTAGATCAACGGATTGACCAGCACGACGGTCTGGAGCCAGTGCCACCCACCGACTTTCACCGGGACCAAACGGGTCCACTGGTAGTACGTGCCGCCGAGGAAGGTGATCGGAAGGACAACGAACCCGAACATCAATCCGATGTTGCGAGGCTCGAACGTGGTTCCGAGCAGCAGCCCGAGAGACGACATTGCGACGCACGAGAGCGGTACGACCGTGAGGATGATCCACCAATGCAGTGAGATGTTGGCTGTCACGCCATCTGCGTGGACCACCGAAGCGATGGGCAGCACGAGGGCGGCTGAGATCAACCCCTGCACCGCGCCCGAGAGGACCTTGGACATCGCCACCAGCCAAATCGGGCATGGTGCTTGCACCCGGTCCTCGATTTCCCGGGTGAAGCCGAACTCCTGGGCCATCTGTAGCGCGACGGACTGGATGCCCTGGAACATGATGGAGATCCCAACCACGCCGGGGACGAGCACGGTGGCGAACGCCGATTCGGCGGCCGGGCCGTGACCCCCGCCCACCCCTTGCCCGATCTTGGGGAAGACGTAGAGGAAGACGAAACACAAGAGGAACGGCTGGACCAGGGTGCGCACCACGAATTCGCCAACGTGCTTTCGCAGCACCACGAGGTCCCGGAGCATCAGCGCACGCAGGGAGACCCAGCTCGAGGCCAGCGCCGAGCGGACTGGGGCGGTCTGGATCTGGGCCCGACCGGCCGGGTCGAGGACGGTGGTCATTCGTCGCGCAGTTCCTTGCCGGTGAGGTTGATGAAGACGGTCTCGAGGCTGGGCTCGGCTACCGAGAGGTCGGCGACTTCGAATCCGGCACCCTCAGCCGCGCTGACCACGCGAGGCAAGAGGCGGCTTGCCCCTTCGACGTGCAACTCCACCCCACCTTCGATCGGGCGGGTCCGGGTCACTCCCTCAACTCCGGCGGTGAAGACGGCGGCCAGAGCTTGGGGGTCACCGGCCGCCTTCACAGTCACGATCGTGTCGGCGCCGACCCCTTTTTTGAGTCGGGCCGGCGTGTCGAGGGCCAGGATCTTTCCGTGGTCCATTATGGCCACGCGTCCGCACAGCTGGTCCGCCTCTTCCATGTAGTGGGTGGTGAGCAAGATGGTCTGCCCGTCGCTGTTGAGCTCGCGCAGGATGTCCCAGAGGGCCAACCGGCTCTGGGGGTCAAGACCGGCTGTCGGCTCGTCGAGGAATAGCACCGCGGGTCGGTGGAAGATGGCGCGGGCGACCATGAGCCGTTGGGCCATGCCGCCCGAAAGTGCGTACACCGAGGCCTTGGCCCACTTGGACAGTGAGAACTGCTCGAGCAATCTGTCGGCCACCTGGCGGGACTCTTTGGCCGGCATGCCGAAGAGCCGACCGTGGAAGTAGAGGTTCTCCCAGACCGTGAGCTGGCGATCCAAGGTGTTCTCCTGGCTCACGATCCCGAGGATCTGCTTCGCCAGAGTTGGGTGGCCGACCACGTCAATCCCGCCGACCAACGCCTGGCCCGAGGTGGGGATGACCCGGGTAGTGAGCATGCCCGCCGTCGTGGTTTTGCCTGCGCCGTTCGGCCCGAGCAACCCGAAGATCTCCCCGGCCGACACCGACAGGTTGAGTTCGTCGACCGCCCGGAAGTCCGAGCCCGGGTAGACCTTGGTCAGATTCACGGTCTGAATGACTGAGTCAGATGCCGTCGCCGATGTAGGCGACGCGGTGTCGGTGGCGGTGGACATTGTGCTCGGCGCCCAGGCTACCGGAGGCGGATCAGCCCTCGGCCAGGATCTGGTAGAGCTCCTTGCGGGCCCGCTGAATGATCTCGATGCTCCGATCAATCTGTTCGGGGTTGCCGGCGTGGGCCACTTGCTTGGCTGCCATGTGGGTCTGGCCTATCGCTTCACGAAGGCTCCGCAGGCGCTCGTCGCTCTCGTCGCCCCGTTCCCACGGGGCACGCCCGGTGCGCTCAGCGGCGCTCGTTTCCCCGGCGCTGCGCCCAATCTCGGTCAGCTCGTAGGTGCGGGTGCCCTCATGTTGCTCAGCGGTGACCAGTCCCTCGTCTTCGAGCATCTGGAGGGTCGGATAGACCGACCCGGGGCTCGGGCGCCAAATTCCACCGCTGCGTTCCTCGAGGCGTCTCATGACTTCGTAGCCGTGGGCCGGACCGTCCTTCAAGGCCAACAGGACGGCGGTGCGGATGTCGCCCCGGCGCATGCGGCGCCGGCCTCCACCCCAGCCGCCTCTCTCCATCGAACCTAGGTCGCCGCGGCCGCGTCCTTGGTGGTGTCCGCGAGCGGCGTTGAAGGACCCGTGGTCTCGTGTGTTGTGCATGGTGGCGCCTCTTTCTTCTAGTGCCTGCGTCGTTCTATTGCGAACAATAACGACATATCATAACATGTCGGAGCAAGATGTCAAGGAGGGTACCCAGGGACGTCGCGGGGTCAGTCCAGCGAGAGGGCGGGTGCCGACCCCGGAACCGGGGTTTCGTCGGCGAAGTGGCCGGCCCGATGGCGCGGCAAAAACAGGGCCGGCACGAGGGCGAGGGCGGTGATGCCCATGACCCACCAGAACGTGGACCCGAATGCGCCGGCGAGCCCGGCCGCCACCACGGGCGGTGGGGTACCGCTGGTCGCCGAGATATCTGTGACCGCTGTGGATCCCACGACGGCGGCCATGTGAGTGTCGAGGATCACGATGAGCGCCGCCGTGCCCAGGGATCCGCCGACCCGCTGGAGGATGTTGATCGCGGTGGTCGCCCGGGGCACGGCGGACCGGGGGAGGGAGTTGTAGGCGGCGGCCATGGCCGGGAACATGGAAGAACCGAGGCCGAGGCCCCGAACCACCAGTGAGCCGGCCAGCACCCACTGGTTGGTGTGCGCGGTGAGCTGTGTGAAGACAAAGGTGCCGGCCAACGTGACGACGAGCCCGATGGGCACCACTCGCCCGGCGCCGATGCGGTCGGTCAGGCGTCCGGCCATCACCGAGGCGACCATGACGCCGATGCCTTGGGGTGCGAGCTGCAAGCCGGCGGCCAGGGGGCTCTCGCCCCGGACGATCTGGTAGTAGAGGGGGAGCAGAATCATCCCACCGAAGAGGGCCGCCCCGAGGAGGAGCGAAGTTCCCGCGCTGGCCGAGAAGTAGCGGTCTTTGAACAGTCGAACGTCGATCAGCGGAGTGGTCTTGGTGTGCAGTGAGTGGTGCACAAACGTTCCGAGCAAGACGACGGAGAGGAACAGGGGGATGATCACCGAGGTCGAGCTGAACCCCCCGTGGTTCCCGGCCTGGGAGAAGCCGTAGACACCGAGCGCGAGGCCCGGAGAGATGAGGACAAATCCCACGACGTCGAGGCGGTGGACCTTGTGGCCCCCTCCGCCGGGCAGACCCTTCCAGGCAGCGATCAGGGCAACGGCGACGATGGGTACGTTCACGTAGAAGATCCAGCGCCAGCTCGCGCTGTCGATGATCAACCCACCGATCACCGGGCCGAGGATCGGAGCAAGCATGCCCGGGATGGCCACCATGGACATGACTCGACCAAGGCGAGCAGGCCCGGCTGCCTGGGCCAAAATGGTCTGGGCGATCGGCATCATCATGCCGCCTCCTAGGCCCTGGATGACCCGGAAGGCGATGAGGCTGTTGGCCGACCACGCGGCTCCCGACAAGGCCGAACCGATGACGAAGAGGATGAGTGAGAGCATCCACATGGGCTTGGCCCCGTAACGCTCGACCGACCACCCCGACAGGGGGATGACAACGGCCAAGGCGAGCAGGTAGCCGGTACTGACCCACTGGATGGTCGACAGTGAGGTGTGGAAGTCGCGGGCGAGGGTGTCGAGGGCGACGTTGACGATGGTGGTGTCGAGGATCGACGCGATGGCGCCGAGGATGACGACGCCGCCCAGCTTGAGCAGTGCTGGATCGAGTCGTTCGATGCTGGCCGTCGTAGAGCCCGACGGGGGGTCGGCCACGCCCACCTCCTTTTCGGGCCAGAACCTACCGTCGAAAGGGAACAGCCGGCGCCACCGGGGTGTTCTTTTAAGAGCGGCGAGAGGGCGAGGGCGCCCCGGAAAGACGGCCGAACATAAGGAGGCGTGATGGGGCTGTTCACCAACCACAAAAAGGAGATGGTGACCTCCGAGCAGGCGCTTGGAGGGCGGACCACAGCCATGCCCGTTACCGAGCGGCACCTAGTACTCGGGACCCAGCTGACGCCGCCGTTCCCCGATGGCCTGGAACAGGCGATCTTCGGAATGGGCTGTTTCTGGGGAGCCGAGCGGAAGTTCTGGCAGGCCGACGGGGTGTATACGACGGCGGTGGGTTACTCCGGTGGGTTCACGCCGAACCCGACATACCACGAGGTCTGCTCGGGCCGGACCGGGCATGCCGAGGCGGTTCTGGTGGTCTTTGACCCAAAGAAGACCACCTACGAGACCTTGCTGTCCTTGTTCTTCGAGGGGCATGACCCGACCCAGGGCATGCGCCAGGACAACGACGTGGGCAGCCAGTACCGCTCGGCGATCTACACGACGTCCGACGCGCAGGCAGCTGCGGCGGAAATTGTGGCCAAGCAATACGGCGAGGCACTGGCCGAGCGTGGCTTGGGGCCGATCACCACCGAGATCGCCCCGGCCGGACCGTTCTATTACGCCGAGGACGATCATCAGCAATACCTGGCGGCGAATCCGGGTGGCTACTGCGGGTTGGGCGGCACGGGTGTGTCCTGTCCGGTCGGGGTGCTCGGGAGTCCGGGCGGTGGCGAGGACCACGACCCGGCCTGAACCCGGCGATGATGTTCCCCAAAAAGGGGGCACGGTGGCTCAGGACCACGACGTCACGGCGAGGCCAGAGATCGATCAGGTTTAGCGGCCGTCGAAGAAGGACGAGTTGAGGCACAAACCGGGGTCTGAGCGCCGATGAGCTCCAGAAGGCGCTTCTGAGGATCGGTTGTTATTTTGGGACCTTCGAGGACGAGGTGGAGCCGAGGCGCGCCAGGGATGATTCGGCCTCGGCGACGAAACGGTGCACGAGCTGGCGTGCCGGCACGAGCTCTGTGATGCCGCCGACGCCTTGGCCGGCGGGGAAGCACTCCCGCGCCGGATCGATGTTCTCATTGGTCTCGTCGGCTCCGAGATGCATCACCTGGTCCGAGTAGGCACGTCCCATTTGATCGGGGAACCTCTGGAGCTCGTCGGGGTGGGCGTCGAAGTACTCGGTGTATTCGCTCTTGATCACCCGCATTGTCTTGCCCGAATAGGCGCGGCTGACCGTTGTCCCGTCTTCCCGGCTCGAAAGTAGTGCGTCTTTGTAACCCCGTACGCCCCGGGCCTCTGGGGTGGCGATGAAACGGGTTCCCACCCAGACGCCGTCGGCCCCGAGGGCCAGGGCGGCCGCCAACCCGCGGCCGTCGAAGATGCCGCCGGCGGCCACGACGGGGACCCGGTCCCCGACGGCATCGACGATGAGTGGGACGAGCGGCATGGTGGCCACCCGACCGGTGTGACCTCCGGCTTCGGTACCTTGCGCCACGACCACGTCGCAGCCGGCTTCGACGGCGCGCACCGCGTGGTCGACCTTTCCGCACATGTTCACCACCAACAGCCCATGGCGGTGGCACAGGTCTACGACCTCGGAGGGGATGCCGAGGCCGGCGACGAATGCCGAGGCACCCCCCTCTATGATCAACTCGACCTGCTCGGTCATGCCACCGGGCATGGCAGTGAGCAGGTCGACGCCGAACGGCATGTCGGTGGCCGCTCGGACCGCGGCGATCTCGTCGACCATCTTCTCATTGCCCATCGTCGAGGCGCCCATGCAGCCGAATCCGCCGGCGTCAGAGACTGCCGCGACGAGCGGCGAGTACGAAACGCCCCCCATGCCGGCCAGCATGACTGGATGTTCGACTCCCAACAGCTCGGTCAAGCGCGTGCGCATGCGGTCTCCTTTCATTGGCGGTGACCTCCGACCGCGGTCCCGAGAGTCCCAGCCGACGGCGCCGCACCCTAGCAATACTTGAACGGTCCGCCCTGATCAATCAGCCCGGGACCGGCGCGATTGCCACACAACCACGGTAGAGCCAATGGCGAACGCGATGACGGTGCCGAGTAACAGGCCGATCTGAGCCGCCGAGACGAGGCGCGGGTACCCCTTGAAGGCGGCGGTGGCGAAGAGCAGCGGAACAGTGATGCCCATGCCGCACAGCGTTGCCGCGCCAGCCATGTGGGCCCAGGTGATCTCTTCGGGCAGCCGAGCGATGCCCACCCGGACCACGATCGCCGCAGCGATCGTGATGCCCGCCATCTTGCCGACGATCCGGGCCGCTACCACGGAGACGATCACCGATCGTGAGGACGAGTTCTCGAAGAGATACGGGACAAGGACCACACCGGTGTTGGCCAACATGAACAACGGCAGTACCGCGAATGTCGAGATCGGATGCATCACCGTTTCGAGCTTGGTGGAGGGTGCGACACCGGACCGCGTTCCCCGGAGCGGGGGCGCCGGGGCGCCGCACGGAACCATTATCCCGATGAAGGCTCCGGCCAGGGTCGGCTCAACACCGGCGCGGGCCAGGAGCCACCACTCGAGCACGAGCAGGATGAGCCAGGGCCACCACTGGGTCGGGTAGCGACGTCGAATGATGACGCCAGCGGCGAGCACCACCCCAGCAGCGAGTACGAAGAACAATTGCACGTGCGACGAGGAGACCACAGCCAGCACCCCAACCGAGGCAATGTCATCGGCCACGGCGAGAGCCAGGACGAACACCCGCAAGCCCGAGGGGACCCGGTTCCCGAGCAGGGCCAGCGCACCGAGGGTGAAAGCGACGTCGGTCGCCATTGGTATCCCCCAACCCTGGCTGACGGCCGCGCCGGCGCCGCCGGCCAGGGCCACGAGCAGATAGACGAGGGCGGCTCCGGCCATGCCACCGAACGCGGCGAGCACGGGGAGCGCCGCGGTGCGGTTGTCTGCCAACGAGCCGCACGCTCGTTCTCGTCCGACCTCGAGCCCGACGGCGAAGAAGAAGAGCGTCATCAGTGCGCTGTTGATGACGCTGCGTGTGTCCGGCAGAAGGCTGAACCCGAGGGGGTGGTTCCAGACGAGTGCGTAGGACCGGGCGGATGTGTTTGCCCAGACGAAGGCGATGACCACGGCGATGCTGAGCACCACGCCGCCGGTGGCTTCGGTACGAGCCACCCGAACGACGAATCCGCTCCAGAATTCGGGGCGCCACGTCCGCCGGTCGGGGTCGGGCGGGGCCGTGGCGGGGGTGGGAGGGAGTGAGGGCATCGGGGGCGCGTGGTTTCGATCGCCGACCAGTCTTCCCGGCACTCCCTTGGTGATCGTAGCAATGGGCCGGGCGCCGTCATCGCTATTGATTCAATACTGTTCTAACATGCGGAGTTGTGGCACCCCGCACCGCCAGCGACCAGGCCAACAAGGCCGACCGGTCTCGCTCCACAGACGACCAGGCCTCCGAGCTGCTGCTCGCCTTCGCCCGCATGGCCCGTGGCCAAAAGGGCGGGGGAACGATGCCCAAGCACATAGAAGAGCTGGTGCAGTCCGGATTCCTCGCGCCACGCCACCTCGGGGCGTTCGCCATCATCGCCCTCGAGGGGCCACTGACGGTCTCTGAGCTGGCGGCCCGGGGCGCCTTCGCCCTCAGCACGACCAGCCTGCTCGTGACCCAGCTGGCCGAGGCGAACCTGGTCGAGCGCCACGAGGACGAGCACGACCGGCGCCGCACGGTGGTGTCGGTCGCACCGAAGTACCGCCGGATGAGCCAGGCCGTGCTGGAGGCGAAGCTCGCCCCGTTGCGCCGAGCCGTAGAGCGGATGGGCCCTGAACGGTCCCGGGCGCTGGTGGAGGGGCTCCACATGGTGGCCGAAGAAGTGATTCGAGCCGACGAGGTCGGCGGCAGCTGCCATGGGACCTCACGCACAGCAGGCGTGTCATGAACGCCGCATTCGCCGCCCTCGGCCGGATCGTGGTCAAGCTCCGGTGGGTGATCCTGGTGGCCTGGCTCGTGGGTACCGTGCTCGCAGTGCACTCGTTGCCATCGCTCGGTAGCCAGGTCAACAACAACAACAGCTCATTCCTCCCGGCGTCCGCGCCGAGCAACCAGGCGGCCACGTTGGCCGTCCCACTGATCGGGTCGACGAACCAGTCCCAGATACCGGTGGTGGCTGTCACGTCCAACGCTGCGCTCAACGCAGCCGACCAGGCTGCGCTGATCCGGGCGCAGAGCGAATTGGCCAAGGTGGCCTCGGTCGACAGCGTTCACTTCCTGGCCACGCGGGGAGACGCCGCCCAGCTGTTGGTCGTCTCGTCGGTGACCCCGTTCGACCAGACCGGGACCGACACGCTGGTCTCCAACCTCCAGACCGCTCTCGGAAAGTCCGGGTTCCCGCCGGACCTGCAGGTCCACCTGGCCGGTGAGATCGCCACCAACGTGGCCAATCAGAAGGCGTCGAACAAGGCGGGAAGCCGGATTCAGAGTTTCTCGATCCTGTTCATCATCGTGCTGCTGTTCATCATCTTTCGGGCGTTCCTCGCTCCCTTGGTGACCTTGATCCCGGCCGTCATGGTGCTCCTGTTGTCGGGGTCGTTCATCGGCGCCCTCGGCGCCCACGGCCTCAAGATCTCGTTCTTCACCCAGATCCTGCTCATCGTGCTGATCCTCGGGGCGGGAACCGACTACGGGCTGTTCCTCGTGTTCCGAGTGCGTGAGGAGATGTTGAACGGACGCGAACCCAAAGATGCGGTTGCCTACGCGGTCTCCAAGGTGGGCGAATCGATTGCCGCTTCGGCGGCGACCGTGGTGGTGGCCCTGCTCACCCTCACCCTGGCCACCTTCGGGATCTACCACGACCTCGGGATCCCGCTCGCAATCGGCATCGTCGTCATGCTGCTCGCCGGCCTGACCCTGTTGCCCGCCCTCCTGGCCATCCTCGGTCGGGCCGTCTTCTGGCCGACCAAGACCGCGCCCAAAGATCACAAGGAAGGGCTGTGGGGACGGATCGCCGGCCGGCTGGTGCGCCGGCCGGCCCTCACGTTGTGCGTCGGGGTGCTCGTGTTCGCGGCGTTGGCGGTGTTCGCTGCGGGCTTTAAGCCCGGCGGATTCGGAGGACAGGTCAACGCACCGGCCGGCAGTAGTGCCGCCCTGGGCAACACCGCTCTCACCACCCACTTCCCCCAGGCCAGCGCCAACCCGACCAACATCATCATGCGCTTTCCGACCTCGGCTTGGTCGAGTGCGGCGGCCCTGGCTTCTTCGATCGGCAAGGCGACGACCGGATTGGAGGGGACCGGCAGCTTCACCACGCTCGCTGGCGCCCTCGACCCGAACGGCGAGCCCATCACGCCCGCCGAGCTGTATGCCGTGCACACCGAGATCGGGAAGCCGGCTCAAGAACTCGTGCGCACCGCGCCGGTCCCCCCGGCCGGTTCGTCGGTGTCACCCGCCCTATACGACGCCTACCTGGCGAGCGCCCGCTATCTGAGCGCGGACGGCAGAACGGCCCAGTGGGAAGCGGGCCTCAAGGCGGGCGATCCCCAGTCCTCTGGAGCCCTTGACGCCATTCCCACCATACGCAGCCAGGTGGCCGTAGTCGGCCATGAGGCTGGCGCCTCGGCCGCCGGAGTGGCCGGCGAGGCCCCCGCTCTATATGACGTCAGCCATATCTCTGACAGCGACCTGCGCCACATCGTGCCGATCGCCGTCTTGGCCATCGGCATCGTGTTAGCCCTGGTGTTGCGGAGCCTCGTGGCCCCGCTCTACTTGATCCTGAGCGTTGTGCTCTCGTATCTCGCATCGCTTGGCCTGGCAGTGATCGTGTTCATCAAGATCGGTGGGAACGGGGGCATTGTCTTCCTCTTACCCTTCTTGATGTTCATCTTCCTCCTGGCCTTGGGCGAGGACTACAACATCTTGGTGATGACTCGCATCCGCGAGGAAGCGACCAACCGGCCCCTGCGCGAAGCGGTGGTCCGGGCCGTTGGCACCACCGGGCCGACCGTCACGTCAGCTGGACTGGTTCTCGCCGGGACCTTCGCCGTCCTCGCCATCGCCGGCGGGAGCGGTTCGGGGGGCAGCCAGGTGCGCGAGATCGGGGTCGGCCTGGCTGTGGGGATCCTCCTTGACACCTTTGTGGTGCGCACGGTGCTCGTCCCCTCCACCGTCTCCCTGCTCGGGCGATGGAACTGGTGGCCTTCGGCCATGAGTCGTCGGTCGGTTGGCGTGTCAGGTGGACAAGGCCCACCGAGTTCACCCGGTGGCGGGGGAAACGGCGTCCCCCCGGTCGGCCCCGCCCCTCAACCGGTGGGGGCTGCCAGTGATTTCCACTCGTCCGAGCAAGCAAGGCAGTCATGACCGAGACGGCCACCCCGGCGATGACCGGCCCGCCGGTCGCGCTGACCCATCGTCGGGTCCTCATCATCATTGGTGCACTGGTGCTCGGGATGTTCCTGGCAGCTCTCGATCAGACCGTTGTTTCCACCGCCCTGCCCACGATCGTCGGCGACCTCCATGGCGCATCCCACCTGACCTGGGTGGTCACGGCGTACCTGTTGGCTTCGACCGTGTCGACGCCCCTGTGGGGGAAACTCGGGGACCAGTACGGCCGAAAGGTCTTCTTCCAGGCGGCCATCGTCATCTTCTTGATCGGCTCTGCCCTGTCTGGACTGAGCCATTCGATGCTCGAGCTGATCGTCTTCCGTTCCCTCCAGGGCCTGGGCGCCGGCGGACTGATGGTGGGGGCCCAGACCATCGTGGGCGACGTCGTCTCGCCGCGCGATCGCGGGCGATACATGGGCCTGTTCATGGCCATGTTCGGGGTGACCACGGTGATCGGTCCGCTCGTCGGGGGCGTCATCATCCACTACCTGTCCTGGCGCTGGATCTTCTACATCAACATCCCGATCGGCGCCGTCGCCCTGGCCGTGACGGCCGTCGCCCTACCGGGCGCCCTCAGCAAGGTCCACCGGGTCATCGACTACCTCGGGACCGCCTTGTTGGCCTCGTCCGCCACCGCACTGGTCCTGTTCACCAGCTTGGGTGGCGTCTCGTACCCCTGGAACTCCCCGTTTGTTATCGGTCTGGGTGTCGTCGGCGTGGTGTTGGCTATTTTGTTCTTGTTGGCCGAGCGGCGGGCCAAGGAGCCGGTGATTCCACTCGCCCTGTTCTCCAACAAAGTGTTCAGTGCGGCCGGGGCCATCGGCTTCGTCGTCGGGTTCGCCATGTTCGGAGCGCTCACCTTCCTTCCGCTGTTCCTTCAAGACGTCAAGGGCGTAAGCCCGATCGAGTCGGGGGTGCGGCTCTTTCCGATGATGGGAGGCTTGCTCGTTGCCTCTATCGGTTCGGGCCTGCTCGTCAGCCGGTGGGGCCGCTACAAGGTCTTCCCGGTTGTCGGCACCGCGCTCATCACCATCGGCCTGTATCTCATGTCGAGGGTCGGGATCAGCACCGGAGCCTGGACCATGTCGGCCTACATGGCGATCTTCGGTTTCGGGCTCGGCCTTGTGATGCAGGTGTTGGTCGTCGCTGTCCAAAACGCCGTCCCCTATGAGGAGCTGGGTACCGCCACGTCGGGGACGACGTTTTTCCGCATGATCGGGGGATCATTCGGCACGGCGGTCTTCGGTGCGATCTACGGCAACCTGGTGGTCTCCAACGTCCTGCATGCGCTCCACGTGACCAAGGCACCCACCGGGTTCAGCCTCAATGCGGACAATCCGGCCGCGATCAAGTCGCTGCCCCCTGTCATTCGGGCCGGGGTTCAAAGCGGGATCGCCCACAGCGTCCAGACGGTCTTTCTGATCGGGGTGCCGATCGCCTTCGTGGCTTTCCTCCTGAGCTGGCTCCTCCCAGAAATCGAATTGCGCAAGTCGATCCGGACGGTCGAGCCGGCCGAGGGGTTCGGGGTACCTGAGCCGAGGTCATCGCTCGATGAGGTACAGCTCATCCTCGAGCGAGCGGCCAGTCGGGAGAACCGGCGTGAGCTGTACGAGACGCTGGCTGCGCGGGCGGGACTCGATCTCGATCCCCGGGCCTGCTGGACCCTTTACCGGCTCGCCGATCGGCCCGGCTGCACTGTGGAGAGCGTCGCTGCCCGTTTGAAGGTCGATCCCGAACGGCTCCAGGCGGGTTTCGATTCCCTCGAAGCCGGAGGAATGATCGTCCGGGACGAGTCGTCCGACGGGTGCACCTTGACTCTCACACCGGCCGGCCACGAGGGCATCGAGAAGCTGACGGCGGCACGTCGCGACTCAATGACCGATCTACTCGAGGGCTGGGATCCAGAGGCTCATCCCGAGGTCATCGATATGGTCAAGCACCTGGCCAAGGAGTTGCTGGCCGACGATGACAAGTTGCTCGCCGACGCCCGAGCCGCGGCGCACGCCTAGACCAGGACGGCCCGCAGCGCCGCTTCGGCGCCGCCGCCGGCGGCGATGGCGTCGAGGCCGAGGAGGGCGGCTCCGAGTACCGGGGGACCGCTGATCGGGCGCAAGGCGGCTCCGGGTGAGTGGGCGCGTACCCCCTCGAGTACGAGGCGCGCGAAATCGGGGTCCTCGAAGATCCCCCCGCCGACGACCACCTCGATTGGCAGGTTCGGGGTCCCGAGTCGAGCGATTGTGGCGCCCACCATGGCCACCACCTCGGCTACCAATTGCTCGACCGCCTGCCTTGACGGTCCGTCGCCCGTGGCCGCGGCATGCAGCACCAACTCGCCGAGCTCAGGCAATCGACCGTAGGAGATCTCACCGGTGTAGACGGCCTCAAGCACCGCTTCGGGGTCGGGCAGTCCGAAATGGTCCGGCACCGCAGTCTCGAGCAGCGTCGCGTCGCCGCGCCCGTCGCCCGCCCGCAACGCCAGGCCGAGTCCGCGCACCCCGAGCCAGGCCCCCCCGGGGGTGAAGTCACCAGAGAGTTCGCCCAGTGCCGGGAAACGCACGCTCGATCCGTTGGGCCCGAGGCCGACACAGTTGAGTCCGGTGCCGCAGACCACCCCGACACCCCACCCCGACGTCATTCCGGCCCGCAAGATAGCGAACGTGTCGTTGTGCAGCTCGACGTCGGTGGTCCAACCCCGTTCGGCCACCGCTTGGCCGACCCGGCGTTCATCGATGTCCAGATCCACACCGGCGAGGCAATACACCCCAGTCCGGCACAGCGGCCCGGCACCATTCCCGGGTACGAGCCCGACGGCGTCACGGGCGGCGGCGATCGTGGCGCCCAGGTTGTCCATGGCCGCGTCGAGGCCCACCGTCTGGTGGTTCGAGGGACCACCCCGAGCCCGTCCGAGAACCCCGCCGTGCCGGTCGATCACCACCACGTCGGTCTTGGATGCCCCGCCGTCGACTGCGAGGACAGCGGGCTCAGCTCGAGTGGGCACTGTTTCTTTGTCCCCCATGCCCGGCACGACGAGCCATGTTAGGTTCGCCGGCCGTGGGCGCAAAGGTCGCCGTTGTCGGCGGGGGGAGTACGTACACGCCCGAACTCGTCGAAGGGCTCTGCGATCACGAGGACCGCCTCGTGGTCGACGAGCTGGTGCTGCTCGACCCCGACCCCGTGCGTCTCGAACCGGTGGCGGGACTGTCTGAACGGATCTTGCGCCACCGGGGCTGGGCCGGGCGGTTGGTCGCCACCGGCAACCGGGATGAGGCGATCGAAGGGGCGGACTTCGTGGTCGTCCAGCTCCGCGTCGGTGGACAAGCGGCCCGTTACAGCGATGAGACCCTCCCGGTCGGCTACGGCTGCTTTGGTCAGGAAACGACCGGTCCGGGAGGGCTGGCCAAGGCCCTGCGGACCGTACCCTTGGTCCTCGAGATCGCCGAGGAGACGGCCACCAGAGCGGCCCCGGGGGCTTGGCTCGTCGACTTCACCAACCCAGTCGGCATCGTGACCCAAGCGTTGGCCGACGAGGGACACCGAGCGCTCGGCCTGTGCAATGTGGCGCGGTGGGTCCAGCGGCGTACCGGCCACTATCTCGGAGTCAGTCCCGATGACGTCCAGCTCGAGCACGTCGGACTCAACCACCTGACCTGGGTCCGCTCGGCCCGCATCGGCGGCGAGGACCGACTCCCCGAGCTCTTCGAGCGATTCGGTGCGGAGATCGAACTTGAGAGCGGGTCGCCGCTGGAGCTGCTCAGATTCCTCGGCGTCTGGCCGTCTTATTACCTCCACTACTACTACGCCAGAGATGCGGAGCTCGCGGCCCAGCAGGTGCCCGGCTACCGGCCCCGGGCCCAAGTGGTGGCCGAACTCGAGGCCGAGTTACTGGCTCAATATCGAGATACCGAGCTCGTGACCAAGCCCGAGAAGCTGTCGTGGCGGGGCGGTGCCTACTACTCCGAGGCGGCGGTCCGGCTTATGGCCTCGCTCTACGCAGGGACCGGCGACGTCCAGGTCGTCGACGTGCGCAACGACGGCGCGTTACCCGGACTCCCAGATCATGCCGTCGTCGAGGTGCCCGCGACCGTCGATGCCGACGGTGCGCACCCCCTACCCCAGCGGGCCCTCCCACCCGAAATGATGGGGTTGGTCGAGCACTGCAAAGCCTACGAACACCTGGCGGTCGAAGCGGCGTGCACCGGCAGCCGGGACACCGTTGTCCGGGCCTTGTTGGCCAATCCATTGGTCGGCCAATACCCTCTGGCGGCGCAGCTGGCAGACGCACTGCTGGCCGCCAACCGTCGCGCTCTGCCGCGGTTTTTCCCCGGCGACGCCTGAGGCCGATGGGCGGGCGACCGGGCAGGAGCGTCGTTTCCCGAAGTGGTCTTGGAAGGTAGATTCGGCGATGGCGACCAGGGAGGAACCCCTCGATCCGACGGAAGTCCTGGCCGCATACCTCGAGGGCGTGAACGGCGTCGACCGTGCTGCCGTCGTCGTCGAGGATTGGGAAATGGCGTCCCCCTGTGGCCAGTGGCGAGCCGTCGACCTCGCCGGCCATCTCCTCGCGATCGCCCGCTACTACCACCGTCTCCTTGATGCCGCGGCGGCCGGGAGTCCGTTGGTCGATCTACCTCGAGGTCGGCAACTCGCAGCAATGAACGCCGAAGACCTCGTTCGGCTCACCGACGGGGACGGACCCGAACGAGCTCGCCGATTTGTTGCCGCCGCGCGTGAATACGCCTCGCGTCTCGGACGGATCGATTGGACCTTGACCCTTGGAACCTGGTCGGGTCTCGGCGACCTGAGCATCGGCGAGCACACCGCCGTGGCCGTCGGGGAATGGCACGTGCACGCATGGGACATCGCCCGGTCGGCCGGCCTCGATCACCGTCCAAATGATCCCCTGACCATCGCCCGGGGACAGGCGGCAGTTGGCCGAGACATCGGACCGGGCGAGCCGTGGATCGCGTTGCTCCGCGCCTATGGCCGGGATCCTGAGTGGTCACAATCATCGGAGTGATCCGCTGACCGATGTGGCTGACGCCCAACCGGGACCGATTCGGGCGCTCGACGAGACGAGGATTCAGCCGTGGCCCTTGACCGTCGTAGTCGCGTGGGCCGTCGTAGTCGCGTGGGCCGTCGTGGTCGCGTGGGCCGTCGTGGTCGCGTGGGCCGTCGTAGTCGCGTGGGCCGTGGTGGTCGAGTGGCCCGTCGTTGGCGTGCTCGGAGCGTTTGCCGCTGCGACCACGGTCTGGGTCTTGATGGTGGCGGTGCTCTTGGCCGGGGTCGCCGAAAGGTCGGTGCAGCTCCGCAGCCCGGCCCAGCGGGAAATGGCACTGGCGGCGTTGGCGCCCGTGAGCGGCTGCGGCAGGCCATCGGTGATGAGCGCCGGGCGCCACACGAAGCTGTCGACATGGCGTCCCGTCGCCGTCACCACCAGTGTCCCGCTCAAGGTCTCGGGCGGTGCGCTGTCGTAGAAGGCGAGATTGCCCAGTCCGTAGTCAACGAGGGCCTGGCCCAGGTACCCCGTGCCCTGCTGCACATGGGCGCCGCTCCCGATGACGATGTCGGCTCCGGCCTTGACCAGCGCCGCGGCGAGCGGCCCCTGCTCGGAGTTGGGGCAGGTCTTGGTCTCGGTGCCCCAGTTGAGGTACACGATCACGGTGTCGGAGGTTTTGCGGGCCGCCTGCACCGCGGCGATCAAGGCGTTCTGGTCGAGAGCGGACGCCACGCCGGGTTGTGACGTCGTCGCTGTCCACTGGGCTTGCAGCCCAGGGTCGAACAGCGCGGTGGCGGCCAGGATCGAGATTCGCTGCCCGTTGATCGTGGCGCGGTAAGGAGCGTATGCCTGGACGGCGGTGGCACCAACGCCGACCACCGGGAACTTGGCCGCGTCGGCCGCCGCGATGGCCATCTGGAGGCCGGCTATCCCGCAGTCCTCGCCGTGGGAGTTGGCTTCGCTGACAAGCGAGAGCGAGGCACTGCGAAAGGCTGTGATGGCGGTCGGTGGGGCGTACCAGACGTACGTCTTGGCCTGTGGCGCGGGGCAGGTGCCGTTGGTCAGGGCCGAATCGAAGTTGGCCATGGAGACCTGCGAACCCGACATCAGGTTGGACACCGTGCCATCGAGGGCGGTGGTGGGATCGTTCGAAAGACGAGAGGCCAGCACTGCTTCGAAATGGACGTCCCCCCCGAAGGCCAAGGTCACCGGCTTGCCGTTGCCTCGCCAGGCGGGGGAGAGGGTCGAGCTGGCGCGTGCACGCACCGTCGTCGAAGTCGTCGTTGGCTTCTTTATGCCCGAACCTCCACCGATGCTGACGAGCAGCACGATGATGAGAACCAGTACGACTACAGCCGTTGCGACCTGACGCCGCCGCCGTCGAACTCGCCGGGACACCACGCCCGGCACTATGGCACAGCATCGGGGGAACGGCCGAGGCCGAGGAAGCCCTGGCCCCCCGGCCGGGGTGGGGCTGGTTGCCCGAAGCTCCGGTCAGGGCGCAGGTTCGGTACCGGCATTTCCCGAGGGGAGGGTCGGCGGCAGCGGCGATGGCCTCCCTTTTGTGGTCAGCACAGCGACCGGGTTTTGCTGGCCGAGTCGTCGGTGCTCATCTCAGGATCCACCGGGCCGCCTCTTCGGCCTGGGACCCGTAGTTGGGGCCTAAGAGAACGGCGTGGACGAGGAGGGGATGGAGCTGGTGGAGGGCGACGCGATCCCGCCACCCTTCGGCCAATGGTCGCTCTTCGTCGTAGGCGGCGAGGATGCGAGCGATATGGGGTGTGCCGAAAAGCGCCAGCATGGCCAGGTCGGTCTCTCGGTGGCCGCCGTGGGCCGCCGGATCGATGATCCAGCCGTTGCCTTCGTTGTCCCAGAGGAGATTGCCGGACCACAAGTCGCCGTGGATCCGGCTCGGGGCCTCGTCGGCTGCGGGGCCTGCCACTTCGCGCAGGCGCGAGAGGACCCGCTCGACCGTCCGTGTCCCTTCGGCGGAGATGGCATCCGAGTCGCGCGCCGATGGCTCGTTGCCCATCTCGAGTGGCCCGATGAAACCGGGCCACGACGCGCCGAAACTGGGTGACCCGGCGGCGTGCAATCGGGCCAGCGACCGGCCTAGCTGCTCGGCCCCAGACTCGGTGGGCGCGCCGATGGGAATTGGTTCAATGGCGATTGAAGAGACGGTGACGTCGAGCACGTCGGGAACGCGGATCACTCCGGGTTCGGCCAGCCAAGCCAGGCCGTTGGCTTCTGCGGCGAAGAAACCCGCAGGAGCGAACGGCCATCGCTTCACGAAGCAGACGCGGCCGTCGGGGAGCCGAGGATCGGGTGAGGCGTCGGCCATGTCGCTCAGTGCGGAGGCTCCTCCACGAGGTGATCGGAACCGGTGAGGGCTGGCTCGAAGAGAACCTCGGTGAGCCGATCGAACAGGCCCCGACATCCGGCCGCCACCATGGAGAGGCAGCGGGCGAAATCCGTTTCGTCGCCGTAGTAGGGATCGGGGACGTCGACCGCTCCGCCCGCGCTGCGGTCGAAGCTGCGCAACAGCACCAGACGGTCGTCCACGGGGCGGTCTCGAGCGAGGCTATGCAACGTCTGGCGATGCCGACGATCGAGGGCCACGAGGAGGTCGAGTTGGTCGAACTGATCGACGTCGAACTGATGGGCTCTGTGACCGAGGTCGACGTATCCGGCGTCTTCGAGAGCCCGCCTTGCTCTCGGGTCCATCGGTTCTCCTTCGTGCCAGGGGCCAGTGCCCGCACTCGAGACCTCGAGGCGGCCCTCGACAGGAGCTCCGACAGCGAGGTGGCGGAGCACCATCTCGGACATTGGCGAACGGCAGATGTTCCCGGTGCAGACGAAGCACACCCGATAGGGTGCGCCGACCCCTTTCGCCGGCGGGATGTCCGCGACGCTCACCGCGGCGGGCCGAGCGGATCGCGGGCGTATTCCTCCCGCAGCGCCTTCTTCACGATCTTTCCCGTTCCCGCCCTCGGCCACTCGTCGCGTAACTCGAGCTGCTCTGGGATCTTTTGGGTCATGAGCCCGGCCTGGCGACAAAACGTCACGAGCTCGGCGAGCGTCAGTGGCTCGGCTCCCTCCACCAGCTGGACCACGGCGCACACGCGTTCACCGCGGTCTTTGTCGGGCAGGCCGATCACCGCGACCTCGGCGACCTTCGAGTGCGTGTAGAGCACGGCTTCCACTTCGGTGGCGCTCACATTCTCGCCCTTTCGGACGATGACGTCCTTCAGCCGACCGGTGATGATGAGATGTCCGTCGGCGCGGAGCTTGCCCAAATCGCCGGTGCGGAAGAAACCGTCGGTGTCGAAGGCCTCGGTATCGAGGGACGGGTCGGTGTAGCCGTGGAAGACCATCGGCCCTCGGACCCGGATCTCGCCCTCCTCGTCGGGCCCCGCCACGGCCCCGTCGAGAGTGACGATGCGAACCTCGGCCCCCTCGACCGGGGCGCCGTCGGTGTTCGCCAGCTGCTCGTCGGTGTCGTGGGGCGACCCGTTGGCGATCATCGGCACCTCGGTCATGCCGTAACCGTGGACCACCCCGCGACCGCCGATTTCGTCGCGTACCTCGAAGTGGATGTGAGGTGGTTTGGGGGCACCGCCGCCCGACATGAGGCGAAGCGTCGGCAGTATCGGTTGGCCCGGCTGTTTGCGCTGCTCGGCCAGGTAGGCCACGTAGAAGGCGGTGCTCCCGCCCACCATGGTCGCCCCGTGCCTGCGGAAGATCGGGAGCACCTCGGGAGCCGAGAAGGCTTCGACAATGACCGCGGGGAATCCGAGGCTCAACATGGTCACGAGATAGTCCGGACCAGCAATGTGAGCAAAGGGAAACGCAATCGATCCCACGTCGTCGGGTGACATGTCGAGAGCAACAGCCAATCCCCAACCGCCGGCGATCAACGTCTGATCGGTATGGCGGACGCCCTTGGGGTCCGCCGTACTCCCCGAGGTGTAGTAGATCCAACGGATTGGCGCGTCTTCGGCCCCGGTCCCCACGGGCGGGGGGGCGAGCGCCGCCGGGTCCGCCTCGGGCAATCCTCGGTCGACTACCAACAGTTCGGGCTTGGTTGTCGCACCCTCGAGTGCCCTTTCTGCCAGGGCCACGAAGTCGATGCCCCGCCAGTCCTTTTGCACACAGAACAATTCGGAGCCGGTCTGTCGGAGGGCAAATCCGACCTCCCGCTCGCGGTAGAGGTGAATGATCGGATTCTGGACTGCACCGAGCCGGCTGAGGGCGATCGAAAGCAACACGGTGTCGATGCGGCTCGGTAGTTGCCACGACACCACGCTGCCCTCGCCGACGCCTCGGGCCGCGAGTCCGGCGGCCACCCGTTCGGCTCGGACGCAGAACGCGCCGAAACTCAGCGTGGTTCCCTCGGCATCGATCAGCATGGGGTGGTCGGGCGTAGCCTCGGCCCGGCGGCTCACCAACTCCCATATCGTCCGCGCCCCGGTGATGGTCTGTCGCTCTGCCATCGTGGGCCTCCTTCCGGCGTCTCTCTCTTATCAGGTCGTCAGGACACAGGCCCATCGACGAGGTCACACCGCCGACCCGCTGAACGAGGCAGAGTGGTATGGGCCGGTATGCGAAGTGGCCAGCGGCACAAGGGCCAGGTCCGAATAAATCAGGGCCCGGTACACCAAAGGAGACGACATGGCAGAGGCAACGGGATCGGGAATCGGGCCGGGATCTCAAGCACCGCGCGACCGGAAGCGGGACACCCAAATGGTGTTATTCGGTGTGGCCACCGTGCTGCTCGTTTGGTTCGCCTTGATCAACCTGCAAGACGTCGAGATACATTTCTGGCTGCACACCACCCGGGCTCCACTTGTCCTGGTGGTCGTCATCACCGCGGTGCTGGGTGGAGGTCTCGCGGCGTTGATCTTGCGTCGCCGCCAGCGGTCCACGAACGCTCAACCCTGAGGCCTCGCGCCACCTGATTTCGTCCCTATCCCTTCGCTCGGAGCGCCGCGAGCGGCTCGCCTCCAGTCGGTCCGACCGGGGCAGGGTCCGACCAGGTCTCGGGCGACGCGGTGAGCCCAGATGACCACGAGCTGGAGCAGCCCGAGGTACACGACCAATCCGACAAGGGTGTCCCAGACGCCGCTCACCGAGAGGCTGCCGCCGAAGACAACGATGATGCCTGCTCACCCCGTCCGGGAGCACCAAGCGCGGCGGGCGCGGACCTGGGAGTGCCGACGCTGTGGGCGACCCCCGGGGTTTTTCTCTAGGTGGGCCCGAGCGGAGGTCGGCGGCCAATCCAGGGATCGGCCTGCTCGAGTTGTGCGGCCACCCGCACGAGGAGCGCTTCTTGGAAGGGGCCGCCGATCAGCTGCACACCCACCGGCAACCCGGACTCGCTCTGATGGAGGGGCAAGCTGATGGCCGGCTGTCCGCTCAAGTTGAACGGCGCCGTGAAGGCGCCCATGGCCAGCACGTCGGCCGGCATCTCGGTCGGGTTGGCGTGGGCCTGCGTGAGGATGGCACCGGCCCGTGGCGGCTCGATGGTCAACGTGGGGGTCACGAGGAGGTCGAAGTCCTGACCCCAACGCGCCACGATGCGTCGGGAGATCCGCTGGAGCTCTCCAAAAGAGCGCACGAAGGTGATGCTGTCGACTGCCTGCCCGGCGGCATAGTTCGCCAGATTGTGAGGTTCCATCTTGGTGAAGTCGACGTCGGAGTAGTCGCCGAAGCTCGAATTCATGATGGGGAGGAACGAAGCCATGGCCTCGAGTGGGAAGAGTTCGAAATCGACGCTCTCGACGTGATGCCCGAGCTGCTCAAGGGTGGTGCCAGCCCGAGCAACCGCCTGACGGGGCGCTTCGGCCACCGGGAGATCGAGGGGGGCCCGGGTGAGCAGCGCGACACGCAGTCGCCCGGGGTCTGCGCCCACCTCGTCGGCGAACGGCCGATCCGGGGCCGGGGCGTTGTACCACGAGAGAGGGTCGGGACCGCAGATCTGATCGAGCACCGCAGCGCTGTCGCTGACGGTGTGGGTGAGTACGCCTTCCACCGAGGCGCCCATCCACCCAGGCACAATCGCTGGCACTCGGGCCCGGCTGGCCTTCAGGCCCACGAGACCGGTGCACGACGCCGGGATGCGGATGGAGCCGCCACCGTCGTTGGCGTGGGCGAGGGGGAACATTCCCGAGGCCACCGCAGCCCCGGCGCCCCCGCTCGATCCCCCCGGGGTGTATTCGCGGTTCCAGGGGTTGCGGGTGATGCCGTAGCGCAGGTTCTCGGTGGCGGGGATCGGGCCGAGTTCTGGGGTGTTGGTCCGGTCGGTGAGGGTGAACCCGGCCCGACGGAGGCCGGCCACCACGAGTTCGTCCTCATCGTTGATGTCCCCCGCGGCCGCCCAGGAGCCGTAGGT
The DNA here is from genome assembly GCA_003161575.1 of Acidimicrobiaceae bacterium. GTDB lineage: Bacteria > Actinomycetota > Acidimicrobiia > Acidimicrobiales > RAAP-2 > PALSA-457. The sequence goes on along the minus strand of PMOE01000083.1, from coordinate 19,863 downwards.
GACGGGCCACCCGGCCACCGCGGTGAGGTCCTTGATCGGGAGAGGCACCCCGGTGAACGGTCCGAGCTCCTCTCCCTTCGCCACGGCATCGGCCGCAGCTTTGGCCGTCGCCCGGGCCTCTTCGTCATTGCGCCAGATCACGGCGTTGAGAGCGGGGTTGAGCCGGTCGACCTGGTCCAGGCACTGCTCGAGGAGCTCGACCGGGCTCACTTCGCGCCGGGCGATGGCCGCGGCGAGCTCGGTGGCGGGGGTGAAGGTGTCCATGTGGGCACCCTATGGCACGCGTCCTGGGGGCGTCGGGGCCCGCGTGCCCACCGGGGCGGGATCGGCCATACACTGGCTCGCGGGCGAGAATCCCGGAGGGTGCAGGGCCGGCCAAGGCCCCAATCCGTTGTCCGTCGGATCCTGGTGCGCGAACATGGAGTCAAGAACACGGGCGAGGAGGTGCCTTCACCGTGCCGGCACGGAAGGGCAGTGTCACAAAGGAGTGGGGTGCCGCTCTCTGAACATGAGCAGCGCATCCTGGCCGAACTCGAGGAATCTCTCGTTCGCCAGGACCCTGAGTTCGCCGAGCGCGTCCGCTCGGAGACCGTGTATCGGCACGCTGGACGCTATTGCAAGTGGGCCGCGTTCGGTTTCGTGGTCGGCGTGGCCATCCTGGTCGCCTTCTACTCCGAATCGGTGGTCCTGGGCCTGTTCGGCGTGGCCATCATGTTCGCCTCCCTTGTGATCTTCGAGCGGAACCTGCGACGGATGGGCAAGGCCGGTTGGCACGATTTAACGCGCTCGTTGCATGACGAACAGCCCTCCGGGGCCGGTGGCGGGATTGAGCACGCCGTACACGGCGCCCGGGATTGGTTCCGCTCCCACCTGTTTCGCCGCGAACGCTGATCCCTTGGCGCCGGGCCGCTGTCTCGCCGTCGACATCGGCGGCACCAAGTGTGCCGCCGGGTTGGTCGACTACCAAGGAGTCTTGAGCGGCGCCACCAAAATCGCCACCCCCTCGAGCCATGACCCCGAGATCGTCTGGACCGCCGTTGCCGACATGGTGAGAGGGGTTCTTGAGGAATCAGGCGATTCCGTAGAGGTCTGCGGGGTGGGCTGCGGCGGTCCGATGAGTATGGGGGGCGAAGAGGTTTCCCCGCTGAATATCCCGGCCTGGCGGGGTTTCCCCTTGCGAAGCCGGTTGGCCGAGCTGACGGGGTTGACCACTTTCGTGGACAACGACGCCAAAGCTCTGGCCATAGCGGAAGGCTGGGTCGGGGCGGCCGAGGGGCAGACCGACTACGTGGCCATCGTGGTCTCGACCGGCGTGGGTGGGGGGATCGTGCTCGACGGCCGTCTACTCGACGGCCAACACGGCAACGCCGGGCACATCGGGCACATCACCGTCGAACCCGACGGGCACCTGTGTGCCTGCGGGGCCCGAGGCTGCCTCGAGGCTGAGGCCTCGGGTACGGCGATCCAGGCCATCACCGGTCGGTCGCCGGCCGAGGCCTCGCCCGAGACGGTCGAGCGGGTTGGAACCTATGTCGGCCGTGCCGTGGCGACGATGGCCGTGCTGCTCGACCTCTCCCTGGCCGTGGTCGCCGGGTCGGTGGCGCTCGGATTCGGCGAGCCCTTCTTCACCGCCGCCCAAGAGGAGCTGACCAAGCGGGCGATGATCGAGTACGTCCTCGGTGCCGAGATCCGTCCGGCGGGTCTCGGGCCAGAAGGCCCGTTGATCGGCGCCGGCACCGTGGGGCTTAAAGGGCGATCCGAAGTTGCTACCCGATGAGTGGTGTGACCCCGGGTGGGCCTCTGTCGGGTTGGGGGCGGGCCGCGGCGAGCGTGGTCCTGGCGGTCTTGGGTCGCCCCCGCCTCTGGTCGCTGGCCCTCTTTGCGGTACTACGGCTGGCCCGGCCGGGCTGGTGGCGCCGCTGGCCGCTGCTGCCTCTCCCCGCCCCCGAGTACTGGCGGTTCCGTCTGATCACCGCTTACGGCGGCGACGGCGTTGGTACGCCATCTGCTCAAGACACCGTGGCCTTCCTTCGATGGTGTCGGAGGATGCGGGCGCTGCGCGGTTAGCCTCTTGGCTCATGGAGCGGGTCCTCCTGCTCAATGCGACCTACGAGCCGCTGGCGCTGGTCTCGGATCGACGCGCCGTCGTGCTGGTCCTCGGCGGCCGGGCCGAGCCAGTTGCCTTCCGACCCGATTGTGCCGTGTTCCACTCTGCTCAGATGTCGGTCGACGTTCCGGCCATCGTCCGGCTCTCCCACATGGTGCGCATACCCCGGTGGGCCCGCACCCCGCCGCTCACCCGCCGCGCCGTGTTGCGACGTGACGGCGGCCAGTGCGCGTACTGCACCGAGGCCGCCGACACCGTCGACCATGTCGTGCCTCGCAGCCGGGGCGGAGTCCACGAGTGGTCCAATGTCGTAGCCTCATGTAAACGCGACAATCTGATGAAGGGCGATCAGCTGCTTTCTGAGATCGGCTGGTCGCTGCCATTCAAGCCCGGCGCGCCCGAAGGTCATCTTTGGCGGTTGCGTCACCTGGCCGAGGTGGACCCACTGTGGGAGCCCTACTTGGCTGCCGCCTCCTGAGGGCGAGCCGTGGTGGGCCGCTAGGAGGCACCGCGTGAGTCCCACGGGGTCAGCGGGCCCGCGGTGGGGGCGAAGCGGTGAGTGGTTCGATGTGGACGCGTTTCGAAGCGCGAAGGGTCGGGCGGCGGTGCTTCGCCGGGCCACACAGACCGCGGTGGTGCTGGGCAGCACCCAGGACGAGCGCGTCGTCGACCGCCGGCGGATGGCCCAGAGTGGGTTCGCGCTGGCCCGTCGACGGAGCGGTGGCGGCGCGGTCCTCGTCACGCCGGGCGATCCTCTTTGGATCGACCTGTGGATTCCCCGGGGTGATCCGTTGTGGAGCGACGACGTGTCCGTGGCCGCCGAGTGGGTGGGCGAGTGGTGGGTGGCGGCTCTCAGTGCCGTAGGCCTCGGGGGTGACGCTCAGCTGAGCGTGCAGCGCGGGAGTTCGGTGCGCTCGTCGTGGTCGGACCTCGTCTGTTTCGCCGGCGCCGGCCCGGGCGAGGTCTTCATCGCTGATCGATCAGGCTCCGCCGCTCCCCGAAAGCTCGTCGGCGTTGCCCAGTGGCGTGGCCGAGAGGGGGCCCTCTTTCACAGCGCCGCGTATTGCCGATTCGAGCCGCAACCTCTCGTCGAGCTGCTCGATGTCCCCGACGACGGCCGGTTGCCGATGATCGAGAGGCTCTCGAGCGTTGCCACCGGACTCGAGGCAGTGGCTGGAGGCGACTTCGATGTCGATCGGCTCCGGCAGGCCCTGATCGAGTTGCTGCCCTCCGGGGCGCCCTGGGCGGTACAGACCGAACCGTAGCCCGCAGGATCCTTTGTCCAAAAGGACCAGATCTGCGGCCACGCCTGATACGTCGCGTCCACCGAGCCACGACCGGCCAGCCAGCAATGCCCACTCGCCAACGCCAAATCGGCGTGCCCGGTCGCACCTCCCCGGGGAGTCCGCGTGGAGGGGCATTGTTGACCAGTGGGGGATAGGGGCGTAGAGTGGTACGAAGTGGTTTGAAAGGGTGGCATAGGGCGCGAGCCAGGGAGCGTCGTGGGAGATCAGGCCGGTGGGCGGATTCGTTGGCAGGTACGAGCACACGCTCGACTCCAAGGGCAGGGTGATCCTGCCGGCGAAGTTCCGCGCCTCGTTCGAGCACGGAGGGTTTCTCACCGAGAACCGCGAAGGCTGCCTGGCCTTGTGGACGCCGGGGGAGTTCGAGCGTCAGAAGGCCGCCATGCTCGAGCGTGCGACCTCCGGGCGGACCGGGCGCAACCGGGCCCGGCTCTGGGCGGCCAACTCCCAGGACGTCGAGATCGACCGTCAGGGTCGGATGGCCATCCCCGTTCACTTGCGCGAGTTCGCCTCCCTCGAGAACGACGTGCTCGTGGCCGGGGCCATCGACCGGGTGGAGCTGTGGAGCCCGACGGTGTGGGCCGATCGCGTGGTCCCCGAGGAGCGCTGGTTCCTCGAGGACGAGGACGAGGACAACTGACAGGAACTGAGGGAACGACTGACACGACAGACCACGACAAGGAACCGGGCCACTTCTGCGGCCACCGGACCATGCGCAGCCCCTCGACCAGCACGGTGGAAGACTTCTCCTCCGCCCTCTTCCCCGCTGGTCGCTCGGGGAGATTCTCCGAGAGCACCTGGCTCGTCGGGGGGCTGCGGATGGGCCAGGACTTCGCACACGACCCGGTAATGGTGGACGAGGTTGTGGCGCTGCTCGGCCCGGTTCCGCCCGGCGTCGTCATCGACGGAACGGTGGGTGGTGGTGGACACGCTGCGGCGATCCTCGACGCCCACCCACACCTCAGCCTCCTCGGACTCGACCGTGACCCAGACGCCCTCGAGGCGGCGGCGGACCGACTGGCTCGTTTCGGGGCCCGGGCCACGTTGCGGCGGGCCCGTTTCAGCGCGCTCGGGCACGTGGCAGCCGAGGCGTTGCCGGCCGGCACGGTCATCGCCGGATCCCTTCTCGACCTTGGGGTGAGCTCGCCCCAGCTCGACCGGGCCGAGCGCGGCTTTTCGTACCGCCAAGACGGCCCGCTCGACATGCGCATGGACCCGACGGCCGGCCCGAGCGCCCTCGATCTTGTCAACGAGGCCCGAGCCGACGACCTGGCCTCGCTCTTCCGGGACAGCGGCGAGAGGCGTCTGGCCCACCGGCTGGCCCGGGCCATCGTGTCGGGCCGTCCTATCTCGACGACCAGCCAGCTGGCCGATGTGGTCTCAGCGGCGGTGCCGGCGGCGCTCCGTCGACGGGGTCACCCGGCCCGCCGGGTGTTTCAGGCTCTACGGATCGCGGTCAATGAAGAACTCAACGAGCTCTCCGCTGCCCTGGAGCCGGCGACCGGTCTGCTCGGTGTGGGTGGTCGGTGCGTCGTCATTGCCTACCACTCGGGCGAGGACCGCATCGTGAAGGCTGCGTTTGCTAACGCAGTCACCGGCGGGTGCACCTGTCCGGTGGGCCTGCCGTGCGTATGCGGAGCCGTGCCGGAGCACCGCTTGGTTTTTGGGGGGGCCCGCAAGGCGTCCGCCGACGAAGCCGCGCGGAACCACCGGGCCGATTCGGCGCGCTTGCGGGCGCTCGAGCGGTTCGCGGTGGCATCGTGACCCCACCGGCTGTCGCCGCAGCCAGACGGAGTACCCCACGTGTCGCTCCCGACGCACGCGCGTCTCGTCGACCGCCCCTGCGCGTCCTCGAAGCGCCGGCGCGCCGAAGGCAGACCCGCAGGCGTCGTTCTACCGAGGTGCTCTCCGTGGTGGTCATCGTCGGGAGCCTCTTGACGGTAGTGATTGGTCACTCCATGTTGGCCCAAGGCCAGGTCCGGCTCTCGGCTGCACAATCCGAGCTCAACGCCGAACAGACCCTCCACCGCAATGACGTCTTGGCGGTGGCTCAACTCGAGACGCCGTCTCGCATCGCGGCCGAGGCCCAGCAGCGCTTCCACATGGTGCGAACCGGACAGGTCAGCCAGCTCCCGTCGGTGCCTTTGTCGGTCCCGGTGCCCGCGCCGAGCGTCGCCGCCGCCCCGCCGACCACCACGCCGACCACGGCGGCCACCCCGACTGCGCAGAGCGGGGCCTCGTCGAACGCTTCGGCCGCCACGGCGACCGCCCCTTCAACCTCCGGAGCGACTGCCACTGTGCCGGGGACAGTCACGACTGTTCCGCCGGGCGCGCAAGCTTCGCCACCACCTTTGAGCGGGACCGCGGCGCGCGCCTCGGCGCCCGGGCAGTGAGCCCGACCACCACCATTCCACCCTCGAGGCGATCCAAGGAGGCGGGGGGGTCGGGCCACGGGACCCGCCCCCGGACCGGGCAACGCCCCCGCACTGACCACGCTCGCCGGTCGCCGCCTCCCCCGAGAGCCCGAGTCCCCAGACCCCGAAACCCGCACTCTTCGCGTTCAACCCGGCGTCCGTCGTTGGCACACAAGCGGGCGCAGTCTCAACAGGTTCTCGGCCGGCGTATCCGATTCTTCCGGCTCATCTTGGTGGTGGTCTTGGTGGCGTTGGCCCTCCGCTTGATCGACATCGAAGGGTTGCGCTCGGGCCAGTACCGTTCGGCCGCATCTGAAGAGCTGGCCCAGCCGGTGATCGTCCCGGCGTTGCGCGGCGGCATCTTTGACCGCAACGGGCAGGTGCTGGCTCTCTCGGTTCCGACCAAGACCGTCCTGGCCGACGACTTCCAGGTACAACATCCGGTGAGCGAGGCCCTGGCATTGGCCCCAATGCTCGGTGTGGCGCCGACCCGGCTAGCCGCCCAACTCCAAGAACACTCCGGCTACGTTCCGCTCGCCGTCAACATTGCCTCGGCTAAGGCCGGGCGGATCGCGGCCAAGCACTTTGCTGGCATCAATTTCATCGACGGTTCGGTGCGCGAGGTGCCCAACGCCAACCTGGCGGCTCCCGTGATCGGAATGGTGAATGGAACCGGAGCCGGAGCGGCGGGCCTCGAATACCAGTTCAACCACGAACTCGCAGGCAAAGCCGAAACCGAGACCCTTCTCGAGTCGCCGGGCGGGGTGGCATTGCCCGGGACGCCGGTGGTGGACCACTCAGCGGCTCGGCCGGGCAAGGGCATCGAGCTCACTCTTGACGAACCGCTCCAGTACGAGACTGAGCACTCCCTGGCCGCCCAGATCGTGTCCACGAATTCACTCAGCGGTATCGCGATCGTCATGGACGTGAGAACCGGTGACATTCTCTCGATGGCCAACCTGGTGGCCAACCAGCACGCCACCGTTGGGTCGTCGGCGACCACGCCGGTCGCCCCGACGGTCACGATCGGTCCGTCGGGCCAAGTCTCCGAAGCTGCCAACAACTTGGCCGTCAGCCAACTCTACGAGCCGGGGTCGGTCTTCAAGTTGGTTACCTTCTCGGCCGCCTTGCAGGCGGGGATCATCAACCCCAACACGCCGTTCACCGTCCCCGACCAGATCAAGCTCGACGGTTCCACGTTCCATGACGCCGACCCACACCCGACCGAGGCGCTCACCGCCACCCAGATCCTGGCACAGTCCTCCAACATTGGGACCTCCGAGATCGCCCAGGGCCTGGGCGAATCCCGGCTTCTCTCTCAGGTTCACACCCTTGGTTTCGGGCAACCGAGCGGGCTTGGCTTCCCGGGTGAGTCGGCCGGCCTGTTGGCCGCCGCAGCACAGTGGGAACCGACCGACTACGTCTCCCTGCCGATCGGTCAGGTCGACGCGGTCAATGCCCTCCAGGTGCTCGACATGTACAACGCCGTGGCAAACCACGGTGTGTTCATTCGTCCCAGGCTCGTCCAAGCAACAGTCTCTCCGAGCGGCTCTTTGACCTCGAGCGCGCCGTCGGCCAGCCACCGGGTCTTTTCTGCCTCGACCGACTCTGAGTTGACGAGCATGCTCGAGCAGGTTGTCGACGTGGGTACGGGCACCAGTGCGGTGGTGCCGGGTTACACGGTGGCCGGCAAGACCGGGACGGCCCAGATCCCCACCCCGGGCCAGGACAGCTACGTGCCGGGTGCCTATATGGCGTCCTTTGTCGGATTCGCCCCGGCCAACAACCCGACACTTTCAGAGATCGTGGTTCTCGACCGGCCGACTCCGATATTCGGCGGCACGGTGGCGGCCCCGGTCTTCTCCCAGATCATGAGCTATGCCCTCCACCGCTACGACATCCCGACCACACCGGGTGCCCCCACCCAGGGCCAGCCCCAGTCGGGATCGACGGCCTCGCAGGCCCAAGACATCACGTGAGGCCAGTCCAGACGAGGCGCGGTGGGGGGCGCTGGCGCGGGTACGATCGGTCGACCGGACCGGTGGTGCACGGACATTCCGTGTCCAGTGCCGTCCGGTCGCCCTGCCTGCACCTGTGCACATGAACCTGTTGCTCGACGAGATCGACGTGCTCGAGACAACAGGCGACCCGACCGTGGTCGAGGTGCGAGGTGTCGAACATGACTCCCGGCGGGTCGGCCCGGGGGACGTGTTCTGTTGCCTTCCGGGGAGCTCCGTGGACGGACACGAATACGCCGAAGAGGCGCTGGCGAACGGCGCGGTCGGGTTGCTCTGCGAACACCTGGTGGCCTCGGCAACCGACCTCCGGGTGGTCCAGGCTCGCGTCGGAGCGGGAAACGTGCGACCGGCCATGGCTCGTCTAGCTGCCGCCTTCTATGGCCATCCGGCCCGCGATCTGCTGATGACCGGGGTGACCGGCACCAACGGCAAGACGACCGTGACCCATCTGCTCGGCTGCGTGCTCGAGCACGCGGGCCGGCCGACGACGGTGATCGGCACGTTGTCGGGGGCACGCACCACTCCAGAATCGACCGAGTTGCAGGCCCTGCTGGCAACAGCGCGCGACGAGCACCACGACGACGGCTCCGAACCGGCCGTCGTGATGGAGGTCTCCAGTCACGCATTGGCCCAGGCCCGGGTGGACGGCATCCATTTCGATGTGGCGGTGTTTACCAACCTGAGCCATGACCACCTGGATTTCCATGGCACCATGGAGTCGTACTTCGAGGCGAAATCGTCGTTGTTCACGCCCGAGCACTCGGTCCGCGGCGTGGTCAACGCCGATGACCGATGGGGGAGGCGGCTCCTCGACTCTGCCCGCATACCCTTGGTCGCGGTCTCCCGCCTCGACGCGGCGGATATCACTGTTGCCCCCGGGAACACGGCGTTCACCTGGCGAGATCAGCGGGTCGTCCTTTCTCTGACCGGATTGGTGAACGTGGACAATGCGCTCCTCGCCGCCGAGGCAGCTGTCTCCCTCGGGTTCGCGCCCACGCAGATCGCCGCCGGGCTTCACGCGGCCCCGTCGGTTCCCGGACGCCTCGAAGTGGTGGCCGCACCCGGTGCGGGGCGAACCCCCGAGTTCACCGTGCTCGTCGACTACGCCCACACCCCAGCCGGCCTGGAAGTGGCACTCGGCGAAGCCCGCCGGCTGACCGCACCCGGTGGCCGGGTGGTCACCGTGTTCGGCTGCGGAGGGAACCGCGACCGCGACAAGCGCCCCTTGATGGGGGCGGTGGCCGCCAGGCTGGCCGACATCGCCGTGCTTACGTCGGACAATCCACGAGACGAGGACCCTCTCGGCATCATCGAACAGGTAGCGGCCGGGGTCAGCGGATCGATGGTGACCTCCTCGGGGACACCGCTTGTCATCGAACCCGATCGGCGTGCGGCCATCTCGCTGGCGGTGGACGCAACACACCCGGGCGACGTGCTGGTGATCGCCGGCAAGGGCCACGAGGACTACCAGGAGGTGTCCGGGGAGAGAATCCCGTTCGACGACCGGCTCGTGGTCCGTGAGGAGTTGACGGCTCGCATAGACGGGGATCCAGATCAATGGGTACCCACCGTTGCCGGCCGGCAGGGCTGAGCCGTGCTCTCGCTCATGTCTTCGGGTGGCGTCGCTCTGTGGGTCGCCATCCTCGGGACGCCGCTGCTCATGCGGTGGCTGATCCGTCACAAGATCGGCCAGCACATCCGTGAGGATGGCCCGGCCCACCACAGCGCCAAGGCGGGGACCCCGACGATGGGGGGCCTGGCGATCGTGACCGCGGTGGTGATTGGCTACTTCGTCGGGCACCTGGGCACGGAGGTGAAGTTCTCCCGCACCGGGTATCTGGTGATCCTGACCGTCATCCTTTTCGGGGTGATCGGTTTTCTTGACGACTGGATCAAGGTCCGGCACAAGCGGAGCCTCGGACTCAATAAACGGGCCAAAATGGGTGCGCAGATCGCGGTCAGTGTGCTGTTCGCCGAGTTGGCGGTGCACTGGGCCCACACCGCAACGTCACTCTCGTTCACTCGACTCGGGTCGCCGGGTTTCGAATTGGGCGAAGTGGGCTGGGTACTCTTCGCGGTGTTCGTGCTGGTGGCGACGTCCAACGCCGTGAACCTCACGGACGGCCTCGACGGGCTGGCGGCGGGTTCTTCGACGTTCTGCTTCGCCGTGCTGGCCATCATGGGCTATTGGGTCTTCCGCCATGTGGGCATCTACCACGAGCTCCCGGCCTCGGCCATTGATCTGGCCCTGGCCTCGGTGGCCCTCGCCGGAGCATGCCTCGGGTTCTTGTGGTGGAACGCCGCGCCGGCCCAGATCATCATGGGCGACACCGGGTCCTTGGCCATCGGCTCCGGCCTGGCGGCGATCTGTCTCCTGATGAACCTCGACCTGTTGCTCCCCATCTTGGGTGGGCTCTTCGTCTTCGAGACCGTGTCGGTCATCGCCCAGGTCATCAGCTTCCGGGTCTTTGGCAAGCGGATCTTCCGGATGGCCCCGTTCCACCACCACTTCGAGTTGCTGGGGTGGCCCGAAACCACCGTGATCGTGCGGTTTTGGATCCTGGGCGGCCTGTTCGCCGCCCTCGCCCTCGGGATCTTCTACGGCGAGTTCTTAACAGTGGCTCACTTCACATGACAGGGCTCCCCCACTTCGGGCGCTCCAGCGGCGAGGCTGGTGCGGTGCACGGGTCCGACCAGGGACACTCGGGCGGCCAGCGGGTCGCGCCATGACGCCCACCCAGACGCAGAAGGCCACCCAGCCGCCGCGCGGGACACCGGCCCGCCACGAACGACCGACCAGCCCGGCCGGATGGGTCCAGCGGACCCGGACGCTGCCGACCGCATCGATCCTCCTCGCGCTGATGACTTTGCTTTGTGTCGTCGGGCTGGTCATGGTGGGCTCGGCCTCAGAAGTGATCTCGATCCAGACCTACGGCAGCCCCTGGGCCATCTCGTTGCGCGAAGTGATCTGGATGGTGATCGGGGTCATCGCCTTGGTCTTTTCCTGCCGCTTCGACTATCGCAAGTGGCGGCGTCTGCGGCTCGTGCTCCTGGCGGTCACCTTCGCCCTGCTACTGGCTGTCTTGGTCCCGGGTATCGGGGTGCATTCGGGTGGTTCGAGCCGTTGGGTCGGCCTGGGCGAGCTGCGTATTCAGCCTTCCGAGCTCATGAAGCTGGCCCTGGCCGTCTTCGGCGCCGATCTCGTCGTGCGGCGCGAAGAGATGAAAGGAGGGGCCCGTATGGTGATCGGGCCTTTGTTGCTAGTGGCGGCCGCCGCGGCCGGCCTGGTCGTCTTGCAGCCCGACATGGGAACCGCGCTGGTGCTCGGTTGCATCACTTTTGCCTTGATTTTCGCTTCGGGTGTCCGGATGGGCCCCATCTTGAAGTTGCTCGGCGTGGTGAGCGCCCTGGCGCTTGTCGTTGGCATCGTCGAGCCCTACCGCCGGGCCCGCCTGCTCTCGTTTTTGGACCCGGGCGCCCACGCTTCGGGTTCGGGCTACCAGGTCGTCCAGTCGCTCATCGGGTTGGGATCGGGGCACCTGTTCGGCCTGGGGCTCGGCGCCGGTCGCCAGAAGTGGGGCTATCTCCCGAACGCCCACACCGACTTCATCTTCTCGGTGATCGGCGAGGAGCTGGGTCTTGTCGGGGCGCTTTGCGTCCTCGCCCTGCTCGGGGCCTTCGCCTGGTTCGGCCTGCGGGCAGCGGCCCGGGCGCCCGATCGCTTCGGCGGTCTCCTGGCCGTCGCCATCGTGGCCTGGATCGCCGCCGAGACGGTGATCAACGTGGGGGCGGTCATCGGGATCCTGCCGGTGACCGGGATCCCGCTGCCCTTCATCTCCTTTGGGGGCTCCTCGCTCGTCATCACCATGGTGGCGACCGGGATCCTGGTGAACATCGCCCGCCAAGAACGCCCGCCCGGACCGACTGTGCGGAGCGGGACGGGCTGGTGACTCCACGGCGCTACGCCGTGGTCGCCGGTGGTGGAACGGGTGGGCATGTGATCCCCGCGCTCGCGGTGGCCCGCGCGCTCGCGGCCCGGGGCCATGACCGAGAGGCCATCGAGCTCGTCGGCTCGCGGCGGGGCCACGAAGCCACGCTGCTCGAAGGAGAAGGGTTTCCCTTTACGAACCTGCCGGGGCGGGGAATGTCCCGGCAGATGGGGCCCGGCGATCTGGCGGCGAACCTCGGGGCGCTCGTTGCCCTCGCCTGGTCGACGATCCGAGCCGTTGGGGCGTTGGCCCGCTGGCACCCGAGCGTCGTGGTCTGTGTCGGCGGCTACGCGAGCTTTCCCGCCGGGGTGGCCGCGGTACTGCTTCGAGTGCCCCTTGTCGTCGTGAACATCGACGCCGTGCCGGGACGGGTCAATCGCGTCCTCGGTCGGTTCGCCTCGGCGAGTGCCGTTAGCTTCGCGAGTACGCCGCTCCCCCGGACGGTCGTCACCGGCACTCCGGTGCGCGACGAAATCCTGGCGGTCGACCCGAGCCCCGGCGGGCGAGCGCGCGCTCGCGTGGCGCTCGGCTTCGACGAAGGGCGGGCGGTGGTCGGCGTGTTCGGAGGCTCGCTCGGGGCCCGCCGGATCAACCAAGCCGCCGCCGAACTGGCCGAGCGCTGGGCCGAACGTTCCGATCGCGCCATCTACCAGGTGACTGGGAGGCGCGACTGGGCCGAGGTATCGGCCCGGGCCGGCCGATCCGAGGTGAGCGGCACGCAAGGTCAGCCCAGCGGGCTGAGCCGCCGCTTGGTGCCCTTTGAACAACAGATGCCGGTGCTCTACGAGGCGGCCGACGTCATGGTCTGCCGGGCCGGCGCGATGACGGTGGCCGAGCTGACAATCGCCGGGGTGCCGAGCGTCCTGGTCCCGCTCCCGGGTGCGCCCGGCGACCACCAGACCCTCAACGCCCGGGTGCTAGTTGCGGCCGGGGCCGCCGTGATGCTCCCCGACGACCAGTGCGACGGTGAACGCCTGGCCGCAGTGCTTGACGAGCTATTGGCGGACCCCGTGAGGTTGGCCTCCATGGCTCGCGCCGCACTCGGGCTCAGCCGACGTGACGCGGCGGCCCGGGTGGCCGAGGTGGTGGATGCCCATGCCCGCTGAGCCGCTCGACGGTGGTGATCTCGATCTGTCCCAGCCGCGGCGGGTCCACGTTGTTGGGGTGGGGGGTGCGGGGATGAGCGCCATCGCCACGGTGCTCGCCGCCATGGGCCACCAGGTGACCGGCAGCGACCTCAAGGCGTCGGTGGTGACCGAGCGATTGGGGAACCAGCGCATCACGGTGTCGATCGGCCACCGTCCCGAGAACCTTGGTGACGCCGAGTTCGTGACCTATTCGCCGGCCGTGTCGGCGACCAACCCAGAGCTGATCGAAGCCCAGCGCCGGGGTGTGACGGTCGTGCGCCGGGCCGAGGTCCTGGCCGCGATCGCTCTCACGAAGCGCTGCATCGCGGTGGCCGGCACCCACGGCAAGACGACCACCTCGTCGATGCTGTCGCTCATCTTGGCTGAGGCGGGCCTGCGGCCGTCGTTTCTCATAGGGGCCGACGTCAACGAGATCGGCACCAACGCGGCCTTCGATGAAGGGGAGTGGCTGGTGGTGGAGGCCGACGAGAGCTACGGGACCTTCCGGGCCCTGCGCTGTGAGATCGCCCTACTCACCAACTGCGAACCCGACCACCTCGACTATTACGGCACCTTCGAGGTGCTCCGCCAAGCGTTCGGTCATTACCTCGAGGGGTCCACCGCCGCGAGCGTGGTCGGCGCCGACGAGCCGGTGGCGGCCGAGCTCGGGCGCCACCACGGGTCGCTCCTTGTGGGTACCGCCTCCGACGCCGACTACCCAATGACCGACGTCGTCCTGTCACGCAGCGCAGTGGCCTTCGATCTGTCGGGGCCCGACGGGCTCCTCGGCCGTCTGTCGGTGCCGATGCCCGGCCTCTACAACGCCCGCAACGCGGCGCTCGCGACAGTTGGCGCGCTTTGTGCCGGTGCCACCTTTGGCGCGGCGCGGACCGCGCTGGCCCGATTCGCCGGAGTCCCGAGGCGATTTGAGTTCCGCGGTGAGGCCAACGGGGTGAGCTTCGTCGACGACTACGCTCACCTGCCCGGCGAGGTCCGCTCGGTGCTCGCGGCGGCCCGGGCCGGCGAGTGGGCACGGGTGGTGGCGGTGTTCCAGCCCCACCGCTACTCACGCACTGCGGCCCTGGTCGAGGACTTCGCCACCGCCTTTGTCGACGCCGACGTGGTGGTGATCACCGACGTCTACGGGGCTGGAGACACCCCGGTTCCGGGCGTATCGGGGAAGCTGGTGGCCGACGCGGCGGCCGCAGCCAGTCCCTCGGTCCCGGTGCACTACGCCGCCACCCGCGATGACCTTCGCGAAGTGGTGGCCTCCGTGCTGCGCCCCGGCGACTTGTGCTTGACGCTCGGTGCGGGCGATCTGACCCTGCTGCCCGACGACCTGCTGGCCGCGCCGAGATGGTGAGCGCACCGAGATGGTGAGCGGTGTCGACCCGGCCGAGCTCGAGGTGTTGGCGGCGGCCCTCGGACCCCGGGCCAAACGGGACCATCCGCTCGGACGCCTTACCACCTACCGGGTGGGGGGTCACGCCGCGGTGCTGGTCGAGGCGGGGAGCGAAGAGGATCTGGTGGCTGTGCGGACCGCCCTCAGCGGTCGGTCGGTTCCGGTCCTCGTCCTCGGCAAAGGCTCGAACCTCCTGGTCGCCGATGCCGGCTTCCCCGGACTCGTGGTGCGGATGGGTCTCGACGATCTGGCCTTTGCCAAGGCCACCGAGTCGCCCGGCCCGGTGGTGGTCCGGGCGGGGTCGGGGATCGGATTGCCCGTGCTGGCCCGCCGGAGCGTCGAGGCCGGTCTCACCGGCTTCGAGTGGGCGGTCGGGGTGCCGGGCTCGGTGGGAGGGGCGGTCCGTATGAACGCCGGAGGGCACGGCTCCGATGTCGCCGCCTCTTTGGTGCGTTATCGCTGGCTCGACCTGGCCGGACCGTCCGGTGGCGAGGACCGGCCACAGCGTCTGGCGCTCGGCTACCGCTCCTCGTCGGTGGGTCCGAGCGAGGTGGTGGTATGGGCCGAATTCGCCCTTTCCCCTGGTGATCGGACGGCTGGACGGGCCCAAATTGCCGACATCGTCGGTTGGCGGCGTCGGCACCAGCCCGGGGGGAGCAACGCCGGGTCGGTCTTTTCGAATCCTCCCGGAGACTCGGCTGGCCGCCTAGTGGAGGCGGCCGGACTCAAGGGCTTTTGCCTTCGCAGCGCCCGGGTCTCGGACAAACACGCAAACTTCATCCAGGC
This sequence comes from Acidimicrobiaceae bacterium, assembly GCA_003161575.1. GTDB lineage: Bacteria > Actinomycetota > Acidimicrobiia > Acidimicrobiales > RAAP-2 > PALSA-457. The sequence continues at coordinate 4,716 of PMOE01000083.1, read as the reverse complement.
CGACGACGACGGCTCGGCCGACGACGTGGCGGCCCTTATCGACCATGTGCGGACCGTCGTGGCCGACCGCTTCGGCGTCGTGCTCCGGCCCGAGGTCCGCCTCATCGGCTTCCCCGGGACCGACAATGGAGGAGATGGCCGAAACGACGACCGTGCCGACGGGGCCGGACCGATGAGCGGCTCGGACCACGAGACCGGCCCGGGCCGGTGACGCCGTCGAAGACCGCGAGCCCGCCCCGGTCCTTGCGACGCCGGCGGATCACGACGGCCGAGGTCACGTCCCGCCGGCGCCGGGCAACGTCGGCCCGGGCCAAGAAGAAGGCCACCCCCCGGATCGACCCGCGGCTGCGCGACCGCCGAGCGGCGGTCACCCGGCGCCAGGGGCGTCGCCGGCTCGCCGTGCTCGTGGCGTTCGCCGCGATCGTTCTCATCGTGCTGGGCGGCTGGCTGCTCCTCGATTCGCGTCTGTTGAGCGCCCGGGTGGTCACGGTCGAGGGCTCGGCCCACACCGAACGTGCCGCGGTGGTGGCGGCCTCGGGCCTGGCGACCCACCCCCCGATGATCAATGTCAACCCGGCCGCGGTGGCCGCCCGAGTCGAGCGTCTGGCCTGGGTGGGCACCGCCACGGTGCGCCGCCAGTGGCCCGATGGGGTGGTGATCAGCGTCACCGAGCGGACCCCAGTGGCCATCGTCGCCGCTTCCCCGGCGGCCCCGAGCGGCCCATCGGACTGGGCCGAAGTCGACGCCACCGGCCGGGTACTCGCCGAGAGTGCAACCGAGCCGTCCGGCCTCGTCCAACTCGCCGTCCCGGTCCATCCCGGGCCGCCGGCCAGTTTTCTCGGGCCCAGCGCCGGACCCGCGCTCCGGGTGGCCGCCAGCCTGCCCCGGGCCTACGCTGCCCAGGTGGTGGCAGTGGCGGTCGGTTCGGGCGGTCAGGTCAGCCTGAAGCTCACCATCCCCGTCACCGTCGACTTGGGCACCACCGCGCAGCTCGGAGCCAAAGAGGAGGATGTCGCGGCACTCCTGGCTCACGCCACGCTGACGGCGGGCGACGTGATCGACGTGAGCGTCCCTGAATCCCCGACGGTGACCGGCCCGTGAAGACAATGGTCCGACGCCCGGTCGAGCCGAGCTCGATTGTGCGATCCTCGCTGCCCATGTGGTTGCTTGACCCCGTCGAGCACCACCCGTATCGTGTGACCACGTCGTTGCCTAAACATCATCAACCTGTGCGGAAGGTTGAGATAAGTGGGCCTGGGCAACCCGACCTGTCGCCGGCACGTGGGGGAGTGAAGACCATCGCGATCGGCCGGCGATCGCCCCAACCACGAGGGAGTTCATGACCGTCCCGGCACAAAGCAACTACCTCGCCGTCATCAAGGTGGTCGGCGTGGGAGGCGGCGGCGTCAATGCCGTCAACCGGATGATCGACTCGGGGCTGCGCAACGTCGAGTTCATCGCCGCGAACACCGACGCCCAGGCGCTGCTGATGAGCGACGCCGACCTCAAGCTCGACATCGGGCGCCAGCTCACGAAGGGGCTCGGCGCGGGAAGCGACCCCGAGGTGGGTCGCCAAGCCGCCGACGAGCACCGGGGGGAGATCGAAGAGGCCCTCCAGGGTGCCGACATGGTGTTCATCACCGCCGGCAAGGGCGGTGGGACCGGCACCGGCGCGGCTCCGGTGGTGGCCGAAGTGGCCAAGGCGCTCGGCGCCCTGACCATTGGTGTGGTCACCCGGCCGTTCACCTTCGAAGGCCGCCGTCGGGCCATGCAGGCCGAAAAAGGCATCCAGATCTTGAAGGAAAAGGTCGACACGCTCATCGTGATCCCCAACGATCGCCTGTTGACGGTTTCGAATGACAAGACATCGATGGTCAATGCCTTCCGCATCGCCGACGAAGTGCTGCTCCAAGGTGTGCGGGGAATCACCGATCTCATCACCGTGCCCGGCCTCATCAACACCGACTTCGCCGACGTGAAGATGGTCATGACCAATGCCGGAACCGCCATCATGGGTATTGGTTCAGCCACCGGTGACGGCCGGGCCGTCAACGCGGCCCGCGCCGCGATTACGAGCCCCCTGCTCGAGGCGTCCATCGAAGGGGCCCGGGGCATCCTGCTCAATATCGCGGGCGGCTCAGACCTCGGGCTCTTCGAAGTGAACGAAGCGGCCGAGATCATCCACTCGGTGGCTCACCCCGATGCCAACATCATCTTCGGAGCGGTGATCGATGACAACATGGGTGAAGAGGTCCGGGTGACTGTTATCGCTGCGGGCTTCGAGCGCTGGGAAGAGGGTGGGGCCAGTCGTCCGGCCAGCGCACAGGGAGCAACCGCCAGCGATGAACGCTCCCAGGTGCTCGGACGCGAGCCCATGACGACGGTCGACATTTTCGCGGATGCGCCCGATGAGGAGATCGACCTCGGCGACGACGACTTCGACGTCCCCTCGTTCCTGCGCTGACCCGTCGGGGTGGAGCCGCCTCGAAGTGTGATCGACGCATTGACGTTGCTGCGTCGACGAATCGAGACGGCCGGGGGCGATGCTCACTCGGTGCGGATCGTCGCGGTGACCAAGGGATTCGGCCCCGACGCGGTCCTCGCCGCCCGTCAAGCGGGGCTCGCCGACGTTGGCGAGAACTATGCCCAAGAGCTTGTACGCAAACGACGCGAACTCGGTCCCGACGCCGAGGACCTTCGCTGGCATTTCCTCGGAACGGTCCAACGCAACAAGGTGCGGGCGCTCGCTCCGGTGGTCGACTGTTGGCAGGGACTGGGGCGCCTCGTCGAAGGGGCAGAGATCGCCCGTCGTCGCCCCGCGGCTTGCGTGTTCGTCGAAGTGGACACGACCGGTGCCCCGAATCGGGGCGGGTGCCAACCGGCAGAGGTGCCCGATCTCGTCGCCGGACTGCGGGAGCTCGGGCTCGTCGTCGAGGGGCTCATGACCGTCGCGCCTCCTCGGATCGATGCGGCGCGCCAGTGTTTTCGCGCCGTCCGAGAACTTGCCGACGATCTCGGACTGATAGAGCGCTCCATGGGGATGAGCGACGACCTCGAGGTGGCCGTGGCCGAGGGTTCGACCATGGTCCGGGTGGGTCGGGCGCTGTTCGGGAACCGCCCGACGAGGTCGGTCATCGCGTGAGCCGGCGGCCTCTCAAAGACCGCTCTTGGCCTGCTGGTTGTGGCCCCGCGTGGTGTGACAAACCTGTGACCAGTGGGTCGGAGGGATCCGCCCGCTTGCTGGTGGAAGCACTACGCTGTGCCCGAGGAGACATGCGATGGCCACCTCGTTCCTAAAGAAAACGATGGTCTATCTCGGACTACTCGACGACGAGTACGACGAGTACGACGAGTACGACGACCGGAGCCCCCGGGGGTTCTCGGGACCAACGCGGGCCGACCCCCGTGCCGTGGAACCCGAAGAGCCCGAAGAGCGTCCGGCCCCCTCCCCGGTCGGTCGCATCCGCACCCTGCCCCGCGAGGGGGGGGTGCAGGCCCAGCCCCAAGCCCAGATCCATGGGTCGGTGAATCCGCGCCCGGCCCAAGCAACGGTCCGTCCGATGAGCGTCGGCGATGCCGCCAAGGTTCACGTGGTCGCCCCGTCGCGCTTTGGTGATGCCAAGGAGATCGCCGACGTCTTGAAGGCCAACCGGCCGGTGATCGTGAACCTCCAAGTTGCCGAGCGAGACCTGCAGCGGCGGATGATCGACTTCTGTAGCGGCGTCACCTACGCCTTGAGCGGGGAGATGGAGAAGGTGGCTGACGAGGTCTTCTTGCTCGCCCCGACCAACGTCAAGGTCTCCGATGAGGAGCGCCAGCGGCTGCAGGAGCGTGGTTTCGGGCGTCCCTGACGGACATGAACGTCTTCGCCGTCCTGGCGGCAATCATCGAGCTCTACGTGATCGTCCTCATCGTGCGCGCCCTATTGAGCTGGTTCCCGGCCGCCCCCGGCACGGTCCTGTTCAAGGTGGTGCGGGCCCTCGACGCCGTCACCGAGCCGGTGCTCCGGCCCATCCGTCGCATCTTGCCCCCAGTGCGGGCCGGGGGCATGGGGATCGACCTGTCCATCCTCGTCGTCGTCGTGGTGGCCGAGCTGGTCGTCATCCCACTCCTGCGGCGCTGAGGGTACCGGCCCTGGTCCCTTTGAGAGGGGACTTGTGGGGTCCGGCCGGGTCGCTCGATAGACTTGCCCGCCATGGACAGTTCTCCTCCGACACAATCGATCCTCGAGACGCTCCGTACGGTGGAATTCCGCCTCGGGTTGAAGGGCTACAACGTCGACGAGGTCGACGAGTATTTAGAAAAGGCCGCCGTCGAAGCCGAGGCCATGCTCGAGCAGGTGCGCCAGGTGACCGAGCGCCTCCGCCAGGCTGGTGAGAGGATCGCCCAGCTCGAAAGCGAGCGACGCGAGGCCCCCGCCCCCCAGCCCTCGGAGGCCGTGCCCGACGAGACCCTGCAACGGACCCTGCTGCTCGCGCAGAAGTTCGTCGATCAGACCAAGCGGGACAGCGAGGGCCAGGCGGCCGAGGTCGTGGCCAACGCCGAAGAGCGGGCCCGCTCGACGATCGCCCAGGCCGAGGAGAAAGCCCATCAGGTATCGACAGAAGCCGAGCAGCGATTGCGTGACGAGGTCACCAGGCTCGAAGGGATGCGGGGCCAGCTGGCGACCGACGTCGAGAACATGGCCCGGCATCTCGAGTCCGAGCGCAACCGTCT
>PMOE01000052.1 GCA_003161575.1 Acidimicrobiaceae bacterium | reverse complement strand
TGGGACATGACCTACCTCGGCATGCAGATCATGGTGGAGGGCCTGGCTCTCGCCGCGTTCGGTTTCATCCACGCAATGACCACCGAGCCGCTCCTCAAGCAACTGCTCCGTTACGTGATGGCCGACGAAGCCCGTCACGTGGCCTTCGGCGTACTCAGCCTGAAGGAGTACTACCAAGAGCTGTCAGCGCCCGAGCTGCGTGAGCGACAGGAGTTCGCCTTCGAGGCGGCGATCCGGATGAAAGACCGCATGGTCATGCAGGAGGTCTGGGAACGTCTCGAAGTCCCCAAGGCCGACGTCTTGAAGATCGTGTCCCAGGCTCCCGAGGGCGACGATTTCCAGATCCTGCTCTTCTCAAAGATCGTCCCCAACCTGAAGAAGTTGGGCCTGCTCGACGCGGCCGACGGCTGGCTGCGCGAGAAGTTCACCGAGATGGGTGCGATCGCCTTTGAGCACCTGACCGACACCACCCAGGACGAGGACGCGTTCGCCGACGGCTCGCCGGCCGACCGCCAGGTGGCCTAAACCGATCACAACGCTCCTCCGGGCCCGCCGGGGACGGCTGGTAGCGTGGGTGTGCGATGACCCGGCGTGACCACACCCCCACGTTCGGGGCCGTCGTCACGGCGATGGTCACGCCCTTTGACGCTGAGGGTGCGCTCGACGTCGACGGGGCGGTGACCCTGGCCCGCTGGTTGACCGCGCATGGCAGCGATGGCCTAGTCCTGGCCGGCACCACCGGCGAGGGCCCGGTGCTGAACGACGCCGAGCGGATGGACCTCTGGCGGGCCGTCGCCGAGGCGGTGACCGTGCCGGTGATCGCAGGAGCCGGCACCAACGACACCCGTCATTCGATCGAACTCGCCCGAGCCGCTGGTGAGGCCGGGGCCGACGCCGTGCTCGCGGTGACCCCGTACTACAACCGTCCCTCCCAGGCCGGCATCTTCGACCACTTTTCTGCGGTGGCCGGGGCCACGCACCTCCCAGTGATCCTCTACGACATCCCCGTACGCACCGGGCGGCGTATCGCCCCCGACACCATGCTGCGACTGGCCGCAGAGGTCACCAATGTCGTCGCCGTGAAAGACGCGGCGGGCGACCCGTTCGGCTCGGCCCGTCTCCTCAGCCACGCGCCCGACTCTTTCGAGCTCTACAGCGGCGACGATTCGCTGATCCTGCCCCTGCTTTCGATCGGGGCGGTGGGGGTGATCAGCGTGGCCTCCCACTGGGCCGGTCAGGAGCTGGGCGAGATGATCACCGCCTTCGCCAACGGCGATGTCGAGGGGGCCCGGTACCTCAATGCCCGGCTGATCGAGTCCTACGAGTTCGAGTCGACCCAGTGCTACCCGAACCCTCTGCCCACCAAGGCAATCTGCCGGGCGCTCGGCCTTCCCGCTGGCGAGTGCCGCTTGCCCATGGGTGTCGCCCCCCCCGAACTCGATGGTGAGGCCCGGCGGATCCTGGTTCGACTTGGGACCACGGCGTCGGTAGGCGGATTCGTTGGCTGAGTCGAAAAAATCCGGTCGCAAGGAGAAGCCCACGGTATCCACCGGGGCCAATGGGCCCAAGGGTTCCCGCTCGAAGGGGTCCCCGCAGCAGCAGGGGCGCGGCAGGGGCCAGTCCACCGGCAGGGGCCAGTCCACCGGCGGGGGCCAGCAGAAGAAGGCCGCGGCGTCCACCGGCGGGGGCCAGCAGAAGAGTGCGGCCCGACCCACCGGCGGCGCTCGACCGGTGCGGGTCGTGTTCCTCGGGGGATTGGGAGAGATTGGCCGCAACTGCGCCTGTATCGAGGTCGACGGACGCATCCTCGTCCTTGACTGCGGGATTATGTTCCCCGATCAGGACATGCCCGGCGTCGATCTCGTCCTCCCCGACTTCTCCTATCTCCGCGAGAACGCGGAGCGCGTCGATGGAGTAGTGCTCACCCACGGGCACGAAGACCACACCGGCGGCCTTGCATTTTTGCTCCGCGACCTCTCCATCCCCATCTACGGCTCCGAGCTCACCGTCGGACTAGCCCGGAACCGCATTGACGAGGCAGGTCTTTCGGATCGCACCGAGTACATTGCGGTGACCGACGGGGAACGGCGACGCATCGGCCCCTGCGATGTGGAATTCATCCCGGTGACCCATTCGGTTCCCAACGCCTTCGCCATTGCCTTCCATACTCCCCAGGGCGTCATCTTGCATTCGGGTGACTTCAAGCTCGACCTCCAACCGGTCGACGGTCGCCGAACCGATCTGGCTCGCATCGGGGCCCTGGCTGAGGGCCCTGGCATAGCCTTGTTGCTCTCGGACTCGACCAACGCCGAAGAGCCCGGCTTCACCGCCTCGGAGAGCACCGTCGGGGTCACCTTGCGCCGGGTCTTTGCCACCCGGAGCGGACGACGGGTCATCGTGGCGTGCTTCGCCAGCCACATCCACCGCATCCAGCAGGTAGTGGATGCCGCGGTGGCCAGCGGGCGCCGGGTGGCCACCCTTGGGCGCTCGATGGGCAAAAACTTCGAGCTGGCGACGCGCCTCGGCATTCTCAAGATCCCCGACAACACCCTGATCGATATCCAAGACATCGACACGCTGCCCCGCGGACAGGTCTGCGTGATCTCCACTGGGTCCCAAGGCGAGCCCATGTCGGCTCTCTCCCTCATGGCGACCGGCGACAACAAGTGGCTCCGGATTGAAGAGAACGACGCGGTGGTCATCAGCGCCCATCCCATCCCGGGCAACGAGTGGTCGGTCGGAATGGTGATCGATGAGCTCTACCGCCGCGGGGCCGAGGTCGTCCACACGGGAAGCGAAGCGGTCCATGTGAGCGGCCACGCCCGCCAGGGCGAGCTTCGGACCCTGCTGTCGGTGGCTAAGCCCGCGGCCTTCGTGCCTGTGCACGGCGAGTTCCGTCACATGGTGCACCACGCCGACCTGGCCCGCTCGATGGGTGTTCCCTCTAAACAGGTCATTTTGTGCGAAGACGGCGACGCAGTAATGCTCGACCACAATGGCCTGCGCCGTGACGGCGAGGTCCCCGCGGGCTACGTCTACGTTGATGGGACCGTGGGCGATATCGGTCACGGCGTCCTTCGTGATCGAAAGCTCCTTGCCGAAGAAGGTGTGGTAATGGTGGTGGCCACCGTGGACTTACGCACCCGCACGATCAGCGCCGCACCCCAGATCGCCACCAAAGGCTGGGTGCACGCCCCCGAGGCTGAAGAACTCCTCGGCGAGGCCAGCAAGGTGGTGGCCGACGCCCTGACCCAGGCCATGGTCGACGGGGCCCACGATGCCGAGGTGCTCAGCCGTCACGCTCGCAAAGCGCTCGGAAAACTGGTCGGGGACCGCACTCGTCGGCGACCGATGATCGTCCCTGTCATCTTGGTCGTGTGACTTCGGTGTTGTTCGGACGAACTCGGCTGATCCACTGCCACTAGGGGACACGTATCGGCTGGAGGGAATGCATCGGTTCGTCCCGTCGCAGTACCAGCCGTCATTTCTGCGCCGGAAATCGAAGGGGTGTAGGAAGCACAGCTCAATGCGACCTCCGACCGAGGTCGTCTACACATTGACGCCGGGGGGCGAACCACGACGGCTCGGGCGCACTAGTCTCCGGCCAAGCGAGATGGACCGCCCAGATGGACCGCTCGCGGCGGGCGAGACACGGAGGAACTGCCCATGACCGTCATTGCCGAGACGACCGTGGGCAAGATCGCCGGCCGCGAGAAGCACGACGTCCTCCACTTCGCCGGCGTGCCCTTCGCCGCCCCGCCCGTCGGGGAGGGCCGATTCAAAGCGCCCCAGCCTCACGTGGGCTGGGACGATGTTCGGGACGCCACCGATTTCGGAAAGGTCGCTGTGCAGGTGGGCGACAGTCTGGGGGCCGTCGTCGCCCCTTCTGCCCCGGACTGGAGCGAGGACTGTCTGTTCCTCAATATCCAAACCCCAGCGCTTGACGATCACCTCCGGCCCGTCATGGTGTGGATCCACGGGGGGGCCTTCGTGAACGGCACCGGCGCCATCCCTTGGTATGACGGGGCCAACTTCGTGCGCCATGGAGACGTGGTAGTGGTGAGCATCAACTACCGACTCGGCGCTCTCGGTTGGCTGCACCTGGGCCACCTCGATCCGGCCTACATGACGTCAGGGAACAACGGTCTCCTCGACCAGATCGCCGCCCTACGTTGGGTGCGCGACAACATTGCCGGATTCGGCGGCGACCCCGACAACGTCACGGTGTTCGGGGAGTCGGCGGGAGGGATGAGCATTGGCACCCTGCTCGGAACTCCATCGGCAGCGGGCCTGTTCGCCAAAGCCATCCCGCAGAGCGGCGCCGCACATAACGTGACGTCGGCCGATGATGCGGCGGCGGTCACCGAGGCGTTCATCACAGAGCTAGGCGGCGGCGGCCTGGATGCGGTGCTGGGCGCCCCGCCCGAGCGTCTCCTCGAGGCGCAACAGACGGTTTCGCTGGCCATGACGACCGGGAAGCTCAAAAAGCGAGCGAGCTCTGCGTCGGGCCTTCCGTTCGGGCCGGTGATCGATGGCGCGGTTCTCCCCCGCCACCCCTATGAGGCGATCCGAGACGGTTCCGCCGCCTCGGTGCCGGTACTGCTCGGCACCACCCGCGACGAGTGGAACCTGTTCGGGCTCACCGCTGGCATCGTGGAAAATGCCGACGCGCTGATCGGGCGGTTGGGTCGGATCGTGGAGCAGCCCGAGGCCCTGGCCGTCGCCTACCGCCAGGTGCGGGCCGAGGATGGCTACAACGAACTATTCAGTGCCATCATGACCGACCGGATCTTCCGAATCCCGGCCATTCGGCTGGCCGAGGCACAGGCCGTGCACCAGCCGGGGCACACGTTCATGTATCTCTTCGAGTACGCCTCCACGGCCTTCGGCGGGCGTCTGGGGGCGTGCCACGCCCTTGAGATCCCGTTCGTCTTTGACAACCTCGATAAGCGGGGAATCGAACTGCTGACCGGGTCCGAGCCGCCCCAGCCGGTGGCCGACGCGATGCATGCGGCGTGGATCGCGTTCGCCCGCTCCGGCTCGCCAGCCCACGACGGGCTGCCTTCCTGGCCGGCCTACGACCTCGACGAGCGCGCCACCATGCATTTCGGGACGCCCTGCCACCTTGAGCGCGACCCCGCCGCCGGTGAGCGTTTGGCCTGGGCGGAGGTGCTCTGAGCGCTCGCCTCACCGCCTCATAGGGTCTGTTCAAACGGGCCGGTGGCTGATCACCGACCCGGCGGCGGTCTGGGGGCTGCGCTGATTGCCCTCCGCGCGGGCGCCATGCGAGGCTCAATGTTGTGGTCGCCGGACCTCCCTGCAGAGCCGTAGAGATACCTGCAGCTGTTCGCAGTCTCGCGGCGGGGTACGAACTGCGGGCCGTCTGGGAAAACGAGGTAGGTGGTCTCACCTTCGAGGCCACTAACGGCCCAGATCGACGCTTCGTGAAGTGGGCTCCGACGGAAGGCGGAGTCGACTTGCACGATGAAGCGACCCGATTGTCGTGGGCGGCGACTTTCACACCGGTCCCTCGGGTCCTCGACTGCGGCGGTGACGAGACCGGGACTTGGTTGATGACCGAGGCGGTGCCGGGAGAATCTGCGGTAAGCGAACGGTGGAAGGACGCTCCACAGGTCGCGGTGGCGGCGATCGGCGAGGGACTGCGCGCCCTTCATGACGCGCTTCCGGTTGCCCGTTGTCCTTTCTCGTGGTCGGCCGACGATCGGCTCACCGACGTCCAACGACGGGCGGCGCTCGGGATGCTCGATCCAGCAAAGTGGCACGTCGAGCACCGCGGACTCACGGTCGATCACGCTCTCGGCGTACTTGCGGAGATTCCTCCTATCGACCACGTCGTCGTATGCCACGGCGATGCTTGCGCCCCGAACACGCTGCTCTCCGGCGACGGACGATGGTCTGGCCATGTTGACCTCGGAGCCATGGGGGTTGCTGATCGGTGGTCTGACCTTGCCATCGCAACCTGGAGCACTCAATGGAACTACGGACAAGGCTTGGAAGACGGTCTACTGGCCGCATATGGAATTGAAGCTGACTCCGTGCGCATCGGTTACTACCGGCTCCTCTGGGACCTCGGGCCGTAGCAGCCAGAACAGCAACCATCACCGGGCCCGCGTTCTGGGGCACCATGGCTCGGGTCCGCTCGATATCCGCCGCCGGTCCGGTCCGCCGCGGTGGAGCCGCCGAAAACAACCGACCGCCCGAGGCCCGGCGATCAGCTCCCCGGGTTTCGTGTCCGGTTGATCCGCCCGGAGGTCCGGGCCTCGGGTCCGAAGATGCAGAGCGTCCCGATGACGAAGAAGAAGCACAGCAGCGGGAGGACGGCAGGACTTCTCGCGAAGATGAGCAACAACGGGATTAGCAGGACACCCAACCGAGCGAACCCACCCTTGAGTCGGATATTTCGTGCTCGGCGGACCTCCCGCCCGAGGACGGGGTCGAGGACTTGGTCGACTGCCTGGGCGATCTCCCTTTCGTCAGGCATCGTGAGCCTCCTTCACCAAAAACCGGCGCCCGCGCGACGTGCCGGCATAGGTCGATCCCTCTGTGTCAATCCCGAAAGCGCTGACAACACCTTCAGAACGTCACCCCAGTAGTGTCATCCCCAGGGTCGGCGATGGCAACCTTGCGGGTGATCTGCTTGCAGGTTCGCCGCCTGGCTTTGCCCAAACGGTCGTCGGCATGGACCCTGCGGCAGCGCCGGGTACTGGCTCCGCCGCGGTAACGGCGTCGTGATCGGGTCCGTGGGGCCCCAACAACGGCAACGGCAGCTCAGAAGGCGTGAGCCACCCGTGGCGGGCCTCTCTGTTATTTCATGGACTCCATCGCGGCACCGCGCCCGGCGCGCGATGACCGCATACCATGCTCGGCCGGAGATTAGTGGGCAGCCCCGGTCCCGACCTGCCGTGCCGATTGTTGGGTGACAGTCCCCCCTTTTGATTCCCCCCAACCAGCGACTTTGACCCAACCCGGAGCTATGTGGAGAATTCAGATGTGGGTGAACCCGAGCCGATCACTGATTCCGAGTCCGCAGACCCGACCGATTCAGCCACTGGCTATCCGCGTTCGCCCAACGGTGAGCGAGGTGCCCATCGGACCTCGCGAGCCATGAGAAAGGTTCCGGAAATCACCGTCTATTTCTGGATCGTGAAGTTGTTGACAACCGCGATGGGCGAAGCAACTTCGGACTACCTCGTCCACCGATTCGATCCGGTCATTGCAGTAGGATTCGCCGGCATTGTTCTGGCGGCCGCACTCGTGCTGCAGTTCCGGGCTCGCCGATATGTGCCATGGATCTACTGGTTGGCCGTTGTCATGGTCGCCGTGTTCGGAACGATGGCCGCCGACGTGTTGCACATAAAGTTCGGCGTCCCTTACGCAGTGTCAACTGCGCTCTTTGCCGTCGTGCTTACGGTCGTCTTCGTGGCGTGGCACGCAAGTGAGAAGACTCTCTCGATCCACAGCATCGACACTCCTCGCCGTGAGGCGTTCTATTGGGCCACAGTTATGGCAACGTTCGCGCTCGGCACGGCCGCTGGTGACCTGACCGCCACAACCTTGGGCTTGGGCTATTTGACCTCTGGTGTGTTGTTTGCCGTCCTAATCGCCGTCCCGGCTGTGGGCTATCGGTGGCTCGGCTTCAACGAAATCTTCGCTTTTTGGTTCGCCTACATCGTCACCCGGCCGCTCGGCGCCTCCTTTGCGGACTGGATGGGCAAGTCACACAGGGTGGGCGGACTCGCGCTCGGTGATGGCTTGGTCAGCGCCGTCCTAGCGGTATTGATCGTCGGCTTCGTGGTCTACCTGTCGGTCTCCCATAAGGATGCTGAACGCGACCGCGGCTCATTGCAGACGTCGTAGCACGGTCATTCGACTCCGGGTCCCACCCTCGCGCTCCTCGTCGACCGCCGGTGTGCGACTGCGAATTCCATGTTGGACCCCCCGGATTACGGGCAGATCCGGCACCGACGGCACCAGATGAACTGATCTTTTCGGATCGGCTGAGGAGCCCCGGGGTCCGGTACCGGAAACGAATTGCCAGCCGCCATATGAGATTCCGGGTCGGCGTCCATCAGCCCAGCGCCCGAGCACGCGAGACGGTTTGCCCAATCGGGACCCGGTGATGCCCTCGCACCAATGAGCGCCGATCGCGTAATCCTCTCTTCACCGGGAATTCGCCAGGGCCAGCACACAGAGCGCAGCAGCCAAAGAGAGCGGAACCGTGATCGCTCCGAGGCGGCTTGCCTTGGCGATCGACGGCTGCGCGCCTGCGTTCCGCGCCGCCCGCAGCCACAACAACCAGGCGAGTGATCCCGTCACGAACAGGTTTGGGCCGAGGTTGAGCCCGATCAACAGCGCGAAGGGATGGTCGGGGGCGTGGGCGGCGAGCAGCGACGCCGCGGGGAGGTTGTTGACCAGCACCGAGGCAACGGCCGCGACGGCCGCCGTTCCCCACAAATCGAGGTGCGCCAACAATGTGGCCGGTCCCGACCAAACCCGACCCAAGGTGCCAAGCGCCACGGCTACGCCGAACAGGCCGACGAGGACTGGCACGCCGATCACCTCGATCACGCGCCAAGGCTCATGTTTGCCGCCGGCGAGTCGGATCCCGATGGCCACCACACCTACGACCGCCACTGGGAGAGCCGGGGAGTGCAGGACCACCACGAACACCGCGGCGACCGCGACAGCCACCAGCCCAAGGCCGAGCACGGGTCGTTCGGGTCGCTCCAGATCCGCTGAGCCCACTCGCAATGCGCGGTGCTCGACGCCGGCTACCACCCCCGCGGTTACAACCAGCGCGGCCAGCGCCGGTGCCCACATGTGTGCCAGGAACTCTGCGCCGCTCAGGTGGAGGTGACCGAGGACGATCAGGTTCGTCAGATTCGAGCCGGGCAGGAACAACGACCCGGCGTTGGAGAGGAGGAGGCAGCCGTAAAGGAGCGGGGCCTCACCGGCGCCCCGGCTCCGGGCCGTGTACACCAGCACCGGAGTGAGAAACGCCACCGATGTGTCCAGATTCAACACGGCGGTCACGACGCTCACCATGACGGTGGCGCCCATGAACAGGAGGCGCCCGTTCCTGGCCGTCCGGGCCAACTGGTGCCCGGCGGCGGCGAACAGCCCATCGGCGTCGGCCACGAGGCCAATGAGCAACAGCCCGGTGACGAGCACGAACGGGGACCAGTCCTGAGAAGCTGCGGCCCTGGCGTCAGACGGATTCGTCGCGAAGGCCACCACCAACCCGGCGGCACCGACACCTGCCAGCAGCCACCCGAGGTGGCGCCCGCGGCGCGGCGGGACGCCGTCGTTGGGCTCCGCGCCGAAGGGCGAGTGCTCGCTCTGCGGACCGGGGTGGCTCACACGAAGCAGCATGCCTGAGAATTTGTGCTGCCGCCGCGCTGGGGCAACACCCAGGGTTGGGTTGCCCAGTGGCAACGCCATTCGGATGGCTCCTCCCCGCACCGTAGATTCGGAACGTGGCTGTTCTGCAACACTGGCCACGTGACGAGCGGGTCTGACCGAGACGTGCAGACACGTCTGCTCGCTCATGGACGGCGTCTCGAACTGGCGACGTTGGGCTGGAACGTGGTTGGCGTTGTCATCTTGGCGATCGCAGCCATTGAGGCCCGCTCGGTTGCGTTGGCCGGCTTCGGCTTGGACAGCCTCATCGAAATCGGGGCGTCGACGGTCGTGCTCTGGGAACTCGCCGATGTAGGCCACCAGCGGCAGCGTCGAGCCATGCGGCTGATTGGCGTGGCCTTTGTCGCCCTGTCTGGATATCTGGCGATCCAGAGCACAGTGGTGCTCGTGCTCGGTTTCCACCCGCGTCACAGCGTGTTGGGGATCGTCTGGACCGGAGCCACGGCCGGAGCGATGTTTGCTCTCGCCGCTGGGAAGGCCAGGACCGGTGCGGCCTTGGAGAACCCAGTGCTCCGGGCCGAGGGTCGCATCACGGCAATCGATGGCATCCTCGCCATCGCGGTCCTCGTGGGCTTGGTGTTGAATGCCTCCCTCGGCTGGTGGTGGGCTGATCCTGCGGCCGGCTACGTGCTCCTCTATTACGCCGTTCGGGAGGCTCGGGAGGCGCTCACCCGTTGAGCCACGACGGGGAGGTGCGGCCCGATGATCCGGCAATGTGACCGGTGCGGTGTGTTGAACCGATCATGCAACTCACGCCGACACGGCCGGAGCCGGGCCGCCTTCTCTGGCTCACTCAACGCTCGCCCGAAGCCGAAGAATCGGGCTGGCGCGGAACCAAGCGCGCAAATGATCGGGTTCTGCCGATCGTTGGCGCACCGATGACGTCTCCGAGACGGTTCGTCGACCTCGCCGTGCGAACGGCTGGCCTTACTGCCTGTCGGGGTGGCGCGTTATGTCACCTCATGGCCGTCGGTGTTCGCCGGGTCGCGTCAATCCCGATCGGGTTCGCCGTGGGCCGCGTTGGCCACGCCCGATCGCCAGTAGGGCTTGGCGGATATCTGTTCAGGCGCCAGATCCCGTTCGCTCAGTGTCGTGCGCATGCCAGCGACGACTTTTAGCTCTCCAGCCAGGTAGCTGTGGCCGTAACCGTGAGGAAGCTCGACCTCCCTCGTCGCGTCAATCATCACGGTGCTGCGCCCGGGCTCGACACCTTGGCGCCCGAGCCACTCGATTCGCACGGTGACCCCGGGGTTCACGATCAGCACCTGCTCTTCTTCCGGACCGGCAACTTCGAGGAGGGCGATCGCCGTTGCCCCGGATGCGAGGGCTTCGATCATGGCAAAGGTGCCAGGGATGCCCGATTCGTCGGCCGCGAACAGGTGCCATGCCGCCTGCGGGTCGAGACCGATCTTGCCCCGTGGTCCGATCGCTTCGATGCGGTCGCCCTCTCGGGCCCCCGCGGCCCAGCGGGCGCCAGGTCCATCCCCGTGGACCACCATCTCCAGGTCGAGCGTGCCGGCCGTTCGATCAATCCGGCGGATGGTGTAGCGCCGCCGGAAGGCGACCCCGTCGGCCGGCACGGCGAGCATCAGATCCTGACCAGGCTGGTAGACGAGATCGCTGAGGTTGGAGGCGGTGCAACGGATGCGCCGCATGATCGGGGTGACGGGCACCGCGTCGACAACTTCGAGCTCAAAGTGCGAGACCCCGGGGAGGCGGTTCAGGAGGGCTGAGGTGTCGAGAACGCCCCCTCGCACGTCGACCGGCTCGTCCCCGGCAGCTCCTCCTTTGTCCGCCCCGACCACTATCCCTCCGCCGGTTGGGCCCCGAGGCGGGCGGTGTCGGGGGGGACCGCGGTCACCGTGGTTGTCGAACGGCCCAGACGGGGGACGATGAAGGCGCCCACGAAGGCCACGGCGGTGAGGGCGGCGGCCACCTCGAAGGCCCGCGAATATCCATCGGCCAGCGCGGTGTCGAGGCCGCTGTTGGCGTGGGCGAGCACCTCAGTCGTCCGGTCGGTGGCCACGGTGGCCAGCGCGGCCAAGCCGATCGAACCGCCCACTTGGCGCGACGTATTGAGCACACCCGAAGCCAGGCCGGCCTCGAGCTGGTCCACTCCGGCGGTGGCCGCGTGAGCGAGTGGGGTAAAGAGGATCCCGAGAGCCAGCGCGATGGCGCTCCCGGGGCCAAAGACCGCCGTCCAGTAGCTGCTGGCGGCCTGGATCTGGGACAGCCAGACGAACCCGAGCGTCGCCACGGCGGTGCCGACGAACAAGAGAGGTCGCACACCGGTTTTAGCCAGGATCCGAGAGCTGAGCTGGGCTCCGATGATGATGGCGAGGGCCATGGGTACGAACGCCATCCCGGCCCGCAGCGCACCGAAGCCCAGGACGTTTTGCATATACAGCGAGAGGAAGTACCACATGGAGAAGAAGGCGGCGCCCACCAAGAACATGACGATGTTCGACCCCGACACCGATCGGGAGCGGAACAGGCGCAGGGGCACCAGCGGATGAGAAGCCACCCTGACTTGGATGTAGAGGAACGCGGCCAATAGGACAATCGAGATCGCAAGGATGCTCAGCGTGCGTGTCGAAACCCAGGGGTAGACGTCGGTGCCGACGATGGCGTAGGCCAGCAGGGCGAGGCCAGCGGTCACCGTGATGGCACCGGCCACATCCAAACGTGGCTTCTCCCCGGTTCGCCGGAGCTCGGGTAGGTAGATGAGGGCGGCCCCGATCGCCGCGGCCCCGATCGGAACGTTGACGAAGAGGACCCACCGCCAACTGAGCTCTGCGGTGAGGACGCCGCCGAGGATCGAACCGACGGCACCGCCGGCACCCGCCACCGCGCTCCAGGCCCCGAGCGCCTTTGGGAGCCGGGCGCCGTGGAAGGTGGTCACGATGATGGTCAGAGTGGCCGGGGACAAGAACGCTCCGCCGATGCCTTGAGCGGCCCGGGCTGCGGTGAGCCATGCCGAGTTCTGGGCGAAGCCACCGACGAGGCTCGCGCCGACGAACAACGCCATGCCGAAGAGGTAGATCCGACGGCGTCCGAAGATGTCGGCCGCGCGACCCCCGAGCAACAAGAACCCGGCGAATGTCAAGACGTAGGCATTGACCACCCATTGGAGCCCGGTGGCGCTGTAGTGCAGCTCGCGCCCGATGGAAGGAAGAGCGACGTTGACGATGGAGACGTCGAGGACCACCATGAACTGGGCGACGCACGCGATGGCCAGGATCACCCACTCGGGAGCGTGCCGCTGGGTGGGGTGCGCGCCGTTCATCGGCGTGCAGTTTGGCGCACTGGCGAGTACCCCCGTGACAACGCTGGTTCGATGACCGCCACCGTGATGACCCGCTGGCTCAGGGGCCGAGTACCCGCAATGGAGCGAAGGGCAAGTTGCGGGCGATCCAAAAGAGCCCGACGACCACCAAGAGGGTGACCAGAACCCAACGGTTTCGGGGCAGCCGCCACAGCCGGGGGCCGCCCACCGCATCGCTCATCCAAGCAGCCCAGGACACTGCGAGCAGTGGGAGGAGCACGATCAGCAGAGGGTTGCGGGAAAACGCCGTCTGTAGGTCGCCACGCAAGAGGGAGTGCAGCGCCCGGGTGGATCCGCAGACTGGGCACCACAACCCGGTGACCATATGGAAAGGGCACGGGACCCCCTGCCCGCGATAGGGGTCGATCACCGCGGCAGCTGTGCAGGCGGCCAGCGCGCCGATCCCGACGGAAACCGGGCCCGACCACCTCGGCAGTGTCCGAGTCGCTGCGACCTCCACTCGTGTGGCTTCCACGGCGTCTCCGCTCTGCTGACGTCGGCAATCGGGCGTCGGGCCTCATGAGGCTAGCTGCTGGCGGACTTCGAACCGGGTGGGACCCGCTGGCACAAAAGACCGCAGGCGCACAGCGATGACCCCCGATCGGGCGCCTGTCGGACGGCTCACAGGAGGCGCAGCTGCTCGCTCCGGGTCGGAATGCCCGAGTCGGCGGCCGGGTGCGAGGCGGCGTGGTCGGTCCCGTCCGAGACCGGGTGCCCCGTCTCGAAGGTGTCGACGAAGCCCCTCGGGTCCTTGCGCTCGTAGGAGACACCTCGGGATGCCTTCAACACGGCGGACACGATGGCGCTCAGCCGAGCCTGTTCGGCTTTGGGCTGATAGGAGCCCCGAATGAAACGCTGCTCGTAGAGAGCCACGAGGTCGGGTCGTTCCCGGGTCAGCCAGGCCATGTAGTGCTCGCGCACCCCGGGTCGAAGGTGGAGCCCGGTCGCCGAGATAGAGACGGCGCCGGCAGCGAGGCAGGCCTCGGCCACCTGGCGGACCTGTTCTTCACCGTCGGAGAGTCCGGGCAATACCGGGGCGATGAGCACTCCGCATGGGATGCCGGCGTCGTTGAGCCGCCGGACGGCGTCGACCCGCTTATCGGGCGGCGGAGTACCCGGTTCGGTCAGCTTCCAGACCTGGCGGTCGAGGGTGCCGATCGAGAAGTTGAGGTGGACCGAGGTGCGGGTTGCCGCTTTCGCCAGGGCCTTGAGGTCACGGAGCACGAGGGTGGACTTGGTGAGGATGCTGAAGGGGTTCCGTGCGTCGCTCAGTATGCCGATGATGCCTTTGGTCAGGTGGTACTTCCCTTCCGCCGATTGGTACGGGTCGGTGTTGGTTCCCATGGCGATGTGGTCGCCCGCCCATTTGGGGGAGCGGAGCTCGGCCGCCAGACGTTCCACCGCGTTGATCTTCACCACGATCTTGGTCTCGAAATCCCTCCCGATACCGAGGCCGAGGTAGTCATGGGTCGGTCGGGCGAAGCAATAGACGCACGCGTGAGAGCACCCCCGATAGGCATTGATCGAGTAGCGGAACGGCATGTTGCTCGAGGCCGGGACGCCGTTGATGATCGAGCGGGCGTTGACGTGGAGAAACTCCATGCCCTGGTACTCGCCCGTCCCGATATGGCGTTGCATGGCCGTCTCGTCGGGGAACAAGACGGTCGAGTCGTCCTCTTCGGCGAGCTTCCATCGAAGGGCATTGCGGGCGTCGGTGACCACTGGCCCAGTATAGCGAACATACGTTCGCTATTGAAGGGGGAGGGGCTGCGGCCGGCCCAGCCAGCTACGCCCGCCAACTGTGGCGTCGGTGTCGGGGCGGCGCCGCGTCTCGGGCGCGAGTTCCGGCGGGCGCCGTCCGCTCCTGGCGTCATCGCGAGCAGCGGGCACGCTCGGCCGGATTCGGGGCGGGTCGAGGAAATTCGTGCCTGAGGGCGTCCCCCGAACCGTCACAGTGCGCCTGTAGCCTTGATCTCACTGTGGTCACGACCAAGCGCCGACCGGCGACGAGCCGACCCCCGGCTCGGTCGGCACACTCATCGAGGGGAGCGTCGGCGCGGGCCAAGGGCTCGTCGCGTCGCCCCCCGCCGAAATCCCAGGACACCGTCGGCATTTTTGCCGACCATGCGGCCGACCTCTGGGCCATCGGGCTCGTCACCGTGGGCGTCCTCTTGTCCCTCTCCCTCTACGGCGGCGCAGCCGGTTGGGTCGGCGGCGGCGTCGATCGGGCCCTCGGCGCGGTCATTGGGTGGACCCGGTACATCCTCCCGCCGGTGTGCATCGGCGCCGGGGTGCTGATCATCGCTGGACGCCGCCGTCCGGACCCACTGCGCACGGGGATCGGCGCCGTTCTCGGGCTGCTCGCGGTGTCGGGTCTGGCCGAACTGGCCGGGGGCTCGCCGACGCTCTCCGCGTCGATCGCCGATCTGCGGGGGGCGGGCGGCTGGGTCGGGGCGGCGGCCGGCCGGCCCTTAGAGCTCGGTCTTGGGACCGCCGGAGCGGTCGTCATCCTCGTGGCGGTGGCCTTCGTCGGGATCGTGTTGTCGACCGGCACGTCGCTCAAGACTCTGGCCGAGGGCGCAGCGACCGTCGCGGCCACCGTCGGGCGCACGCTGGGCTCGTGGTGGGCCGGCGGCAAGATCGGGCTGGACTCCCTCGGAGGCCACGAACCGGTCACCGCGGTGGTGGCGCCGACGATGCCCGAGGAGCCCCGGTGGGTGAGCAGCGAGGTGGCCGCACCCGACGGCGATCCGTTGGGCGATCCTTCGGCGCTCGCCGATACCGGCGAGGTCCCCGTTGTCACAACCCCTGCGGTCAAGCCCAAAGTGTCGGCGAAGGCCTCGGGGCGCGCCGCCAAGGCCGATGCCGCGTCCACCGAGTGGCACCTTCCCGAGCTGAGCCTGCTCAAGCGCTCGCGCGAACAGCGACAAGACGAGCGCCAGCTCGACCTGGCCGGAGAAGCACTGGTGGCCTCCTTGGGAGCCCACGGAGTGGAGACGCGCCTGGTCGGGCGGACGGTCGGCCCCACGGTGACCCGCTTCGAGCTCGAGCTCGGAGCGGGGGTGAAGGTGGCGAGGGTCACGAGCCTCTCCAAGGACATCGCCTATGCCATGGCGTCACCCGACGTCCGCATTCTCGCTCCGATCCCGGGCAAGTCGGCGATCGGGATCGAGGTCCCCAATCGCCAGCGGCAGCTGGTGTCGCTCGGCGACATCCTCTCGTCACCGGAGGCCTCGGCGGCCGAACATCCGCTCGAGGTCGCGCTCGGCCGGGACATCGCTGGCCGAGCGGTCATGGTGAACCTGTCCGACATGCCCCATGTCCTCATCTCGGGGGCAACTGGCGCGGGGAAGTCGTCGTGCATCAACTCGTTGATCACGTCGGTCCTTATGCGGGCGACGCCAGACCAGGTCAGACTGATCTTGGTCGACCCCAAACGGGTCGAGCTCGGACACTACAACGGGCTCCCACACCTGCTGACCCAGGTGGTGGTCGACCCGAAGAAGGCGGCCAACGCGCTCGCCTGGGCCGTCAAGGAGATGGAACGCCGGTACGACCTGTTGGCCGAGTACGGGATGCGCGACATCACCGGCTACAACGAGGCGTTCGACGATGGCGCACTCGGACCGATCGGGGGGCCCTCGGTGCGCAGCCAGGTGGCCGAGGTGGCGGCCCGGGCCAAAGCGGCCGCCCACAATGGCGCCGACGAAAAAGAAGCCGTCGTCGGGACCGAAGAGGACGGCGATGAAGACGAGAACCCCATGCCCGAGCGGCTGCCCTTCATTTTGGTGGTGGTCGACGAACTGAACGACCTCATGATGGTGGCGGCCCGTGACGTGGAGGACTCGGTGTGCCGCATCGCCCAGATGGCCCGGGCCGTCGGGATCCACCTGGTGCTCGCCACCCAGCGGCCGTCGGTTGACGTGATCACCGGGGTGATCAAGGCCAACGTCCCGAGCCGTCTCGCCTTCTCGGTCTCCTCGCTGGCCGACAGCCGGGTCATCCTCGACCAGCCCGGGGCCGAACGTCTGATCGGCAAGGGGGACATGCTGTTGTTGACCGCGTCGTCGAGCATCCCCCGCCGCATCCAGGGCCCGTGGGTCTCTGAGGCAGAAGTGCGCGAAGTTGTGGGTTTTTGGCGACGCCAGGGCGGAACAGCCGAAGTGGCGGTCGGCATCGAAGGAGTGCAGGACAAAAGCGGGGGGGCCATGTCGGGCGGGGACGATGACGACGAGCTCCTCTCCCAAGCCATGGAGCTCGTCGTTCGGTCCCAGCTGGGCTCGACGTCGATGCTGCAGCGCAAGCTTCGGGTCGGGTTCGCCCGAGCCGGTCGGCTGATGGACCTCCTCGAGCGGGGCGGAGTGGTCGGGCCGTCTGAGGGATCGAAGGTGCGAGCCGTGCTGATGACCCCCGACGAGCTGGACAGCCGGACCCCCTAGCCGAACGACAGACGAACTGTGCCAGATTCTTCACGCCCGCCCGATGTTCCGGGCCCGCTCCCGCGCTCGACGCAGCCCGTCCGGGTGTCGGGCACCACGCCGGCACCTCCCATGCGCCGTCCGCAACGGCCGCCGCCGAGTGCGCCCCGTCGCACCATCAAGATCGATACCCAATCGGTTGGACCTCCGAGCGGTCCGCAGACCCGCCCGGAGCCGGCGACCGTGGAAACCGAGTTGGGAGGTCCAGTCGAAAGGAATGAGGGTCCCCCGTCTGGGACCGGGTGCCCGCCACCGGCCGAGGACACCGTGGCCCCTGCTCGGGGGGCCACACGATCCGAGCTGCGCCTGGCCCGCCTCGAAGCGCCTTCCCCGCTCGGGCACCGACTCCGGGTATGGGCGGCCATCATCGTGGTCGTGGCGTTGGTGGTCGCGCTCGGCGCGTGGGTGCATGCCCGCATGGCGGCGCCGCCACCGACCTCGGTGGTGCACGTGGATCTGAGCTCGGTGCGCACCGTGAGCGGACCACCGGCCCAGCCGGCCATCGCCGCCTCCCTCCCGTGGACGCCCACCGGTCAATCGGCGGTGGCCATCCCCGCACTCGGGTACGCAGCCCAGTCCGGACCCGAACAGTCGATGCCCGTCGCCAGCCTGACCAAACTGATGACCGGCTATCTCATCTTGCGCGACCACCCGATTGCTCCGGGTACGAGCGGCCCGAACATCACGATGACCGCCGTCGATGCCGGGTATTTCGCCGACGACACCGTGAGCGACCAGGCGAACGTCGAGGTGCAACCGGGCGAGGTCCTGACGGAGAAGCAACTGCTCGAGGGCATGTTGATCCATTCGGCCAACAACCTGGCCCTGACCCTCGGGAGTTGGGACGCCGGCAGCGTGCCGGCCTTCGTCGCCAAGATGAATGCCATGGCGGCGCAGCTGGGCATGACCCAGACCCGCTATGCCGACCCGAGCGGCTTTGACCCCGGGTCCATGTCGACCCCGGCCGACCTGCTCAAGGTTGCCTCGGTCGACATGTCTTTCCCCGTCTTCGCCCAGATCGTCCAGATGTCCTCGGTGACGCTTCCCCTGGCCGGCCTCATCTCGAGCTACACCCCCGGGTTGGTCGGCGAGGTCGGCACCCTTCCCAACGCCGTCGGCGTGAAATCGGGGTTCACGACTGCGGCGGGCGGTTGTGACGTGCTGGCCCTCAAGGCCACCGTCGGGACCACGCCGGTGATCGTGCTTGGCGCGGTGACCAACCAACAGGGCCCCAACGTCCTACAGTCGGCCGGCCAATTGGCGTACAACATCGCCGCGGCGGCCGCGACCCACATCGTAACGATGCCGCTCCCACCTGCGGGCCAACACGTGGGGTCGGTCAGTGTGCTCGGCCACAGCGCCCCCGCGGTGACCGCGGCGACCGGTTCGATGCTGGCCTGGCCGGGCGACTCGGTACACACCACCATGGTCGTGACGAATCACCCCCGGGCGGGGACGGCGGCCGCCGCCGCCATCGGCGATATCACCTACGGCCTCGGCACCCAACGGGTCACCGCCCTGGTCCGCACGAGCGTGCCTCTCCCTCCGCCGTCCCTGTTCCAACGCCTATTCTGAGTCTGTGCGCGCCCGGGCTCCTGCATCGGCGGCGAACCTGGGTCCGGGGTTCGACGCTCTGGCCCTGGCGGTCGACCGCTACGTCGAAGTGGAGGTCGAACCGGCCTCCCGGTTGATCGTTCGCAGCGAAGGTGAAGGCGCGGGGATATCCGACGATGCCGGCCATCTGGCGGCCCGGGTGGCCATCGACGTGGCCGGCCACGATCGGCTGGCCATTACGGTGCGGTCCCAGATCCCCGTCGCTCGGGGGCTCGGATCTTCGGCCGCGCTCGCCGCCGCCGCGGCAGCGGCCGCCGGGTCGCCGGACCCTCTCGTCGTCGCCGCCCGGGTGGACGGGCATCCAGAGAACGCCGCGGCCAGTGCGGTCGGGGGTCTGGTGGTGGCGAGCACGGTACAAGGAGCGGTGCGGGCGGTCCGTCTCACCCTCGACCCGGCGCTGGTCTTCGTCGTCGCTGTTCCCGACCGCACGCTCCCGACGAACAAGGCTCGCCAGGCGCTTCCCCCCCAGGTCTCCCGAGAGGACGCCGCCTTCAACCTCGGACGGATGGGCCTGTTGTTGGCTGGCCTGGCCGACCATCGGTTGTTGATCAAAGAGGCCGCCGAGGACCGCCTTCATCAGAATTACCGGGGCTTTCTGTTTCCCGAGGCCCAGCGAATCCTCGACGGGATGCAAGAAGGGGGCGCCCTGGCCGTCTGCTGGTCGGGATCGGGTCCGAGCTTGCTCGCCATCACCCTCGACCACGACGCGCCGAGGGTCCGGGCGGCGGCGACCGATGCGCTCACTCTGGCCGATGTCCCCGGCAACGTGATCGTGCTGCACGCCGACCTGCGTGGCCTTGTCACCGGTGACGCCGCGAGACTGCCAGCGGTCGACGACGGAGAGCCGGGCGCCTGGCACGAGTCTTTTGGCGCCGATGCCGGGCGGTCGGTGGCACCGGTCGCTGAGCCCGACGCCCAGCTCTTCGACTTCGATTCGGACAATTGAGCCGGTGCTGGGCGTCCGCGCCCGGGCGTACACTGCGTCTATGACCCGCAAGTTCGTCATCCGCACCTTTGGGTGCCAGATGAACGAGCACGATTCGGAGCGTCTGGCCGGCCTGCTGGCCGCCGACGGCATGGAACCCACCGACGACCTCACCGAAGCGGACGTGGTCGTGCTCAACACGTGCTGCATCCGAGAGAACGCCGATAACAAGCTCTACGGCCACCTCGGCCACCTCAAATCCCTCCAGGACGCCAAACCCGGTATGCAGATCGCGGTCGGCGGCTGCCTGGCCCAAAAAGACCGCGAGCTGGTGCGCCAGAAGGCCGGGCACGTCGACGTGGTGTTCGGGACCCACAACCTGGCTGCGGCCCCCGCACTGTTGCGCCGGGCGGCTCTCGAGGGTCCCCAGGTGGAGATCCTCGACGGGCCGGACCCCGAGTCCGGGGCCGACCACGTCCCAGCGTTGACCGCGGTACGTGAGCTTCCCTACGCGGCCTGGGTCACCATCCAGACGGGGTGTGACAACTCGTGCGCCTTTTGCATCGTGCCGTCGGTGCGAGGCCCCGAGGCCAGTCGTCCGGTGAGCGAGATTGTGGCCGAGGTGGCAATGCTTGCCGATCGGGGAGTCGTCGAGGTGACCCTCCTGGGTCAGAACGTCAACTCGTATGGCCGCGACCTGACCCGGCGTCGGCCGCTCTTCGCCGAGCTCCTCCGGGCGGTCGGCTCGGTCGAGGGCATCCGGCGGGTCCGCTTCACCAGCCCGCACCCGAAGGACCTGCGGCCCGAGACCATTGCCGCGATGGCGGAGACCCCGGCCGTGTGCAACCAGCTGCACCTGCCCCTCCAGTCCGGCAGCAACGCAGTGCTCGCCGCCATGCGCCGCGGCTACAGCGCGCAGCGCTACCTCGACCGCCTGGCCGCCGCCCGCCGGTCCGTTCCCGATCTGGCCGTCACCACCGACATCATCGTTGGTTTCCCCGGAGAGTCCGACGAGGATTTCGACGCCACACTGGCCGTCGTGGCCGAGGCGGCCTACGACAGCGCCTACACCTTCATCTTCTCCCCACGCCCCGGAACCCGGGCGGCCAACATGGCGGATCGATTCATCGCCCCCGAGGTGGTGGCCGAACGGTTCGAACGCTTGGATGCGGTCGTCCAGCGCTCGGCCCTGCTGCGCCACCGCGCCCGGGTGGGGCGCACCGAAGAGGTGTTGGTCGAAGGTCCGAGCCGACGGGTCGCCTCGGTGCTGACCGGCCGAACCGGCCAGGGCAAGCTGGTCCACTTCGCTCCGGCTGCTGACGGCGGCCCGGGCCCGGGATCCTTCGCCGAGGTGCAGGTCACCGGGGCGGCCCCCCACCACCTGGTGGGCATCTTCGATCGGGTGACCGCCCGGCCCCGTCACCGAACCCGTATCCCGGTGGCTGCAGGCTGACGGCGAGCCGAGCGGTGCCCGAAGAACCCGGGTCACCGGCGGCACCCGTCGCCCTGGTCGGGAGCACGGCCTCGGGGAAGTCGGCGGTGGCCCTGGCGGTGGCCCGCCGTATGGGCGACGTCGAGATCGTCTCGATCGATTCGATGTGCGTCTACAAGACGATGGACATCGCGACGGCCAAACCGTCACTGGCCGTCCAAGCCGAGGTGCGTCATCACCTGATCGACCTCGTCGACCCGTCCGAGGAGTTCACGGTGTCCGAGTTCCAGCGGGCTGCCCGCGACGCGCTCGGTAAGATTGCGGCCCGCGGGCACCGGGCCCTGTTGGTCGGGGGCACCGGTCTGTACCTGCGGGCGGTGGTCGACGACCTCACCTTGCCCGGCCGGTGGCCCGAGGTGGCGACCGAGCTCGAGCGCGAGGCCCAGGACCCCGGGGGGGTCGCCCTGCTCTATGACCGACTTTCGGGTCTCGATCCGCTCGCCGCCTCCCGCACGACGCCCACCAACCGGCGGCGCATCGTCCGGGCACTCGAGGTGACCATCGGCTCGGGGTCGCCGTTCTCTTCGTTCGGTCCTGGCCTCGGGGCCTACCCGGCGACCCGTTTCGCACTGGTGGGCCTGCCCTTTGACCCCGCAGTCGTCGACCCGCGGATCGCCGAGCGCTTCGACCGATGGCTGGACGAGGGCCTGGTCGACGAGGTGCGGGCCCTCTCGGGGCGCCCAGCTGGACTTTCCCGCACGGCCCGTCAGGCCCTCGGCTACAAGGAGCTGCTGGCCCACGTAGAAGAGGGGATTCCCCTCGACGATTGCGTGGCCGAGGCCGTCCGGCGGACCCGCAGCTTCGCCCGGCGGCAATGGGCCTGGTTCCGCCGGGATCCCCGGGTGCGTTGGCTCGGGCCCACCGAGCACCCCGTCGATCTGGTTCTCGGGGCGCTTTGAGCGTCCGAGGCGCAGGGGATCGGGGCACGAAGTGCGAGAATGGAGGGGTGGTCCAGGCGAACGGCTCACGGCTCGCCCTCTCCAAGCACGAGGGCGCAGGGAACGACTTCCTCGTGGTGGTCGCCCCTGACGGACGCGCCCCGCTCGACGATGCCCAGGTGCGGATCCTTTGTGATCGCCACCGGGGCATCGGGGCCGACGGGGTTATCACGGTCGGCCCGGGGAGCGGCGGGGCCGACCTGTCCATGGTGCTGCGCAACGCGGACGGTCGTGAGGCCGAGATGAGTGGCAACGGGATGCGGTGCCTGGCCCAGGCTGCTGTTCTCGCCGGGTTGGTGACCCCCCCCCGTTTCACCGTGGCGACGGCGGCGGGGGTCAAGACGGTCGACTACGAGCTCGGCTCGACCGGGACCGACCGGGCCAGCGTGGACATGGGGGAGGTCACGCTCGGGGCGGACCAGCCCCAACAGTTCGGCGACCGGCGGGCCCGCCAGGTCGACGTGGGCAACCCCCACCTCGTGTTGTTCGGTCCCGATCCCGCCGAGGTGGACGTGGCCGTGATCGGGCCGCGCCTCGAGGCGGTCCACCCCGACGGCATCAACGTCGAGTTCATCGCCCTTGGACCCGAGCCCGACGAGCTGGTGCTCCGGGTATGGGAACGCGGCGTCGGCGAGACGCTCGCCTGTGGCACCGGTAGCTGTGCGGCGGCGGCGGCCGCCCGGAGCTGGGGACTCGTCGGTGACATCGTGCGGGTCCACAACCCCGGCGGACCTCTCGACGTGACCCTCGGGCGCAAAGACGGCGACCCGGTGGCCCTGGCCGGTCCGGTCCGCAAGGTGGCCGACGTGGTTGTCGACCTCGCCCTGCTGGTGGTCACCCCGTGACGTACGTGCCGGGCACCCTGATCGACCGGACGTTCCGAGAGCGCATCATCCTCGTCGGCGTCGTCCTGACGGGCACCGACCCCGAGGTGGTCGAGGCCGCCCTCGACGAGCTCGCCCTGCTGGTCGATACGGCCGGGGCCGACGTGGCGGGACGCATCGTCCAGCGTCGGGATCGCCCCGACCCGGCCACCTATGTCGGACGGGGCAAGGCCGAAGAGCTGGCCGCCCTCTCTCTCGAGGTCGACGCCGACACGGTGGTCTTCGACGAAGAGCTCTCCCCGGCCCAGCAACGCAATCTCGAGAAGATCCTCGGCCGCACAGCCATCGACCGCACCGCGGTGATCCTCGACATCTTCGCCCAGAACGCCCGCAGCCCCGAGGGCAAGGCGCAGGTCGAGTTGGCACTGTTGCGCTACCGCCTGCCACGCCTTCGCGGCCGGGGCCACGAACTCAGCCAGCAGGCCGGTGGCATCGGAACGAGGGGACCGGGTGAGACCCAGCTCGAGGTCGATCGGCGCCGCCTGGTCCGCCGCATGCATCGCCTGGAGGACGAACTCAAGGCGGTGGAGCGGACCCGGGGGGTCCAGCGTCGCTCCCGGCGGCGGGGGCGCCACCGCGAGCTGGCGTTGGTCGGGTACACCAATGCGGGGAAGTCGACCTTGCTCAACCGTCTCACCGACGCCGGTGTGCCGGCCGCCAACCGACTCTTTGTCACCCTCGACCCCCGCACCCGGCAGTTCTCGCTGCCCGGTGGCGAGACCCTGCTCATCACCGACACCGTCGGGTTCGTGCGCAAGCTGCCTCACGAACTGGTCGAGGCATTCCGCTCCACCCTCGACTCGGTGCGGCTGTCCGACCTCGTGGTCCACGTGGTCGACGGCGCAGCTCCGGACCCCGAGGGTCAGATCACGGCGGTGCGCACGGTGCTGGCCGAGATCGGGGCCACCGACGTCCCCGAGCTGGTGGTGGTGAACAAGGCGGACCGGTCCGACGAGGCGGTCCGCCTGGCGGGCACCATCGAAGGGGCGGTGTGCATCTCGGCCAAGACCGGGGAAGGGATGGACGGGTTCATCCGGGCGGTCGGTGACCGGCTGCAGTACGCCGACCGGGTCGTCGAGCTGGTCATCCCCTGGGCCCGCGGCGACGTCCTCGCCGCGGTGCACCGGGAAGGCGAGGTGGTCGATCAGCGCACGGGAGATGAATCGGCCACCGTGCACGTGGTGCTCGATGACGCCGGTCAGGCTCGTTTCAAGGAATATCTGGTGGCGCCGGTATGACCGTCACCGGGTCCTTTCAACCCCCGCCCTACCCCTACGACCGCCTGGGCGACCTGCGAGCGCTGGCCGATGCACTCTCGGGCGGGGTGGTCGATTGTTCGGTCGGGACGCCCTGTGATGCCCCGCCGCTGTCGGTGATCCGGGCCCTGGCGGTCTCGGGCACCGAGCGCGGCTATCCGGCCTCGGCCGGTGGTCCGGGACTCCGTCGGGCCGCGGCGGACTGGCTGCAACGACGTTTCGAGGTGGCCGTCGACCCCGCCGCAGTGGCGGCGTGCGTCGGGACCAAGGAGTTCGTGGCGTCGACCGCCCACTACCTGCACCTGCGCGACCCGATCCGCGACACGGTCCTCTACCCGGCGGTGTCGTATCCCACCTACGCCATGGGGGCGACCCTCGGCGAGTGCCGGGCCGTGGCCGTCCCTCCGGCGACCCCCGATGGCAGTGGCTTGAACCTCTCGGCCATCGACCCGGCCGACGCCGAGCGGGCCCTCTTGCTCTGGGTCAACTCGCCCGCCAACCCCTCGGGCGGCCTGACCGATCTCGGGGCGGCCGCGCAGTGGGGACCGCGCAACGGGGTGCTGGTCTTTTCCGACGAGTGCTACACCGAGTTCACCTGGGACGGCCCGCCCCGCTCGATCCTCAACACGGGCCTACACGGCGTGGTGGCGGTGCACTCGCTCTCCAAACGCTCCAACATGGCCGGGGTGCGAGCCGGGTTCTTTGCCGGCGATCCTGACATCGTCAGCTATCTGCGCGACGTGCGACAGCACGCCGGACTGATGGTTCCCGGGCCCGTGCAAGCCGCCGCCGCCGTCGCCTTGGCCGACGACGAGCACGTTGAGGCCCAGCGGGCGCGTTACTTCGAACGACTCTCGTTTTTTGCGGCCCAGCTGACCAGCCTGGGCTGCCCGGTCGACCTGCCGGCCGGTGGCTTCTACCTGTGGGTGCCCGTCCCGAGCCGGTGGCCCGACGCCTGGGCCATGGCCGAGGATCTGGCCCGGGTGGGCGGCGTCCTCGTCAGCCCCGGCGATCTCTATGGCGAGGCGGGAGCCGGTTTCGTCCGGATCGCCCTGGTCCAACCGATGGTCCGGCTGCGACTGGTGGCCGAGCGGCTCCACGCCGCCGGATGGGCGATCTGAACCCAGCGCCGCGATCACCGGTGTGGTGCCGGACCCGCCGACATCGCGCCGACTTCGGCGTGACGCGGCGAGGGAGGAAGCCGGCACCGGTCCGGGCCGTTCCATCAGACCCCGGCCGCGCCGAGGATCTCCCACCTCACGCGCGGGCCGGTCCTGGCCAGCGATCCTGCGCCGACCGCCAGGCCTCGACGGTCAAGGTGCGCACCACGAGGGGGATCCCCCGTCCCGGATGCGTCGTCTTCGAGCCCGCCGGGAAGCCGAGACGGTCCATGACCCTGCCTGATGCCACATTGTCGGGCTCGTAGATGCTCACGATCTCGTCCAGCCCGAGCTCGTTGAACCCCCACCTGAGGCCGGCGGCGCCGGCCTCAGTCGCGTAGCCCAGCCCACGGAACGCCTCGCCCAGTCGCCAGCCGACTTCGATGGCTGGGAGCACCTCGGGCAGAAAAAGTGGGACCGACAGGCCGGCCCAGCCCACCAGCGAGCCGCTCGAGCGTTCGATCACCGCGTGCAGAGAGGGGTGATCATGGCTTTCGTAGCCTTGGGTGACCCGGGCCAGGAAACCGGCGGTCTCCGCTGGCGTCATGCCCCGCCCGAGGGGATACCACCAAAATGACTCCTCGGCGTGCAGCTCGGTCAGCGCGTCGAGGTCGTCTGGCACAAAAGGGCGGAGGAGCAGACGACCGGTCTGCAGGGTCTCGATCACCCCTCCAGGGTGCCAGGTCTCACCGACGCCACCGGCGGTGTGTCCGATCAGCCGGCGATCTCCTCGATGGCGTATTCGGGGCAGTTGGCAATGGCCAACTTCGCCCGCTCCTCGAGTTCGACCGGCACCGTCCCGTCGCCAATCACGCTCGAGAGTCCGTAATCGTCGACGTCGAACAATTCGGGCACCAGCCCGTAACAGCGGGCGTGCCCCTGACACTTTGCGGCATCGACCCGTATCTTCACGAGAACACCAGCGGAAGGGTGCGCGGACCGCGGACCTGACCGCCGGCCCAAGTCACGTCACCGCCGTCGGCGAGGCGGAACTCGGGGATGGCGGCCAGCCACTCCTCGAGGGCGATGCGGAGCTCCATGCGGGCCAGGTTCGAGCCCGCACAGCGGTGGATGCCCGAGCCGAAGGCGACGTGGCGATTGTGGGCCCGGTCCAAGATGACCCGGTCGGCGGACTCGAACACCTCGGGGTCGCGGTTGGCCGCGGGGAAATTCATGAGGACCTTGTCGCCGGCCTTCATCGGGCATCCTTCGTACTCGATGTCTTCGGTCACCACTCGGGCCATGGTGACCGGTGAGTAGGCCCGCAACAGCTCCTCGACGGCCAACGCCATGAGTTGCGGCTCGGCGACAAGGCGCCTGCGGTCCTCTTCGTGGGTCGCAAGATGCCACAGAGACGATCCGATCGCACTCCAGGTGGTATCGATCCCGGCGATGAGCACCAGGGCAGCCGCTCCGAGGGCGATGCTCCGCTCGATCGGCACACCGTCGACCTCGGCATGCAACAGCTCGCTCAACAGATCGTCACCGGGTATGGCTTGCCGCCGATCGGCCTCAGCGCTGAAGTAGGAGATCAGGGCGTCGCTGCCCCGCCGCCGGCGTTCGGGGTCATCGGCGAACTCGAGCGTGTCGCGTACCCAGCCGGTGAAGGTATCGGACAGATCGGCCGGGACGCCCAAGATGTGGGCGATCACCCGGACGGGTATCTGCTGGGCATATCCCGCCGCCGCGTCGGCCCGGCCCTGATCGATGAATCCGGCGATGAGCCCCGTGCACAGGTCGCGGGTCAGCTGTTCGTAGCCCTCCACCCGACGGTGCGAGAACCACGGCAACAAGAGCCGCCGGGTCCAGGTGTGCAGCGGCGGGTCGGCTGAGATCGGGGGCAGGCCGTAGGGGAGGAGCGGGTCATCGGGCTCGGCGCCTTCCAAAGGGATGACCGCGATCTTGCGGGAGCTGAAGTGCTCGATGTCATGGGCAATCGCGGTGACATCGTCGTAACGGGTCGGGAGCCAGTTGCTGCCCCGCCGGTCGGTGTGGGCGATGGGGCAGGTGGCCCGCAGTGCCTCCCAGATCCCGAACGGTTCGTCCACGTACTCAGGAGCGAGCACATCGAAATCGCGTGCCCAATCGGCGACCGGTGCTCTGCGCGGCATTCTTCCTCCCGTCCTCTCTATGAACACTACCGACTCCAACGGCGTGCCGGCCGAAGGCTGGTCCAGAGGCCCCGGTGCTGGCGGCCCTGACGACACGGCCAGCGGGGTTCGCGGGTCGGTGTCTTCGGGTGAGGGGACTTGCCGGTACCGTGTGGTCGTCCCGGTGGCCCGAACGGCAACCCGAAGGATCTGACAGGGAGGATCCCATGAAATATAAAAATCTCGGTGCGACGGGCCTGCGGGTCTCGAGGGTATGTCTCGGGATGATGAGCTTTGGCAACGACAGCGAGCGCCCGTGGGTGCTGGACGAAGGTGCGGCGGAGCCGATCGTAAAGGCCGCGGTCGACGGGGGGATCAACTTCTTCGATACCGCGGACACTTATTCGGGCGGAGCGAGTGAAGTTGCCACCGGGCGGCTGCTGCCGAAATTCCTGAGCCGCGACGAAGTAGTTGTTGCGACCAAGGTCTTCATGCCCATGACCGCGGGGGAGAACGGTGCGGGCCTCTCGCGCAAGCACATCTTGTCGGGCATCGACGCGTCGCTCCGCCGTCTCAACATGGACTACGTCGACCTCTACCAGATTCACCGCTGGGACGGCCGGACACCGATCGAAGAGACCATGGGTGCACTCCACGACGTCGTGCAGGCCGGTAAGGCGCGCTATATCGGAGCCAGCAGCATGTTCGCCTGGCAGTTCGCCAAGGCCCAACACACCGCCGAACGCAACGGGTGGACCCGGTTCGTCTCCATGCAGAATCACTACAACCTCATCTACCGCGAAGAAGAACGCGAGATGATCCCCCAGTGCATCGATCAGGGCGTGGGCGTCATCCCGTGGAGCCCGCTGGCCCGCGGGGTCCTCGCCGGGAACCGCTTGAGGGGCGGGGAGAAGCGTACGACCCGATCGGAGACCGACGACTTCACCGACTACCTCTACGCCCAACCGACCGACTTCGACGTGGTCGAGCGGGTCGCCGAGGTGGCGGCGGGGCGCGCGGTGCCCCCGGCGCAGGTCGCCCTGGCCTGGTTGCTCCAGCGCCCCGGGGTGACCGCCCCGATTGCCGGGGCCACCAAGCTCGGCCACCTAGAAGACGCTCTGGCGGCCGAGGAGCTCACCCTCAGCGATGAGGAGATCTCGAAGCTCGAAGAGCCTTACGTGCCCCACCCGGTGCTCGGCCACTTCTGAGCCTTCCCGGCGCGAACACACCGAGCTCCCGCCGAGCCGGGCGCCCATCTTCGGCCGGGCCATTGCGGCGGGTTGGACCCACGAGCCGGCGTTCGGCACGCCATGTTGCTGGCGTGCTCGCATCTCGGCTGATCGATCGGCGTGGCCCACGAGGCAAAAGGGCGGCGGAGCACCGGTAGCGTGCGGGGGTGATCTCGGTGCCCCGTGAGGACTTCGAACAGATGGTGGCCGATGCCCTCGACTCCTTGCCGCCCGAACTCGGGCGGTCCATGGACAACGTCGCGGTGCTGGTGGGTGACCGGGCCGAAGGACGGGCTCTCTTCGGGCTCTACGAGGGCATTCCGCTCACCAATCGAGGCGGCTACGCCGGGGCAACCCCGGACCGCATCACCATCTACCAAGACGCCATCTGCGATGTCTGTGCCACCATCGACCAGGTGGAGGCTCAGGTCCGGAAGACGGTCATCCACGAGGTGGGTCACCACTTCGGGATATCCGATGGTCGCTTGAAAGAGCTCGGCTGGGCCTGAACGTCACTACTCTCTGCCCAATGGCTGAACTTCAGGGACGTATCGAAGAGATCTGGGAGCGAGCCGGAGCCCTTTCCCCGGCCGACACCGAGGCGGTGGACCTCGTGGACCGAGCCATCGACCTTCTCGACCGCGGCGAGGTCCGGGTGGCCGAGGTAGGCGCCGACGGCACCACCGTCGTCCACGAGTGGCTGAAGAAGGCGATCTTGTTGCTGTTCCGGCTCCGGTCCATCGAGACCGTCGAGGTCGGTCCGTTCGAATACGCCGACAAGCTCCCCTTGAAGAAGGACTTCGCCAAGGCCGGGGTGCGGGTGGTCCCCGGGGCGTCGGCCCGCCGGGGTTCCTACCTCGCTCCAGGGGTCATCCTCATGCCGAGTTACGTGAACATCGGGGCCCGGGTCGGCGAGGACACCATGGTCGACACCTGGGCGACCGTGGGCTCGTGCGCCCAGATCGGTGCCCGGGTGCACCTGTCGGGCGGTGTGGGCATCGGTGGCGTGCTCGAGCCGCCCAACGCGGTGCCGGTGATCGTCGAGGACGACGCCTTGATCGGGAGCCGCTGCATGGTCACCCAAGGAGCGCGGGTCGGCCAAGGTGCGGTGTTGGGTGAGGGAACCATTTTGAACCCCACCATCCCGGTCATTGACTCTGACACCGGGGTCGAGATCAGCCGGGGGGTCGTTCCGGCCTGGTCGGTGGCAGTGTCCGCCGCCCGGCGACGCGAGTTCCCCGGTGGCGAGTTCTTCCTCCCCTGCGTGCTGGTCATCAAGCGCCTCACCGAAGGTCAGCGCCACGACAAGGCGCAACTCAATGCCGTCCTGCGCGAGCACGGGGTGTCCGCGTGAGTGACGTCGGACTACTGGCTCTCACCGCTGAGTTGGTGGCGGTGCCCTCGGTCAGCCATGACGAACGAGCCCTGGCCGACCGGGTGGAGGCCACCCTGCGCCGCTGCGACTGGTTGGAGGTCGAACGGTTAGGGGACAACGTGGTCGGACGCACGGCCCTCGGTCGTCCCCGCCGCCTGGTGATCGCCGGCCACCTCGACACGGTGCCCCCGGCGGACAACGAAACCGCTCGGATCGACGGCGACGTGCTGTGGGGGGTCGGCTCGTCGGACATGAAAGGTGGCCTGGCGGTGATGCTCGAGCTCGCCCGAACGGTACCCGAACCCGTCGTCGACGTGACGTGGTGCTTCTACGCCTGCGAGGAAGTGGGCCGGGACGAAAGCGGCCTGGCCGAGCTGTGGGCGAATCGGCCCGAACTGCTGGCGGCCGATGCAGCGGTGCTTGGGGAGCCGACCGAGGCGTTGGTCGAGGCCGGGTGTCAGGGCACCATGCAGGTCGTGCTCAGCCTCACGGGGCAGCGGGCCCACACGGCCCGACCGTTCACCGGACGCAACGCCATCCACCGGTTGGCTCCCGTACTCGAGCGGGTGACCAACTGGGAGGGCCGCCGTGCGGTCCTCGACGGCTGCGAGTACGCCGAGCAATTGCAGGCGGTGGCGGTCACCGGAGGAGTGGCGGGGAATGTGGTGCCCGACGCGGCGTCGCTCACCCTCAACTACCGTTTCGCCCCCGACCGGGACACCGGGGCGGCCCGCCGCTTCCTCGAAACACTCCTCGATGGTCTCTACGACCCCTCGATCGGTGACGAGCTGACGGTGATCGACGCGGCCGATGGTGCGCCGCCGGCCCTTGACGATCCGCTGCTGGCGGCGCTGGTCGCCGGGACGGGTGCAGCGCCCCGGGCCAAGGTCGGCTGGACCGACGTCGCCTCCTTCTGGGCCCACGGGGTGCCGGCGGCCAACTTCGGTCCCGGGGATCCGCTCCTCGCCCATCATCCCGACGAACGGGTCGAGCGGTCTTCGCTCGACCGGGCCTACGCGGTGCTCCTGGCGCTGCTCACCGCCTAGAACCTCGTGGCGCCCCGGGACCCAGCCGACCAGCCCGGCGATGAAGATCCAGGCCTCGGAGAAGTCGTCAGGTCACGACCAGCGTGCCGTGCATGAACTGGTGGATGGTGCAGATGTAGGCATAGGTGCCCGGGGTGGTCGGGGCCTTGAACGTCGCGCTTGCGCCCGGGGCCACGTCACCGGTGTCGAACTTCTTGGTCGTCGATGTCATCGTGTGGGCCACCGAGTCGTTGTTGGCGACGGTCACGGTTGCCCCCGGTGACACCCGTAGGGTCGCCGGCGAGAAGGTGAAGTTCTTGATGGTGATGGTCGTGGCCGAGGCCCCGGCGCCCCCCGAGTTGCCGGCGGCGCTCGACGGGCTCGACGGGCTCGACCCACAGGCTGCGACCAAGAAGGCACAACCAACAAGCGCGCTGGTGAGGACGCTGGCGGTCCGGACCCGCCGGGACCGGCCGTGCGATCCGACGGTCGTGCGCCGGTGCTGGTCGTTGGAGAAGTGCATCATGGCGGACCTCCGCTGGGCTCGATGCCCGCTCAACTGCGGGCGGGTCGACCGTACCCGTGATGGGGTCGAAGGGTCGGGCGCGGCCTGGACGACCACGGGGACCGGCGCTGGGTCACCGGTCGTTTGGCCACGGCGGAACTCGGTGGAAGCCGAGCCCAAGGATCGGGTCAGTTTCGGGAGCTGGGTGCCACCAAAGATGAGGACGGCTAAAACAGGCGATGGAGACGAAGACAGAACCAGAGCGCGGCGCAGCCGGTGAGCGTCAGTTGAGTGGCTGTCGAGCGTGGCGACGCTCGCCGACGAACGCGCCGATCGAATGACGATCGAGCCGAGGGTCGGCCCGCCCCGGGGGGTGCTGAGGCTCAAGCGGCCGGAGTGAGTCGGCTGAAGTTGTCGATCGCCGTTGTCAACAGGCCCAGGCCGTCTTGGCCGGGCAACTTGTCGACACGTCGATCGATGCGCTCGGCCACGGCCCGGCCGTCGCTACCACCGAAGAGGAATCGGCAGAGGAAGGCGACCTCGGACTTGGGCATCACACCGGACCCGACGGGTCGCCATAGGTGCTTGAGGGCGAAGCGGGTGAGCTTTTGGGCCTTTTTGCTCTCGCCGAGGCGGCGCGCCGCCTCCGAGGCGTAGAAGTCGATGTGACCACCCTCTTGTTTCATGATCCGCTTGAGCAGCTCGGTCAGCACAGGGTTGGCTTCGCGTGCGGCCAAGCGGGCGTAGCCGGCCTGGGTCGTCCACTCGTTGACCGCACCCCAGCTCATATGTAGGGCGACGAACGACGCGCCGGCCAATGTCGAGGCACCGAAGTGGCTGGCCACTTCCATTGTGTCGCGCCATTTGCGTCGTTCGCGCAGGTTCGCCACCCGCGGTGCCCCGGCCGACTCACCGTGCGCCTCGAGCACGTCAGCGATGGCCTCGCCGTGCCACAGCTCTTCGAAGGCCCAGCAGGCGAGGAACGAGGTGACCTCTGCGTCGCGGTGGGCCGGGGTCAGCAACAAATCGCGGAGGTAGCAGATTGTGTGGTGCTCGATGTCGTGCATGTAGCGCAGGCTCCGGAGCGCCTCGGCAGACAAGGGGTAGTCCTTGAACCCCTCGAAGTCGATGCCATCGGTGTTGAGCCGTCCGGCGCGTGCCTTGTAGGAATCGATCGTGGTACGCATGGTGAGATGTATTCGGAACCGGTCGTGATGTGGATGACTCGGATTTCCCCACAAAACCAGCCTCCCGGTCATCCGATTCCGGCACCTGCGCCGAAGAGATAACTGCATGACACCCCTGGTCGACCAGAGTGACGCGCAGCTGGTCGTGGGTATCGGCCGCTTCCGTGACGATGCCCTGGCCGAGGCCTACCGTCGGCACGGCGGGGCCGTCTTCGGGTTGGCCCGCCGGGTCTGTGGGGACGCCGCTGGAGCCGAGGACGTGGTCCAAGAGGTCTTCTTGCGCCTCTGGAAGCAGCCCGACCGGTTTGACCCCGCCCGGGGCAGCCTTCGGACCTACCTTTTGGCCCAGACCCACGGGCGGGCGGTCGACACTGTTCGCTCGGAGGTCTCCCGCCGCCAGCGCGAGGGGCGCGACGCTCGTTCGACAGCCAACGCCGGCTACGACATCGAGCACGAGGTCTGGGATCTGGCCGTGGCCGACCAGGTGACGCAGGCGCTGGGCGCCCTGTCCGACGACGAGCGGGCGGCCATCGAGCTCGCCTACTTCGAGGGGCATTCGTACCGGGAAGTGGCGGTCCTGCTCTGCCAACCAGAAGGCACGGTCAAGAGTCGGATTCGAAGCGGCCTCCGGCGGATGAAGGGTTTGCTGACTGAGAGCGGAGTGAAGGAATCATGAGTACCGAATTTCAACACGAAGAGATCGAAGGGCTTCTCGGGGCCTATGCGCTCGACGCAATCGACGCCGATGAGGCGCTGGCCATCGAGGCGCACCTGGCCGAGTGCCCTCGCTGTCGGGCCGAGGTCGACGTGCACTTCGAAATGGCCGGGGCCATCGGGAACACCGTCGAGTCGCCGCCTGCCGGTCTGTGGGACCGCATCGCCGACCGACTGGCTGCACCTGCCGGGTTGGACGAGTCGCCACCGATGCCGAACCTGGGCTCGGGCCACGCGGCGACGGCTTCTGGTCCGAGCGCCGGCGAATCGGCCAAGGTCGTCGAGTTGGCCGATGCCCGTGCCAACCAAGCCGCCCGTTCCTCCAAAGCTGTCATGCGGGTCTCTGCGGTGGTGGCCGCGGCCGCGGTGGTGGTCATCTCGATCTTGGCGGTCAACCTCTCCCGGGTCGACAACCGGGTGGGTCAGATCCAGAGCGCCTTTGGCGGACAGAGCTCTCAGGCCGTCATCAGTCAGGCGCTGGCGAATCCCGAACACCGGCTGGCCAATCTAAAGGGCGCGACGGGCGAAAAGCTGGCCGAGTTCGTGGTGACGCCCGACGGTCGGGGCTACCTGGTCTCGTCGTCGATGCCCTCGCTGCCGGCCAGCCAGACCTACCAGCTGTGGGCATTCATCGGTGGCAAGCCCATCTCTCTCGGCCTGCTCGGGAACCGGCCCAAGCAGGCCGGCTTTACCGTGGCCGGTTCGGCGGTCCCCACGAGCCTCGCGGTCACCATTGAGCCTGCAGGAGGGGTCGCCAGCCCGGACCGGGCACCGGTCGCCGCGGGCCGGATTGTGGTCGCCTGAGCGGGGCCGCGCGGAGCTGCGTCGCTGCCCCGCCCGCTGTTACGGTGCGCCCCATGACTGACACCGCGCCCAAGAAGTCGCGTCCCCTCGAGATCACGGCGGGAGCCGAGCCGATCAAGCTGGGTTCGATGCTGCTCACCATCGTCGAGCCCCACCGCGGCCACGAGGTCGCCTACAACCGCTGGTACGAGCGGGATCATTTTTATTCGGGCTGCATGATCGGTCCCTACAACTTCGCCGGAAGCCGCTACGTGGCAACGGCCGATCTGAAGGCTCTGCGCGACCCCGACTCTTCGGAGATCACCGGCGAGCCGGCCCGTGGCTCCTATGTGTCGGTCTACTGGGTGCTCGACGGTTATCACGACCTGTGGAACCGCTGGGCGGTGCGCCAAGTCCGGGCCCTCCATGCGGCGAACCGCATGTTCGAAGAGCGCGATCACGTCCACACGCTCCTCTACCGCTTTGCCTGGGAATACCGTCGTGAGCCCGACGGCGTCCCCGTCGAGCTCGCCCTCGACCACCCCTACCGGGGCTTCGTCCCCGTATGGGTGGACCGGGCCGAAGGCGTGAGCACCGAGGAGCTTTGGGACTGGCTGCGCACCGAGGGCCTCCCGGCCATCCTGCCGGGCACCGACGCCGGCCTGGTGGCCGCCTTCACCCCGCTGCCCCTGCTGATCGACGCTCCCGGCGACGTCCCCCGCCAGGAGGCGACCGACCGGCGCACGCTGCTGCTGTTCTTCCTCGACGGGCACCCATTGGCCAGTTGGGAGCCGGTGATCGCCGAGCACCGCCGTCGCCTCGAAGCCGCCGGCAAGGGGACGGTCGTCGCCGCCTTGCCCTTCGTCCCGACGGTCCCTGGCACCGACACCTACACCGACAAACTCTGGGACTGACTCTTCGAGTCGGCCGCTCGGGTCGCCTTGGAACCGGGATCGCCGCCGAACCAGGAGCGCGCCGCCGGGTGGCCCGGCGGCATCGTTTGTGACACGGCCATCAGACAGTGAGGGGGATCGTGCAATGGCACCGAAGATCACCATCGTCGGTGGTGGCAGCACCCACTGGACGCCCGGGCTGCTGGTCGACTTCGCCAACACGCCCAGCTTGCAGGA
Organism: Acidimicrobiaceae bacterium; assembly: GCA_003161575.1. Taxonomy (GTDB): domain Bacteria; phylum Actinomycetota; class Acidimicrobiia; order Acidimicrobiales; family RAAP-2; genus PALSA-457. Next base: position 11,134 of record PMOE01000052.1, on the reverse strand, counting down.
GGCCGTCGTCACTCTCACCGACATCGACGAGGCGTCGATGGTTCCAATGCTGACCATCGCCAAACACGTCGCGGTCAGCCGGGGGATCGGCCTGCAGGTCACCGCCACGGCCGATCTGGCGGCCTCACTTGCAGGAGCCGAGTTCGTCATCACCGCCTTTTCGGTGGGCGGCTTCGCCAGCATGGCCCATGATCTCGAGATCCCGGCCCGCTACGGGCTGCGCCAGCCGGTGGGCGATTCGGTCGGTCCCGGTGGCATCTTCCGGTCGTTGCGCAGCATCCCCGTCATGGTGGAGATCGCCCGCGCCGTCGAACGCCATGCACCAGACGCGTTGCTGCTCAACGTGAGCAATCCGATGTCCTCGCTGTGCCGGGCCGTGACCTCTCAGACCGCACTCAACGCCGTTGGGCTGTGCAACGAGATGGTGGGTCTCCAGTTCTGGATGAGCCTCGTTTTCGATGCCCCCATGCACAAGATCGACCCGGTGGTAGCCGGTGTCAACCACCTGCCCTTGGTGACGGCCCTCGATGTCGACGGACGCGACGGATTCGCCATGCTCACCGACGTCCTTGAGCACCCAGGTCAGCTGGAGGGCCAGCCCATCTGGATGGATCCACCCGAGCAGTCCCATTGGCACAAAGAGGACCCAGCGGGGGCATGGACCAAGGCCGACATCGTCGCCAATAACCGACTGAAGCTCGAAGTGTTCCGTCGTTTCGGGGTCCTGCCCGGGTCCGCCGACACTCACGTATCGGAATTCTTCGCATGGTTCGTGAACGAGGCGTCGGACTTCGGTCGGGACTGGGGCGTCCATCATTACGGACTGGCCGGTCATCGCATCGACAAGGCCGACGATGACAGGGGGGCGGCCGAACTCGAAGCCGGCGGTGAGATCTCCAACTACCCGTCGGGCGAGCTGGTCGCACCGCTGCTCGATGCCATCGTCACCGGCAAGGCGCGCTCGCTCCCAGTCAATCTGCCCAATACCGGCCAAGTGGCAGAGCTCCCCGCCGGTGTGGTGGTCGAATGCATGGGCACGATCGACGGCAATGGGGTCCGGGCCAGAGATTCCGCTTCAGCTGGAGCGGCGGCCGAGCACCTCCGGCGGGTTGCCGCCTCCCAGGAGTTGACCGTAGAGGCCGCGCTTACTGGCCAACGGGGCCTGGTCATCGAAGCCATGCTGGCCGACCCGTTCGCCGGTGTTTTGCCTTGGAAGCACATAGAGACCATGACCGACGAGATGCTCTTGGCGACCGCCCAGTGGCTCCCACAGTTCATCGACGGCCGCTGAGCGAGTCCACAGTGTCATCGGACACGAGGACCCGACCGGTCGTCAGGCTTCGTCATGAGCCTCTCGGGGGTCAACAATGATCGCGAGCATGGTCAAGGGCTCGTGGTGGTCTCGTGCCTTCGGTGACGTCGGCCAGGCCCGGTTGGCCTTCGCGACCAGACGAAGATGACGACAAGCGCGACCAACAACCAGGGGATGTGCGGCACCGACCATGCCGAGACAGAGGCCGCGACGCCCACCACGAGAACCAGCACGGCCATGCCCAAGATCCCTGCCCGTCGCGGTCGACGAGTGGGCACCGGCAAGGTGGTTTTGGGCCCTGGGAGGTCGAGGAGCAGGTTGGACAGGTCGGCGCCGGTTTTGGCGGCCATGGCGTGCTCGAGACGGTCATCGAATTCCGATGCGTCGAGGCGACCCTCGGCATAATGCTGTGACAGCAACTCAGCCACCGCGTTTCGCTCCGCTGTCGAGACCCGCAGGTCCGGCTGTGAAGTCGGACGGCGGGTCCACCGCCACATATTCTCCTGACCAGTGTCATCTCCGAGTGAGCCCATGTGTCCTCCTGTGGTCAGTCGCCGAGCGCGGCGGGTGTGTGGCGGGCGACGAGTTCATCGAAGCCGCGCATGTTGGAGTATCTCGTCGGCGATGGCGATGTCCGTGCCCTCTTCTGGGATCAGGAGCCAGCCGGCGATGTACAACGGGATTGCTATCCCGGCGAAGAAACTAAGAGCGACAAAGGCCAGCCGTGCGATCGCCACATCGATGTCGAGATACTCGGCAACGCCTGCTGCCACCCCTCCCAAGAAGCCTTCGCGGGGAAGGCGGGTGAGATGACGGCTTCTGCCGGCGTCGGTTTGGGTGTCGTTTGCGTCCATGGATCCATGTTCGAGGATCCGACGCGGCGGCGGTATCGGGAATGACCCCGACTCGGTCCTGAGCCGACAGCATCTGACCAGGGATTTCCCTGATGGTGTTTCCGTCACCGCGGCGCGATCATTGGGCATCGCCGATCCGATCGCATCCTCTCCCTTACCGCCTGGGGGCCCTGTGCCTGAGAACCGTGCCCCGAAGAACCGTGCCCCGGAGACTCCGGGACCGAAGGTTGGCCGGACCGGGGCTCGAATTGGGCCCGAGTTGGGGCCCGCGGACCCGTCGCCACGCTGCCAGGCCGGCCCGGGGTCGCGGCGCTCTCGTCCAGGGCCGACCCGAAATCGTTGGCGGAGCCGCCGTAGGGCGTTCCATCGGAGTCGCAACGATCGACTCGTCGCAGGGGTGGCCGGCGGGCTCTCAGAGCGCTACGGCATCGACGCCACGGTGATCCGAGTCGCCCTGGTCCTTTCGGCGTTGGTGAGCGGGATAGGGGTGGTCGGCTACGTCATCGCGTGGTTGCTGTTTCCCGTCGATGACGAACAGGGGACCATCGGATCCCGCGCGGTGTCCGACCGCAAGGGTCTCCTCGTGGTGGTCGCTCTCCTCCCAGTGCTGGTGGCAGTCTTGGTCGTGGGCTCCGCACTGGACGCGGGCTACCTCTCCTCGGTCGCCTGGGCGGTGTACCTCAGTGCTGGTGGGCTCATCCTCGTCTACCGCAACGCCGACGATGCTGAGCGGGTCTGGCTGCACCGCGTTGCCGAGCCGGTCATGCACCTCGGATCCGCGTCGGCCCGGTCGCGCCGGGCACTCATCGTACGCGTGGTGGGCGGATCAGTCCTACTTTCCGTCGGGTTGGTGCTTCTGGTGCTCAGCCACTCCAGCCGTGTCACCTTGGATCTGCTCGGCGGGGTTGTCCTGATGATCGCCGCCATCGTCGTTATTTTCGGCCCCTGGTGGCTGCGGCTGACCCGGGACCTCGTGTCCGAACGGCAGGCTCGCATCAGGGCCGAGGAACGCGCCGACATGGCCGCCCGGGTGCATGACTCGGTTCTCCAGACGTTGGCACTGATCCAACGGTCTGCCGCACAGCCGGATCGAGTCGTGCAACTGGCGCGGACACAAGAACGAGACCTTCGGTCGTGGTTGTTCGAGGGCCGACCGCCCGGATCCATCGGCGCCGATGGTGCCGGCACCCTTGCTGCTGCGCTCGAGCAGGTCGCCCGCGAGGTGGAAGCAGCACACGGAGTGCCTGTGGATGTCGTGGTAGTCGGCGATTGCCCACTCGACGACGATCTGCGAATGATGCTGGCCGCAGGCCGAGAAGCGACAGTGAACTCCGCCAAATGGTCGGGAGCCTCGACGGTCTCGATATTCGCAGAGGTCGAGGCGCAACAAGTGTCCATGTTCGTACGGGACCGGGGAACGGGATTCGACCCCGATGTCGTGGCGGAGGACCGCCAGGGTATCGCCACGTCGATCAGGGCAAGGATGGGGCGCGTGGGCGGCGCCGTGATCATCCGCTCGATAATCGGCCAGGGAACCGAGATCGAACTCACCGTTCCACGGAGCGGAGCCCGCACGTGACCCCCGGAGCCGTCCCAAGAGTCTTCTTGGTGGACGACCACCACCTCTTCCGAGCTGGCGTCCGCAACGAATTGGGCACCGCCGTCGAGATTGTTGGAGAGGCCGACGAGGTGTCTGCCGCCGTGGAGTTGATCGGAGAACGCCTTCCTGACGTCGTCCTTCTTGACGTCCATATGCCAAACGGGGGTGGTCTGGCCGTCATTGAAGCGGTCAAACCGACGCATCCCGAGGTCCGGTTCCTCGCGTTGTCGGTTTCGGACGCACCCGAGGACGTCATCGCCGTGATCCGTTCCGGCGCGCGCGGCTACGTGACCAAGACAATTTCGGGCCCGGAGTTGCAGGACGCGGTGCTCCGGGTGGCGGCAGGGGACGCCGTGTTCTCCCCCCGCCTTGCCGGCTTCGTGTTGGACGCGTTCGCGGCGATTCCCAACGATGGCCCGCCGGCCAGCTTCGACCCCGAACTGGACCAGCTCTCTGCCCGCGAGCACGAGGTGCTCAGGCTCATCGCCCGCGGGTACACCTACAAGGAGATCGCCCGAGAGCTCGAAATCTCCACCAAGACGGTGGAGAGCCACGTCTCGTCCGTGCTGCGAAAGCTCCAGTTGTCGACCCGACACCAACTGACCAGATGGGCGACAGAACGGCGCCTGATCTGAGCGTTCGGGTCGCAGTCCGGCTCGCGCAATCTGGTGGCGGGGACGGTTGGGCCCCGGGGCAGGGCTCCCTCGGGCCGATCAGGCGTCCGCGACCAAGAACCGCTCATGGGGTTGAGTCCGTCAGTCCGGCGAGAGAACCATGCCGCGAGCCAAGCAGGGCCGACGCCCGAGGTCCTGATGGCCGGCTCCGCCACCGTCTCGGCGGGTTGGTGTCCCAAAGGTGGCCGAGTCAGCGGTCCGTGCGGTGGAGCCATGCCAGCAAGTCCGGCGTTCCCAGGTCATTCGTGCGTGCGCGGTAGTGGGCCAACTCGCCGCTGGACAGCAGCTCTCGGCCGGCTCCCGACGAACCCCGGCGAAAGAAGTGTGCTTGGTCCTTGAGGACACCCACTGGATCCGGTGCGAGCTCGTTGGCATGAGCCTGCATGTGCTCGAATCGGGCTGCGTCCACGAGGTGGGTCCATGTCTCGTCGGCAACGGTGATCCCGAGCAGGGTCGCCAGACGCCGCATCTCGCCCTCAAGATCGGCGGACAGGTCGTCATAGTGGACAAGCACGACGTTTGGTTCATCGCGCCGAGCCCAAGCATCGGAGAGGTGCCACATCACCCCCGGCAAGGAATCCAGTTCTTGTTGTGGGCTCCCTTCCCAGTCGATCCATGAAAGCAGCCATTCGCGCAGCGGCACGGAAATGGATCGGGGCCGAGCGGGTGTGGTCCGGCCCATGAGTTCAACGATGCGCTCCCGGTCGAGGTTGTTGCTCTGATGGTAGAGCGACACCGCCATGTCTAAGGGGTGTCGGCCGACGACGATGTACGTGGCTCGCGAGTCGAGGGGAATCCCGTCGAGCGGGGTGTGGGTCTTGATGAAACGCCGGTGCTTCTGGGCCGCCAACCGCGCGTAGATCTCGGCTCGGGGGATGAACAGCCAGTCGAGCCATGGCGAGAGCTCCGCCAACGGTGCCTCGAACTCGGTGGTCTGGAAGACGAGCAGTGCACAGATCATCTGCAACCAGGTCGTACCGCTCTTGGACCGGGTACTGATGACGATGTCGCCTTGCCGGAACGAAAAGCCGAGCCACCGGGCGCTGTCCTCTTCGGGGGAGCGGTATCGGATAGGTGGCGCCTCAGACACGCAACGACGGTACTCGTGACTCCGGCGATGGGTCACTGCCTGTGATCAATGAGGCCCCAACTCGTATCGACCGGGCGGCGAGGTGAAGGAGGGTCAGAGCCGCCGGAGAACGGTGACGACCTTGCCGTAGATCGTCACGTCGGAGGGGTCGAATTCCATCGGGGACAGCGCCGGGTTCGCCGGAGTGAGGACGATCTTTCCGCGTTTGCGGCCGAAGGTTTTGATCGTTGCCTCGTCATCGGGGATTCCGGCGACCACGACATCGCCGGTTTCGGCATCGGGCTGTTGGCGGACGACCACGAAGTCCCCGTCGAGGATCCCCGCTTCGAACATCGACTCCCCACGTACCCGCAGCATGAACGTCGATCCGGTCCCGGTGAACTGTTCGGGGAGGGGAAGCAGCTCTTCGACGTTCTCGTGGGCCAGCACGCCCGTTCCCGCAGCGACGTCACCGATCAGGGGGACGTGGCGGACCGGGCCGACAGCCATCTGCGCCTTCGAGGATGGGTCGTAGCGGACTTGGATAGCCCGGGGTTTGGTCGGGTCGCGCTGGAGGTAGCCCTCACGCTGGAGGACCGCCAAGTGAGTGTGGACAGTTGCCGACGACGCCAGGCCGACCGCTTCCCCGATCTCTCGGACCGACGGGGGGTAGCCCCGCTCGCGCAGGCATTCGGCGATGAAATCGAGGATCTGTTGCCGCTTGCCACTCAGGACCTCTGCCATCGTGTTCCCTCCGCTGCCGTGGTTCACTCGTCGTCCGCCCCGTGGCGAACACCCGTTTGCTTAGTGACGATAACCCCCCGGCCCCCGAAAGGCAAACATTTGTTCGGATTCGGTCCTTGACACGAACACGCGTTCGTGGTCCAATGAACCCATGACGAACAGACGTTCGTGGACGCCAACCTTCCAAAACTGGGGGATCCGAGCAGTGCTCGTGGTGGCGTGATGGCCATTGCCGCGTTGCCCGACGAGGATCTCTTCGAGAGCCCGTGGCCCCGACCCGCCCTGCGCCTGGTCGACGGCGGCCGGTGTGTCGGCTTTTCGGACTCTGTGCTTCCGAACTGGGACGATGTGGCCTGTATCTCCGAGGAGTGGGCCGAGGAGCCGCTGGACGATTGTCCGGCGTTTGAGCCTCCCGAGCTGCGCAGCGGCCCCGATGTGTCGGCCCGCCGCCAGCGGGCGAAGGTCCAGGTGCGTCGCCGCCGACTGGTGGTCGGTGCCCTCTTGGTGGGGCTGCTGTTCGTCCTCGCCGCCCCGATCAGCGCACTTGGCGGGCGCTCGGTGGCCGGCGCGCCACCGGCCGGACCCCCGGCCGCTCGAGTGCACAACGTCGTCTATGTGGTGAAGCAGGGCGACACCCTGGGGTCGATCGCCGCTCGGATCAACCCGGATGGAGACGCAGAATCCCTGGTCGCCGCCTTGTCGTCGGAGCTTGGCTCTGCCTCGCTCACGCCTGGTGAGCGGATCATCCTTCCCTGAGGGCGCTCTGCCGCCCAGCCCGGTCGGCCAACTAACGTCGGCCGTGTGCGGTGTCCGTGGTGCTCTGTCGATGACGATCGAGTGGTGGATTCGCGCCTCGCCGACGAGGGAGTGGCGATTCGTCGGCGCCGGGAATGTTTGGGCTGCGGACGACGGTTCACGACGTTTGAACGGGTAGAGGAGCAACCCTTATGGGTGGTCAAGCGCTCGGGCCAGCGGGAGCCTTTCGATCGAGCGAAGGTGATTTCCGGCGTCCGTTCGGCGAGCAAGAACCGCCCCGTCTCCGACGAAGATCTTCAAGAACTGGCCCACCAGGTCGAAGAGACACTCCGGATGGAGTCGGTCGAACCGACCAGCCAACAAGTTGGCGTGGCCGTGCTCGAGCACCTCAAGGCGCTGGACGAGATCGCCTATGTCCGATTCGCCAGCGTGTACAAGGGATTCGAAGATCTGGGCGACTTCCAGCGCGAGGTCGGGTTGCTCAACAAGACGACCGAGCCCAAGCGCCGGGGTTGACCGGCTGATGGTGGCCGAGCTGGTGGCGGACGAACCGCAGGTGGCGCTCGCGGTTTATGCCCACCCCGATGACGCCGATGTGGGTTGCGGGGGAACCCTCGCCCGGTGGGCCAAGGCTGGCTGCTCGGTCCACCTTGTGGTCTGCACTGACGGTGGTCGGGGCACCGCCGATCCGGCCGTGGACCCGACAGAGCTGGCCCAGGTGCGGCGAGAGGAACTAGCCGAGGCGGCACAGATCATCGGCCTTGCCTCCCACGACGGACTCGAGCTCACCGACGGCGAGCTCACCGACGGCCCCGAACTGCGGGCAGAGCTCGTGGCCTGGGTGCGCCGGCTCACCCCCGACGTGGTGCTCGGCCATGACCCGACGGCAGTCTTTTTCGGACAGGAGTACTTCAACCACCGGGATCACCGCACGGCTGGTTGGGCCCTTCTCGACGCACTGGCACCGGCGTCGGCCCTGCCCCACTACTTCCCGAAGGCCGGTCCCCCGCATCAGGTGAAGACCGTCTATCTCTCCGGAACGCTCGAACCCGATGTGTGGGTCGATGTGTCCGACACCGTGGCTCTCAAGGCGGCCGCCGTCGAATGCCACCGCAGCCAGTTCTCAGAGAGTGGTGGCTGGGCCGGCGAGGCGGTCCGTCTCCGGGCAGAAGAAGAGGGTCGGCGGGCCGGTGTGCCCTACGCCGAGGGATTCCGTCGGCTGCGCCTCGGTGGGTGACCGAGCGATCGTCCCGGGCTCTGAAATCAGGGCCGACGATGCCCTCGTCCCGTCCATCTTGCACGTGGACATGGACGCCTTCTTCGCCGCGGTCGAGGTCCTCGACCAGCCTGAGCTCAGCGGAAAGCCGGTCATCGTCGGAGGGACGGGGAACCGGGGGGTGGTGGCGTCGTGTACCTACGAGGCGCGCGCCTTCGGTGTCCGCTCGGCCATGCCCACCCTCCAGGCCCGCCAGCTCTGTCCGCACGCGGTCTTTGTCGACGGGCACTTCTCGCGCTACTCGGAGATGAGCCGGCGACTGCACGCGGTGCTCCGCGACGTCACCCCGTTGGTCGAGCCGATCGGCCTCGATGAGGCCTTCCTCGATGTCACCGGCGCTCGCCGGCTCTTGGGCGGGCCCGAGCAGATCGGCCACGAGATTCGTGGCCGAGTGAGAGACGAGCTGTCGCTCGGCTGCTCGGTCGGCGTCGGGCGGTCCAAGATGGTGGCAAAGCTGGCGTCGCGCGCCGCCAAACCGGTGGCCGATCGGGCCGGGACCCGGCCCGGGGTCGGCGTCTACGTCGTGGGTCCATCCGAGGAACTGGGGTTCTTGCATCCCATGGCGGTCCAGGCGCTGTGGGGGGTGGGGCCGGCCACGACGCGTCGCCTCAATGATTTGGGCATCCGCACCATCGGCGAGCTGGCGGACGTCGGCGAGGACACCGTGATTCGGCACTTCGGCCGTTCCCAGGGCCGGCACCTGGCCGCTCTGGCCAGGGGCCACGACCCGGACCCGGTCGTGCCCGACCGGGCGGCGAAATCCATCGGCCACGAAGAGACGTTCCGCTCGGACATCGCGCAGATGGCGCCGCTGCAGCGTCACGTGATCCGGATGGCCGAATCAGTGGCCACCACGCTGCGCGAGAACCAGCTCGCGGGCCGGACTGTCACCGTCAAGGTCAAGTTCGCCGACTTCTCGATGGTCACCCGCTCGCACACCGTGTCGTTCGCCCTCGACACCGCGGCGGCAATGGTTGCAGTGTCGGGCGCCCTGCTCGACGCCATCGACGTGTCAGAAGGCGTCCGGCTCCTCGGCGTGAGCATTTCGGGGTTACAGGCCAACGGCCAGGCCGAGCAGCTGGCGTTCTCCTTGCACCGCGATGGCCAAGCCTCAGGCGACAGGTCCGGCCAGGAGGGCGGGACCGAGAATGCACCCGAGGACCGAGAGGTGCGGGCGGCCTGCCTGCAGACGAGTTGGCAGGAGGTCAGCGCCGCGGTTGACGGGATCCGATCCCGCTTCGGCCGCTCCTCGGTGGGGATGGCCGCCATGGTTGGTGACCAGGGCATCGAGGTGCCCGGCCGGCGCGAAGCCCCGTGGGGTCCTTCGGCGGACCAACCCGAGGACTGACGCATGGGTGCGGCACGAATCGCCCTGTCAGCCGCCGCCCCACCAGTGCATCCAGACCCCGTGGGGGTGCATGTCGGCCAGCCGTCGTTCGCGTCGGGATCCCGCATCGAGATCGACGAGCACAAGGGCGGTTGCTCCTTTGATCGTCTTGGGTGCGGGCGGTGAGGGGAGTCCGGGGGTCTCATAAGGGCTCTCGGCGAACACCCAGGAGACCGCCCGGTCAGCAGCGAGAGCGGTGATGGCTTGGCCGAGCTCGTACTGGCGGCCCGGTGACAGGTAGGCGGCGACCCAGGAGTGGTAGACGCAGAGGTGGGCGCTGTCGGGCACGAAGGCCGCGATCCGAGCCAGGTCCTCGATGATGTCGCCGGTTTCGACCGGCGGCCGGTCCGAAACGTTGCGGGCGATGGCCAGCGCGTCGCGCATCCGATGGAAACGGCCGAGGTGCCCGGGCCATTGGCAGGCCAGCAGCCACAGTGACCCGTCCTCGTTGTGCGGATCGACCGGATGCCGGTCGATCCCCGCCCGGTGAACCACTTCTGGGAACCCGAGCGGCGGCACCGTGTCCTCTCGTAGCTCGCAGGCCAGCACGACGGGGGAGTCGGGTGGCCCGATCCGCCGGAGTCCCCCGTAGTCGTACGCATAGTGGTCGAAGAGGAGGTTGAGACCGGCCGAGGCACCCAGATCGATCAGCCCGAGGGGCTGGCGGTGCTCGGCGGCCACCGTGGCAAAGGCTGGGCGCAGGGCCGCGCACCGGCCGACCTCGTTGGTCTGGGTGGCCCGGGTGGCCACCAGTTCGGCCACCTCGGCGCGGTAGTGGCGGCAGAAGTCGGCAAAGTTTGAGAACACGCCGCCGCCGGCCTTGGCCGGTGGGGGTGCGCCACTGACCCGGCGCCAGTCGAGCACGGTGTCGTAGTGGGCGGCTAACGGGTGCTCTGCCCCGTCGAGCAGCAGGAAGTGGACGGCGGCCAGCAGGATGTTGGGTCGCCGCTGGTCGGGGGGTGCCAGCTCGGTGAGGGCGAGGAGCTCTGGGTCCGTGGCCGCGCCCCGGCAGATCTGCTCATAGACCGGCGACCCGTCGTGCTCCGCGCTCCGGGCGAAGGCCGCGAAATGCCGGGCCAGGTCGGAGCGGTCGGTGTGTTCGCGCACCAACGGCGCGCCCGGATCGCTCAGGAACTCTCGTCTCCGGGTTGCTGGGCCGAACGGGCCGACGACCACGGGTCGCCGTTGATCGGAGGCGGCATGACGCTGTGGTGCGGGGAGTTCGCCGCTTCGTCCTCGGAGCTCTTGGCTCGAAAAGGTGTGCCGGGGCCATCGCTAAGGGCTCCGTCGGCAATCGACGCGGCCGGTTCGTGGGACTCGCTCCCGTTCGGCCGTTCGGTCTCCACCCACCCCTCAGGTGCGGGGGGGATCGGCGGTGGCGGGACAAACGGCGGCAGCGGGGCCTTGGTGGCGAGACCCGGCGACACCTTGGACTCGGGTGTGGGTTCAGCATCGTGAGGGT
>PMOE01000019.1:6794-52936 GCA_003161575.1 Acidimicrobiaceae bacterium | reverse complement strand
CTCTGGCTGGGCGAAGAGTGAGTCGTCAGGGATCCGTAAGACGGTCTCGATCCGGTTCTCGGTGTCCATGACCGTGATGCCGAGATCAAGATCATTTTCGGAACTCGTGGTCGGCTCTGCCTTGCCCGACGACATCTCTGAGAGCATGGCTTGCGCCTGCGAGACGAACGGACCGTCCGGATCGGGCCCGGCCCATACAACGCCCAGGGTTCCTCCAGGAACGAGGACCCTCGCTGTCTCTTGAAGTGCTCGATCCGCTTCCATCCAGTGCCACGAGGCGGACGCCAACACCACGTCGACTGACGAAGTGCCGAGTGGTATCGATTCGCCAGTACCACGAAGCGCGGTCACCTCGGGGAGGTTGCTTGCCAAGATTCCGCGCATGCGGTCATCGGGTTCAATGGCGATGACTCGGTCAACCTTGCCCAAAAGGTTCTTGGTCATCGCCCCGGTTCCAGCACCGAGATCGACGACAGTCGTTGCTGAATCTGGAAGCATCCACGCAATCGCCGCCGCGGGCGGCCCTGGCCGGAAGCGCTCATACGTTGACGCCACGTCGCCAAAGCTTCCCGATCGTCGTTTCTTCTCTTCGCCGGTACCCCGATCGTCTCCAGGCATGCATCCCGCCCTTGTCTCTTGATATAAAGAGACTATCTCAATCTATCTCTTGACGTCAAGGTATATGTTGGCATCGCGAACCGAGGACACCGAGTGGAAGACGAAGTTGAACACCTAGTAGCGGGATGGCGTCAGGCACTTCCGGGTGTCGATGTGTCGCCCCTCGAGGTCCTATCGCGCGTCACGCGGCTGGCGCACTACTTGGAACGTCAGCGTTCCGTCGTCTTTGCCCGGCACGATCTCGAGACCTGGACCTTCGACGTACTCTCGGCGCTCCGCCGCGCCGGGCCGCCATATGACTTGTCACCTGGGCAGCTCCTCGCACGGACGCTGGTCACTTCGGGAACGATGACCAACCGACTCAATCATCTTGAGCAGCGAGGGCTCGTCCGTCGCAAACCCGACCCGAGAGATGCTCGGTCGGTTCGGGTCCGGCTCACAGCTGAAGGTCGGAAAAAGGTGGACAGCGCGCTGAAGGATCTCGTCGTTAGAGAAGACGCACTTCTCGGTAGCCTCGACGATGACCAACGATCCGTCTTGGCGACACTTCTCAAGATCGTCGTCGCTCCGTTCGATTCATCATGAGCCAATTGCCGTCGCCCATTCGGCGAGGACACGTGCGATTCAGCCTCTTCGAGCGCAGTTCGGCGGCCCCGGATGGTTCTCCTCCGGCAATACGGGCGCGCCATCCATCGCCATGAAACTATGAACCGGTGGACACCGATGCCTGGGAGGAGGCTGGCCTCTACCGCCGCGGCGTCCCTGGGGCCGAGGAGCGCCGGGCCCTCCTCGAGTACCTGACGACGCGCGGCGCCACCCTCGAGCAGTTGGTCGAGGCCCACGCCCTGGGCACTCTTCCCGCAGTAGCGGGGGACCTTGTGATGGGGACTAAGCCCGCGACGCTCTCGGTAGAAGAGGTGGCGGGGCAGTTGGGAGTCCCGGTGGAGCGGTTGCAACGGGTGCTGCTGGCCGCTGGGCTGCCGGTGGCTGCCGACAGCAAGTTTCCTGACGACCTGGGGGCGCTGATGTCGGCCTTCGAGCAGGGGGTCGCCATCATGGGCGAGGACGCCATCCTTGCCTTCACCCGAGTGCTGGGGGCGGCGGCAACCAACATCGCGGAAGCCGCGGTAGCCCTGTTTTACGCCGAGCTGGGCCCCGGGACTGGGCACGAAGGATCGGATGAGCTGGCACGGGCCCGGATGTCGGAGGCGGCGACGCTGGCTTTCGCCACCGTGCCTGAGGTGCTGTCCCGTGTTCTGCTGGCCCAGTTCGACCGGGCCGCACGCCGCGCCCTGCTGGCAAGGGGCTGGTTGGCACCGACCCGGACGACTGGTGGGACGGCCGCCGCGGGGCCAACCGAGGTCGTCGCCCTGGGCTTCGTCGACCTGGTCGGCTCCACCCCGTGGGCAGAGGGACTGAGCCTGCGCGACCACAGCCTGGCAATGTCCCGGTTCGAGTCGGCGGCGTGGTCCAGCGCAGTCTTGGCCGGTGGACGGGTTGTCAAGATGATCGGTGACGAGGTCTTCTTCGCCGCACCTTCGGTGGACGCCGCCTGCCGGATCGGGACCGAGGTGTGTCGGGCGGCAGCGGTGGACCAGCTTCTGCCCCCGGCCCGGGGGGCGGTGGGTTTCGGCGTGGTGACGCCGAGGGAGGGCGACTATTTCGGTCCGCTCGTCAACTTGGTGTCACGCCTGGTGAAGGCGGCTGCTCCGGGCACGCTGGTCGTCACTGAGGAAGCGGCGGCGGTCCTGCCGGCCGGTCGCTGGGCCGTGCACGAGCTCGATCCGCAGACGCTAAGGGGGCTAGAGCACCCCGTCCGGGTCTTCGCTGTCAGCAGTCCCAGGGCTCAGCAGATGTAATGGCGGCCGACGGACGCGACTACACCCGTCTCGCCAGTCTCACTAATCGCCAGTTGGTCGCCTCATTGCGGAGTTCAACAGCGTCCCCCAATTCGGCAGCATCGCAGTGGGCGTGAGCAGTTGGGGTCTTCCGCGTAGCTGCGCTTCGAACGCTTGGAACTGCTGTTCTCCTCGTCTCTTGGACCCTCCTCGTCCGCCGTGGGCCGCATTGGAGACAACCTCGAAAGATCGTTCAGTGGGCGCAGAACGAGATTGGAGAGTCGGAGCGCACCGATGAACGAGGGCATTCAACGACGACCTCGACAGTCTTTGGTTTAGGACTGCCCCGGAAATAGCGCCACAATCCGGGTATTCGCGGACGCGCCTCCGACCCGATCGCTCAATTGGCAAAACTCACTATTGATGGGGACGTATGTTCCACACGGCAGGTACGCTGCAACGGTGCCTATGGCCATGAGCGAACGCATGGGCTGGGTCCGAGCCGCCGTCGGGGCGGCGTTGATCGTGGCACCTGGACCCCCGTTGCGGTTCTCGAATCGAGAGCCGCCAACCGGTGCCTCGCTCCTTCTCCTGCGGACGATCGGCATCCGGGATCTTGTGCTGGGCTTTGGCACGGTGGCGGCATCAAGATCGGGAAGCGTGAGTGACGCCCGTCGTTGGACGACGATGGCGTTGGCGAGCGATTCTCTCGATGTCGCAGCCAGCCTGGCGAGCATGCGCTCGATTGGCAAGAGGGATTCCTTGGTTGCCGCAGCGATGGCCAGCGTTTTCGTGGTGAAGGACGTATACGTCCTACGCGCTTTGCTCGGCTCCATTGATGAACCCGCGGAAGGGACCACTTCGAGCGCCTAGAGGTAATGCGTCCGCCGAACACTCGCCTTCGCCAGCGCCGGTATCGAGCCGAGCCGATCTCTCCGAGTGTGTGGCCCGGTATCGTTTTCCGAGCCCGTCGTTGCCGCCCGGCGACCACCGATGCCTTGGGCGTCCGAGGGGTTAACCAGCAGGTCTATTCTCCGCCCGTTGCCGAGCACCAGGGCGAGTCATGGCTGCCAATTCGAACCGATATCGACCATCGAAAGAGTCGCTCGGCAACTGCCATTGAGAAGTAGGCATATGGCGGGTATAATCAACAAGTCGGCTGCCATCCATGCGCGTTCTTGTGCTGAATCACAGCGGGCTTGGAGGTGGGCGTGGCCCACAACCCTGAAGCCTTTTCAGGAGACCCCGTCGAGCGTCTTTTTGAGTTGTCACTCGACATGCTCGGAACAGCGTCCTCCGATGGGTATTTCTCACGCTTGAATCCAGCTTGGGAGCGAACGCTGGGCTGGACCAACGAGCAATTGATGGCTGAGCCAGTTATTTCCTTTGTCCATCCCGACGACATCGAGGCGACGACGGCGCTTGCGGCGACGCTTGCACAGCCGGGTGGCCCTTCGGTCATCGAATTCGAGAATCGTTATCGCACTAGCGGCGGGGATTACAGGTGGATTCAGTGGAGCACCGTGGCCGACAGGGGCGTTCTGCATTTTGTAGCCAAGGACATAACCGAGCGCAGAGCGGCCGAGATTCTGCGCGATCAAACGGCCAGCCTGATGGGAGCCATCATCGAAAGTGTGGCGGACGGTCTCTATGTTGCTGACTCGAACGGAATCCTGACGTTCATCAACCCGGCTGGGGTGCGTCTTCTGGGCTATGAGTCAGACGATGAATTGCTCGGCCATGGCCCCCACGCGACATTTCATCACTGCCGTTGGGAGGGAACCCGTCAAGGGATCGGGGATTGCCCACTTTCAACGGTCCGAACGAGCGGTCGTTCGGCCCATGTCGATGAGGACATCTTCTGGCGCAAGGATGGCTCGGAGTTGCCGGTGGCGTACTCCTCTGCGGCGATTGACCTCGACGGTGGAACTGGGAGCGTGGTGGCTTTTCACGACATCACGGCCCTCCAGACCGAGCGCGAGCGGCTGCGAGCACTGGTCGGAGACGCGGCATGGTTCGAAGAAGTCCGCGGGGCCCTGGCCGGGGACCGTTTCGTGCTCTATGGCCAGCCGATCGTGGATATGGAGACCGGTGCAATCGTCAAACACGAATTGTTATTGCGGATGCTTTCTCCGACCGGCGAGGTCATTGCTCCGGGCCTCTTTCTTCCCGCCGCCGAGAAGTACGGGCTCATCGACGATATCGACCGGTGGGTCATCACTCAGGCGGTCGAAATGGCGACGACCGGTAGGCACCTGTCGGTCAACCTGTCTGCTGACTCGGTGGGTCGCGCCGAGATCCTGTTGCATATTGAGCAGGAGCTGACGAGGACTGGGGCAGATCCAGAACTCCTGACCTTTGAGGTTACCGAAACTGCAGTGATGGAGGACCTCCAGGACGGTCGGCGCTTCGCCGACAGACTTGTGGACCTCGGCTGCTCGTTCTCGCTCGATGACTTTGGCACCGGCTACGGTTCGTTGACGTACTTGCGGCAACTACCAATCGACTATCTGAAGATTGACACCCAATTCGTCCGCCAGATGGCGCGAAGCGAACCGGATCAGAAGCTGGTGAAAACCATCGTTACCATTGCCCAGGATCTCGGAAAGAGAACGGTCGCCGAAGGCGTCGAGGACGAGGAAACTATGGGGATGCTCCGCGAGTTCGGCGTCGACTTCGCGCAGGGCTATCACTTGGGACGGCCCATGCCGCTTCCGGTCCTCAATGCCGGACCGACCCTAACGAAGTGCGCATGACCACTTAGAAAGGAACGAGGTCAGCACGCCGGAGGTTCGCCACTCGGTCCTCGTCACGCTCCGCGCTACCGGGCGCGAACCACAGGCTTGAACGGCCTGAACGGTGGTGCGTGGCCGGTCATCCCCGTTCGTGTCAGGGTTCCGTCCGTCGCCGGTTGGTGGTGTCCGCGGCGTGGGCGGGTTCGACGCCGCCCACGGCGTGTTGGGCGAACTTGGGATCGGGTGGCGGCGTTGTTGACCGTGCCTGCGATGGTCCGAGGTCCCACCCAGTTGGATGCCTTCGGAGATCGCAAGGGCCACGTTGCAACGCCGGTGCTGCCCTGCGGCTTCCACCAAGTTCGCCTGGCCGCCGCCGCTTCCCCCTCGCAGGTGCCATCTTCCGCTCCTGTCAAGGGGGCCCAGACGGGGCTTGCCCGGCCCTGGCCAGGGATTCCAACTCCGAATGCGCAGCGAGCGACCGCCGAGTGGGCTCCAGTCAGGTGCCCAGGGTAGGAGCAACCCCGGATTCTCCGTGTGCGGAAATCTCGCCATCGCCGACCTGCTTTTGGCTCCCAGGTGTTGCCATAAGGAACGGCGACGGCCTCGGCACAACACCGGCGGCCCATGCTGTAGCCTTGGCAAAGACAGTTGTCTGATACGTCTATATGAGAGTGAGAGTTTGTGGCTACTGGAACCGTCAAGTTTTTCAACTCCGAGAAGGGCTTCGGCTTCATCTCGCGTGAGCAGGGGGACGACGTGTTCGTCCACTACTCCAACATCCAGGGGGACGGGTACAAGTCCCTGACCGAAGGTCAGCAAGTCGAGTTCGATGTGGCTCCCGGCCGCAAGGGCGAAGAGGCCCAGAACGTTCGACCGCTGTAACAACCCCGGTCTGGACGGCGCAGTTTGATCGACGGTTCCCTTGTGGTTTCTGTTGCTGCGTCGAACCGCCTGGCACAGTTCATTGTCGGCACGTTGGTCCCGCCGGCGCTGACATCTCTGAGTTCGAGGATTTGTTCGCGATCGGGGTGAGAGTCGCGCCCGGGGGACCACGGCCGACGATGCAGCGATGAGCAAAGAGCTCGATCAGATCCTCGCGGGGATGCCGGTCGACTTCGCCGACCCCGCGCAGGATTTCTCCCGTACGCGGGCCCAGATGGCGCCCCTTCACGGCCACCCCGTTGCCGCCGACACGGCGGTGCAATCGGTCGAACTCGGTGGGGTGCACTGTGCGTGGCTGTCTCGTCCGTCGAACGATCCGAGCCGGGGTGCCGTGGTTTTCCTGCACGGTGGCGCCTTCGTCTCGTGCACTCTTGCCGATTACCTTTTCTACGCCGAATTCATCGCTGACGCCGCCGGGCTACCGGTCCTCATCGTCGACTATCGGCTCGCACCCGAGCATCAATTCCCCGCCCCGCTTGACGACTGTGTGAACGCCTACCTCGGCCTTCTCGACGACGGCCACGATCCTCGGCGGCTGATCCTCATGGGCGACTCGTGCGGCGGAGGCATGGCGCTCGCCACCGTCGCCCGCGCGCACGGATCTGGACGCCGCACGCCCGCCGGTCTCGTGAGCCTGAGCGGTTGGCTCGATCTCGACACCGCCGGGTACGCGCCGGGATACTCGGGGCGACGAGACCCCTTTGTCACCGAGGGGTTCCTGCGAGCTCGCGCCCGCGATTATCTCGGCCCCGCCGGGGACTTACATCATCCCTGGGCCTCGCCCGCCCGGGGTGAGCTCGGCGGGTTACCACCCCTGCTGCTCCAGGTAGGAGAGGTCGATGTGTGCCGTCTCGACGCGGAGCGGCTCGGCGAGCGAGCGGGCCCTGCCGGCGTCGACGTGTCGATCGATGTCATCATCGGAGGCGTCCACGGGGTGCAGGGCCTCGTCGGCATGGGCGTACCCGAGGCTGTCGTAGCCTGGGCCGCAGTCCGCAGGTTCATCGATCGTCTCCTCGGCGAGTGAGCAGGGCCGACGGCGCGGCGTTGGGTCTCGGACCAAAGCCGGCAGCGCAGTGGCGCCACGCTTGACGACCTCGGTGGCCGGAGTGGATATCGTTCGGATCACACCGACACCCGGGCAACCGGTCCGCAGCGAAACGGAGCGGGTTGCCCCCCGACCAGCCTGGTGACCCGTATCGGCGGAGGGTACGGTCGAGTTGTGAGCGAAGCCCGAGGGATCGTCGAGGAGTACCTGGCGCGAATGGTGGCGCACGAGTGGGACGCGTTGGGGGCGTGCCTGACGCCCACCGTGATACGGGTCGGCCCCTTCGGCGATACGTACACCCCCAGGGATCGCTACGTGGCCTTCCTCTCCGAACTGCTTCCGAACCTCGAGGGTTATTCGATGCACCTTCACCGGGTGTTCTACTGCGACCGGGTGGCATTGGCCCAACTGTCCGAGAACGTGACGCTCGACGGCGTCGACACCGAGACCCGCGAAGCGCTGGTCTTCGACCTCGACGAGGATGGTCGAATCGAGCGAATAGAGATCTTCATCCAACGAGTGACGAGTCCCGAGGCGGCTGACGGCTGATAAGGGACCCGGTGCTAGCTTCGCCGCCACGGTCCGGATGAAAGCGGAGGGTCGACCATGAAGGCACTGGTGTTCGGAGTCGAGGCGGAGGTGATCGAGGTCCCCGAAGGCGCCAACCAGCTGACCCAGAACCTGGCGCGGACACCGGTGCGCTTGATGGACGTCGACGATGCCCGACCTCTCCATCCCGACTGGGTGGTGACCAAGCCCCGGCTCACCGGGATCTGCGGGTCCGATTCCAAGCAGATCCTGCTTGATTTCGGCAAGGGCGACGGGGATAACGCCATGAGCGCTTTCTGCTCGTTTCCGCAGGTTATGGGTCATGAGGTCGTGGCAGATGTGGTCGAGCTCGGCCCCAAGGCACGGGGTCTCGAGGTCGGTCAGCGCGTCGTGCTCAACCCGTGGCTCTCCTGTGGCCCACGGGGGATCACCCCGCCGTGTCCGGCCTGTGAGGCCGGGGACTACAGCCTGTGTTGGAACTTCACCAGCGGCGACATCAGTGCGGGGATTCACACCGGCGTTGCGGCCGATGCAACCGGCGGCTACGCGGAGCTGATGCCGGCGCACGATTCGATGCTGATCCCGGTGCCCGACGGCGTACCCGACGAGTTGGCGGTCTTCGCCGACCCCTTCGCCGTCTCGCTTCACTCCATCACCCGGCACCCACCTCCTGCCGACGGCAAGGTGCTGGTCTACGGGGCGGGATCCCTCGGCAGCGCGGCGATAGCAGTACTGCGCAGCCTCTACCCCGACGTTGAAGTGGCCGTTGTGGCCCGTTTCCCGGCCCAGGTGGCCTTCGCCGAGAAGCTCGGCGCACACAAGGTGTTCGCCCCTGAACCGCGCCTCGAGCTCATCGAGGCGTTGGCTGAATGGTCCGGTGGCGTCTTGCACACGCCCATGGCGGGGCTTCCCATGGCCCACCCCGGTGGCATCGATGTCGTCTACGACACGATCGGAAAGCCCGAGACATTCGAGGTCGGCGTCCGGGTGCTCAAGGCCCGGGGGACGTTGGTGAAGAGCGGGGTGCACGCCTCGGCTCGTTGGGAGTGGAGCCCCTTGTACTTCAAGGAGATCTCCTGGGTCGGTTCCAACGCCTTTGGCATCGAAGAGATCGATGGGGTGCGCATGCACGGGATCGCCCATTACCTGCACCTGGTCGACCAGGGTCGGGTCGACCTGACCGGGATGCTCACCCACACCTTCGCCCTGGCCGAATGGCGTGACGCCTTCTACACGATCGCGAATCAGGGCACCACCGGTGCGATCAAAGTGGCTATCGACGCTCGCAGCTAAGCGGGCGGTCCTCTAGCTATTGGTCAGCCACCTGCACCGTCTTGCCGCCCTCCCAGCGCCGAAGCACCAGATATCGGCCCTTCAGGGCTCCGTGGTCCCAGTGTCCGAATCCCATCGTTGTGCCTTGTAGACCCGACGAGGCCGGGAGCTGCTTGACCCGTTCGAGCCCTTGGCGTAACCCGTCGCGGGTCAGATGGTTCGATCGGGCCAGGCCCTCTCCGATCAGCCGTCCGATGTCGTAGGCCGCAACCCCCACCGGGCCGGCGGCACTCGAGCGCGACTTGCCACGCAGGCGCGCCCGCTCCTGGTTCTCATCGGACACCGTGTCGACATACACCCAGCCTTCCCAGTCCTCCCGCCAGTCGCGCCGGGTGTAACCGAACATCAGCGAGGAATTCGCCACGACCCGGATCTGCCAGCCCTCGGACTTGACGGCCACCGCCAAAGCCCGGGCCGCCACACCGAGTCCGAGGTAGACGAGGCTGTCGGGCTCACCAGTTCGCAATCGGCGAACGGTCGGGACGACATCGGTCGCCAGCGGTGCGATGGCGGCCTCGCCGATCACCTCGAGGCCGGCCGCCGCCGCCGCTTCGCCGAAATAATCCGCGTACCCCCGCCCGACCGGGGTGTTGTCATAGATGACCGCCGTCCGGGTGCTCTCTTGGGCGACCAGATGATTCACCAAAACGGCCGGCTCTTCGGCCAAGGAGCCGACGGGGTAGTGGAACATGAACGGCCCCCTTGTCCGTTCGCCGCCGGTGTAGTTGATGCACGGGATCCCGGCCGCATCGGCCATCGGCCCGACGATGAGCCCGTTGTCGCTGATCGAGGGGCCGACCGCTACGAGAGCCCCGCTCTCGATCAGCTCGGTAAAGGTCACTTCCACGTGGTGGGCCGTGCCGCCCGGCAACCCCCGGGCGTGGCGGGACAACAGTTCGACGGGCCGATCTAGCCGGCCGTGGGCTGCCACCTCGTCGATGCCGAGGCGGAGCGCGGTTTCGAATGAGGCCCCGTCGTCGGCCTGTGGGAAGTCGTAGATGATCCCGATGAGGACCGGGGCCGGCGTGGACGGCGCTTCGGACATGGGGTGGCCTCCTCGCCTGACCCGATATCTCCCGGAGGTTCCGGCGATCAGGGGGCCCCTGCGGTCGGGCCGAGTTTACTGACGCCACCGTCAGGTGGGAACCTTTGGGCCGTGGACCTCTTGCCCACCCGGCTCGGAACCGTGGCTGCCCAATTCCCGACACGGGTCGCCCTGCAGATGGCCAATGGCATCACCATGACCTACCGCTCGTGGGACGACCGGGCCAGCTCGGTGGCCCGGCGGCTGGTTGAAGCGGGTGTAGCGCGCGGTGAGCGCGTGGCACTCCTGGTCGCCAACGAGGATGCCCCCATCTATCAGGTGGCGTACTTCGCCGTGCTCCGCGCCGGAGGGGTTGCCGTGCCCATCAACCCCCGCATGTCGCGACGCGAGGTCGAACACCTCGTGGCCGACAGTGGAGCCCGGGCGATTGTCGCCGGAGCGAGCGAGCTCGACCGGGTGCGCGAGCTTCCAGGCGGGGTTGCGGGGGATCTCATCATCATCGGCCCCGGTGCCCACGGTGCCGAGGAGCTCGACTGGAATGAGGCGATCTCGGGCGACTCGAGCCCGTTCCAAGTCGCAGTCCAACCCGACGACGTGGCCGACATCCTCTACACCTCGGGCACCACGGGGCTTCCCAAGGGTGTGGCGGCCACGCACCGCAGCGCCATGGTCGCCCACCCCCTCACCCCGATCGCCACGGGCGGCAAGCTGCTGCACGCAGTGCCCCTGGCCACGCTGATCGGCACCCATGGCACACAGACCCTTTGCCTGCGCCTTGCGTTGACCAACCTCATGCTGCCCAGCTTCGATCCGGCCCGTTTCGCTGACCTGGTCGCGACCCAACGACCGGAGTGGACGATCATGGTGCCGGCCCATGCACTCCTCCTCTTGGAGTCAAATGCGCTCGAGGGCGTGGACACCTCGTGTCTTACGATGGTCATCTACGGGAGCGCGCCCATGCCCGACCACGCAGTGCAGTGGCTGGCCGACACCTTCCCGAAGGCTGCCCTCATGAACGGATACGGCCTCACCGAGGGCGGCACGAGCGTGGTGGCCATGCCTCCCGGAGAGGCTCTCAAGCGCCCGGGCTCGGTAGGCCGACCGCTCGACCGCAAAGGGATCCGAGTGATCGACGAACACGGCGAGAGCGTCCCGGTCGACGTGGTTGGTGAAGTGGCCATCCGGGTTCCACCCGGACAGCGCTTCTACTTCAACGACCCCGAGGGCACCGCCGCGACCTGGCAGGGCGAGTGGGTGCACTCGGGCGATCTCGGGTATCTCGATTCCGACGGATACCTCTACCTGGTCGATCGCAAGAAGGACCTCATCGTCCGTGGGGGCTACAACGTCTCGTCGATCGAGGTGGAGAGCGCCCTGTGCGAGCATCCCGACGTCCTCGAAGCGGCGGTCATCGGCATACCCCATGCGGTCCTCGGCCAAGACGTCGCCGCAGTCGTCCGGCTCCGACCCGGCACAACGCTCGACGTGGCCGAGGTGCGGGCGTTCCTCTCCGATCGCGTCGCCGACTACAAAGCGCCCCGCCATCTGGACTCCGTGACCCAGCCTCTGCCCCGCAACGCCATGGGCAAACTCGACAAGGTGGCCCTGCGCCAGCGCGTGACAACGACACAGACCCGAGCCGTCGGGGCACCGACCGACGGTCCGGCACCCCAGGATGATCCGGCGAGACCACGCAGAACGACCGAGGAGGATCGATGAGGGACTGGGATGCTTGGGCCCGGAAGTTCGAACAGACCGAGGGTGCGGACGCTTTCGAGGCCCTCTTTGCGCCCGGAGGACTTTTCCAAGATCCCGTGACCCCGCCGACCGCCGATGTCCGAGGTGTGGTCGATCTGACCGACAGCGTGTTTCCCGATTGGCGTCAGCAGATCCACTCAATCCGGGGCGGGGATGGCTGGGCCGTCTTCGAATGGACCGGCACGGCCACCTACGGGGATCCCGGGACGGCGCAGGGGGACCGGATCCCTATCGTCATGCACGGGGCCACCGTCATCGAGGTCGACGACGGTGGGCTTGTGACCCGCTGGCGGGACTACCTCGACACCAATGAGCCGTTGAGCCAGATCCAGGCCGGCGGCAAGAAGGCCTGACCCCGGTTTCAGCGGTCGAGCTCGAAGAGCGCGATCCCGGCCTCTTCTGAGACCGGTTCGAAGCGGGCCCGCACCGCCAGCCCGATGGCCACTTCCTCGGGTGCACAGTCCACCAGGTTCGTCATCACTCGGGGCCCCTCGACCAGATCGACCAGGGCGACGACATAAGGGATCCAGTCCCGGAAGGGGCGGGCGTAGTTCTGGCGGATGACGGTGAAGCTGTAGACGGTGCCCTTCCCGCTGGCTTCGACCCAGACCACCGGTCCTCGGCACACGAGGCACCGGTCCCGGCCGTAGAGCTGGTAGGTCCCGCAGTTCTCACAGCGCTGCACCACCAAACGGCCATCGTGGGCCGCGGCCCAATAGGGTGCGGAATCCGGATCGGGGACCGGCGCCGGGCGGGGCTTGGGCGGTCGGGGATCGCTCGGGGTGGCGGCGTCGGTCACGGGGCATCTCGTCCGAGCACCAAGGTCGCCGACGCCGAGAGCATCCCGCCGGTCCCGTGAGCCACGGCGATGGCCGCGCCGGGCACCTGGGTCTCCCCGCATTCGCCCCGCAACTGGCGGACCGATTCGACGATCAAGAACATGCCCCGCATGCCGGGGTGACAGGCCGAGAGCCCGCCGCCGTCGGTGTTGGTGGGGAGGCGCCCCGCGAGCCCGAGCCCGTCATCTTCGACAAAGGCCCCCCCCTCGCCCTTTGCGCAAAAACCCAGGTCTTCGACGGTGAGAAGGACCGTGATGGTGAACGAATCGTAGAGCTGGGCCACATCGACGTCGGCCGGGGTGATCCCGGCTCGGCGAAAGGCGAGCGGTCCGCACTGGGCCGCGCCGGTCACCGTCAGATCAGCCATCGCCGACAAATTCATCTGGTGGGTGGAGGCGTGGGCGCCTCCGAGCACGTAGACCGCAGCATTGGGGAGGTCGGCGGCCCGTTCGGCCGAGGTCACCACGCAGGCCGCACCACCGTCGGAGATGACGCAGCAGTCGAGCTTGTGCAGCGGGTCGGCCACCAGGCGCGAGTTGACCACGTCCTCAACCGTGATCAGCTCGCGTTTTTGGGCGAACGGATTGCTTGCCGCGTGCTTTCGCATGGTGACCGCCACCGCGGCCAGTTGCTCGGGCGTGGTACCGAACTCGTGCATGTGACGCTGTGCCGCCAATGCGTAGTTGCCNNGGGGGCTCCGGTGCCGAGGGTGCGCCCCATCTGGGAGAGCTGCACGCTCCCGTAGGTCACGAGGACCACCTCGGCCGCGCCCGATTCGACGGCGTAGGCCGCATGCTCCACCAGTACCTCGAAGGAGGCCCCGCCGGCGTTGGTCTCGTCGAAGTACGCCGGGTGGAGCCCCAGGTATTCGGTGACCCCCAGGGCGTACATGGGAAAGAACCCGGCGCTGGCGAACCCGTCGACGTCGGCCATCGAGAGGCCGGCGTCGGCCAGTGCACGGTCCGCGGCCTGACCGTGGACCGCGTGCTCGGAGAGGTCGGGGAGCAGCGGATAATCCGATGTGGCGACCCCGGCGATCACGGCCTGACGGCCCTTGGTGGTCACGGCCGGGCCACCGTGGTCCCGAGCGGAGTGAATCGGGGAAGGGCGAGATCGGGTCCCATGTCCTCCCACACCACGGTGACGGCCAGGTCGATGGCCACGCGCTCGGGCTCACAGCCCACCAGGTTCGAGACCATGCGCACCCCCCCTCCTTGGTCGAGTTCGACCGCACAGACAACGTAGGGCAGACGGTCCGAGAGGGCCGGGAGGAAGGCCTGGCGGACCACGCTGAAGGTGTACACCGACCCGGTGCCGGGGAGCTCGAGCCATTGTGACGCGGTGGAGCGGCAGGCAGGGCAGACGGGCCCTGGAGGATGCCGGGTCTGGCCACAGCCCGCACAGCGCTGGACGACCAGGGAGTGGCGGGCCGCGGCCTCCCAGAAGGCCAGGGTCTCGGCGTTGGCCGCCGGCATCGGCATTTCGTCGGGGAAGAACCGTTCGCTCATGGGCGCCCGAGGATCAGGGCGCTCGTCGGAACGCCGGCCGCACTGGTGACGAGGCAGGTCGCGGCGCCTTGCACCTGGCAGGTCGATTCCCCGCGCAGCTGGCGCACGCCTTCGATGACGTGGTTGAGACCGTGGATGTAGGCCTCCGACAGGCTCCCGCCATGGGTGTTGGTGGGAAGCGAGCCGTCGGGCCACGAAAGTGCCCCGGACGCAGCGAACGGACCGCCTTGGCCCCGTTCACAGAACCCGAAGTCCTCCAGGCTGAGGAGCACAAGGCCGGTGAAGTGGTCGTAGATCTGGGCCACGTCGACGTCGGCCGGCGTGAGCCCGGCGCGCGCCCACAGCCGCCGGGCGACGCCCCGGGCCCCGGCGCTGGTGTAGTCGTCGTCGGGCATGCTCACGTTGGTGTATTGACCATGGCCGAACCCCTGCAGGGTCCCTTGGGCCTCGGCGAGGATCTCGACTCGAGGCCGGGCCAGATCGGCGGCCCGTTCGGCCGAGGTCACCACGACGGCACAGGCGCCGTCGTTCTCGAGGCAACAATCGAAGAGCCGGAAGGGCTCGGAGACCATACGCGAATTGAGGTAATCGTCCATGGTCATGGCGTACTCGGCCATGACGGCGCGCGGATTGCGGGCCGCGTGGGCCCGGGCGGTCACTGCCACCTGGCCCATCTGCTCGGCCATGGTGCCATAGCGGTGCATGTGTCGCTGCAGCACCATGGCGTAGGCGATCGGGGGCCCGAAGACCCCGAAGGGCATGGTGAACGCGACGTGGGCCGCCAACAGGCTCTTGGCCGACCGGATCCGGGGTACCGGTGGGGGACCGGGGGACCGGGGCTGGTTGCCCGGTCCCTGGCCGAAGCGTCCGAACTGGCCTTGGCACAGCGCCCGGTAGACCACGACCACCTCGGCCTGGCCGTCGGCAACCGCCGCCGCCGCATTGGCGACGGCCGCACAGGCCCCTCCGCCACCGGGCAACCACGAAAGGCTTGCGTAGCGCAGCTCGGGCAGCCCGAGGTCGGCGGCGACGAATGTGGCGTCATTGCGATCCTGCGCGAACGACGCCAGCCCGTCGACGTCGTCGATGCGAAGACCGGCGTCACTAACCGCCTTGGTTATGGCCTCGAGGGCGAGCTGGTACTCGCTCGCATCGGTGGTGCCCCCCCACTTGGTGTACCGGGTCTCGCCGACGCCGACGAGGCACGGGACCCGTGCTGCTGGCCTCACGATTCACGCGGTGCGGCCCACTGGCTCTGCACCTCCTCGGCATGCCCGTCGAGCCGGGGCGCCCGGCGATCCGTGACCCAGGGAGATCCGTGAGCGCCAAACGCGGCGCCGGGAGTGGCGTCCGTGGCGCCGAGCCCGGGATGGTCGACTTCTCCGCAGTGGCCCCGAGTCTCGAGGTGTTCGTCACAGAGGACCGCTGCGGACAAGAGGATGCCCTTCCAGTCCAACCCCGCACGCGGGCCGAGACCCCGCCCCTGTCTTGTCACGGGGCACGACGATAGTGTGCTCCTTGACACGCGTGTCAGGTTTCGATCGAGGCCCAATTGGGAGGGTGCATGCAGCTGGACGACTTGGTCCTGGTCAGTGTGGACGACCATGTCGTCGAGCCTCCGGACATGTTCGGGGACCGTTTGCCCCGCCGCTTCGCCGATCAGGCACCGAAGGTCCTCCGGCGCGAGGACGGCACCGAGATTTGGCGGTTCGACGGCAAGGAAGCCACCAACATCGGGCTCAACGCGGTGGCCGGTCGACCGATGGAGGAATACGGAATCGAGCCTACTTCCTTCGCCGAGATCCGCTCGGGTTGCTACGACATCCACGACCGAGTGCGCGACATGGACGCCAACGGCGTGGTGGGCTCGATGTGCTTCCCGTCATTTCCGAACCTGTGCGGCCAGCTCTTCGCAAAGGCCAAGGATCCCGAGCTGGGCCTGGCCGTGCTCGAGGCCTACAACGACTGGCACATCGAGGACTGGTGCGGCACCTATCCCGGGCGCTTCATCCCCCTCGCCCTGCCGCCGATATGGGACCCCGTCGCGATGGCGGCCGAAGTCCGTCGGGTCGCGGCCAAGGGGTGCCACGCCGTCTCGTTTTCCGAGAACCCTTCCAAGTTGAAGCTGCCCAGCTTCCACAGCGACACCTGGGACCCGTTCTGGGCCGCGTGCTCGGAGGAAGAGACGATCGTCTGCCTCCACATCGGCTCGTCCTCCTCACTTGTGGTCACCGCCCCCGATGCCCCTATCGACGTACTACTCGGCCTCCAACCGGTGAACATCGTGCAGGCCGCGGCCGACCTGTTGTGGTCGCCGGTACTGCGCAAGTTTCCCGGCTTGAAGGTGGCCCTCTCCGAGGGGGGCATCGGGTGGATCCCGTACTTCCTTGAGCGGATGGACTGGATCTATACCCGCCACCACCGCTGGACCGGTCAGGACTTCGGTGACTCACTACCGAGTCAAGTCTTCGCCGAGCATGTCGTCACCTGTTTCATCGACGATCCGACCGGGGTCGAGATCCGCCACCGGGTTGGCATCGATTCGATCTGCTGGGAATCGGACTATCCGCACTCGGATTCGACGTGGCCCGAATCACCCGAACTGCTTATGAAATCGCTCGACGGTGTCCCCGATGACGAGATCGACAAAATCACCCACGCCAACGCCATGCGTCACTTTGCCTTCGATCCCTTTGCCCATCGGAGCCGCCGGGAGTGCACCGTTGGTGCGCTGCGGGCCACCGCGGCCGATGTCGACATCACCGTGCGGGCCGCCAACCGGCCCGCCGCCACCAAGATGACCAAGGCCTCCGACCTGACCCGCCGGCCGGGGACCGACCGACCCGCTTCCTGATCGCGCCGCCCCCCGACCGGGCACCCACCCATGGCCAGAGGTCGAGCGCAGACCCAAACGTTGCGGACGAAGGCGGAGTGTCCCAGCGAGTGCGGTCTCAGATGGTGGCCATGAGCGGTTCCCACCCTCGAGGTGGGGAGTCCAGGCGCCAATACTGCTCGGGTACGTTGGCCGCCAGCCGCTCGCTCAAGGCGTGCTCGCGTTGGAGCGGGGCGATTTGGCTCGCATAGCAGTCGATGGCGGCCCGCTTGATCTCCATGTCAGCGTCGATGGGCACGATCGCCGGAGTCGGCCACAGCCCGCTCTTGAACAGGGTCGCCACCCGCCAGGCCAACAGACCCGGGATGTGTTTGTACCCGTGGTCCTCGTAGCAGAACCACTCGAGCGCCTCGGCACTGCGGGCTCGTTCGGCCAACTCTTCGCGGACAAGAAGACCGGCGTCGTGGGTGAGCACGTGATCGGGGTTCCCGAGGCCCATCGGCAAGAAGACGGCGGAGGGGGCGGCGGCCTCGATGGCCGCCTGCAACACCGGAGCCACCTCTGGTGGTCCGGGGCGCTGGTCCCGGGGCAGGTACTGGTGGTCCGAAAAGTCGAGCCATACCGGCGAGGAGCCGAGCACGGCCATAGCCGCGGTGTCCTCTTTCCGGCGGGCCCCCACAACGTCGTCGCCGGTCTTGAATCCCCCCTCGGCATCCCATTCGCTGGGCTCGGCGGGGTACGAGGGTGGTCGGCCGGCCAGCACGGTGACAACGGTGCTTCCCGGGTGCGAGGAGAGAAGATGGGCGGCCCCGAGGGCGGCGTCGTCGAAGTGAGGCGAAACGACGAGGACCCGGGCCAGCACGGCCGGATCGAGGATCCCCCAGGTGGTCTCCGCCCGTTGCATGGGTGGACTGTATCCCGCTCGGTTGGGGCGACCCGGGGCCGCCGCATAGTGTGAAGGGACCGGGAGTGCAGCGTCGGGACATCCCGCCGACATCGGACCTCGGTTCCCAAAGGAGTGGGTCGTGCCAGAGAGCGAGTTGCCGCCGCCGGTGAGCGGGAAGATCGATGTCTCCCCAGAAGGTTGGAAGAAAGCGAGCGTCGACGGGCCCCACCCCTTGGTCTACAACCCGGGCATCGTGGGGGCCGGAGACGACGGAACCCCTATCACCGAATCGGGTCCTCTGGCCGAAGGTGAGACCGAAGGGACGATCCCGCCCAACCCGCTGTGGGCGATGAAGGTCTGTCGGCACTTCCAATGGTCCCACCTCCTGGCCGAACAGGTCGCACGGATCCGCCAGATGGTGGGCGCCGGCGACGAGGCGGTGGCGGTGATCGACGACGGGCACCATCACTGCATCATCGGTCGGAACGTCGGGACCACCGGTGACGGGGCTGGCTACAGCCTGGTGGCCCGGGTCACCATCGAGCAGTACCGGGCGCTCGCATCTGGCACCTTGTCGCCGAACGACGTCTTCGCCCAGGCGAAAGGCCGGGCCCTCTACGGGGTTGTAGAAGACGGGCCGGCCTCCAATGTGTTTGTCGTGGGCACCTACCCCCGCCCCGAGGACGTGCCCGAGGAGTACCGGCCTGGACACGCGCCGGTCTCCTTTGCCTCGGACCTCGACGAGTTCTGACCTCGGCCCCCCGAGTAGGGGGCGGTCCCACTGGCCTTGACGATGACCACCGGGGGCCAACGCCGGTCCGGTCTTCGTGTTCGGCCATGGGAGACTACCCTTCATGGCCGAACACGATGTGCACTTCACCCGCGCTTCGCCCGAAACGGTGCTGCCCGCGCTTCCGGCCGAGTTGGTGGCCGCACTCAAGCACGCGGACAGCCTGTCGGGCGAGCAACGTCGGGCGGCACTTGGTCGCATCGCCGCGGCCAGCCCGAGGTGTCTCGATGTATGGGCGTCATTGGCCGAGGGCACAGACGACGATATAGAGCGTTACGCCTTCGCCAGGGTCGGCTATCACCGAGGGCTCGACGCGCTCCGAGCGGCTGGATGGCGGGGTTCGGGGAACGTCCGTTGGCGTCACGAGGAGAATCGGGGCTTCCTCCGCTCCCTCGAGGCGCTGCGCCAGGCGGCCGCGGCCATCGGCGAAGTCGACGAGGAAGAACGCTGCGATCTCTTCTTGCGACAGCTCGATCCTGACCGGCGCTCCACCGATTCGGGATTGTAAGCGAGCGGAGTAGCACGATCTGACCTGGGCCGAGCACGGGTCGGTCGAGGTGCGATGGCCGCACACCATCGGGCTCTCCACGCGCCGAATCCGCAGCCAACAGACCGGCGCGCCATCGGGCCGAGCTGTCGCAACATGAAGGCCGGTCCGAGCGGTGATTGTCGATCAGGCTGGTGGAGTTCAGTGGCCCGTTCGTCTACCTCAGCGCGCTCAGGGCAACGTTCGACGCGTCCTCGCCCTGGGCGTCCGACGACAGGGCCCGCTCAGGGCGTGACCGTCACCAGGCTTCCGTAGTACGTGTACTGCCAAATGACCGAGGCCGGACCGATGGGGATTTCGACGCAGCCGAGACTCTGGCGGGAACCATACGAGCCGCGGGGCATGTAGTGGATGGCGTCACCACCGGTGAAGTAGGCGACGAATTGCACCGGGTCGGCGTAGTGCGCTCCCGACGGGTCGGTGCCGGTCATCACCTGGTTGCGCAGTCGAAGGTAGACCGGGAAGGTCCCGATGTCGGTCGCGGCGGCCGAGATGCCGGTGTTCGCGAGCGTGGTCTGGACGACCGCTCCGTTGTGCCACACTGTCAACGATTCGGGCTGGGGGGTCCCGCTGTTCTCCTGGGCCAACGAGTACGTGTAGCCGTTGGGGTTCATGTTGGCCGACGGGTTGTTGGCCGCGCCGAGCAGGACCCCGGTCTCGGCATTGGATATCTGGCCATCCATGGCCATCCCATGCACCGCCTCGAAGGCCCAGATGGCACCGGTCAGGATCATGTTGGGGTTACCCGGTGACCACATGGCCGTCAGCTGGGGTGGGTTGTTTCCCCACAGCCATTGAAACCCGAGGGGGGACCAACTGAGCGGCATATAGCCCAGGCCGGCCAAGAGCTCTTCTTGGCCGAGTGGTGAGTTGTACGCCGCCGTCTGCCCGTAGGCGATCCAGTAGCCCCCCGGGCGCGCCGCGATGCCGACGGCCGGGGCCGTAAGCGAGCCACCCGTGCCCGAGCCCGAGAAAGCGGCGTCACCGAACGTGAAAAGGCCGCCGTCGCTGGCGACGAGGTAGTACCCCGCTCCGTCGGGGGTGGCGGCCATGCCCACGATCGGCTGGACCAGTGACATGCCCCCCGCTGAGCCGAAGAAGTTGGCGTCACCGAACGAGAAGATCCCGCCGTCGCTGGCCACCAGCCAATACCCCATGCCGTCGGGGGTGGCGGCCATCCCCACAATTGGTTTGTTGAGGGTCATCCCGCCGGTCGAGCCGAAAAAGGCGGCGGACCCGAACGCGAAGATCCCGCCGTCGCTGGCCACCNNCCGTCGCTGGCCACCAGCCAGTAACCGCGGCCGCCCGGCACCGCCGCCATGCCGACAACCGGCCGGTTTAACGTCATGCCACCAGTCGAACCAAAAAACGACGCGTCACCGTAGGAGAAGATCCCGCCGTCGGCGCCGACGAGCCAGTACCCGCCGTTGTCGGCGGTGCCGGCAATGCCCAGAATCGGGGCGTTGAGCGGGACGGTGATCGATCCGAAATTGCTGGCGTCACCTTCCGAGGTGACCTGCCCGCTCGACGTGGTTACCCAATATCCTCCGCCATCGCTGGTCGCGGCGATGCCGACGGTCGGGCCCGGCAGGGCGGTGGCACCAGCGCCAGCGGTACCGAACGCCATGACGGTGTTGGGCCCGGGTGGGGCGACGGCCCCGGCGCTGTCGACGACCACGAAGGTGGCCGCAAGAGGTGCTCCCAAGAGGCCAAGCACTGCGGCGCCGAGGAAAGCCCGGCGCAGTCGCCGAGGGGAGGATCCAGCTCGCATGAAGAAACTCCAAGTGCAGGGGCGACCCTCGAGGCAAGGGTCGGACGCCGGAATATTAGCCCAGAGAGCCGAAGTGCCTGGTGTCAGGTAGTGGCTCAGATGAGCCACTACCTGGTATCGGAGCTCACGAGGGCCCGGCCGGAGCCAGCGCGGCCAATCCGAGCAGGTCGAGGTGCTCGACGAACAGGTCAGGGTGCTCGAACATCCAATCGTGGTCGATCACCTGGTCGCCGGGGGCATTGACCACGGTGAAGCTGGCCTCGAGTTCGCGGGCGAAGGTCTCGCCGTCGCTCCTCGACAAGATGGTGTCCCGGTTGGCCCACAGCACGTGGGCCGGCACTCGAGCGGCTGCGATCTTCGAAATATCCTCAGATCGGCCACTGGTGAATGCCCACCAGGCCGCGCCGACCAGCTGGCGGGGATGACGGACGAGGTTGTCGACAAAGGCGCTCGTGGCCTTCTTCGTGGCCATGGCCCGCAGGCCCAGCGGATGTCGGAGCGCCTCGGAAGCGAGGACCCACTCACGAGAGACGGCCAGGGTGTCTGCGAAGACGAGGGCTTCGACCCGCTTTGGGTGTCGAGCAGCGAAGCCGAGCTCGATACCACCACCAAAAGAGTGACCGATCATGGTGACCCGGTCGATCTCCAATTGCTCAAGGGTGGCCGTGAAAATGGCCAGCACATCGGGGTAGCGCCAGGGACCCGGGAGGGCGAAAAGAGAGGGAACGATCACCCGGCAGCGTTCGGCCAGGAGGGTCGCGGTGTGCCGGTAGGTCTCGGGTCGCATCCCGAAGCCCTCCAAGATCACGACGGGTAGTCCGCTCCCGATGTCGATCGGAACGTGGAGGGTGGACCCTGTCGTGGTCGATCCGGTTCCGCGCCGCGCCGCCACCAGGGGTCGGCCGTCGTGGCTCAACCGGCGCCGAGACGCTGGTTGTAGCCCACGATCGTGGTGTTAACGGACTTCTCGGCGGACGCAAGGGCAGCCGACGGTGACATGGCCCCCGAGAACATCGCTTCTTCGGCGCTCAAGATGTCGTTGCGGACATCCGCGTAGGGGCCGATGACCGAACCCGAGGTGGCTGCGTCGTTGACTCCGTTGTTGAGCTGGTTGTAGGCCACCTTGTACCCGGGGCTCGTGACCCAGAGGTGTTGGACGGTCGCGGTCTGGGTCGAGGACTTGCGGATCGGGATGTACCCGGTGCCGGCAGCCCAGGTGGCCTGGCTCTGGGTGTTGTCGATCCACTGCATGTACTGCCATGCCGCGGCCTGATCTGCGGGGGGAACCTTGTTCGAGATGTACACGCCCGAGCCGCCTGGCTCGATCCCACCTTGAATCTTCGAACTGAGCACAGGGAAGGCCCCGATACCGAGCTGGACGTTCGGATACTGGCCGCTGTTGAGGAGCTGGCTGATGGTCCCGAGCGCGGCCGAGGTGTCGATCGTCATCCCGTACTTGCCGCTGCCGATGCCGAGCAGGTTGTCGTATTCATCGGGACCACTCGATGGATTGGTGGCGGCGAATCCCCCGCGGACCAGTTGGTTCAGCTCGGTGAAGATCTGCCTGCCGGTCGTCGAGTTGAACACGCCAGCGCTTGCCCGGCCCGAGCGGCCGTTGTTGTGGTTTACGAAGAGCTGGTTGGCCGTCGCCAACCAGGTCTCAAGGTGCCAGGGGTCGAGTACAAGGCCGGTGCCGCTCCCCGAGGCCTTGAGGGCTTTGGCGTCGGTGATCATCTCGGGCAGCGTCGACGGCGGATTGTTCGGGTTGAGTGCGGCCTTGGTGAATGCGAGCTTGTTGTAATACAGGATCGGGTTGGAGACCGCGAACGGCATGGCCTCTTGCACGCCGTTCACCTTCCAGTAAGCGAGGGGGCGGGCGAGGAAATCCGACGTCTTGTAGCGACTCGCGTCAATACACGATTGAACCGGGAGGAACGACTGGGTGTCGATGGCCTCTTGGGTGCGCTGGTCTTCGAGCAAGACGATGTCGGGCAGCTGGCCGTTGGTGAGGCCTGCGGTGTATTTCGCCCAGGTGTCGTCGTAACTCGCTTGGGCGACCAGGGTGACGTGGACTTTTGACTGTGAGGAGTTGAAACCACTGGTGATCGCTTGCAGCGTGGTGGCGTTGGCCCGGGTCATCGACTCCCAGAACGTGATGTTGACCACGCCTTTGGACTTGGTGAGCGCCGAGAGGGGGCACTTGGGCACCGCTGCCGCCGCCGACCCGGCCGACACGGCGAGGGTGGTGAGCGAAGACAAGATGACAGCCGCCGCCGCTGCTGCCCGGAGAAACCCGCGGGTCGCCATGGCCCTCTTCCTAGCACTTCGCTCGTTCGCAGCGACGACGTGCGGCTATCCGCAGCTGGCCGAATCTCACTCATGGGGCCGGGGCGCCAGCGGTCTACTTGACGGCACCGGCGGTCAGGCTGCGGACGAGTTGTTTTTGGAAGATCAAGAGCAGGATCAGGAGCGGGACGAAGGCGATGATGGCGCCCGCCAGGGCCACGTTGATCTGATCGGCCTGGGTGCCGTAGAGCTGCTTGAGCCCGATCTGGACCGTGTCGAGCGGCGTCGTGCCTCCGGTCGCTACCAGCGGCCAGAGGTACTGATTCCACGCGGCGAGGAAGGCGAAGACCCCGAGAGCGGCCACCGACGGGCGGGCCAAGGGCACGGCCACGCGAGCCATGAATCGCCAGTGCCCGTAGCCGTCGAGCAGGGCCGCCTCCTGGAGGTCTTTGGGTATCTGGAGAAAGGCCTGGCGAAGCAAGAAGATGCCGAAACCGGTGGCCAGGAACGGCACCGCGAGGCCCGCGTAGGTATTGAACAGACCCGCTGAGGTGACGGTGGTCAGGTTGGTGATGAAGGTCACCTCGAAGGGGATCATCAAGGTCGCCAGGCAGACCAAAAAGAGCGTGCGACGGAACGGGAACCGGAGGAAGGCGAAGGCGTAACCGGCGAGGATCGACGTGACGAGCTGCGCGATGACGATGCACACGGTCATGATGAGCGAGTTGCGGATATAGAACCCGAGATTCCCTTGCGTCCAGGCGATCGAATAGTTGTGCCACTGCGGGTGGAAAGGAAACAACGGAGGCGGTTGATGGGCGATCTGGTCTTCCTTCAATAACGAGTTGACAACAGTGATGTAGAGGGGGAGCACGACGACGATCGCCGACACCGTGAGCACGGTGTAACTTCCGGTCAGGCGGTATCGCCGGGAGCGCCGGGCCCGTCTCGCGTCGGAGCTGATTGCGGCCCGTGTGGTCTCCGGGGCTACCGCCGAGGTTGTCCGGTCAGCGGCCATAGTGGACTCTGCTCTCGAGGAAGCGCATCTGGAGGAGCGTCACCAGCAACGTGAGCACGAACAAGGCGATCGACATCACCGCAGCCACGCCGGTGTTGTTCTCCTGCGTCAGCGTATTCACGACGTTGTAGATGAGGACATTGACGTGCAGATTGGCCGGGAGGTTGCGGAAGGGGATCAAGATGTCGATCTGCCCGAAGGACTGGAAGGCGTAAATGGTGCCGACAACGAGGGCGAAGAAGATGGTGGGCGACAGCATGGGGACGGTGATCCGCCAAAAGCGAGTCCAGGCCGATGCGCCGTCGATCCGGGCGGCTTCAAGGATCTCATCGGGGAGGGACTGCAAGCCGGCTGACATGATGATGAAGGAGAGCCCGAGGAACTGCCAGATGGTCATGACGGCGACCGCCGGGAGCGCCCAGGTGGGATTCTGGAGGAGTGGGGGGGTCGGGTTGATGCCCAGCCAGGGCAAGAAACCCACCACAGGGTTCATCAGGGTGCCGAAGACGAGTGCTGCGACGGCGACCGAACTCACGACGGTCGAGGAGAAAATCATCCGGTAGACCCCGATACCCCGGAGCCGTCGGTGCGCGGCGACGGCCAGACCGAGTCCGATGAGCAGGCTGACCGGTACGACCAAGACTACGAAGACGATGGTCGTAAGGAGGCTGCCAGGGAACCCGTAGGCATTGGAGAAGAGCACGTGGCCGGCCTGGTGCAGCCCCACATAGCGCGAAGGGAGGCCGGGAACGGGAGGCGTCTGGTAGAGGGCCAACCTGAAGTTGTTGAAGAAGGGGTAGAAGACGAAGATGGCGAACGCCGCGACGGCCGGGAGCACCAGCAGATACCCGAGGGCCGCTTCTCGTCGCCGACGGCGGCGCGGGCCGGCCGAGGCGCGACGGCGCGACGGCGCGGCGGCGACGCCGGTCGTGGTCACTCGCGCTCCTCGAGGCGTTTTCCGCCGGCAGTGTCAAAGAGCGTCACCGCGTCCGGATCGATCCTGATCTTGATGGCCTCGCCGATGGCCGGTCGGGGCACGGTGGACTCCTGGCGGACGACGAGGCGGGTGCCGTCAGCGAGGGTACAGATCACATGGGCCTCGGCTCCGAGCATCTCGACGATGGTCACGGTGGCGCCCACGGCGCCGTGGGGGTCGACGAAGAGGCCCTCGGGGCGGACGCCGACGGTCACCGCAGCGTCCGGATCGGCCGGAAGGTGCACCCGAGTGTGGACCTCGACAGTGCCCCCGGAAACCGCCACGGTGGCGCCCCCGGCGCTGCGGTCCAGCCTGCCCGGCACAAGGTTCATGCCCGGGCTCCCGAGGAAGCCGGCCACAAAGACGTTGGCCGGCAGGGCGTAGAGCTCCTGGGGCGGCGCGACCTGTTGGAGCACGCCATGGTTCAGCACTGCGATGCGATCCCCCATCGTCATGGCCTCGACCTGATCGTGGGTCACGTACAACGTGGTCGTGCCTAGCCGGTCCTGGAGGGAGACGATGTCGGCCCGGGTCTGTACTCGCAGTGCCGCGTCGAGATTCGAGAGCGGTTCGTCCATCAAGAAGACCTGGGGGCTGCGCACGATGGCCCGGGCCAAGGCGACCCGTTGGCGCTGACCGCCCGAGAGCTGTGCCGGCTTGCGTTCGAGGTAGGGATCGAGACCGAGCATCGTGGCCACCTCGTTGACCATCCGGGCGCGCTCGTCGCGTTCGATGCCGCGCTGGCGGAGCGGGAAATCGATGTTCCGTGCCACCGTCAGGTGCGGGTAGAGGGCGTAGCTCTGGAAGACCATGGCGACATCTCGGTCCTTCGGGTCGATGTCGTTGACCACCGCGTCGCCGATCGAGATCGTGCCCGCGGAAAGCTCCTCGAGCCCCGCGACTATGCGTAACGCGGTGGTCTTGCCGCAACCCGAGGGGCCGAGCAGGACGAGCAATTCGCCGTCGACAATCGAAAGGCTGAGATCGTCGACGGCGACGACGTCGCCGTAGCGCTTGGTCACACCATCGAAGATGACCTGTGCCATGCGGGGCCTTTCGGTCAGATTTCCAGGAGACGGGCCCGCAGGGTGTCGGCCAAGGCTTCGGCGTCGGGGCTCGTCACCATGATTCGGGAGTACTCGGTCCCGTCGAGTTCGACGATGACGGCAGGGCGCTTTCCATGGACCACGACGAAATCCTTCCCGAAGCCGCCCCGACACGTACCGACGAGGATCTTGCCGGGCCAGCCGGTGCCCGGAGCGCGAAGTCCCCGCAATTCGGACCATGCGTCGGTCACCGTGCGGACGACGAGGATGGACCCGACCGGGACCCGCACGTCACCATGCACCGCTTCGAGCCGTTCTGCGTTGGAGAGCTTGACCAGCAGGTCGCCGTCTACCACCTCCAGGCTGGCCACATCGTCACCGTACCCGTGCGACGTCGATGATGTCGGTACCGGTCGGCGCCCGAGGCCGGCCCCCCGATTAGCCTGCCGCCGAGGAGGTACCTATGTCTCGGAGTGTTGTCGCAGTTGAGTCTTCGCAAGGTGCCGGCGTGTTCGTAGTAGGCACCCGCGGTCATGGAGACTTGGGCAGCGTCCTGCTCGGCTCGATGGGTCTTGCGGGCGACCGGTAGGCAAGGGTGCGCGCACGGCGTTGGCCGCCTAACCGCACCGGTACGTGGGTCCTCGATCTCGACGGCGTGATCTGGCTCACCGGTGAGCCCATTGCGGGCGCTCCCGGGGCCGTGGCCGCCCTACGCGGGGCGGGAGTGCGGACCCTCTTCGCCACCAACAACTCGGCCCCAACCACCGCCGAACTGCTCGACCGCCTTGCGCGGGCCGGGATCGCAGCGAGCAAAGACGACCTAGTGACGTCGGCTCACGCGGCGGCCGGTCTCCTCGAGCCGGGAACGACCGTTTCGGTCCTGGCCGAAGGCGGAGTGCTCGAGGCGCTGGCCGAGCGAGGAGTCCGGGTGGTCGCCGAGGGGCCGGTCGACGCGGTCGTGGTCGGCTGGACCCACGACTTTGATTTCGAACGGCTGGCTGCGGCCGCCACCGCCGTGCGAGAAGGGGCGCGTCTGATAGGGACGAACGAGGATGCCACCCATCCCACGCCCCACGGTCTGCTGCCGGGCTCGGGTGCGTTGCTCGCGGCGGTCGCAACCGCGTCGGGGGTGGATCCCGAGGTCGCCGGCAAGCCCCACGAGCCGATGGCCGCTCTCATCACACAACGGGTCAGCGATGCCGTCGTCGTGGTCGGGGACCGGCCATCGACCGACGGATTGCTTGCTCGGCGCCTCGATGTCGCGTTTGCTCTCGTGCTCTCCGGGGTCACATCCCCTGGGGGTGCGCCACCCGAACCGCCACCCGACGTGTCGGCCCCGGACCTGGCAGGACTCGTGGCCGAGTTCTTCAGTACCGGTCCCGATGCACCGCCGCGCGCCCTTGCTACCAGCTAGCGCGCAGGCCTAAATTGCCGCGATGGCGACCAATGACGCATTCCGCAAATATATCGAGGCGGGGGCGGTTCTCGGGCACGTGACGCGGGCGCGCGCCGAGGAGATCGTCCGGGAACTGGTGAACGCCGGCGACCTCCAGCGGGGCCAAGCCTCCCAGTGGGTTGACGAGATCGTCGAACGATCCAAGAAGGCCAGCGAAGATCTCATGAGCGTGATCCGAAAAGAGGTGACCCACCAGCTCGACACCCTCGGCATCGACGCGGACGACCTGGCCAAGCAAGTGGCTGACATCCTGCGGCACTCGGCCGATGTTGGCCGCTCGGCCACCACGACCGCCGCGTCCAGCGCGGCCGGTCGGGTCGGCGATACCGCCAAGGCGGCCAAGAAGGCGGCCACCAAGATGACCGGGCCCCGCTCGGGTGCAAACAAGGCGGCTCGCAAGACCGCGACGGCCGCGGCCAAGAAGGCGGCCCCCAAGAAGGCGAGCGCCAAGAAGGCACCGGCGAAGAAACCAAGTGCCGCGAAGAAGGTGGCAAAGAAGGCACCCGCAAAGAGATCTGCGGCCAAGAGGGCGGGTGCGACGAAGAAGGCCGCCCCGCGGTCCTCGCCCGCATCGGGCCGCTGAGCCGAGGGCCCCGCCACCGGCTCGACCTCGAGCTGGTCCGGCGCGGCCTCGTCCCGAATCGACAACAGGCCCAACTGGCTGTAGCCGCCGGCCGAGTCCTGGTCAGCGGCGCCCTCGCCGACAAACCTTCCCGGCTCGTCTCGACCGACGACCCGGTCCTTCTCCAAGGAGCTGGCCCACGATTTGTGAGTCGGGGGGGCGAGAAGCTCGACGCCGCACTCGAGGTCTTCGGACTCGGTATCGCCGGTCGACGGGCACTGGACGCAGGCGCTTCCACCGGGGGGTTCTGCGACTGTCTGCTCCAACGCGGTGCGGCACGTGTGATCGCCGT
The DNA here is from genome assembly GCA_003161575.1 of Acidimicrobiaceae bacterium. Classification (GTDB taxonomy): domain Bacteria; phylum Actinomycetota; class Acidimicrobiia; order Acidimicrobiales; family RAAP-2; genus PALSA-457. The sequence continues at coordinate 24,204 of PMOE01000019.1, read as the reverse complement.
CGACGTCGGTTACGGCCAGCTCGATCTCGGGTTGCGCCACGACCCTCGGGTCCTGGTGATGGAACGGACCAATGTGCGCACTCTCTTACCCGAGTCCGTTACCGCGGCCGGTGGCGATGGGTGGGTTCCCGTCGAGCTGATCACCGCCGATCTGTCCTTCATCTCCCTCACCGTGGTGGCCCCGGTGCTGACCGGACCCCTGCTCGCGCCGGGCGGCGACTTGGTGCTGTTGGTCAAGCCCCAGTTCGAAGCGGGGCGGGCCGAGGCGTCACGGGGCAAAGGGGTCATCCGGGACCCCGTCATCTGGCGGCGAACCCTGTTCGCGGTGGCCTCCGCACTCGAAGCGTGCGGAGCCGCCATCATGGGGGTCATGGCATCGCCGGTACCCGGACCCGCCGGCAACACCGAATTCCTCCTCCACGGCTCCGCCGGCGGGTCCTCATCTGGGGCTCGGTCCGGCGACCTTGGTGCCCTGGTCGACTCGGCGGTCGGCCAGGTCGTCGGCGCCACCGCGCAACTCCCGCACAGAGATGACGATCGGTGAGCACCGTCGCCATCCTCGTGCGCCCGGCCCACCCCAAGGCGGCCCGGCTGGCCGCCGAGGCGGCACTGTGGCTGAACGACCATGGCCATGAGGTGCGCCTGCTCGAGAGCCCGGGGAAAGACGGAGCCCGCGGTGGGGACCCCCTGACGGTGGCCGAACTCTCTGGGGCTGACCTGGCGGTCAGTTTGGGCGGGGATGGGACCTTTCTCCGGCTGGTGCCCCTGGCCTACGCCGCCGGTGTCCCGGTCATGGGGGTGAACTTCGGCCGCCTCGGTTACCTCCTCGAAGTAGAGCCCGACCGGATGATCACCGCCTTGGAGCGGGCCGTGGCCGGTGACGCGGTGCTTGAAGATCGCACCGTCCTCGCGGTGACCGTCGAAGGGACCCTCACCCCCGCACCCGGTGACGATCGATCCCTGCCGGACCCCGACGGTGGCGGGCGCTGGTGGGTCGGACTCAACGAGATGGTGGTGGAAAAGACCGTCCCCGGGCACATGGTGAGCCTGTCGACTGCCGTCGACGGGCAGCCCTGCCTCTCCTACAACGCCGATGGAGTGCTTGTCGCTACCCCGACCGGTTCGACCGCCTACAACCTGTCGGCCGGTGGCCCGGTGATCTCGCCGCGCCTGCGAGCCATGGTCCTCACCCCGGTCGCCCCCCACCTCTCGATCGGAGCCAGCGTGGTCATGCACCCTGACCAGGTCGTCACCGTCGGCCTCAAAGAGGGCCAGCCGGCCGTCTTGGTGGTCGACGGGCGCGAGGTGGGCCAGCTCGCCCCCGGAGCGGCCGTGTCGTGCCGGGTGGCGCCCGAACCGGTCCGGTTCGTCTTGCTCGGCGAACGCGGCTTCGCCGGACTGTTACGCACGACGCTCGCCCCCGACCAGGACCCGTGACGGGGACCGCACGGTGCTGACCGATCTGCGGGTCCGTGATCTCGGGGTCATTGACGACCTTGCCCTCGAGCTCGGGCCGGGGATGACCGCGCTGACCGGCGAGACGGGCGCCGGCAAGACCTTGGTGGTCGAGGCCCTGGGTCTGGCCCTCGGCGGAAAGGCCGCTCCCGGCCTGGTGCGCGCCGGCACCGCCGAAGCATTGGTCGAGGCGCGCTTTGTCGTCGATGACCCAGACGCCGAGGGCGGCCGGCGCGAGGTTCTGCTGGCCCGCTCGCTGCCCGCATCGGGCCGCTCACGGGCGTGGCTCGACGGCCGGCCGGTCCCGCTGTCTGCCCTCAGCGACTCCGGGGCCACCTTGGTCGACATCCACGGCCAGCACGACCAACAGTCGCTCTTGTCCGCCGCAGCTCAACGACGCGCCCTCGACAGCTTTTCGGGGGCCGATCCCGGGCCGCTGCGCGAGGCCCGGCGGCGACTGCGAACGATCGACCAGCGGCTCGAAGCCCTGGGCGGGGATGCAGGCCAACGCGAACGAGAGCTCGACATGCTGGGTCACCAGATAGCCGAGATCGAAGCAGCCCGGATCGTGGACACCGCCGAAGAGGAAACGCTCCGTCTTGACGAGGAACGCCTGGCCGATCTGGGAGCCCACCGGGAAGCGGCCGGACTGGCGCTGGGGGCTCTCGAGGGCCCCGGGGGGGTGGGGGACAACGGTGCACTGTTCCAGCTGGGTCAGGCGGTGACCGACCTAGGAGGCCGCGAACCGTTCGCCGAGTGGGAGCGGCGGCTGCGCGCTTCGATCAACGAGCTCGACGACGTGGCGAGTGACCTCCGCTCGGTGGTCGAGACCTGGGACGATGACCCCGCGGCCTTGGCCGAGATCCAGTCCCGTCGCCGCTTGTTCGCCGACCTGCGGCGCAAGTATGGCGCCACCCTGGCCGAGGTGGTGGCCTTCGGCGCGGCCAGTGTCCAACGCCGTGCCGAGCTCCTCGACGCGGCGGGCAGCGCGGCAGCCCTCGGCACAGAGCGCGCACAGGCCGAGCGGTCGGTGCGCCGAGCAGAAGACGAGTTGGGCCATCGTCGACGGGAGGCGGCACCCCATCTGGCCGAAGCGGCCGGGCTCCGGTTGGTCGACCTCGCCATGCCCGGCGCCCGGTTCGCCATCGAGGTGGAAGATGGCGGAGCCGGGGAGCGGGTGCAGTTCCTGCTCGGGGCCAACTCGGGCGAGCCGGTACAACCCCTGGCCCGGGTGGCCTCGGGGGGCGAGCTGGCCCGCGCCATGTTGGCCCTGCGGTTGGTCACCATGGGAGGTCCGGCCACCATGATCTTCGATGAAGTGGACGCCGGCGTCGGAGGAACCGCCGCCCTCGCCCTCGGCCGGGCACTTCGCGAGGTGGCCGAGGGCCGACAGGTTCTGGTGGTCACGCACCTCCCCCAGGTGGCAGCCTTCGCCGACTGCCAGGTGGCCGTACACAAAGAAGAACGCGACGGCCGCACGGTGACCGGTGCGTCGCTCCTCGGCCCGAACGAACGCATCACCGAGCTGTCGAGGATGATGTCGGGTCACCCCGACAGCGCCACGGCCCGGGCCCACGCCACCGAGCTGTTGTCATTAGCCCAGCGTCCGGCACCGTCCGCCACTCCTCGGCGCGCCATCGTCTAGCGTGTCAGGGTGCACCAGTCAGATGAACGCCCGGACCGGCCGGTAATGCCCCGGTGAGCAAGTTCGTCTTCGTCACCGGCGGCGTCTCGAGTTCTCTCGGCAAGGGCCTCACCGCCTCCTCGCTAGGCCGCCTTCTCAAGTGCCGGGGCCTCCGGGTAACGATGTGCAAGCTCGATCCATACATCAACGTTGACCCGGGGACCATGAACCCCGGTGAGCACGGCGAGGTCTTCGTTACCGACGACGGGGGGGAGACCGACCTCGATCTCGGCCACTACGAGCGGTTCATCGACGAGAGCCTGAATCGCAACTCCAACACGACCACCGGGTCGATCTACAAGGCGGTGATCGAAAAGGAGCGCCGGGGCGACTACCTCGGCAAGACAGTCCAGGTGATCCCCCATGTCACCGACGAGATCAAAGAACGCGTCCGTCGATTGGCCCGCGACGATGTCGATGTGGTCATTGTCGAGATCGGCGGTACCGTCGGCGACATCGAGATCGTGCCGTTCATCGAGGCGATCCGCCAGTTCCGTCGCGACGTCGGGCGGGACAACGTCTGCTACATCCATCTCACCTTGGTGCCGTATCTGGTTCCCTCCGGAGAGCAGAAGACCAAACCCACCCAGCACTCGGTTACCGAGCTGCGCAGCCGAGGCATCCAGCCCGACGTGATCGTCTGCCGGAGTGATCAGCCGATCTCCGATGGGCTGAAGCGGAAGATCTCCCTACTCTGCGACGTCCCAATCGAAGCGGTTGTCTCCGCGGTGGACGCGTCGAGCATCTACGAGATCCCACTGGTGCTCTACGACCAGGGCATCGACGGGTACGTCTGCCGGACTCTCGGGATTGACGCCGCTGCCCACCCAATCGACCTTTCAAATTGGGAGGCCCTCGTCAACCGGGTCGAGTCGGTCGAACGCCCGGTGCGTATCGGCATCATCGGCAAGTATGTGAACCTGCCCGACGCCTACCTTTCGGTGGTCGAAGCGTTACGCCATGCTGGATTCCACCATGGCGTAAAGGTGGTGTTCGATTGGATCGACGCTGAGACCGTCCCCGATCTGCTGGGCTCGGAGCGGTTGCATATTCTCGACGGCGTGGTCATCCCCGGGGGCTTTGGCGAGCGTGGCGTCGAGGGCATGGTGGCCGCCGCCGCCTACACCCGCGAGCACGAGATCCCCTGTCTCGGGCTCTGCCTCGGCCTCCACGTGATGGTGGTCGACGCTGCTCGAAACCTGGCCGGGTTGGAGAATGCCAACTCGAGCGAGGTTGACTCGCTCACTCCTCACCCGGTCATCGACTTGATGGACGACCAGTTGGACGTGACCGATAAGGGGGGCACGATGCGCCTCGGGGCCTACCCGGCCATGCTCGTGCCCGGCTCGGTCGTCGCCCGCGCCTACGGCGCCGAGGTGGTCTCCGAGCGCCACCGACACCGCTACGAGTTCAACTCGCGCTATCAAGGGCGCCTCGAAGAGGCCGGCCTCGTCTGCTCGGGCACCTCGCCCGACCGCCGTCTCGTGGAATTCATCGAGCTGCCCCAAGACGTCCACCCGTTCTGGCTCGGGACCCAGGCCCACCCCGAATTCAAGAGCCGACCGGATCGGCCCCACCCGCTGTTCCGCGAGCTGGTGGGCGCGGCCCTCGAGCGGGCCGAGGGCCGCGAGCCCCCCCTTTTTGATGTCGACCTCCTCGACACCGTTCGCTGATCGACGCGGGGCGCGGGGGAGTGTCCACCCACAGCGACCAGGGCGGGGACGACCCGGCGGGTGGGTTTGCCGTCACCGATGAGCAAGAGGTCTTCTCGGGCCGGGTCATTCGCCTCTGCCACCTGCAACTGACCGATCCCGACGGGCGGCCCTTCGAGCGCGACGTGGTCCGTCACCCCGGCGCGGTGGCTGTCGTGGCCGTGGACGACGACGGCGTGGTGACCCTGGTGCGTCAGTACCGTCCGGCGGTGGGCCAGCCCATCCTCGAGCTTCCCGCGGGGACCTGTGACATGGCCGGAGAGCCGCTGGAACAGACCGCACGGCGTGAGCTGGTCGAAGAGGCCGGGTTGGAGGCCGTCCGGGTCGAGCGCCTGGTCGCCATCTACAACTCACCGGGCTATTCGGACCAGGTGACGACCATCTTCCTCGCCACCGGGCTCCGGGCGGTTCCGACCGCTCGAGACGGAGTGGAAGAGCGCACCATGACCATTGAAACGGTCTCACTTGACGACGTAGACGAGCTGATCACCCGGGGCGACGTACTCGACGAGACCACGGTCCTCGGGCTGTTACTCGCTCGCGACGCCCGCCGGTCCGGCTGAACACCGAGCGCGAGGTGCCGACCGAGGAACTGACAATCGGATCCGAGGAATACCTCAACTGGCTGGCGGTTGAGCGCGGCCGGTCTCGACACACGATCACGTCATATCGGCGAGACCTCCTCGCCTATGAGCTCGCCCTTTCCGACAGCGGACGCCAGCCCACCGAGGCCCGGCCCGAAGATGTCGAGCAGTTTCTGGCACAGGGCCTCGCCGACCAGCGCAGCCCGGCATCCCTCGCCCATGCGCTGTCGGTGGTCCGCGGCCTCCACCGATTCTTGGTCGACGAGGGGCTCGCCCGGACCGACCCCTCGGCCGACATCGAGGGGGCCCGAATCCCCAGTCGGCTCCCGAAAGCGCTCACAGAAGACGAAGTCACCGCCCTGCTCGATGCGGTGAGCGGGCACGGGCCGGCCGCCCGCCGCGACCGTGCCCTGCTTGAGGTGCTCTACGGCACCGGCGCCCGGATCTCAGAGGCGGTCGGCCTCGACCTGGCCGACCTTTCCAACGACGAAGGCCTGGTCCGGCTCTACGGAAAGGGCGCCAAGGAACGATTGGTGCCGCTCGGGCGTTGCGCCACGGCCGCGCTGGAGGCCTGGGCAGCCCCCGAGGGGCGCCCGCAGTTTGAGCCCGCACAATGGCGCCGGCGGGGGGACGCCGAGGCGGTGTTCCTCAACACCCGCGGTGGGCGGCTGTCGCGCCAGGGTGCCTTTGGCATCGTTCGCAAGCACGCCATCACCGCCGGCCTCGGTGACCGCGCCAGTCCCCACGTGTTGCGGCATTCCTGTGCCACCCACATGCTGGCCCGAGGGGCCGATATCCGGGTGGTCCAAGAGCTCCTCGGACATGTCTCGATCGCCACGACGCAGCTGTACACGAAGGTCTCCCCCGAACATCTCCGGGTGGCGTACGAATCGGCCCACCCGAGGGCCGGTGACGGGGATATCTGAGGTGAAGGTGCTGGCCAGATCGGCCAGTCGTAGAGAGAAGGCCAGCCCGGGGCCCTGGCGGGTGCCGGGGAATCATTCGCCCACAGACCCTCTAGTGTTGCTTTATGGCGAATGACGCCCCCACAACCGGATCTTCCACGGTCGGCTTCGCCGACCTGCTCGAACACGAGCGTGCCGACCTGTCCCACCAGCTGGCGGAACTCGGCTTCGGTGACGCGGGCGGTCTGATCTACGACCCGAATTTCGCCGACTCGAGCCAGGTGACGGCGGAACGGGGCGAGGCCGAAGTGCTGGCCGGGGAACTGCGTGACGCATTGTCCGATGTCGAGGCGGCTATTCACCGGGTCGCCGATGGCACCTACGGTCTTTGCGAGCGCTGCGGCGAGCCGATCGCCCCCGCCCGTCTCGAAGCGATGCCGGCCGCCCGGTTCTGCATCGCCTGCGCTTCTCGCCCGTAAGCCGGTGAGCGAGCCGTCGATCCCGCGAGGTCCCGGAGGGCCGCCCCCAGGGGCCCAGCCACCCTTCGGTGTCCCACCACCGGTCGGGGGGCCTGGGTCAACAGCACCGGGAAACGGGGCCCACCGGCCGGGAAATGGCCCACGGGGGCGGCGATTGAGGAGCAGCCCCACATCGGTGATCTGGATCGTCGTCATCGTGACCATTGCGGTGGCCCTGATCACCTCCCATCGGATCACGACCGACGAGATCATTCTTTTTTGCGTCCTGATTCCCTCCATCATCCTCCACGAAGTGGCACACGGCTGGGTGGCGCTCGCCTTTGGCGACGACACCGCCAAGCGCGCCGGGCGCCTCACGCTGAACCCCATGGCGCACATCGACCTCGTGGGCACCCTGATCCTGCCGGCCATCATGATTCTGAGCGGTTTCGGCTTCTTCGGCTATGCCAAACCGGTACCGGTGAACCTGGCGAACCTTCGCAACCCACGCAACCACGGGGTCCTGGTTTCCCTGGCCGGCCCCGCAACCAACGTCGTCATCGCCGCGGCTTCCGCCGTTGCCTTCCATCTGTCTGGCGCCGCCAACACCGCCAACCCCACCCCGATCTGGGTGCTGGTCCTCTTTTATATCGGGCTGGCGAATATCTGGCTCGCCGTCTTCAACATGATCCCGATCCCGCCTCTCGACGGTTCCGTGCTCTTCGAGCGCTTGCTGCCCCGAGCCTGGTGGCCCGGCTATCTGCGCATCCGGCGCTACTCCATGCCGCTTTTGATCGGTCTTGTCCTTCTCACCTTGACCTTCCACGTCGGCGTCCTGGCCGACCTCTCCAATGCCACCACCAATTGGTGGGCCAGCGTGCTCGGAGTCTGATCTCGGCCGATCTCAGGTGGGGAGCAACCCGATCGCATCGGCGGCCCTGGCGTAGGTGGCAGCGGCGATCTCGTGGGCCTTGGCCGCACCGGCAACGAGCAGTTGGCGCACCGCCGCCGGGTCCTCGGTGAACACGGCATGGCGCTGCTGGACCGGACGGAGCATGTCGATGACCGCCTCAGCGGTGTCGCGTTTGAGATCCCCATAGCGGTCGTAACCCTTGGCCACCTCGGCCGGTGGGCGGTTCGTGGCCGCGGCGAGCAACTCCAAGAGGTTCGAGAGGCCCGGCTTGTTCTCGGGGTCATAGCGCACGTCGCCGTCGGTGTCGGTCACCGCCTTTTTGATCTTGCGCTCGATCTCTGCGGGCGGGTCGAGCACACCGACGGTGCCAAGTGGCGAGTCGACCGATTTGGACATCTTGTTCTCGGGGTGTTGGAGGTCCATGACCCGGGCCCCTACCGTGGGGATGGCCGCGTCGGGCACGGTAAAGACCCTGCCGTAACGGGTGTTGAACCGGTTGGCGATCTCCCGGGCGAGTTCGAGATGCTGGCGCTGGTCGTTGCCGACGGGAACCCGATCGGCGTCGTAGAGCAAGATGTCGGCGGCCTGGAGCACCGGATAGGTGAACAGGCCGACCCGGACGCTCTCTTGGCCCTGTGATTTGTCCTTGAAATGGGTCATCCGCCCGAGCTCGCCCATAGTGGCGGTGCACTCGAGCAGCCACGAGAGCCGGGGGTGCTCGGGCACGTGGCTTTGGACAAACAGGGTGCAGGCGTCGGGGTCGAGACCGGCGGCCAGCAGGTTGACGGCGGCGTCGATCGTGCGGGCCCGCAGCACCGTCGGGTCGATTTCGAGGGTCAGGGCGTGCAGGTCGACGATGCAGTAGAAGGCATCGGACTCGTGTTGGGCCACCACCCAGTTGCGCAGGGCACCCAGGTAATTGCCCAGATGCAGGTCGCCGGAGGGCTGGATGCCCGAGAGGACTCTCACCATGGGCCGCCATGGTACGCGCCGCCGCCACCCGTATTTTTCTGCGTTGCCGGAGGAACGGCGGGCCCGCCGGGGTGCGCGTCATCGCCCCCTGGGTTCGGTAGGGTCGGTGCGTGGGTCACGCCGTCAGCACGCCCGTATTTGAAGGGCCGATCGACTTGTTGCTGCACCTGGTCACCTCGCACGAGGTGGACATCTTGGAGGTCCCCCTGGCACCGGTGGTCGACGCCTTCGTGGCCGAACTGGTCGAGCACCGTGACCAGCTCTCGATGGACACACTCTCTGAGTTCCTCCTGGTGGCGGCCATCTTGGTCGAGCTCAAGTCCCAACGCCTCCTCCCCGGGCCCGACGACGTCGACGGAGACGAAGAACTGGTGGGCTGGGAGGAGCGGGATCTGTTGCTCGCCCGCTTGCTTGAGTGCCGGGCCTACGCCGCGGCGGCCGACGCCTTTGTGGCCATGTCCGAACTGGCCGCCCGCTCGGTGCCCCGAGAGACCGGCCTCGACGATGGTTTCGTGGTCCACGCTCCCGACCTGCTGGCCGGGGTAACCGTCGACACGCTGGCCCAGGCCTACCTCGGAGCGACCGCCGAACGCCCGGCCCCGAGGGTCGATCTCTCCCATGTCACCGTGGACACGGTCACCGTCTCCGAAGCCGTAGAGGAGCTGGCCCTGCGCCTGCCTGGTGCGGGCCGCACGTCGTTTCGGGCACTGACCCGGGGGCTCGCCACTCGTATCGAGGTGATCGTGCACTTTTTGGCTCTGCTCGAGCTCTGCAAACTCGGCCGGATCAGCCTCGGACAAGGGGAGAACTTCGGTGACCTCCAGGTGGACTGGATCGGTGAGGACCGGCCACTGGCCGGAGCCCTCGTCGGCTCGTTTGCCGACGACTACGACGGCTGAGGAACACGGGCCGAGATGACGAGCGAAGAGCTACGCCGAGCCATCGAAGCGGTGCTGTTGGTCGCCGTCGAACCCGTCACCGCCGGTTTGCTTGCCGAACTGCTCGAAGAGCCCGTCGAGCGGGTGGAGACCGCGTGCAACGAGCTGGCCGAGGACTACGAGGCCGAGCATCGCGGTTTCATGTTGGCCCGTATCGCCGGCGGCTATCGCTACCAGACCCATCCGGATCTCGCCCCGTACGTCGAGCGTTTCGCCAACCGCGAGGTGTCCCACCGCTTGTCGACGGCCGCCCTTGAAACCCTCGCCATCGTGGCCTATCGCCAACCGGTCTCACGGGCCCAGATCTCATCGCTGCGCGGCGTGAACGTTGATGGGGTGGTGCGCCTCCTCGAACAGCGCGGCTATATCGAGGCGGTCGGTCGGGTCGACGGACCCGGCCAGCCCATCCTCTACGGCACTACCGACCTGTTCCTCGAACGCCTTGGCCTCGACCGCATCGACCAACTCCCGGCGGTGGAGGACTTTCTCCCGGGCGCCGAAGTGGTCGGCGAGCTCGAAGAACGCCTGCGCCCGTCCACCGGCTCGGTGGCCGACGGCGACTGAGAACCCCACCGAGGGCGTCCGCCTGCAAAAGGTGCTCTCCCGGGCCGGCCTCGGGAGTCGTCGGGTCTGCGACGATCTGATCGCGGCGGGCCGAGTCACCGTCAACGGCGCCCCGGCCGTCCTCGGCCAGCGAGTGCACACCGCCACGGCCCTTGTCACCGTCGACGGAGTGCCGCTCGGGGTGGCGCCCGGGTTGGTGTACTACCTGGTCAACAAGCCGGTCGGGGTGGTGACGACGTCGGCCGACCCGCAAGGTCGACCGACGGTGCTCTCCCTGGTGCCGTCCGAGCCCCGGGTCTTCTCCGTCGGTCGCCTCGACATGGACACCGAGGGACTCTTGATTCTGACCAATGACGGGGCGCTGGCCCAGCTCCTTTCCCACCCCTCATTCGGGGTGAGGAAGGAATACCTCGCCGAAGTGGACGGCACGCCGTCACCCTCCGCCGTCCGGGCACTGCGCGAGGGGATTGTGCTCGACGATGGGCCCACTGCGCCGGCGACGGTCGGCGTGGTCGCCCCCGGTGTGCTGCGCATCGAGATCCACGAGGGTCGAAACCGCCAGGTTCGACGCATGTGCGAGGCCATCGGGCACCCCGTCGTGCGCCTGGTCCGCGCCCGGATCGGCACGCTGGCCGACCGGTCCCTCAAGCCCGGCCACTGGCGGGACCTGAGCACGGACGAGGTGCGGATGCTCGCCACCGAGGCGGTACGGTCCGAGGACCGGGGCGCCCGGCCTCCCGGTGGCCCCGAGGGGTGGACGGGACACTGAGGCCAGGGAGGGGCAAGCGGATGGTCGAAGTAGCATGACCGGCCGATGCCCCGTGCCCAAAGCGTCAAAGCCCTGCGTGGGGCCACCACCGTCGAGCAAGACACGGCGGCGCAGGTCACCGAGCGCGTCCAGGAGTTGCTCACCGAGATGATGGACCGCAACACACTCGTCGAAGACGACGTGATCAGCATCATCTTCACCGCCACCGCCGACGTGGTTTCGACGTTCCCGGCCACCGCGGCCCGCGGGATCGGCTTCGGGGCGGTGCCCCTTTTGTGTGCGAGCGAGATCCCGGTCCCCGGTGCCATGCCTCTGTGCATCCGCGCCCTGCTCCACGTGTCGACGACCCGGGAACGCTCCGAGCTCCGGCACGTCTATCTGCACGGGGCCAAGGGACTGCGCGATGACCTCCCCGGCTGAGCAAACCTCGGGCATCCCCACCGGCCGCCCGGCCGGCCGGGCGCCGGGACGGGCCCTCGTCGTCGGCACCGGACTCATCGGCGGCTCCATCGGGATGGCGCTGCGGGCCCGGGGGTGGCACGTGAGCGGTACCGACGCCGATCCCGACCGTGCCAACGCGGCCCTGGCGATGGGGGCCCTCGACGTGGTGGGTTCGGATCCCCGAGCAGACGTCGCATTCATCGCCACGCCGGTCGGCGCCGCGGCCGATGTCGCCCGAACGCTCCTCGCCGGCCCTCACGGGACCGGACCGGTGGTGACCGACGTGAGCGGGGTGAAAGCTCCGGTCGTGACGGCGGTCGGGCACCCCCGGTTCATCGGCGGCCACCCGATGGCCGGTTCCGAGCAGATGGGACTCAGCGGAGCCGACCCCGACTTGTTCATGGGGGCGACCTGGGTCCTCACCCCGACCGCCGCGACCGATCTCGATGCCTACTCCTTGGTGCAGTCGGTCGTAACCTCCCTCGGGGCTGACGTCGTCGCCCTGGCCCCCGCCGACCACGACCGGCTAGTCGCCGTCGTCTCTCACGTCCCCCACCTCGTTGCGGCAACGTTGATGAACGCGGCGGCCGACGGAGCCGAACAGGACGCGGCCCTGTTGCGGCTGGCCGCGGGCGGCTTCCGGGATATGACCCGGGTGGCGGCTGGGCATCCGGGCATCTGGCCCGACGTCTGCGCTGACAACTCCCGGGCCATCGTGGCGGCGCTCGACAGGCTGCTCGGCGACCTGACCACGATCCGCGATCAGGTCGCCGAGACCGACCGGGCCGGGCTGCTCGAGGTTCTCGACAGAGCCAGCGCGGCCCGGCGGAACCTGCCGGCCCGGGCCACCCGGCCCGAGAACCTGGCCATGGTGCGCGTGCCCGTCCCCGACCGCGAGGGCGTCCTGGCCGAGATCACCACGTTGGCCGGTGACCTCGGAATCAACATCTACGACATCGAGATCGCTCACTCGGCCGAAGGACCCCGGGGGGTCCTCCTACTCGTTGTCGCCAGCACCGACGCGGCACCGCTGGCCGAGGCCGTCGGCGCCCGGGGCTACCGCTGCACCGTCTCGGAACTGGCGTGACCACACAATCTGGTCACCCGAAGCCCGGGGACTCGGTCTCGGAGAATACCGGCGGAGGCCCGCTGCCGAACACGGTGACAATCAGAGGTGCCAACGCGCTGCGAGGGACGGTTCGTACCCCGGGCGACAAGTCGATCTCGCACCGCGCCCTCCTCATTGCCGCCCTGGCCGAGGGGACCTCGGTCATAGACGGACTTTCCAACGGCGACGACGTGGCCCGAACCCGCAACGCAATCGCTGCGCTCGGTGCCGAGGTCACCTTCGGGGCGAACGGGCCCGTCGTCGTGACCGGCGGTCGGGAACGCCTCCATGCGAGCGCCAAGGCGATCGATTGTGCGAACTCGGGCACCGGGATGCGGCTGTTGGCCGGGGTGGTGGCCGGGCTCCCTGGACGCACCGTGCTCTCGGGCGATTCGTCGCTTTCGGTCCGTCCGATGGACCGGATAGCCGAACCGCTGGGATTGATGGGGGCACCGGTCAATGGACGCGGCGAACACTGTCTCCCTCCAATCACCATTGACGGCGGTGCCCTGAGGGGAATCGAGTGGACCCCCCCGGTGGCCAGCGCCCAGATCAAATCCTGCGTGTTGTTCGCCGGCCTGGCCGCCGCGGGAGAGACCGTGGTGCGCGAGGCGGTGGCCACCCGGGCCCACACCGAAGAGATGCTGGCCACCGCCGGGGCCGATATCCGCGTGGAGGCGGACGGTGCGGGCCGGGTCGTGCGGCTGCGGGCGAGCCGGCTCGAACCCCACCACTTCAATGTGCCCGGTGACCCCTCCCAGGCCGCCTTCTGGGTGGTGGCCGCCTGTTTGGTGCCCGGGAGCGCAGTGACCGTCGAGCACGTCTACGCGGGCCCCGAGCGCATCGGGTTCGTCGCGGTCCTCCAGGCGATGGGGGCCGACGTGGCCGTGGTCCCCGGCCCCGAGGGCACGGCCGACCTGGTTGCCAGATTCGGGGGCTTCCTCGACGCCACCGTAGTGGAGGCTTCGGCGATTCCCTCTCTTGACGAGGTCCCCGTCTTGGCGGTCGCCGCCACAACCGCTCGGGGGACGACGACCTTTAAGGATGTGGCCGAGCTTCGAATCAAAGAGACCGACCGCCTCGCCGCCCTGGTCGATCTGGTGACGGCCCTCGGGGCGAGGGCGGAGATCGTGGGCGACGACTTGCAGATCGAAGGGTTGGGAGCGCCGGACCGCCTCGCGCACACAAAGAGTGAAAGCCGGGGTGACCACCGCATGGCCATGGCCGCAACGGTCGCCGCACTGGCGGGCGGGGCCGGGGACAGCGTCATCGCCGGCTTCGAGGTCGTGGCCACCAGCTATCCGGGCTTCCTCGATGATCTCCACCGGCTCTCGGGACCCGCGGCGCCCTCCGCTGCCATCCGTGATGTCGGTGCCCACGCCGTCGCACCGGTCACCAACCGCGCCCCCCCTACCGACCCTGCGCAACGGGTTCTTATCGCCATCGACGGGCCGGCCGGTTCGGGGAAGTCCACGGTCTCCAAGCTCCTGGCCGCCCGGCTCGGGCTTGAGCGCCTCGATACCGGCGCCATGTACCGGGCCGTGGCCTGGGCTGCCCTCGAGCGGGGCATCGACCCCGCCGACGGACAGGCGGTGGCCGCCATCGCCCGAAACGCCCGGCTCGAGATCGGCTGGACCGACACTCGAATCGACGGCGTGGACGTCTCAACGGCCATCCGCACCCCCGAGGTCAGCCAAGCGGTCTCGGTGGTCGCCGCCATTCCCGCGGTGCGTTACGAGCTCGTGCAGCGCCAGCGCCGTTGGGCGGTCGAGCACGGCGGGGGAGTCGTCGAAGGGCGTGACATCGGCACGGTGGTCTTCCCTCGAGCCGACGTCAAGGTCTTTCTCACCGCCTCGGCGTCAGAACGGACCCGCCGCCGCCGGGACGAACCGCCCGGCGGGGTGGCCCGCAGAGACCGGATCGACTCGACCCGGGCCGCCTCGCCGCTTGCCAAGGCCGACGACGCCCACCTCCTCGACACGACCGGACGGAATGTCGAAGACGTGGTCGAGGAGGTGCTCACATGGATCTGAATGAAGGGGAGCGCACGGCGGCTCCCGGACGAGGCGTCGATTTCACCCCCGACCCCCGGCGCACCGTCAGCTATCGGTTCTTGCGCGGCCTGTTCCGAGTCATCGTGGGTCTGTGGTTTCGTCCAAAGGTGACCGGCCGCGAGCATGTCCCGCCCGAAGGTCCGGTCATCCTGGCGCCGGTCCACCGATCCTTTGCTGACTTCGGATTCGCCGCTTTCGTCACTGAGCGCAAGCTCTTCTTTATGACAAAGGACAGCCTCTGGAAAAAGCCACTGCTCGGACGCCTCCTTTTGACCCTCGGCGCCTTTCCGGTCCACCGCGAGTCGGCCGACCGAGAGGCCCTGCGCCATGCTGAGGAGGTACTCCGACGCGGCCAAGTCCTCGTCTTGTTCCCAGAAGGGACCCGCCAGGAGGGCGCCCAGGTCAACGACCTCCTAGAAGGGGCGGCCTTTCTGGCGGCCCGGACCGGCGCCAGCATCGTGCCCGTCGGCATTGGCAATTCCGATGTGGCCATGCCCAAGGGCAAGAAAATTCCCAAACCTCTGCCCATCCGTGTCGTGGTGGGCGAGGCGCTCGCTCCGCCCGAGCGCAGCCAGGCCGGACGGGTCTCGCGCAGCAAGGTGCACCAGACCACTGCTGCCCTCCAAGAGCAGATCCAGGCGGCCTACGACGAGGCACGCCTCAATCCGTAATCGCCGTCCCCTGGCCGGGCTCGGCGGATTCCGGTCAGCGTTCCCGACGCCAGGTTCCGATCACGACGGCGGCGTAACGAAATCCGTAGAGGAGGTTGCCGCCCTTCTTCGACTCTCCCGAAGCCCGTTTGTGCCAGACGGTGGGTCGTTCGATCACCCTCCACCCGCGCTTGATGGCGATGATGAGCAGCTCGGCCGTCTGGTACTGGTCCTGCTCGAGGCGCCCGATCACGTCGGAGAGCATGGTTGACCGCAGGGCCCGATACCCGTTGGAAGAGTCCGTCAGGTGGGAGCCGGTCAGTAAATTGATCATGCCGGCAAACACGACCACGCCGGCCTTGCGGTACCAGTCCTCGGTCTGATCCTCACCCAGTCGGCGCGAGGCCACCACGAAGTCGGCGACATCGTCGACCAGCGGCGCCAGCATGGTCTCCATCTCGCCGGGGTTGTTCTGACCGTCAGCATCGAAGGTGATCACGTACTGGGCGCCGGCGGAGACGCACAGGTCGTAGCCCACCCGCAGGGCGACGCCGTGGCCGAGGTTGACCGGCAGGACGAAGGTCACCGCACCGGCGTCACGGGCGACGGTGTCCGTGCCGTCATCACCACCATCGACTACGACCACCGGAGTCACAGCCAGGCCCATGACCTCAGCAGGGACCACGGAGAGCACGGCCCCAATGTTGTCGGCCTCGTCGAACGCGCAGATCAACGCCACGACCGGCGTCAGCTTCAGGTTCGGGTACTCCTTGTCGAAGTCACGCCGACCGAGGTCGATGACGAGCCTTTGGAGTGCCTCGAGGCGCGCCTGCTGGCGATCAGAGACGCTGGCCATCGAGTCGCGCTGGCCTTAGAGGCTGTGCGGCCGGCTGAAGACCTCGCGCACCAGGGGCTCGAAGTGCTCGAGCGGCTGGGTCGGGTAGTCCGGATCGAAGCTGACCTGATCCCAATCGTCGGCGAACTGTTCGGCAAGAGAGAACCACGGCGCACCACGGTACTGCTCGCGGGCGTTGGGGTCCTGGTTCATGTATTCGTAGTAGTGCCGGCCCTGGAAGTCCTGATGCACCTCGATCATCGAGAACACCTCGGGCCGGACGTACGGGCGCAGGATCTCCGCGGCGATCTTGGGGTGGTTGAGCACCGAGACCGACTTGCCGATGTCGTGACACAGGGCGGCCACCACGACCTCGTCATCGGCTCCCGCCTCCTCGGCCCGGGTCGCCGTCTGCAAAGAGTGAGTGAGCTGGTCGACGGCGAAACCGTCGGTGATGTCGGCCAAGGAGGCCAACATGTTGAGGACCCGCTCGGCCACCCGGGGCTGATGCTCGATGGTTTCGACCACGATGGTCTGCCACTGCTCGGCGGTGGACTCGTCCATCCGGGTGAAGGTGCCGGTGCTGCTCACGGTGTCGGTCATCTCCTTATCTTCGCACTAAGAGGCCAGCGCCTCCAGCACATTGGCGGCGGAGTGCTCCCGGTCGTCTCCGATGGGGTCCCCGCCGGGACCAACCCCGGCGCCCGCCATCAGCGACACGGTGGCAGACAGGGCTCGGAGCAGCTCTCGGAGCTCGGGAGGGGGAGGGAAGTACTCGTCCTCGATCGTCACGGGCACCGAGATGGCGCCCTGGGTCGGCGCCAGACGATCGATCACCGCCTGGACGAGGGCCTCGGGTGCCGAAGCTCCGGCGGTGACCGCGACGGTCCCGCTGAGATCGTCTGGCAGCTCGGAGGCTTCGTTCACTCGGATCACCCGGGAACAGCCCGAGGCCCGGGCGACCTTCTCGAGAGCGACCGTGTTCGAGGAGTTGGCCGAGCCGATGACCACCACGGCGTCAGCTTCCGCCGCGATGGCCTTCAAGGCCGCCTGGCGGTTGGTGGTGGCAAAGCACAAATCGCTGCGGTTGGGCATCCACAGATCGGGGAAGCGGCGGCGGGCCTCCTCCATCAATCCCCGCCACTCATCGTGGCTGAGCGTCGTTTGGGCCAACAGGGCCACCGGTGCACCGGTTTCGTGCAGCTCGCCCAGGGCGTCGAGGTCTGTGACGTGCTCGACCAGCCGGACCGCCTCGGGAGCGACGGCCATGGTCCCGACCGCTTCTTCGTGCCCCGCGTGGCCGACGTAGAGCACGGTGTATCCCTTCGAGCTGCGGACCTTGAGCTCGTGGTGGACCTTGGTGACCAG
>PMOE01000019.1:0-6677 GCA_003161575.1 Acidimicrobiaceae bacterium | reverse complement strand
CAGGCCAGGGCCTTGATGGCCTTTTCGACTCCGGCGCAAAAGCCCCGAGGTTCGGCCAGCAGGACGCGCTCAACAGGCACCGGTCCAGGCTACCGGCCTCAAGCCACCCTTGGTGCGGGCGGGATCCCCTGTTCTCCCAGGTAACCTGGGCGCATGTCGGCACCCCGGGTGACGGTCGTCACCGAGGCGTCGCCGGCGGCTCAGGCAGGTCTCGCTGTAGGCGACGAGCTCGTCTCGCTCAACGGACGCCAGCCGCGCGACGTCATCGAATATCAGGAATTGGTCGACTGCGAAGAGCTCAAGGTGGTTGTCCGCCGTGCCGGCGCTGAACTTTCCCGGGTGGTCCAGATCCACAAGGACGCAGGACAACCGCTTGGACTCGAAGTCTCCTCGTCGGTCTTCGACCGGGTACGGACCTGTGATAACCACTGCGCCTTTTGCTTCATCTACCAGCTCCCCAAAGGCATGCGCAAGAGCCTCTACTTGAAAGACGACGACTACCGGCTGTCCTTCCTCTACGGCAATTTCACCACCCTCACCCGATTCACCGAGCTCGATGCCGAGCGAGTCCTCTCCGAGCGCCTGGGGCCGTTGTTCGTCTCCATCCACGCCACTGATCCCGACGTGCGGGCACACATGCTGCGCAACCCAAAAGGGGCGACGAGCCTTCGCTGGCTCCGGGTCCTCCTCGAAGGTGGCATAGAGGTCCACGGGCAGGTCGTGGTGTGCCCGGGGGTCAACAACGGCGACGTCTTGGAGAGCACGCTCGCCGGAGTGCTTGACGAGTACCCAAAGCTCGCCACGTTGGGCGTCGTCCCTCTCGGTCTCAGCCGCTACTCGAAGGACCCCGAGATGCGTCCGCACACCGTCGCCGAAGCATCTGAGGTGTGTGACACCGTTGCCCGTTGGCAGAAGGTCTACAACTCCGTCCTCGGTCGCCGGCTCGTCTTCGCCGCCGACGAGTACTACTTGCTCGCCGGCCGTGATTTCCCGGCCACCTTGTCCTATGACGGGTTCCCCCAACATGAGAACGGGATCGGCATGGCCCGGGCCTTCGCCGAGGCCTTTACCGGTGACACCGCCGCCCCCGGTGGCGTGCGGCATGGATTCTTCGCCTGGGTCGATGGCGCACCGCCCACCGGCTACCGGGCCCCGAAGGTCGTCGACGCCTCCGAGAACGAGCCGAGCCCGGTCGGCGCGCAACGTCCGATCAAGATCATCACCGGCGCCTACGGCGCCCAGGTGCTCGGGCCCTTGCTGGCCGCCCATCCTCGGACCGATCTTGCGTTGGTGACGATCAAAAACGACTACTTCGGCGGGAACATCGGGGTAGCCGGACTCCTCACCGGGGCGGATCTGACCACGATGCTGGCCGCGGAGCCTCCGGGAGCCCGTTATCTCCTGCCCGACGCCTGCTTGTCCGAAGGACGCTTCCTCGACGGGCTCACCTTGTCCGACCTCCCCCGGGAGGTCGAAGTGGTCCCGGCCGACGGCCGTTCGCTGCGCGCCGTCCTTGACGGGCGACCATTGCCCGTCGGATGCCAACAATGAGCGCACCGAACCCCGAGGCTCCCCGCCCCGTCGTGGTGGTGGCGGGCCGGCCGAATGTCGGCAAGTCCTCTTTGGTCAATCGGATCGTCGGACGTCGGATCGCCGTCGTCGAAGAAGAGCCCGGCGTCACCAGAGACCGCAAGCTGCTCGACGCTGAATGGAACGGAGTGTCCTTCGACCTCGTCGACACCGGGGGGTGGCTGAGCGGAGGAGACCAGCTCGATGCCAAAGTGAGTGAGCAGGCCGAGCGAGCTGTGGCCCAAGCGGACCTCGTGCTCTTGGTGGTCGACGTCACCGTTGGGGTGACCGAAGAGGACTTGGCGGCGGCCAAGGTCATCCGGCGGGTAGGGGCACCCGTACGCCTGGTGGTGAACAAGGTCGACGACACCGCACGAGAGCCCGCGGCCTGGGAGTTCGTCTCCCTCGGGGTCGGCGACCCCTGGCTGGTCAGCGCCATCCACGGCCGCGGTACCGGTGATCTCCTCGACGAAGTGGTCGAGGTCATCACGAGTGTCGGAGCGCCGGTCAACGGCGAGGCCGAGGTGGCCACCGAATTCGGGGGGATTGAGAAGGACCGGACGGCATCCGACGGCGACGAGGCGGTGCCCCGGGTGGCCCTCGTCGGACGACCCAATGTCGGCAAGTCGACGCTGTTCAACCGGCTGATCGGCGAGGACCGGGCGGTCGTTCATGACATGCCCGGGACAACCCGCGATGCCATCGACACCGTCGTGACCACCCCCGACGGACCACTGTGCTTTATCGACACCGCCGGCATGCGACGACCCTCGAAGACCGGCCAGGGCACAGAACACCATGCGGTCTTGCGTGCCCTCGACGCGCTGGAGGCGGCCGACATCGCCCTCCTCCTGATCGACGCCACGGTCGGCGCCACTCACCAAGACCAGCGACTGGCTGAGCGAATCGGCGTGTCGGGCTGTCCGGCCGTCGTCGTGTTGAACAAGTGGGACCTCATCGCCACCGCCGATCGCGAGGATGTCCTGGCCGGGGTGGGCGACCGTCTGGCGTTCCTCGGAACAGCGCCGGTGCTCCGTGTGTCGGCCACAACCGGCCGCGGGGCCCACATGATCCTTCCGGCCCTGCATGCGGCGGTCGAGTCCTACCACCACCGGGTCCCAACAGGGGCCCTCAACCGGGCCCTTCGGGACATCCAAGCCGCACAGCCAGCCCCGGGCGCCCGCATCCGCTACGGCGTCCAGGGGGCCATCGACCCGCCGACCTTCACCTTGTTCACCAACGGTCGGATCCACCAGACCTACCTCCGCTACATCGAACGCGGCCTGCGCGAGCGCTTCGACTTCGGTTCGACCCCTCTGAAACTGCGGGTCCGGACCGGCGGCGGTCGCTAGACGGGCCCACGCGATGCCCTGGTGTGAGGAGTGCGACCAGTTGGTAGAGGACGAAGACCTCACCGACGACGGCGCCTGCCCGACCTGCGGGACCGACCTAGAAGAACCGGTACGCCGCCCGGTGCCCTGGTATTTCAAGCTGATGATCGTCGCGTCGGTGATCTATCTCGGATACCGGGCTTTCCAAGGCGTCACCTGGCTCGTGCACCACATCTGAGTAGCGTCGTCCCTCATGGCCATCTACCAACTGGGGGACTTGATCCCCCGAATCCATCCTGACGCCTACGTGCACCCCGATGCTGTGGTCATCGGTAACGTCGAAATCGGCGCCGATGCCTCGGTCTGGCCGACTGCCGTCCTGCGGGGCGACTATGGAGCGATCACCATCGGCGCCCGCAGCTCAGTCCAAGACGGATCGGTGATCCACGCCGGGCCGGGCTTTCCAACGGTGGTGGGGGAGGACTGCGTCATCGGCCATCTGGCCCACCTCGAGGGTTGCACGCTCGAGGATGAATCCCTCGTGGGTTCTGGAGCAGTGGTCCTCCATTTCGCCGTGGTCGGGTCCGGATCGATCGTCGGAGCGAACGCCGTCGTACCGAATCACATGGTCATTCCACCCGGTGCGCTGGCCATTGGCGTACCGGCAGTCCTACTACAAGGTGCGGCCAATCTCGAGATGATCCGCATTTCGTCCTCCGAGTACGTCACCAACGCCAAGCGATTTCGCACCGACCTGCAGCGGCTGGATTGATCGAACCGAAAGGGCTGCACGGCTGGGTCAACCCCGCAGAGCTCGGCTACGATAGCTGGGTCGGCCCGGTGCCACGAGGTGCAGTGATCTTCCCCGAGACTGTGCAGCTACTCCGTAGCACCTTCTGATACCGGACCGGTACTGGGATAGGCGAAATCGCCTCTCACAACGACGGGCTGTGGCGCAGCTTGGTTAGCGCGCTTGACTGGGGGTCAAGAGGTCCCGGGTTCAAATCCCGGCAGCCCGACCAGAAATCCCCTGCTAGACCAGGGTGTCTGCATGTTCGGTCGAGTTTGTTGGACGAACTTCCCCGCAACTTCCCCACATGATGATGAGGGCGTCTACGGGTTCGTCTCGCGGCTAGACCCCCGGAGCGTGCCTTCGACATCGCCTTGGATGCAACGTCCAAATGCTCTGGGTACAGATGCGCACAGGTACGAAGGTACACAGCCGGATCGTGGCCAAGAATGGCGGCAGCCGTCGTTACTGGGACACCTTGCTCGGCCAAGAGACTCGCAGCAGTGTGTCGAAGCCAATACGGAGTCGCTGATTCTGGAAGTCCGACCTTCTTGATTGCGGGCTTCCAAACTCGCCGTCGCCAGTTGCTTAGACGGAACCGACCACCATCCGGTGTTGCGAAAACAAATGCATCTTCATCCTCGTCAACGTGTTCATCGATGTGTGCCATTAAAATCCGAAGCACCGAAGGCTCGACGGGAACGACTCTGGACTTCCCTGTCTTGGTGTCACCGTCGATCAACGCCCCTCGGCACTCCACCGCACCCGCCTCAATATTCAATCGGCCGTCTTGCCTGAGGTGGGATCGGCGGAGAGCAGCCGCCTCACACGGGCGGATGCCCGTATAGGCGAGAACCAAAACCAGCGGCTTCCACCATGGGGATCCATGCTTCGTCTAGTTCCTCGGCCCTACGCTGATCGACCCACATGGACGTGTGTCGGTCGTCTGCCCCTTGCTACCCGATCCTTCGAAGTGCCTCATCGACTCTTCCGACGACACTCGCACGGCGAGACTGTGAAATACCACTAGTTCCATACTTTCCAAGTTCTGTCAGAAACAGGTCGTCCAATGCCTTGCGAGCGTCGGGAACATTCCGGTCCACCGTGGTCGGCTAGCGTCAATCACTGCCCGAGGTGTGGAGTTGAGTCGCTAACCGGAGTCGAACGGTGACCCGCCAAGAGTACATTGAAACTGGCCGGACCACGGTAGCCGGATGGTTCGCACAAAGGGACGCAATGCTGTTTGACGCCATTGATGTGTCACAGCGACGCGTTGGAATCACAGGCGACATTCTGGAAATCGGATGTTATCAAGGTACGTCGGCAATCATGCTCGGCTACATGAAGCAACCTGACGAACGACTGATTATCTGCGACCCGTTCGACGGTGAGACACTGAGTGCCGAGGATGACACCGAACGTGCGCGTTACTACACGGATCTGAGTCGCGGAACGTTTGAGAATAACTACCGGCGATTCCATGCAGAACTGCCCGAGATCGTCGCGCAGCCATCGTCGGCGCTCCACACGCAATCGCTCGGACAGACGTTTCGGTTTATTCACATTGACGGGTCGCACGCATACGATCAGGTTCGGTCGGATCTATTGCTAGCCAAGCGGTTTCTAAAACCTAACGGCGTGGTCGTTTTTGACGATCTGCTATCCGCGCATACTCCCGGCGTTACTGCCGCAGTATGGGAAGGCGTCGCCAATGACGGACTGGTCCCCCTGTTCCAAACGATCAAGTTTTATGGAACGTGGGGCGCGCCACCGGAGATTGATTTGCCAGAGCTGCCGTGGTACGAACACGATGTCAGTGGGCACAAGATGCTGCATATCGAGGGCTAGGGGGGCCGCGACAGTGGGCATTTTCCGACAAGGGCCCTACGCGATCAACCTGGGACGGGCTCGCAATCTCGTGACCCTCCGATTCGTCGGGTCGTTCGATGAGCTCGCCGTTCTTGATTACCGCGCCCGGCTGCGACGAGGAGCTGGCGAGGAAGTTCCACGACAACGCCGCGAGGTCCCTCCCGGAGCAGCGCGCGGCCGAGCTCACCGCCCGCTCGCCATTCCTGACGCTCAGAGCGTCGAAGATCTCACAGCGCTGCTGACCTCGGCGGGGGAGCGCTGAGGTCGAGACAGTTACCGCTCCCGGACTGCGTAGGTCAGGTGGGTCACCCGCTGCGTCGGCTCCGAGCGGACCGGCTCCAGGGCCACGCGGCCCGCGTCCACGCCCTGGAACAGGCGGATTCCGGAGCCGAACAGCACGGGTGAGAGCGCGATCGAGAACTCGTCGATCAGGCCGGCGTTCACGTGCTCCAGGATTGTTGCGCCGCCGCCCGCGATGCGGACGTCCCGGTCGCCGGCGGCCTCGCTGGCCTGGTCGAGCGCGGTCTCGATGCCGTCGTTGACGAAGTGGAAGGTGGTCCCACCCGGCCGCTCCCAGGGGTCACGCTTCTCGTGGCTCACGACGAAGACCGGCGTGTGGAACGGCGCCTCCTCCGGCCACGCCTGCTCGCCGAGGTCGAACATGCGCTTGCCCATCACGCTCGCGCCGGTGCGCTCGAACGTCTCCGGCACGATGTCGTTGTCGCGCCCTTCCTCGCCGCCCTCGCCGAGCTTCAGGTTCTCCCGGAAGAACCGCAGCGGGAATATCCACTGCTGCAGTTCCCTCCACTGCGCCATCCACCGCGGCACATCCGGGTCGTCCATGCGCTCCTCGGGCGCGATGAACCCGTCCAGCGACATCGTCACGCTGAAGAACACCTTCCCGGCCATCAGTCCTCAACTCCCTTCCGAACGATCTCGGTGACGTAGGCAGCCAGGTTGCTCAGGGTCTGCTGGCCGCCCTCGATCGCGTGGTACTTCTCGACCGCCTCGTCGCGCAGCTCCTTGGTGGGGAACACCGTGCGCATCTCGATCCGGGTCGCCGCGCCGTCGGGCGCGAACGTCAAGACCGACTCGAAGGCGTTCGGGTCGCCGCGGGA
>PMOE01000033.1 GCA_003161575.1 Acidimicrobiaceae bacterium | reverse complement strand
CCTTTTCGATCAGCATTTACACCACCCCAACGCAATCGCTGGAACCGAGCGTTTGGACCCACCGAGGCGAAGCGCTGGGTGGGGAAGGCTGATTGATTAGATGGGTGTGACTCGGGCGGGTACCACCTGCCGTCAGAGGCGATCCACCAACCTGGGCCTTGGGAGGTGGTGCTCACTGGGAGATAATGCCACCAGAGCAGTCGGGCATGGCATCCGTCGCTTCAATAGCGACGTGATGAAATATCTAGTTAGAGTCGGGACAGCACGCCAGATGGAAACATTTGCCTCCGAGTGGGAACCGAAATCGAAAGAAGCAGCAGCTCAAGCACGGCAGGAAGCAATCGACGCTGGCAAGTGCGCTATTGATTCTGGCGTTGACCTTCTAGAGCTGATGCGGGCAGAACTTGGCCATACTGGGCACAAGACGTGATTCCGGCAACTAGAAGTGGGAGCAGGCTCACACCGTAACCACCTCGTCAGCTTCGGGCTCAAAGGTTCACCGAAAAACGAAGTCCGAGTGAACTTCAGGGCTTGCAGCTCGTAGGACGAACTCTCTGGCAGGGTCACAACAGCGCTCCTCCCTGATTATCGTGATCTATTGGCCCGAACAAAGGACTGAATGCCAGCACTTATGCCATACGTCTGAGCCAACCGGGGAAAGTCCCCTCGGGTGTTCCGGCAGAACTGCGACTTCATTTTCGATTTCAGAACGCCGCGTATTGCCGTAACCCCTGAATCCATCTCGGACACGCATCAACAAACCACACGTTTGGTGAATGACTGCAAAGACGTACAGTCCATGCAGTAGTCCGCCAACGGGTCGAATCTCGTGCTTCCAGGGTGAGTACCCATCTTGAAGATCGTCCGTGATCAATGGAACCCAATGCTCGATCATAGTGAGCTGAAGGTGCATGGCTTCATGCAGGAGTGCCTCCGCGACTCGCAGGGCGGCGTCAGTCTCACCGAGCTTGGGTAGCGAGAGGAATATAGAAAAAGGCAATCCGGGGTCACTGTGGCTCACGTCGTAGCCAACCGGGGCTTCCAGCAGATAGACCTTTCTCACCAATAGACCGAGAGTGTCGACTAATCCGTCGACGATTCCCAACACATCGGCGGCTTCCTGAAGCTGATCGCGTGCACGCTCAGGATCGATCGCTGCAAAACTCAACTCTGAAAACCGGAGCGCTATCGCGCTCTGCGGATATTCAATCGCTATGACGTTCTGGCCCAGTTGCAAGGTTGGACGGGAAAAATCGGATCGCTCTTGAGTCCGCTCATGTGGTTCAAATTGTTGATGATCGCCCTGCCCAGGTGCGGTCGCTTCATGCCTCAATACAAGACTCTCGGCCAGCCCCGGAAACCAAAGCTGATCGTGATCGTTTAGATCGATCTCCATTCACCTAATCGGCTAGTGCTCTTAAGGAGTAAATCACGCTGAATCGCACTCCCCCGTGTACCTGCGACACTGCGTGATGCGAATCAGCGGAGATTTCGAATGCGAATCCACTCAAGCTAAGCGGATGTAAAAGCTCGTGAATATCGGCCGCATCGTTGCCGTTAAATAGCATCAGAACACCACCATCAGTGTCCGTTAGACCACGATTTACCTGAATAGTGAGACGATGGGTCTCCTGTCCGGGTATGTAGTCGTTGTGGATGCCGATCTTCTGGGTAGGTAGCAGCCGGTGGCAGACAACATCGACACCGCCCTCAAATCTCCGGTCGAAAATCTCCGTCATCTCAGCACGCACGACTCCCAGAATTTCACGACTTGTCAGAAATGCGGCTAAGGGCGAGGAACTATCCCAACAGCTGAATTCGTACTGCTCGTAAAACTCGGTCCGAGTAAGACGCCAAGGTGCATCGCCCTCAAACCAAGCGAGCAGCGCGTCGCCTAGCTCTGGACTGAGACAGCGGAGAAAGGTCGCGAAGCGGAACGGGCTCGTCTCGACTGACCGTTGTTTTAGCGTTGGCAGTGGCCATGTCGGCAAGGTCGTGGACGGCATGATATCGGTCACGCCGAGACTTGCCGGTCAAGCACTTCGTAGAACGACATTCCGTTCATTGCGGCCGATAAGCGCGACCGCGCAGCTGAAATTAGTAGCTTCTGGTCGGCACAGAAGACGGTGGGGTTGGCGTACCCGTGCTCCTCGGACCATCGGTGGGCTGGCATGCCCCCACCACATACGCCGAGTTCCGGACAGGTCTGGCATATCGGCGATGTGGGAATCTGCAGATTGAAGTATTCGACGAACTCAGCAGAATTGAGATACTCCCGGAGCCTCCCGCCGACAATCGACGGCTCACTAACGAAGCGGTCGCCGCCTGAGTATGCACCCTTCAGAGTGTCGTTGCGCGTGATCTTGCCATCGGTATCGATAACGACAATTCCAAATTCATTCAGGCCAACACCCTCCTTCTGGCCGCTTCCGCCCAGAATGAGCCGGATGATGTCGTCGATCACTCGGATTCTGGGCGGAGAGGGGTCAGCCAGGTAGTGCTCGAGGAGTCTGACCATCCAAGTTCCGAATTCGATCGATTCGGGTTGGGCTTTGCCAAAAGGAAGATGGGCGTAGTTCCCATCACGGTAGAGAAAGTCAAAGCTGGGTGCACCAGTGGTTTTAAGAGATTCGTACACCTCGACGGGATCTGAGCTCGGGTCTACGACAGCCAGCAACCCTGTCAGCAGACGGTTGCCCGATGGATGAGCCAGAAGCCGTGTAATGGCCGCAGTGACGCGATCGTAGGAACCTCGACCTTGACGATCAACGCGATTCCGATCGTGAATGTCAGCCGTTCCGTCCAGGCTGATCGAGATCCCGACGTCGTTGGATGCAAACAGATCGATGAATTTGTTCGAAAGGAGCACTGCATTGGTCTGAATGTGTAGACCCGCGTCTTCCCGGAGGGAGGCTTTTAAACCCTCCACCAGCCTCTCGATTCCTTCAAACCCAAGCAACAAAGGCTCCCCGCCGTGCAGAACGACGCTGAGCGCCTGATCCTGCCTATGACTCAGTTCTCCGACTTGGTCGATGACGGCTTGAAGTACCTCGGATGACATTCGACGTGGTTGTGACTTCCAGCCATCGTCTCCAAGGTTGTAGACGTAGCAGTAGGTGCAGTTGAGATTGCACCTACTGGCCGTCTTGACCAGAACGGTGTCAACTTTTTGAAGCGCTGTACCTGTTCTAGCGATTGTGCTTGTTGTGGGTCCGGTTGTAGTTCGCCGCAGTTCCAATCGAGTCACTCGAGCGAACCTCCTCAATCATTCGCTGTATCGCTACGCTTTCTATTTTGGACGTTCGATCAATGCTGTCATCCGCAGTAGCTTTCTCGTCAATGTTATTGTCAATCACCTGGGATTTCTCCTCTCTAAGTAGACGCGTGCTCCATGCTACATGACGCCAGAGCCGAAAAGTGGGATCTCACGAATTGCCTGGTAAATGCCAATTCTATGATCCCTATCTTGGGTCTTCAGTGAAAGGGTGTAACCTGAGTGCAGAAGTCGCCCACGCCCGGAGGC
The DNA here is from genome assembly GCA_003161575.1 of Acidimicrobiaceae bacterium. GTDB lineage: Bacteria > Actinomycetota > Acidimicrobiia > Acidimicrobiales > RAAP-2 > PALSA-457. Next base: position 63,806 of record PMOE01000033.1, on the reverse strand, counting down.
CGGACGCGAGGCAATTGAGAATGATCGTCCCCCCGGGGGAGGTTTACGTGTTCAAGAAGTCATGTGTGGACTCGGCATGACAGTCATAGTGGCGGCACGTTGCCGTGACGGGGCGGTGATTGGCGCAGACAGTCAATCCACTGAGATGACAGCACAGGTCAAGTGGCAGGTGGACAAGCTCTTTCCGCTCGGAAGCTCGATGGTCTGGGGAGCCAGCGGTCAAACTGCAATCATCGCTGAACTGCGGTCAACGTTGGACAGTTCAATCGAAATCCTCGAGAAGTCGCCGGCGCTTCATCGGTCAGTGCAGAATCTGTTGCAGCCCGAGATTGAACGCCAGTACAAGAGATTCTTGTCACCTCCCGGAATGCAACCACAAACCGCCGCAACGGGTGCGGTGATTTGTGGGACGCGTGAGAGCGGGCCCTTCATCATCGAGGTCGAGCCCAACGGGCTGTGCGCTGAACTTGACAGGGACTGGTATGCGACGGGAAGCGGAGCAGGGTTCGCTTACTCCGCCGGTTCGATGCTTGAGCATCTGGGACTGCGAAATAGATCCGTTGCTCAGGGAACCCTCATGGTGTTTCGTGCGCTGAGGGCTGTTATCTCAACATCCATGTTCGGAGTTGGTGAGCCGATTCAGATCTGGCAAGTAACGGCGGAGTTTGGATGCAAGCTGTTGGACGAGGCGGCCATCAAGACTCTTGATCAGCAGCTAAGCGCACTCCAAGAAATCGAGCAGGACGGACTCGCTCGAGTTGTCGGGGAGGGTTCTGGCCCTGAGGAGGCTTTGCCGGAAGCCATCGAACCAGTGTGAGTCAGTGGCTACCTTGGTCACGGATTGAGTTTCTAAACCGAATGCGAAACGTCCAGCCCATGCCCCGTCGGGTCAGAGTTCGCCCCCTCAGCGGCGATACAAGCTCTCAGTCGCAAACTCGGGAAACGCTGCATAGACGTCGTCCAGCAGCTTGTCGAAACTGCGGGTGGTTAGAAATCGCCTAACCCTGCCTATCCACTCAAGCCCTTCGGGCTCAAGCGTGGCTGCTACTTCATCGGCACGAAGGATTCCCGCCCGGGTTGGCTTGAAGCGACTCCAAGAGCGTCCGGGTTCGTGTTCTCGAGTCACCATTCCGAGACCAGCTAAGAGATCGAGGTCACCGTAAAGCTCGGAGCTGAATGGGCCCCAATTGTAGGGGCGAAACGAGTAGATGCCCCGTTTCGGGCCACGCTGAGATAAGAGGAAGATTCCCTTTTGGATCCGGATTGGATCGAGTGCTTCCGGTCCGTCGACACCAAGTACGTCTCGGGCCAGGAGAAGTAGCGGCCAGTCTTCACGAGCGATTTCTTTCGTTGAATCAGTTGCCACAATCCCGACCTAACTCTCGTCCCCGGTGCAAATCCTACCAATTGGGGCATAAGACACCATCGATCCCCTGGCCTGGGCCTGAAACGGTCCGATGGACACGTAAACCGCTGCCTCAACCGAGACCCAAACCGATTCCGCCCGCTTGGCCGGCGGCGAAGCCGCCGCCCGAAGTGCGGGCGGCTGACCGAGAACCCTAGTCCCGGGAGGAGCCCGCGAACCGGGCGCGAGGTTCTCGAATGGATCGAGGCCGCGGAGTTTGCGCTGTCAGCCGGAAGTCGCCGAGCCGCCCACAGCGTTACCTGCTGGCGGAGTAGCGATGGGCAACTTCGGGCTGGAGGGGTTTTGTCGGCCATCGCGGCCATGGACCTCCTCCCGGACGATTTGGTCCCGACCCTCAACCGAGCGATTAGTAACCGTTTGACTCGGTTGACAAAAACTTCGCTGAAATTTCATCCCCGCGTTATCCCCGCGACTCCGAGTTTCAGCGGTAGTGAGCGCGCACCAGCGGACAGTTAGAAATACCTTCTTAGCTGCGGATACCGTGAGCGGCGCAGGTCGAGCGCATCGAGCAAGTCCTGCCCGTAAGCGCCTGGCAGCCAAGGGGCTCGTGAGTTCGAGACTGATTTTCAATTGCATCTCACCCAAGAGTGAACGCTGCCTCCAACAAGCCAGCGGCTTCTCGGTCCCGTTCCGGCATGGCGTGTGCGTACAGGTCGAGTGTCATCGTCGCCCGGGCATGCCCGTGACGCTCGGCGACTGTCCGAACGTCAACCCCGGCGGCGATCAAAGTTGTCACGCTGAAGTGCCGAAGGTCGTGGAATCGAAATGGCCACCGCTTCCCCGGTATGAGGTCCGTCCGCTTGGCCTTCGGGTTTGTCTTGCGTGCCTTGTCCAGTGCGGGCTTTTCCATAATCTCGCAGAGGCGGCCGAACCGATGGGTGAACGTGTCGGGGTTCGCCGGTAATCCCCCATTGGCGTTGTAGCTCAGGACGTACGGATCCGCTACAAGCGGCGAATCTGCCCTAGCAGACAGGTCGACCATGTAGGCCCACCGTCGCTTGAGCACCTCCACACCGATTGGACCGACAGCGATCTCACGGGATGCGTGTGTCTTTGTCAGGCCGGTGTGCTGTTCCCCCCCAGCAACAGTCAGCGATCGCGCAATCCGGATCCGGCCGCGGACCATATCCACATCAGACCATCGAAGCGCTACAAGCTCTCCTCTACGAGCCCCGGTAAGCGCGGCCAGTGCCACCGCGGCCGCAAGCACCGGGTCCTCTGCGTCGGCGGCCTTGACCAGGGCCGACAGCTGTTCTGGAGTTGGAACCACCATCTCCTTCCGGTTGACGGAGGGTGGCGTCGCCCGCTCGGTGGGTGCCCGGTCGATCCACCCCCATTTCACAGCCTGACGGCAGGCTGCCGACAGGATCGAGTGGTACTTGTGAACGGTGGCAGGCGAAAGGCCTTCGGCCAACCAACGGCGGTAGGCAGCGTCGAGGGTTTCTGCCTCGAGCTTGTCCAGACGAACATCCCCGAGCAACGGACGGATCCGGGCTTCGATCTTGCGTCTGTTCTCGTAGACGGTCCGTGGCCGGTGGCTCGCCTCACCGACTTCGAGCCATTTGTCGAGCAGCTGACCGACCGTGGCTTTGGTGCGCTTGAACTTGCCCGACTCGACCTCCGTCACAAGGGCAGCGAGCGCCTTTGCTGCAGCTCGCTCACCGCCGACAAAGGTGCGCGTCGCCTGACGCGGTTTCTTGGTCACCGGATCTCGGCCAGCAAACGCACGGAGCTCCCAGTGACCTTCCGACCGCTCCCTAATTGTGCCGGGCTGGCTCGTTCGTTTTGCCCTAGCGGCCATGCCCTACAGACTAGCAACTGTAGGGCAACTGTAGGGCAGTCCATCCGAACGAACCTCTAAAACTGCCTCTGACCTGGTGGGCGCTGGGGGACTCGAACCCTCGACCTCAGCCGTGTGAAGGCTGCGCTCTAACCAACTGAGCTAAGCGCCCTGGCGAGACGCCTGGAATAGCGCCGCCGCGGAGGACGACGATAGCTCGGACCCAAGTTCCGATTTTCCGGGTTCCCGGCTGGCCGGTAGCCTCGACAAGGCATGGCTGACGATCCCTCGACCGGCCCCGACTCGGACGACGACGCGCCGGAGCCCGCAGACGAGGCCAAACTAACCAACGGGCCCACGCCGGCCACGCTACGTGGCCGGCTCACCCAGGGGTTCCTCAAACCAGCCAAACAAAAGCCCGAGACCGAGCCCGAAGAGCCGGCCAAACCCGAGCGTGCGCTTACCGACGCCGAGGTCCGGGCCAAGGTGATGATGATCGACCCTACCGAGCGCAAGATTGGCTACCTCGGTGTCGCGCTCGGCGCGGTGATGGCTTTGACCTTCACCATCCCGTACCTCGTTGATCCCAGGTCGGGCGCAAGCATCACGAAGGCCACGTCGAAGAACTGCGGTGTGCGCACGGTCTACGTGGTCATCAACCACATTGCGGAGTGCCGAACCCTCGTCGAATCTCGCACGTACTGGGTTATCACTCTGGCCATCCTGCTGGCGTTCCCTCTCGCCATCTTCGTCACCATCCGCATCGGCCGACGCTCCCCGCTGGCCTACGCCGCACTGATGACCGGCTTGGCCTTTGAGGTGACGCTCGGGCTATTCGGGCTCCCGTTCCTCTTCGCCGGCGGCTGGCTGCTGATCAGGGCGTGGAAGAGCCAAAAGTACGGGTCTCCGACCGCCAAGCGGGGTGACCCTCTCCTGGCGGCCACCGCGCGGCCCAGCTCGGCCAAATCTTCCAACTCGTCTCGGGCCTCGGGGAACGCCGGTGGCCGCACCCGCAAGCCCAAGCGGGGCCAACTCGTGGAGCCGACGGGGCGCCGGCCTGCCGAACCCAACAAGCGCTACACCCCAAAAGCCGCTACGAAGAAGAAGGCCCCTCCGCCAACCTGAGGTCCCCGAAGATCAGCGGCTTGCGGCGATCCGCGTGGCGAGTGCTGCCGCGGCGTCGTCGGTCAGCAGCGCTGATCGCAGCAGTGCCAGCACGTCGGACCGGCGTCGGACCAAGGAGCGGGCTGTGGGCTCTTCGCCGATGGCCCGCAGCACCTCCACTTCGGTCACCATGCCGATGACCGTCGAATAGATGGCCAGAAGCAGAAGACGCGGATCGTGGCGGCGCATGTCGCCCGCGTCCATCTCCGCCTCGAGAAAATCTGAGGCTCGCCGGACCAGAGGGTCGAGAGCCAAAGTCATGCGGGTGGCCGCTGGTGGGCCGAGGCGGGCCGACTCACGGACCAGGCCCAGCAGCTCGGGCCGACGGGCCGCCAGACGGAATACCGAGCGCACCACCGCCTCAACCCGCTCGAATCCTGAACCGGCGTCCTCGAGAGCGGCCTGCATGGCCTGAGCCAGTTCGGCTGCGCTCCTCTCAATAACTGCTTCCAACAGCGCGTCTTTGCTCGGAAACCAATAGAGGATGGTCTGCTTGGTCAATCCGAGTGAACCGGCCAGCGCATCGAGAGACGTTGCTTCGTAGCCCCGGGTCCCGAAGGATCCGAGCGCCGCATCGAGGATCCGTTCGGGCGTGTTGCTGCTCATCTACCATATGGTAGACAACTTGCCTACCAGATGGTAGACATTTTGGATGCCCCTCAGCGAAGAGCTGGCCGGGAGACGGTTTTTCATCACCGGTGCCACCGGATTTCTCGGCACGGCGCTGGTCGAGCGCATCTTGCGTTGCGTGCCTGGCGCCGAAGTGGTCGTCCTCATACGGCCGGGCCGCCGGGCCAGCCCGGCCCAACGAGCGACCCGCGAGATTCTGAAGAACGATTGCTTCGACCGGCTTCGTTTCGAGCGCGGGGTGCGCTTCGACGACGAGATCGCGGGGCGACTAACCGCCGTGGCCGGCGATGTCGGGCGAGACGGCCTCGGGCTCGATGACGAAGGGCGGAGGCTCCTGGCTATCGCCGACATCGTCGTGCACTCGGCAGCGACCGTCAGCTTCGACGCTCCGCTCGACCAGGCGGTCGAGATCAACCTGCTCGGTCCTGCTCGAGTGGCCGCCGCGGTCGCCCAGGCTCGAAGCGACGCCAAACATGAGGGGTTCGGACCCGGCCCTGTCCACCTGATTGCCGTGTCCACCGCTTACGTGGCGGGCACCCATCAGGGTGAAGCACGCGAGCAGCTCCTCGACCAGAACCGCTTCTCTTTGGAGGTCGACTGGGAATCCGAGGTTTCGTACTCCCGCCGTCTTCGAGACGACCTGCAGACCGAATCCCGCCGCAAAGAGCAGCTTGTTACCTTCTCCAAGAAAGCGCGCGAGGAGTTGGGTGCGGCCGGCGACCACCTCCTGGCGACGCGCAGCGAGAAGATTCGCGAGGACTGGGTCAAGCGCCAGCTCGTTGACGCCGGTAGTGCGCGAGCCCAGGCGCTCGGGTGGCCGGACGCTTATCCCTTCACCAAGGCCCTGGGAGAACGGGCGCTCGTCGCCGGACATGGCGTGGGCACCGCCGCTGAGATCGATGCCGTCCCCATCACCATCGTGCGGCCCTCGATCATCGAGTCCGCGTTGGCCGAGCCCCGACCGGGATGGATACGGGGCTTCCGCATGGCCGAACCGATCATCGTCTCTTACGCCCGTGGTCTGTTGCGCGAGTTCCCCGGCGTCCCCGAAGGGGTTATCGACGTGATCCCCGTCGACATGGTGGTCGCCACAATCCTCGCCGTGGCTGCCGACGGTCCCCACCCGACCGGACTCAGCGTCTACCACGTGGCCTCGGGCGTGCGGAATCCCCTTCGCTATGGCCGACTTGTCCAACTGGTCCAGGATTGGTTCGGCCAGCACCCCCTCTACGACGACCAGGGGCAACCAATCAGCGTGCCCGAGTGGTCCTTCCCTGGCCGCGGTCGGGTCCAGCGTCAGCTGCAGCGAGCCACCAAGGCCATGGATGCCGTAGAACGGCTCGTCACCGTGCTGCCCGTCCGAGGGCGCCAGGCCGCACTGGCGGCCCGACTCGAGGACCGCAACGCCCTGGCCAAACGGGCCCTCGGTTATGTCGAGCTCTACGGCGCTTACACCGAGACCGAAGCGAGGTACCGGGTTGACCGGCTGCTCGATCTTTGGCACCGACTCGACGACGACGACCGTCTGGTTTTCTGTTTCGATCCGGCGGTGATCGACTGGGGCCACTACGTACGCGACGTCCACCTCCCCTCGGTGGTCGAACACGCCCGCGTGCGGACGACCTCGGCCAAGTCGGTAGTGGCCAGCCGCCCCGATCGGGCTCGGGCGGCCATCCTCTCTTCGGACCGCCACCTCGCAGTCTTCGACCTTGAGCACACCCTGATCGCCTCGAATGTCGTCGACACCTACGCCTGGCTTGCCAGCCGACACCTCTCCGCGGGCAAACGGGCCAAGTTCGTCGCCGACCTTTTGCGAGAGGCCCCCTCCCTGCTCGCCCTCGACCGCCGGGACCGGGGCGATTTCCTTCGCTCGTTCTACCGGCGCTACGAAGATGCTCCCTTGGCCGTCTTGGAAGAAGATTCCTGGGAGCTGTTCCACCGCCAGCTCCTGACCCGGTCCTTCCCCGCCGGGTTCGCCCGAGTGAGAGAGCACCGCCGCCTCGGGCAGCGCACCCTGCTCATCACCGGGGCGCTCGACTTCGTTATCGCACCGCTCCGCCCGCTCTTCGACGATATCGTCTGCGCTCGTTTGGGCGAGAACGACGGCCGACTGACCGGTCGCCTCGAAGATCTCCCCCCGATCGGCGAAGCTCGTGCTCTGGTGCTGGCCGACTACGCGGCTCAACACGAGCTCTCGCTCGACGAGTCGGTGGCCTACGCAGACTCGGCCAGCGACCTGGCCATGCTCGAAGCAGTCGGGTTCCCTGTCGCGGTCAACCCCGAGTCCCGCTTGGCCGCTATCGCCCGACGCCGGGGCTGGCACGTTGAACACTGGTCGAAGGCGTCAGGCGGTTCGCACAGCGCGCTCCCCCTCGGTCCCCTCGATGCAGCCCGACTCGGTAGCCGTCCGTCGGCAGCCGCCCTGGCCACTGCCCGCTCCATCTATGCCGGGGGAAACCCACCCAAAAGTGGCGTTCGATGAAGACGCTGATCTTCGAACGCAGTCTGCCCCGGTTCGCAGCCGCCCGGCTGGTCTCGGCGTTCGGTTCGGGGCGTGGAGCCGGCGTCGGGCCGTTGCGCTTGGTCGAGGCCGATGCACCCACCCTTCCCTCGGTGGACTGGCACCGAGTACACCCTCTCCTCTCAGGCATCTGCGGGTCGGACCTGGCCACCCTCGACGGTCGCAGCTCCCGCTACTTCGAGGACCTGGTGAGTTTTCCCTTCGTGCCCGGCCACGAGGTCGTCGGCACCCTCGAGGCCCCGGCCACTTCGGCGGACGGGGGCCCGTTGGCCGAAGGATCGCGCGTCGTGCTCGAACCGGTCCTCGGCTGCGCCGCCCGAGCCCTGGTGCCACCTTGCCCGTCCTGTACGGCCGGACGGACAGGCGACTGCGAGAACGTGGCCTTCGGCCACCTGCGACCGGGACTGCAAACCGGGTTCTGTGCCGACACCGGGGGTGGGTGGTCGGTGGCCGGGTTGGTGGCTCACCACAGCCAACTGCACCCGGTGCCCGAGGATCTGAGCGACGAGGACGCCGTCACCATTGAGCCGGTGGCCTGCGCGGTCCACGCCGCGTTGGGGGCGGGGGTGCGTGAGGGTGACAGCGTCGCCGTGCTCGGAGCCGGAACCCTCGGACTTGTGGTGACCGCCGCCCTGTCACACCTCGCGGCGACCGGGCGTTGCGAACCACCGTCGTCGCTGTTGGTCGGAGCCCGCTACCACCACCAAGCACAACTGGCAGAGAGTTTCGGGGCCACCGAGGCCCTCCCTCCCGACCAGCTTCCTCGGGCGGTCCGGCGCCGGAGCCGCTCCCTCGCCCTCGGGGCCCCATCCACGGGAAGCCAGCGGCTGACCGGCGGGGCGGACGTCGTCTTCGACTGCGTCGGATCAGCCGACTCCATCAGTCAGTCCCTCGCCATGGTCCGCCCGCGGGGTCGGGTGGCCCTGGTCGGGATGCCGGGCCGAGTCCACGTCGACCTGGCCGCACTCTGGCATCGTGAGATCGCCCTTGTCGGGAGCTACGCCTACGGAATTGAGCGGGTCCTCGGCGTCGAGGAGCCCGCCCGGACCTTCGATCTCGCCATCGAGGTGGCCGCCGCCGCTCGGACCGGGCGGTTGGTGTCGGCCACCTACTCGCTCGATCGTTTCGAAGAAGCATTGGCCCACGCCGGGGCGGCCGGGCGACGAGGTGCCGTGAAGATCGCCTTCGACCTCCGTCCGACAGCGGCCACCATCACGAAAGGACGCGCGCCATGAGTCCGAGGCCCGGATTTGTCCTCGAGGTCGACCGCTCGACCCCGAAAACCCTGTTTTGGAACGGCGAGCGCTTCGCTCTCGAACAACTCCCCGAGGGAAGCAGGGTGCTGTACGCCCCCGAACCCCTCGCGCCGCTCGAGGACCCCATCGCCGCCATCCGCTCCGCCCTCGAGCACCCCACCGGCGACAGCGAGCCGCTCTCGGCTCAGCTCCGGGCTGGGATGAGCCTGACCGTGTGCTTCGACGACATCTCCTTGCCGCTCCCTCCGATGGAGGCCCCCGACGTGCGCCAGTTGGTCATCGAGCAAGTGCTCGACATGGCCGCGGCGGCCGGGGTCGATGACGTCGTCTTGATCGCCGCCCTCGCCCTGCACCGGCGCATGACCGAGCCCGAACTGCGCCATGCTCTGGGAAATCGCATCTACGACGCCTTTGCGCCCCACGGCCTGCTCACCCAACACGACGCCGAAGACCGCGACAACTTGATCGATCTCGGCCAAACCGACCAGGGCGAAGAGGTCGAACTGAACAAGCGGGCGGCCACGAGCGACCTGCTGGTCTATGTGAACATCAACCTGGTGGCCATGGACGGAGGGCACAAGAGCGTGGCCACCGGCCTCGCCAGTTACAAGAGCCTGCGCCACCACCACAACCCAAAGACCATGGTCCATTCCAGGTCCTTCATGGACGCACCGGCCTCGGAGCTGCACACCGCCAACTGGCGGATGGGTCGGCACATTGCGGACAGCGGCGTCAAGGTCTTCCAGATCGAGACCACCCTCAACACCGACACCTTTCCTTCCAACTTCGCCTTCTTGCAAAAGCGCGAATGGGAGTGGTCCCTTCGCGATCGGGCCACTTTCACGGCCACCAAGGCCGCCCTCGATCGCACGCCCAACCGTGTGACCCGCCAGATCTTCCATTCAATCAAGTCCCCGTACGCCATGACCTCGGTGCAGGCCGGAGAGGTCGAGGCGGTCCATGACGTCACGACTGCCAAGGTATGGGAACAGCAGGGAGTGACCATCGAAGGTCAGTCCGACATCCTCACCATGGGATTGCCCTATATCTGCCCGTACAACGTCAACTCGATCATGAACCCGATCCTGGTCGCCTGCCTCGGGCTTGGCTACTTCTTCAACATGTACCGGGGGAAGCCGCTCGTGCGCGAAGGCGGCGTCCTCATCATGCGCCACCCGACACCGTGGGACTTCCACCCGGGGCACCATCCGAGTTACATCGATTTCTTCGAGCAGGTCCTCTCCCAGACCACCGATCCGGTCGAGATGTCCAAGACGTACGAGGAGCCCTTCGCCACCGACCCTTGGTATATCCACCTCTATCGGACCGGGCACGCCTACCACGGCGTCCATCCTTTTTATATGTGGTACTGGTGCGCGCACGCCCTCAATCACCTGGGCCGGGTCATCGTGGTCGGAGGGGATCCTGGGGCGGTGCGCCGCATGGGCTTTTCCCCCGCGACGACGCTGGACGACGCCCTAGAGATGGCCCGCGACGTGGTCGGGCCCTCGCCCACCCTCACCCACCTCCATTCACCGCCCATCCTCATGGCCGACGTGCAATGAAGCCGACCGACCTGATGGCCCGCCTCGGTCGTCTGCGCTTCCCGCTGGGCGCCCCGACGTGGCCCGACAGCGTGCCCCGCCCGGCCCCCAAGCGCCACGTCGGCCTCGACTACGACCACGAGTGGTCGCGGCGGTACCCCGTGCGCCTGGCCCGAGCGATGGTGCTCGACAACGTGACGCGACCGGTGGCCACCCTCATCGCACCCACAACGGTGCGGGGCATCGAGCACCTCCGCCACGTCGACGGCCCGGTCATCTTCGCCGCCAACCACGCCAGCCATGTCGACACCCCACTTTTGTTGACCACCCTCCCCCTCGAGTTCCGACACCACACCATCGTCGCCGCGGCAGCCGACTACTTCTTCGACCGGACGTGGAAGGCCCTGCTCTGGTCCTTCTTCCTGGCCGCCATCCCCATCGAGCGGAGCAAGGTGAACCGCCGGTCGGCCGACATGGCGGCTGGACTGCTCGCCGACGGGTGGAACCTGGTGATCTTCCCCGAAGGCGGGCGGTCGGCCGACGGGTGGACCCAGCCGTTTCGCGGCGGTGCCGCCTACCTGGCCCGGCGCACCGGCCGCCCCGTGGTCCCGGTCTACCTTCACGGCACCCGCCACGTCATCGGGAAGTCGCCCGAGACAGGCAGCAAACCCCCGGGGGGCTCGGGGACCGAGAACCGGGGACACCGGAGCATCCGTCGGTCTCCGGTGACGGTGATCTTCGGACCACCGCTTGTGCCCCGAGAAGGTGAGGACGCCCGCCGGTTCAGCTCCCGGATCGAAGCCGAGGTTGCCATTTTGGCCGACGAGGCCCGTTCGGACTGGTGGACGGCCCGTCGACAGGCGGCCGCCGGGACGAGCCCATCGCCGCGCGGCCCCGACGCCTCGACGTGGCGGCGCTCGTGGGCCCTCGGTCCGGCCCCCGGCGACGAACCGCGCGTCGCCGGCGAACGCGAGTGGCCGAGGGTCTGAGACACCGATTGGTCCGATCGGTTCGATCGGACGGTCGGGTGCGCTCCCCTCCCTGACCGCGAGGAGGACACGGTCGGCGAGCGACCGCGGTCAGGACCGGGCGCGCCCCGTGAACCGCGACCTGCTGACCGCGTGGAGGCGTTCTGAGCGCAGCGCCTCCTCTTCGCCATCGTCGAGTGCAGCCAAGGGCTCAGTGGATCCGATGGCCCAAGAGAGGAGAAGATCGGCCAGAGCCGGATTGCGGGCGAGCACCGGACCGTGCAAGTACGTCCCGAGTACCCGGCCCGCCCGGGCCCCCTCCGAGCCGTCGCCGTTGCCGTTGCCAGTTGTGACCCGGGCGAGGGCAACCACGCCGGGACCGAGCCTCGTCACCCCGCCGTGGTTCTCGAAACCGGTAAGCGTCGGCAGCGCAATGTCGCCCAGGCCGTCCAGCGGTTCGGCCACCACCTCGCCGACCGAGCGGGGCCCTTCGCCCTTGACGGTGTCGACGTCGAGCAGCCCGAGCCCGGGGCGGGCGCGCCCGTCGGCCCCGGGAAAGCTGCGCCCGGCGATCTGGTAGCCGGCGCACACTGCGAGGACGACCGCCCCCGATCCGACTGCTCGGACGATCGTCCCGTCCGACCTGATCGCTTCGGCCGCTCGCACCTGGGGTCCGTCCTCTCCACCGCCGAGGCAGTAGAGGTCGCCCTCGGGGATCGGGCCGTCCGAGGTTGCCTCGATCAACTGCACCGGAATGTCACGCCACGCGGCCCTGCGGGCCAGTACCAGCGCGTTGCCACCATCGCCATAGGTCCCAAGCAGGTCGGGATAGACGACGACAACCCGAAGGGCGGAGCCGCTCACCGGTGGGTCAGCACATCATGAAAGGCGGTGTAGTTCCCGATGAACTCCACCGGTCTGCCCGCATCGCTCGGCCACTCCTCACCGGCCACCCCGACGGCAGCAACCGAATCTCGTACCGTTTGATGCTCCACCTCGGCGTAGCGCAGCCGCACCGAAAGATCGAGACAACGCTCACCGGTCGCCACGACGGGGCGGCCCCGCAGGTCTTCGAAGGGCACGTCCCACAGCCACGACGGGTCCCGTCCGTCGGCGACCCGGGCGTTGATGGCGACCACTACCGGGGAGTCACCGGGGCAAACGAGCGCCAGCAGCTCGGCCCAGCCGGCAGGGTTCTTGGCCAGCATGAGTCGGGTCGGCACCCCGGCGATCACCGGTGTTGTGAAGCGCCCGGCCACCTCGTCCACTGTGGCCATCGCCCCGAGAGCGCGATCGGCGGGTATACCGAGGGCCTCGGCGGCGACCGCCGCCATCACGGCGTTGGCCCGGTTGAAGCGGCCGGGGATGCTGAGCGCGACCCGGTGATGTCTCCCGTCGGTCCACTCGGCTTCGCCGTCCCCCTCGCCCGGCTCGGTGATCCAGACATCGGGAGCGGGACGCGAGAAGCCGCAACTACAGGACCAGGCGCCGTCAGCCCCAAAGACGATGCGGCCCTCGCAGGCCGGACACCCGACGGCGTCGGCCCGCCAACGCATCCCCGCGGCCACCCATACCACCCGTGCTGCGCTGCCCGCCCCAAAAACCACGAGTGGATCGTCGGCGTTGGCCACCACAGTGGTGTCCATGGCCCCCGCCAGTGCCCCCCGCCAGCGACCGGCCAGCATGCGCACCTCGTTGGTCCGGTCCAGCTGGTCGCGCGAGAGGTTCAACAAAACCACGACCCGAGGGTGAAGCGTCGTCACCGACGCCGGGAGGTACCCCTCGTCGACCTCGAGCACGACCGGACCATCGCTTCCGCCCCCGGCCAAGGCGGCGACGTGCCCGGGCGGCATGTTCGACCCGGTCGAGTTGGTGATCACCGATCCGGCCCCTGCGCTGACCTCGAGCGCCACCGCGAGCAGGCGAGTCGTGGTCGTCTTGCCGTTGGTCCCGCTCACGAGGGCGACGGTTCGGCCCGCGGCCAGCCGACCGAGCAACCCGGGGTCGATGGCCAGCCCGGCGCGCCCACCGATCACCGTGCCGCTCCCGATCCCGACGCGACGGGACACGGCGTTGAGCGCCCGGGTGGCGGTGAGCGCCACCCGAGCCCGGGCCGACAGACCGGGGGTGGGCGGCGCCGTCACGGTGCGGTGCGGCGCGGCGCCCCCCCCTCAGCGCTCGGCTGCTGATTCGGGGGGTAGGTCGCGGCCAGCTGCTCGGGCGTGGGTGAGTGGGCGCGGCGGGCCTCGGCCGGCAGCAGGGCACTGATCGCCGACATCAGCTCGGTGGTATCGACCACGGCGTCTTCCAAGCCGAGCACAACGGGTGCGCCAACCCGAACGGTGACCTTCGGCGGATGGCGGACCCCGACCACGTTCGGGCCTCGTGAGGAGCGGGGCCAGACCCCTTCGGTGCCGAAGATGCCGATGGGCACGACCGGTGCACCGCTCGTGGCGGCGAGCCGGGCCGTGCCGGTCTTGCCGTGGAGGACCGGATCGAAGAAGGCCTCACCGCGCGGAATGGTGCCCTCGGGAAGCACGATCACAACCTCGCCTGCCCGCAAGGCCGCCTCGGCCTCGCGCAGAGGCTGGTCCGAGCCGCTCCCCCGATCAACGGGGATCCCGCCAATGGCACGGGCGATCCATCCGAGCACCGGAGCGTCGAAGAGCTCGCGCTTGGCCAAGAAGCGCACCGGACGGCCGATGCGCGCCGCCACGATGGCCAGCGCGGCCACGTCGAAGTAGCTGCGGTGATTGGAGGCCAACAGCACGGGGCCATCGGCGGGGATGTGGTCGAGCCCGCTGAAGTCGAAGCGCGCGTAGGGAAAGGACTCGGGCCGGATGAACGGTCGCAGGAGATGGTAGGGCTCGAGACCTGCGAGCGAGGGAACTCCGCTCGGGCGGTCCCAGTGTTCGATGGGCCACCGGCGAGCCGCTGCTACGACCGCCAGTCGCGGATCGGGGTTGACGGCGTGGGGGCGGCGGACACTCGAAAGGAGCGGGACGTCGAAGAAACTGTCCGAGCACGCCTCGCAGTCGGCCAGATCGATCCCTTCGGCGCCGGCCCAGCGCTTGACCGCCTGCAGCTTGCCCAGCCCCCACACGAAACCGCCCTCCAGGCGGCCGGTGTAGCGACCATCGCGCACTTCGTAGGTGGTGGCGATGACCGCGTCGAATCCAAGGGCCTCGGCAAACGGTGTGACCATGTCAACCGGTGTGGTGGTGGCCAACACGAGCCGGTGCCCCTCGCCGCGGAAGGTCGCCAGATGGTCCGGGGCGAATGGCGCCACCAAGGACAACAGCTCGGGCACCGCCCGGGCGGCCGCTTTGCAGACCCGGTCTTGTTCCCACCCCTTGGCCACCCGGGCGGCCCCACGGGCGAGACCCATGGCCACGAGGCTCTCCCCCAACCGGTCGTAGAAGGCGTAGAAGAAGCGGTCTCCGGGCACCGACCGGTCGGACGAGAGGATCCCCTCGTCCACAAGAGCCTTATTCAGGACCGGACCGCTGGCCTTGGACAGCAACGTACGGTCCAGATCGATGAAGACGGCAGCCACGCCGCCGAGGCTACCGGTCGGCGGGCTCGTGGTCAGCGGGCTTCGGGGCGGCGATTCCGGGGCGAAAAAGGGCCCCGAACGCGGTGAAGGGATCGCCGGGGGGGGGTGGCGATCCCTTCACTCGGACTCATCAAGGAACGGAGGGGGGGTATCCGGTTTCCTTGAGGTCTGACAGTTATTCTGGAGGAACGGCCGTGATCTGTCAAGCAGCTCAGAGAGATATTCGTTATCATTATTCCAGATGTCGCCCAGAACAGCTGCACGCACGTTGGAGGCCGCGGAGGAACATGGAGCTTAAACACCTGCAAGCACTGGTCGGCATCGACGACACCGGGAGCTTCTCGGCCGCCGCCGAACAGATCGGCACGGTGCAATCCAATATCTCGGCCCACGTGGCCCGGCTCGAACGCGAGCTCGAGGTGGCACTGGTCGACCGCTCTTCTGGCCGGCTCACCGAGGAGGGTGAGGTGGTCGTGGCCCGGGGCCGCCGCATGCTCCTCGAACTCGAGGCCCTGATCTCCGACGTGGTCGCCATGCGCCACGAGGTCCGGGGCACCGTGCGAGTTGGCATGATCGGAACGACCGGCCGGTGGCTGGTGCCGCTCCTCGTCGCCCACCTTCGCGACCGCCACGCCGAGGTCCACATGACCGTGGCCGACGGCACGAGCACCACCCTCGAGCAGCGCCTGATCTCGGGTCAGCTCGACGTGGCCGTGGTCACGCTACCCATTCCCGGCGACGAGCTGTCGGCCTCCCCACTGTTCGAAGAGGACCTCATGTTGGTGGTGCCGGCCGAGCACCCCCTCGCCACTGCATCCAAGGGCGTGAACGCCGAGCGAGCACCGTTGCCCCTCGCCGCGCTTGGTGAACTCGAACTCCTGCTCCCCCTCCCGGGGACCGCTCTGCGCGACGAGATCGACGCGGCAGTGCACCCCGCGGGCGTCGAGCTTCGCCCCTCGCTCGAGCTCGACGGGCTCCGCATGATCGCGTCGCTCACCTTCGACGGATTCGGACCGGCCATTCTCCCGGCCGCGGCGGTGCCCGGGCACCTGCGCGGCCGCTTCTCCCTGCTCCCGATAGAAGGGACGCCTCGGCGTCGCGTCGGGGTCGCCGTGCGCAGCCGAGGACTGCCGTCCGCTCCCACGCGCGCCTTCATCGAAGTGCTCCAAGACGTCGTCGAGAACCGTGCCCTGATACCTGACGGTCTGCACCCGACCGTCGCCGGCCGGGGGCGCTGAACAGCTCAGTCTGGCGGCTGCGGCTCGCGCCACATCTGCCAGATCGTCGGGCCGCCCTCGGTCACTATCTCGCTCGTGACCTCGAACCCGAAGCGCCGGTAAAACGGTAGGTTCGCCTCCTTCGACGATTCGAGATAGGCCCGTACCCCTTCAGCGTCGCAGCGCTCCAGGCCCGGCGCCATCAAGGCCGAGCCCACACCGCGACCCTGCTGATCCGGATCGGTGCCGATGGTCGAGAGATACCAGTGGGCCTCGGTCGGATGCAGGGCGTCGAGGCGGCCGAGTAGGCGGAGGGCCCGGGGAAGGGTGGGGCCAGCCACCCGGGGTGCGAGCGGGACCAGGGCCAAGAGCCCCCGGATCCCGCTCAACCGAGGCTTGCCCGGAGGCCCCCAGAGGGCCGCACCCCGGTGGCCCTCGGTCGTAAAGACTCCGCCGAAGTCCAAAAAGTGATCGCGTCGCACCAGCATGGAGAAGAACGCCCGCAGCATTGCGGGCCGGCGTCGGTCGGTCGGCATGATGTAACAGGCCACCGGGTCGTCATCGAAGGCCCGGGCGAGCATGTCGCAGATCGCAGGGACCTCGTCGTCGGTCGCCCTGCGGACCTCGAGCCCCGTGGGGCCGTGGCCCCCGTCCCCCTGATCCGCGCCGGCTCCCGTCATAGGACTCCATTCGGTGTGCTCAGTGGCCCACGACGCAAGCGTGCGTCATGGGCCGAGCCTACGAGACGGCGATCCCGACGATGGGTTGGTTGAGGGTGAGCGAACCGGTCGACCCCTCGAAGCGGGCGGACCCGTAGGCGAAGACCCCACCGTCGGCCGCCACGAGCCAGTACCCGCCCCCGTCGCCATCGTCGGCCATACCGACAATTGGTTGGTTGAGGGTCAGACCGCCCGTCGATCCCCGGAACGGGGCGTCGCCGTAGGCGAAGATCCCACCGTCGGCCGCCACGAGCCAGTACCCGCCCCCGTCGGGCATGGCGGCCATGCCCACGATCGGTCGATTGAGCGGCGTGGACCCCATCGAGCCGAAGTAGGGGGCGTCGCCGTAGGCGAAGACCCCACCGTCGGCGGCCACCAGCCAGTACCCGCCCCCGTCGGGGGTGGCCGCCATGCCCACGATCGGGCTGCGCAACAGGAGGGATCCCGCAGAGCCGAAGTAGGGGGCGTCGCCGTAAGCGAAGACCCCACCGTCGACGGCCACCAGCCAGTACCCGCCCCCGTCGGGGGTGGCCGCGATGCCCACAATCGGCCCCCTGAGCCGATCACCATCAAGGTCCCCGTCGGTCGGTGCGTTGAACCCGTAGACCCGGCCGTCGGCCCCGACCTCCCAGTACCCCCCGGTGCCGGCGTCGACGGCCAGGCCCACCACCGGTGCGGAAAGGACCCGGCCGCCCATGGAGCCGAAAAAGGCCGCCCCGCCGTAAGCGAAGAGGCCGCCATCGGACGCGACCATCTGATACTGCGAGTTGGGGTCGGTGCTCGGACACGACTGGGCCAGGGGCTGCGGGCTGGCCGTCGGGCCGACCACCACCGCGGTGGCCGGTCCACCCTCGGCCCCGGTGGCAAAGCAAAGCGGGTCGATCCGCAGCGACCGGGCGCCGGTCGGATAACCGACCGACCCACTGGTCCAGGCGCCGTAGGCCATCCACCACTGACCCGCGTTGTCGAGGAAGGCCCACTCCCCTCCGGGCCCGACAACCGGGCCGGCCGAGGCCAGGATCGGACGGGTGCTCGGCTTTCCACAGGGGCCGTTGGGCCCGGCACACACGGCGTACCCGACGGCATAGGACGAATCCCACCAGTTGCCGCCCGAGTAGAAGAGGAAGAACGCACCGGCGGTCTCCACCATGTCGGGGTTTTCGATCGTTGACTCCCAACTCTGGTCTTGTTCGATGAGGGGGGTGGCCTGGCTCCCCGGCGCTAACGACTCGCCGTCCGCGGCGAGTGGTTCAGACCAGATTACGGCCCGGTTCTGAAAACCGCCGGGGTTGGCCTTCCACAACAGGTACGGCGATCCGTTGTCGACAAACACGTCGGGGTCGATGTCCCCTCCGTAGACGATCCCGGAGGCTCCGAGCAGCGGTTGACAGAGCAGCGGGCCACTGGCGTTATTCACGTAAGGGCCGGTGACCGCGGGAGCGGTGGCTTCTGTCACGCACTCTGCATCGAGCCACTCGTCGAAGGTGGCATACAACATGAGCCAGGTCCCGTTGAAGTCGGTCACCGTCGGTGCCCACTCAAGACCTGGGTTCACCCAGCCGGGCTCTGAGACGAGGGCCCCGGGCGCCGCCACCGCCGTCCAGTGCACGAGATCGGGCGAGGAGAACTCTTGGATGTGCCCGTTGACCCCGCCGGTGGTGAATGCGTAGTACTGGCCCCCGACCGAGATGACATCGGGGTCGGGGGCATCATCGGGAGTCACCGGGTTCTGGTAGACGCCCCCAACCGACGCCGACGCCGACGACGACGCGGGCGACGCTGCGGCGGCTGGGAGCGCGGCGCCGAGCAGTCCGAGCAGATTGGCCGAAACGAGGGCCATCGCGCTCGTCGCGAGGACCGACAGCGGCGCTCGCCGATGCGACCGGGCCCGGCGAGTCCTCCTGTGCAAGCGGTCGTATGGCACCCGGTGTCCCCTGCTGACCTCGTCACTGGCTGGGGGCACGAGCGTACGCGGGTGGGCCTTCGTGTTGTTGTCAGGTAGTCGGCGGGCCGGTCAGCGCAGCCCGGAGAACAGATCGTCTTCGAGGACCCGAGCCCCGGTTCGATCCTGGACCCTGACGAATGCCTCCTGGCCCATAACGCTCGCGAAGAGCTCACGACCCATATCGAGAAAGAAGATGTTGTCGGCTTGGCTGGCGTGGGCGGCCAAACTG
Source organism: Acidimicrobiaceae bacterium (assembly GCA_003161575.1). GTDB lineage: Bacteria > Actinomycetota > Acidimicrobiia > Acidimicrobiales > RAAP-2 > PALSA-457. The sequence continues at coordinate 44,851 of PMOE01000033.1, read as the reverse complement.
TCGTACTTGGCGTCGGCGAACGCCGTGCAGTCGATGACCGCGTTGATCAACTCGTCGGGCGTGCCGAACTCGGGGTCCCCCTCCATCGGTTCGGGTGGTTCGATGCCCTTTTGGCGGAGGAGCTCGGCGAACCCGGCGAGGCGCGAGCGGGGAATGCCCGGGTAGTACAGCTTGTCGGGTACGCCGGTGGCCTCGATGGCGGCCAGGGTGACGCGATTCGCCTGGATGTGATCGGGATGCCCGTAGAAGCCGTGCTCGTCGTAGGTCACGACCACCTGGGGCCGGTAACGCTCCATCAATGCGGCCAACGGGGCCGCCGCCACTTCCACCGGCGTGTTCCAGAACGCCCCGGGGGCGTCGTTCTGAGGCCAGCCCATCATCCCCGAATCGTGGTAGCCCAGGAGCTCGAGGTCGCTGACCCCGAGGATCGCACAGCTCTTCTCGAGTTCCGCCCGTCGCAGGGCCACCACTTCGTCGACCACGTGACCGGGCTCACCAGGCTTCACTCCGCCGGGGCCGTCCCCCAGTTCACCGTTGGTGCACGTGACGAGCACCGTGCGCGTTCCTTCGCTGGCGTAGCGAGCGAGGATGCCCCCGGTGCTCGACGCCTCGTCGTCGGGGTGGGCATGAACCGCCATGAGGGTGAGGGGGCGCTCGGGCACGGAGGTCAGCGTACGCGCTGGCCCGTACCTGCGATCACACTCCCGCAAAAGTCCACGGGCACCACAATGGCGCTCCGGCTTGGCCTGTTTAGAGGTGGCTGAAGCCCCCTGCTTCTTCTTTGCTCATTGGGACGCTCACCGGGTGCTTGGAGAAGTGGTCGATAGCCAACTTGGTGTCGACGAGCAGGAGCGCAGCCAGATCCCGAGTGACGCCTTGACGGACCAGGATCCTCTGCACCGAAACGTCGGACACCTCCCCGGTCAGTGGATAGGCCGGGACCTGCCATCCCCGGACCCGCAGTCGGTCGGCCACATCGTAGAGGGTGTAGCCGGGATCCTCCCCGTCTTTGATGCGCCAGGCCACCGATGGGATCCCGGTAGCGGGCTCGCTCGCGCACAGCATCTCGAAGGGTCCGAGCTTGACGATCTCTTCGGCCAGAAACCGCCCGGTCTCGTAACAGGTCATGTGGACATCACGAAATCCTTGCTTCCCCAACCTGATGAACTCGTAGTACTGGGCCACGATCTGGCCCGCCGGGCGCGAGAAGTTGATCTGAAAGACCGGCATGTCGCCGCCGAGATAGGTCACGTGGAAGATGAGGTCTTCGGGCAGGTCAGCCGCGTCGCGCCACAGGACCCAGCCGACCCCGAGCGGGGCCAGGCCGAACTTGTGGCCCGACGTGCTGATCGACTTCACCCGGGGCACCCGGAAGTCCCACTGGACGTCGGGAGCGCAGAACGGCGCGAGGAAGGCACCCGAAGCGCCGTCGACGTGAATGTCCACATCGAGCCCGGTGTCCTCCTGCAGCTTGTCGAGGGCCTGGGAGAGCTCGAGAACCGGCTCGTAGGCACCCGTGTAGGTGATCCCGAACGTCGGGACGACCATGATCGTGTTCTCGTCGACTCGCTTGAGCATCTCGTCGACATCCATGCTGTAGTGCCCGGCGGTCATTGGGACCTCTCGGATCTCGACATCCCAGTACCGGGCGAATTTGTGCCAAACCACCTGGACGGGCCCGCAGACCATGTTGGGCTTGTCCGCCGGCTTGCCCGCCGCCGCCCGCTTGGCCCGCCACCGCCACTTGGCCGCCATGCCGCCGAGCATGCAGGCCTCAGAAGACCCGATGGCCGAACAGCCGACACTGTTGCCCGCATCGGGCGCGTTCCACAGGTCGGCGATCATGTGGACACACCGGCGCTCGATCTCTGCGGTCTGGGGGTACTCGTCCCGGTCGATCATGTTCTTATCCATGGCCAGATCCATGATCTGGTGGACCTGAGGCTCCTCCCAGGTCTGGCAGAAGGTGGCCAGGTTCTGCCGGGCGTTGCCGTCGAGGATGAGCTCGTCGGAGATCGCCTGGAAGGCTTCGTCGGCCCGGATCGTCGAGTCGGGGAACTTGTACTTGGGGATCGGCTTGTTGAATTCACCGCAGGCGAACACGGTGTCCAGTAACTCGTCGCGAACGGTCTCACGGGTGTGCAGCGTCATGATGGACTCCGATGTCGTTGTTCTCGGGATGGGTCGCTCCCCGAACATACGAGCGGCCCACGGGTCCCACTCATTGGCGACCCGGATTCGACGTCATTCTGCCCCACCTCGGCGTAAGGTGCCCGTCGGATCGATCAGCCGCAGGGAAGCTTGTGCCACCACGACGGCACCGGGGGCGGCAACGGGGCGGGCCACGCCCCGGTGGGCGACGCCGCCTGGTGGACCCGCCCGAGGCGGCCAAGTTCGGGGAGAAGACGAGGAGCCAAAGACTCTCCGCCGCTCACCGTGATGTGGACGCCGTCGCTACACCGCATGTCGACACCGTCGACCACCGAAGAGAAGTGCCCACCGGGCGAGGCCAATGCGCCGAAGTTGACCACCGTCACTGACGGGGCCGGATCGGGCGTCTCCGCCCGGGTCACCGGGACGTCGGGGGTGCTGAGTGTGGCCGATCTCGGCGACTTCGCAGCGCCGGCGACGACCTGCTTGATGATGGAGTTGTCGAGAGTCACCCGGCTGGTCTGGTCTTCGGGCCACGGTGCCCCCGAGGGTTGCTCGCCGCTGTCGTAGTAGGGGGTGGTCAACAAGACCACCGCAGCCCCACGGACCCCGAGCACCCGTATGGCCTGGCGAAAGCGTGCCGTGACATAACGGTCGAAGGAGCGCTGGCCCAGGCTCGCCCACTGCCCGCCGACTTCCTGGTCGAACAACTCGCCCCGGGCCAGGTAGACCACCACGTCGGGGTTGTAGTTCTTGACCCATCGCTGCCAGCGTGAGTAGATCGCCTCGGGGTCGCCCGCCCGACACGGTGCTCCCGGGGGCAGCGTGTACCACAGGACCCGGATCAGCTGGTCCATCGACACCGAACACCCCGGCGCTCCTTCGTTGACCAGTTGGATGCCGTAGCGGGCCGCTTCTTGATCGAGACCGACCCCGAGCGAACCGGCCACCGAGTCGCCGACGAGCAAGACCTTGATCGGGTGGGCCGTGTTGCGCACCACGCCGTTCGACGCACCGAGGGTGCCCGGGGCGCCCGACGCGGTACCCGGGCCGGCCACGTCGGCACCGCTGTCGGCAGGGAGCGCCGACGGCGAGGCGGGCAGCGCGGTGGTCGTGGGCAGGAGGGTCGCGGCCAGCACCACCGAGAGGGCAGCCGCCGCCCCGAGGGGTGCGACTACCAGGGCCCGCCAACTCGGGAAGGCGCCGCGCCGGATGGGTTGTTCGACCAACCGGTACGAAAGGGCGGCGATGGCGACAGTGACGGCCACCCGGGCGAAGAACAACGGCCAGTCGCTCAGATGGATCCGTTGACCGGTCATGACGAGCAGCACCGGCCAATACCACAGGTACACGCCGTAGGAGATTCTCCCGAGGGCCCGGATGGGACTCCAGGCCAGCACGACGGCGACCGGGCCGCCCGGTGCCTGCACCGTTCCGGCCACCACCGCACCGGCGGATACCGCGGCGAGGAGGAAACCGCCGTGGAAGGCGAGCGACGACATCTCCGGGACCCGCCACCACAGCACAGCGGTGCCGACGACGCCGGTGTAGGCGACCGCCCCCAAGACCCTTCGGCCCCGGGCCGAGCGAACCCCTCCCCATCGAGCAAAGGCCGTGGCCAGGGCGGCGCCGACCAGCAGGCCCTGGGCCCGGGTGTCGGTGCCGTAGTACGCGCGGGTCGGATCACCACCGATCGGCGTCACGATGGCCATGAGCGCGGCCGACCCGACGGCGCCGAGCACCGCGAGGGCGAAGAGCCATTCGAGCCGGCGGGCCCGGCCGCGAGGCGCAGACCCAAACTCGGTGGCGACCGACTCGGCAACTCGCCCGGTAGCGCCTTGGCCCGCGGGTCCTGGTGCCGCCATTGTTTGACCCGACAGGTCCATTTCGGGCACCGAGCCGTCGGCGTTCGCCGGGTCCTTCGCACGAGCGCCCTCGGGCGCTCGTCTACGCCGGCGGCCCCCCAGGACAGCCAGCACAACCAACGGCCAGACCAAGTAGAACTGTTCCTCGATCGCCAGCGACCACGTGTGCAAGAGGGGCGACGGCTGGGAGACGGCGGCGAAGTAGTTGGCGTGCCCGGCGATGAAGTACCAATTCGCTGAGTAGAAGGTGGCGGCGAGGGCCCCGGAGAACAGTCCGGTGGTGTTGAACACCGATGGCCAGATGACCGCCACGAACCCGATCGCCGCGATGAGCACGATCAGAGCGGGCAACAGGCGCCGCGCCCGGCGAGCCCAGAACCGCCCGAGGGCCACGGTCCCGCTCCCGCGCCACTCGGCGACCAGCAACGAGGTGATCAAAAAGCCCGACAAGACGAAGAAGGCGTCGACGCCGTAGTAGCCCCCCGGGATCCACGAGAATCCACTGTGGAAGGCGATAACCGCGAGCACGGCGAAGGCCCGGACCCCGTCGAGACCAGGGACATAGTGAAGACGCGGGCCGCGCCCCTGGGCATCCATGGCGTCAGGTTAAATGGTGGTCAGGTCCCCCACCCCGCGCCCGCGGCGGTGCCTGCACCTGGCATCGGGACCAACGATGCGTCGTCGATGGGTCGTCCATCCGGCGGCACAGTAGCGTCAAGGCATGGCGACAGTGCGCATTGGCATCCTGGGAGCGGCCCGCATCGCTCCGTCGGCCCTGATCAAGCCGGCGCGACACGCTCACGATGTCGAGGTGGTGAGCGTTGCCGCCCGCGAACCCGAACGGGCTCAAGCCTTTGCCCACAAGCACCACATCGCGGGCACCCACCCCTCGTACGAAGCCCTGATCGCCGACCCCGATATCGACGCCGTCTACAACCCCCTCCCCAACGGTCTCCACGGGCGCTGGACGCTGGCGGCCATCGCGGCGGGCAAGCACGTCATGTGCGAAAAGCCCTTCACCGCAGACGCCGAAGAGGCGAGAACCGTCGCCCGGGCCGCCGCGGGGACCGGGCTCGTGATCATGGAGGCCTTCCACTACCGGTACCACCCCCTGGCCAGCCGGATCTCCCAAATCCTCCGCGGTGACGAGGTCGGGAAGATCGAGCGCATCGAGATCACCTTCAGCGCGCCCCTCGCCAAGCGCGGTGACATCCGCTACCGACTCGACCTGGCCGGGGGGGCTCAGATGGACATGGGTTGCTACACCGTCAGCTTGCTCCGGCTCTTGGCCGGAGCCGAACCCACCGTGCTCAAGGCCAAGGCCAAACTCTCGTCACCCGGCGTCGACCGGGCGATGCGCGCGGAGTACTCCCTGCCCGGCGGAGGAACCGCCCGGACCCGCTGCTCGATGTTCTCCTCTTCAGTCCTTCGGATGCGCGCCACGGTGACCGGCGACGGAGGCGAACTCTCCGTATTCAATCCCTTCGCTCCCCAGTTCCTGCACCGGCTCACCGTGCGGACCGATGGGGTCCGGCGGGTCGAGCACGTGACCAGAGAGCCGACGTACAACTTCCAGCTGCGTGCCTTCGCCGACGCCATCAACGGGGGCGAGCCGGTGCTGACCCCACCCGAAGACGCCATCAAGAACATGGCCGTGATCGACGCCATCTACCAGGCCGCCGGGATGGAGCCTCGCCAACCCACCAGCTGACCGTTGCCCGGCACGTGCGGGCCCAGCGCGGCCCCCGTACGCCCTGGCCCGCGCCGCTAGGGTGCAAGCCGTGGCCGATCGCGACCCCCTCGATCCCGCAGCGCTCGTGTCGATGTGCGACGCGGCCCTTTCTCGGGCGGCCGGCCTCGGCGCCACGAACGCCGAGGTGCGGATCGAACGCATCCACTCCCAGATGATTGCTCTTCGCGACGGCACGCTCGAAACCGCGGCCGACGACACCGAGGTCGGCGTCGGGCTCCGGGTCATTCACAACGGGTCCATAGGGTTCGCCGCTACAGTTGCCGCCAGCCCCGACGCGGCCGCCGGGCTCGCCGAGCTCGCGGTTGACGCGGCCCGGACGGCCGCATCGGCCGGCGGCCAACCGATCGAGCTGGCCGATGAGCCCGCCCACGGCTACGTGGAGTGGACCTCTCCCTATCGGACCGATCCCGCCGAGGTGTCCCTCAGCGACAAAGTGGCCCTGTTGGGTTCGTGGAGCCGCCGATTGCTGGACACGCCAGGGGTCGACCACACCAACGCCTCGGTGTTGTCGGTCACTGAAGACAAGCACTTCGCTGACCTGGCCGGGACGGTCGCCAGCCAGCGACGCGTGCGGATCCATCCGCAGATCGAGGCGCTCGCTCTTGGGCCCGATGGTCACGGCTTCGAGACGATGCGCACCGTGGCCCCACCGGTTGGGCGGGGCTGGGAGTATCTCGAGGGCGACGGGTGGGATTGGGAGGCCGAACTCGCCTCCCTCCCCGAACTGCTAGCCGAGAAGATGGGTGCGCCGTCTGTCGAGCCGGGCTCTTACGACCTGGTGATCGACCCCACGAACCTCTGGCTCACCATCCACGAATCCATCGGCCATGCCACCGAACTCGATCGGGCGATGGGCTTCGAGGCGGCCTATGCCGGCACGTCGTTCGCCACCTTCGACAAGTTGGGCCATCTGCAGTACGGATCACCGATCATGCAGGTGACCGGAGACCGCACAACCGAACACGGGTTGGCGACCGTCGCCATCGACGATGAGGGCACACAGGCGCAGTCTTTTGACCTGATCCGCGACGGGGTCTTGACCGGCTATCAGCTTGACCGGACGATCGCCGGGGCCATGGCCCTCGGGCGGTCCAATGGGTGTGCGTTCGCCGACTCGCCGTTGCACATCCCCATCCAGCGCATGGCCAACGTCTCCCTCCAACCGGCTCCAGGTGAAGGGCCGACCACCGAGGATCTGATCGGCGGGGTCGCACACGGGCTGTTCATCGTGGGCGACAAGAGCTGGTCGATCGACATGCAGCGCTACAACTTCCAGTTCACCGGGCAACGGTTCTTCCGTATAGAAGGGGGGAAGCTTGCCGGCCAGGTGCGCGACGTCGCCTATCAGGCCACCACCACCGACTTCTGGGGCGCCATGGAAGCGGTCGGCGGACGTTCGACCTACCTGCTCGCCGGCGCCTTCAACTGCGGCAAGGGCCAACCGGGCCAAGTCGCCCCGGTGAGCCACGGGTGCCCCTCGGCCCTCGTCCGAGGGGTCAGCGTGCTCAACGCCCGGGCCGAGGCCGGCCGGTGAACGCCAACAGATCGCAGACCCCCGGACTGGCACCGGCCCACGACGTCGTCGAGCAGGCACTCGGCCTGGCGACGGGCGAGGGGTGTGCAGTGATCGTCGAGGAGTCGAGTGAAGCCGAGGTCCGCTTCGCCAACAACACGACCACCACCAACGGCGTACGGCGAGGGCGCACCGTGACTGTCGTCAGCTTTCGCCAGGTCGCAGGCGGGATCGCTGCCGGCGTGGCCCGCCGGAGCGGAGCGGTCGACGTGGCCGAGCTCGTGCGCGCCGCCGAGCGCGACGCCGACGATTCGCCCCCAGCACAAGACGCCGCCCCGCTTGTCGAGGGCTCGGCAAACAGCGATTTCGGCGAGGCACCACCTGGAACCGACCTGTCGGTGTTCGGAGACGTCCTCGGCGGTCTGGCGGGGGCGTTCGACCGGGCCCGAAGGGCGGAGCGGGTGTTGGCCGGTTTCGCCGAGCACACCATCGGCACCACCTACCTCGGGACCTCCACCGGTCTGCGCCGCCGCCACTCCCAACCGACTGGGGCCTTGCACCTGGTCGGCCGGAGTACCGACCAGGTGCGCTCGGCCTGGACGGGGGTGGGTACCGCCGACTTCGCCGCAGTCACCCTCGAAGCACTCGAAGATCGGCTCGTCGAACGGTTGGCCTGGGCCGAGCGCCAGATCCCCCTCGAGCCCGGTCGCTACGAAGTTGTCCTGCCCAAAGAAGCGGTCGCCGACCTGATGGTCGCCCTCGTCGAGGCGGCCAGCGGGCAGGATGCCCAAGACGGACGAAGCGTCTTTTCGGCGCCCGGTGGCACGACGCGGATCGGCGACGTGCTCTCCGCGCTCCCGTTCGACTTGCGCAGCGACCCGGCCGAGCCCTGTCTCGAGTGCTCGCCGTTCCTGCTGGCCGCGGCCTCGGGGGCCGACATCTCGGTATTCGACAACGGGCTCGCACTCCCCCCGACGGACTGGATCAAACAGGGGCGGCTCCACCGCCTGCGCTACCACCGGGCCGGCGCCCAGCGATCGGGGGCGGCGGCGACCCCGCCCATCGACAACCTCGTGCTCGAACTTCCCGGAGCGGCGGGCACCGTCGAGGACCTCGTTGCCCGCACCGAACGCGGACTGCTGCTCACCTGTCTGTGGTACATCCGCGAGGTCGATCCAGCGACGCTCCTGTTGACCGGCCTCACCCGCGACGGGGTCTATCTCATCGAAGACGGGGTGGTCACCGGGGCGGTCAACAACTTCCGCTTCAACGAAAGCCCGGTCGACCTGTTGGCCCGGGCCACCGAGGCGGGCAAAACCGACAGGGCGCTCGGCCGAGAGTTCGGCGAATGGCTCAACCGCTCGGCCATGCCGCCGTTGCGGATCCCCGACTTCAACATGAGTTCGGTGAGCCCCGCCAGCTGAGGACCGGCCCACCGCCACGGACCGGTAACGTCGCTCGGGTGGGAACCTGGTTCGACACCGAACAGCTACGCCAGCGCGTGGAGCGTTCCTGGGAGGCCGACATCCTTCCGACCCTCGAGGAGTACACCACGATCCCGTGTCTGTCCCCCGCCTTCGCACCGGACTGGGCCGAGACCGGTGCGCTCCGTCAGGCGGCCGACCTGCTCGGGGACTGGAGCGCGTCTCGAACGGTCCCCGGGCTTTCGAGCGAGATCGTCGAACAGCCCGGTCGCACCCCAGTGCTATTGGTAGAAGCGCCCGCGATGGGAGCGGAGGGAGCGGGCGGCGGAACCGTCCTCATCTACGGCCACCTCGACAAGCAGCCGCCCCAAGGCGAATGGCGCCCGGGCCTCGGCCCTTACGAGCCGGTACGCCAAGGAGACCGGCTCTTCGGCCGGGGCACCGGCGATGACGGCTACTCGGTGTTCGCCGCGCTCTGTGCCCTCGAAGCTCTCTCCTCCCTCGATGTGCCCCGTCCGCGGGTGCTCGTGCTGATCGAGGCGAGCGAGGAAAGCGGCAGCCCCGACCTGGCCAGCTACCTCGACGCGCTCGCTCCCCGGATCGGACCGGTCCGCCTCGTGATCTGTCTCGACTCGGGTTGTCTCACCTACGACCGCCTCTGGCTGACCTCCTCGTTGCGCGGGAACCTGGTGGCGACCGTGAGAGTCGCCGTACTCTCCGAGGGCGTGCACAGCGGGCTGGCGGGCGGCGTGGTGCCCTCGTCGTTTCGGATACTCCGCCAGTTGCTCTCCCGGATCGAAGACGAGCGGACCGGGGAGATTCTCCTGCCCCAGCTCCGAGCGGAGGTCCCCGCTGGCCACCGGCGCAATCTCGCCGCGGTGGCCACCGAGCATCCCGATGCGGTGTCCGGCGATCTCCCGGTCGTCGAGGGCCTCGTGCTGGGCGGCTCGGATGACACCGAACGACTGGTGGCCAAGGCCTGGGGACCAGCCCTGGCGGTCACCGGCATGGACGGGATCCCCGCGGTGCGCGACGCCGGCAACGTGCTGCGACCGTTCACCACGGCCAAGATCTCCGTGCGCCTGCCGCCCCTGATCGACGCGGCTGGCGCGGCGGCGGCCCTCGTCGCGGTGCTCAGCGCCGAGCCGCCCGAGGGTGCAACAGTCACCGTCGAAGTCGAAGAGCCGGCCGACGGCTGGGTTGCCCCCGACCCCGAGCCCTGGGTAACTTCCGCCCTCGACGAAGCCTCCCGGGCCTCTTTCGGCACTACCGCATCGACCTACGGCGAGGGCGGGACGATCCCTTTTCTCGCCACTCTGGCCACCCGGTTCCCGGGCACCCAGATGGTGGCGACCGGCGTTCTCGGCCCCGGGAGCAATGCCCACGGGCCCAACGAGTTTCTCCATATCCCCATGGCTGAGGCGGTCACCGTTGCCGTCGCCCACCTGGTCGCCGCCGCACATGGCGGCGGCGCACCCTCACAACCCCCCGACGCGGCCCCGCTACGCTGACACTCGCGTCAGGTTCTTGCGAGCCGGCGTCGCCACAAGGGGGGTGACCATGGGCTGGGACTTCTCGACAGAACCGGAGTTCCAAGAGAAGCTGGACTGGATCGACGAGTTCGTGCGCGAGGAGGTCGAGCCGCTCGACCTCCTCTTTTCGGGCAAGGCCTTCCACCCGCTCGAAGGCACGCTGCGCACGATCGTCGACCCGCTCAAACAACAGGTGCGCGACCGGGGCCTGTGGGCCTGCCACCTCGGCCCCGAGCTCGGAGGTCAGGGTTACGGCCAAGTGAAGCTCTCGCTCATGAACGAGATCCTCGGCCGCTCGCAATGGGCCCCGATCGTGTTTGGCACCCAGGCCCCCGACACCGGCAACGCCGAGATCATCGCTCACTACGGGACCGATGAGCAGAAGGCCCGCTACCTGCAACCGCTCCTCAACGGCGAGATCTTCTCCTGCTACTCGATGACCGAACCCCAGGGCGGCTCAGACCCCGCCCTGTTCGGAACCACCGCACGGCGCGACGGCGAGGACTGGGTGATCAACGGATGGAAGTTCTTCTCCTCCAACGCTCGCACCGCCGCCTTTCTGATCGTGATGGCCATCACCGATTCCGAGACCGACGTCTACCGGGGAATGTCGATGTTCCTGGTCCCGACCGACACACCCGGGGTCGAGATCGTCCGCAACATCGGGCTCATGGGAGAAGACCGGACCGAAGAGGGTATGCACGCCCTCATCCATTACAACGACGTGCGGGTCCCGACCGAGAGCCTGCTCGGCGGCGAAGGTCAGGCCTTCGTCATCGCCCAGACCCGCCTAGGTGGGGGCCGCGTACACCACGCCATGCGGACCGTCGGGATGGCCCAACGGGCCCTCGACATGCTCTGTGAGCGAGCAGTCAGCCGCAAGACCCGCGACGGGGTGCTCGCCGACAAACAGAGTGTGCGCGACTACGTCGCCGATTCCTACATAGAACTCACCCAGTTCCGCCTGTTCGTGCTCTACGTCGCCTGGCACATCGACCAGACCGGCGACTACCGGGCCGTGCGCCACGACATCGCTGCCATCAAGGTGCTCACCCCCCAGGTCCTCCACAACGTGGCCCAACGGGCCATCCAGGTGCATGGCGCGCTCGGGGTTTCAAACGAGATGCCCCTCGGGGGCCTGTGGATGGTTGCTCCGATCATGGGACTCGTCGACGGGCCGACCGAAGTCCACCGCACGACGGTGGGTCGCCAGATCCTGAAGCGCTACCAGCCCGTCGAGGGCCTCTGGCCAAGCCAGCACCTCCCCACCCGGTTGGCAGCGGCAAAAAAGAAGTACGCCGCGTTCGCCGAGGCGTTCGAGAATGAGGTGGGGAACTGGTGAGCACGACCGACGACCAAGACGTTCACAGCGAACTCGACGTGGCCCGACTTGGAAGGTGGATGGACGAACAGGGGATCGCAGGTCGCGGCGAGCCGATCACCAGTCGTTTCATCACCGGCGGTGCCTCCAACGAGCTCTTCGAGATCACACGGGGAGGCCTCACGATGGCCCTGCGGCGCCCGCCCGACGTCGTCCCGAACGGTCGCAACGAGACCATGGTGCGCGAACACCGGCTGTTGGCCGCCCTGGCCGACACCGACGTGCCCCACGCCCGGGCTATCGCCGGCTGTGATGACCCGTCGGTCATCGGCGGCTGTTTCTATCTCATGGAGTTCGTCGACGGCTGGTCCCCCATTCAAGAGGGCACGACCTGGCCCGCCCCCTTCGATGACGAGCTCTCGGCTCGCCGGGACCTGGCCTTCGAGTTGGTCAGCGGGATCGCCAAGCTCTCGCGGGTCGATTGGCAGGCGCGGGGGTTGGCGGGCTTCGGCCGACCCGACGGTTTTCACGAGCGCCAGGTGGACCGTTGGCTCGCCCACCTCCATGGCTTCGAGTTCCGCCCGATCCCGGGCATCGAGGAGGCAGCGACGTGGTTGCGGGCCCACAAACCCCGAAGCTATGTGCCCGGCATCATGCACGGCGACTACCAGTTNNTTCGCCAACGTCATGTACCGCCATGGGGCGCCGGCCCGGTTGGCGGCCATCGTCGACTGGGAAATGGCAACGATCGGCGACCCGTTGCTCGATCTGGGCTGGGTGATCAACGGCTGGCCCGACGGGGAGCCCGGCGAGGGTTCGGTCAGCTACGTCGACTACACCGGCATGCCCACCGCGGGCGAGCTGCTGAGCGCCTATGCCGCCGAGAGCGGCCGTCCGGTCGATGAGATCGATTACTACGTGATCCTGGCCCGCTTCAAGTTGGCGATCGTGCTCGAAGGTGGCTATGCCCGGGTGGTCCAAGGAGAAGCGGACAACCCCAAGATGGAGATGTTCGGCGATGTGGTCCTCCACATGGCGCAAAAGGCCGCCGACCTCGCCGCCACCACGAGTCTGCGGTGACCTGGCAGTGACCACGCCGTCAGTGCGCTTCGATCTCTCGGGCCGAGTGGCCCTGGTGACCGGGGGAAGCCGGGGCCTCGGCCGGGCGATGGCCCTCGGTTTGGCCGGGGCCGGGGCCGACGTGATCATCGCCAGCCGCAAGCTCGAAAACTGTGAAGCGGTGGCCGCCGAGGTCGAGGGCCTCGGACGGCGCGCCCTGGCCGTGGCCTGCAACGTCGGCCACTGGGACGAGCTCGACGGACTCATCGACTCGGCGTGGAGCGCCTTTGGTCGACTCGACGTGTTGGTCAACAACGCCGGCATGTCTCTCCTCTACGGAGATCTCGCCGACGTGACCGAGGCCATGTGGGACAAGGTTGTCGACCTCAACTTGAAAGGTCCGTTCCACCTGAGCGCGCTGGCCGGGGCCAAGATGGTGGCGGCGGGCGGCGGCTCGATCGTCAACATTTCGAGCACCGGCTCGATCCGCCCGGCCCCGTTCATGCTCCCCTACGACGCGGCCAAGGCCGGGCTCAACGCCCTCACCGTCGGGTTCGCCCACGCCTTTGGTCCGACGGTCCGGGTGAACTGCATCATGGCCGGACCGTTTCTGACCGACGTGACCGCGGCCTGGGACATGGAACTCTTCGAGGCCGAAGCGGCCAAGCGCCACGCGCTGGGGCGCGGCGGTCAACCCGACGAGATCGTCGGAGCCGCCTTGTACTTCGCGAGCGACGCCTCGAGTTACACGACCGGTGCGGTGCTCCGAATCGACGGCGGCATTCCCTAACTTTCGAACCCTCAGCGTGCTGATCCGAGACCGTCGGGGTCTGGGGTGCCCTTTTTTGGCGTGGTCGTATTGGCTTGACGGCGCTGTATTGGCCCGGGTCGTCGGCCTCTTCCGCGCTCGCCAACTGCCACCTGTGGGCGGCGCTCTAAGCGCGCTGAGTCGACGGGCGTTCGGTCGAAGTGCGCTATGAAAAGGGGTGTTGATCCCGAACCCTTCTTCGGGCCAGGAGAGGAGCACATCTAGGTGACCACGACCAGGGACATCACCATCGACACCGACGACGGCCCCATGCCGGCGTTCGAGGCCGTCCCCGACGACGACGCAAAAGGTGGGGTAGTCGTCGTCCAGGAGGCTTTCGGGGTCACGAACCACATCCAAGACATCGCTCGGCGACTGGCCGGCGACGGGTGGCTGGCTGTCGCCCCGGCCTTCTTCCACCGCCAGGGTTCCCCGGTCCTCTCCTACGACGACTTCGACTCGGTGATGCCGATGATGCAACAGCTCAACGCCGCCGGCATCGCCACCGACCTGGCCGCCGCCTTCGGACACCTCGAAGACAGCGGGTTCGGGGCACGCCGTTCGGGAATCGTCGGGTTCTGCATGGGTGGGACCGTCTCGTTCTACGCTGCCACCCTGCGGCCGCTCGGAGCGGCCGTGACCTTCTACGGCGGCGGCGTCGCCCAGGGTCGATTCGGGCTGCCGTCCCTCGTCGACCTGGCCCAGGCGCTCGAAACGCCCTGGCTCGGCCTCTTCGGCGACCTCGACCAGGGAATCCCGGTCGAAGATGTCGAGACGTTGCGCGACGCGGCAGCCCGGGCCCCCGTAGAAACCGAGATCGTTCGCTATCCCGACGCCGAGCACGGATTCAACTGCAACGACCGGCCCTCCTACAATCCAGAAGCCGCCGCCGACGCCTGGGAGCGCACCCTCGACTGGCTCAATCGCCACATAGGCACCTGAGGCTGGCGCTCTCAACCGAAGCGCCGCCGAGGTGGTGGAGACGAAAAACCACAGCCCGGACTTTAGGAGACGGGTGGGACCCGAGAATCGCCCATCGCTGTCTGTCCGAGAAGGTGCCGACCTCGCTAGGGTGAGAGCGGGAACGCGCGGGGGCGCTGTCCGGCCCAGGCACAACCGAAATGGGGAGGCTTCGTGGTGGATAAGCAAACAACCGAAGAGGAGTACGACCCCTTCGAGGCGTTCAATGATGTGGTCGGGGGCGACGTCCGCGACCCCTATCCCGACTTCGCCGAGAAGCGGGCCAACGCGCCGGTCTCGACGGGCAGCTTCATCGATCACGACCTGCTGCCCGAAGGGATCGAAGTCGGCGAAGACTGGATCATCTACCGCTACGACGACTGCTCGCGGGTCCTGCGTGATGCCAAGACCTTCAGCTCCGCAGGCTACGACGCCACCATTGGCATGGTTATGGGCCACATGATCCTCGGCATGGACGAACCTGAGCACCGACGGAGCCGCAACCTGGTGGCCGAGGCCTTCCGCGAGCGATCCTTGGCCCGCTGGGAGCCCGAATTCATCGGACCCATCTGCAACGAGCTCATCGATCGCTTCGCCGATCGGGGCGCAGCCGATCTGGTCCGTGAGCTCACCTTCGAGTTTCCCGTCCGGGTGATATCCCGCCTGCTCGGGCTACCCGAAGAGGACTTCGCCCGCTTCCAGCGCTGGTCGATCGAACTGATCGGGCTCGGGGCTGACATCGACCGGGGGCTGGCCGCGTCCGAGAGCCTGAAGGAGTACTTCGCCGGCGTCGTGGCTGACCGCCGGGGCCATCCGCAAGACGACGTCATCAGTGACCTGGTCGCGGCCGAGATCGACGGCGAGAAGCTCAGTGACGAAGCTATCTACGCCTTCCTCTTGCTGTTGCTTCCCGCTGGAGCCGAGACCACGTACCGATCCTCGGGGAATCTGTTGTACTTGTTACTCACCCACCCCGACCAGCTCGACGCCGTGACAGCCGACCGAGCGCTGCTCCCCCAGGCGATCGAAGAGGGTCTCCGTGTCGAGCCGCCGCTCCTCACGATCAATCGGACCGCCACCAAGGACGTAGAGATCGCCGGGGTCGTCGTTCCCGCCGGGAGCAGCATCACACCGTGTCTCGGCTCGGCCAACCACGACGAGCGACGCTGGGAAGACCCCGAACGATTCGACATCTTCCGCCCTCCGCTCCCCCACTTGGCCTTCGCCCACGGTCCGCACATGTGCCTCGGGATGCATCTGGCCCGCCTCGAGACCAAGGTGGTGATCACTGCGGTGCTCGACCGGCTCCAGGGACTTCGCCTCGACGCCAACGGAGGTGATCCGCACATCCACGGGTTGATCTTTCGATCCCCGACCGCACTACCCGTCGCGTTCGACACCTGAGGACCCGCACCCGAGCCCACGCCAACGGTCGTATCCCCGTGACAGCACCCGAGGATCGACGGGTCAGGAATTCGCCAGGAGCGTTACGGAATCCTTAGGCAGATCAAGTCCTGGCCTGGGCCGCACGCCGGCAGGTTCGAGGTATCCACGTACCAGCTCCCGTTGATTCTTTTGGTGGGGATCGTCCCCTCGATCGAGCCGACGATCGTCATGCTGCACGAAGCGCCAGCATAGAGGTTGGCACAGGCGAGCACCGTGATGTCCGTGTCTGCTCCGACCACCATCCTGTTCGCGGTGGCAAATGTCAGACCGCCCGTGGGTATTGTTGAAACAATCACCGGTTTCTCACCGGGCACGACATCGGCCTTCAACTGCGTGGTGTTGTTCGAGGCCACCGCACTGACGTAGTTCTCGGCGATCGCCGCAGGAGACTGGTGGACGTTGCTCGCTTTTCGTATGTGCAGATAGAGGAGCCCGCCGGCGACGACGACCACGACGACGATGAGCACGGTCCAGATCGGGAAGTGCTTGCGGCGCTGACGCGTGGTTCCAGCGCCAGAATAGAGGCCTTCTTCGTACGGGCTCAGCGGGCCCATGGGGCCGCGTTGGCCCCCCCCGTACCCTCCGGCCGGGGTTCCCGCGGGACTGCGTCCGCGCCCGGGTCCGTTCGCCATGTCGACCCCACCGGGCGCCGGAGGGGCGGATGCGGGATTCCCGCCGGGCGCGACGCCACCGCCCGAACTCGGCCTCGAGCTCTGGACCTGCGGGATGACGACCGGCGGTGGGGCCGGGATCCCCGCAGCAGGGGGTGCGGAGGCGGACTCCTCTTCGGCCGGGCCTTGCCAGAACGACGGGAGGGCGGCGGGCTCCTCGGGCACGGCGCCCGCTGGTTCGGGCTGGCCATACCCCGAGGCAGCGCCCACGAAGTCCTCGAGACTCCCGGGCCGTCGGGGGGTGACGACCGGCGGGACCTCGGGCACGGTGGCAATCGGTGGGACCTCGGGCACGGTGGCAATCGGTGGGCCCTGGGGCACGGTGGCAATCGGTGGGCCCTGGGGCACAACGACGGGCGGAGGCCCCTGGGGCACGGTGGCGGCGACAGCAACGGGCTGTGCGGACGGATGAAGTTCGGGCGGGTACCACCTCCCGTCGGAGGCTATCCACCACCCCGGCCCCTGAGCCGCATTACTCATCTGTGCCTCTCCTTCGCGGAACGATCCCCGCACCGACGATGCGCAGCGCACCAGCGTACCGACCGCCGGGGTCGGAGGGTGGGAATGCCCCGGCCGACGTCAACTTCGAGGGACGTCTTTCCAGGCGAGCTCCTTGTCGGTTCGCGGTTCTCCAGGTAGCCCGAGTATCCGCTCTCCGAGGATGTTGCGCATGACCTCGGAAGTGCCGCCTTCGATCGAATTGGCGCGTACCCGGAGAAAGGCCTTGAGCACGTCGGTGGTCCCGATGGCCACGCCCTTCGGACGGATCTTGGGGTAGTCGGAGCCGTAGAGCATGCCGGCGGGGCCCAAGAGATCGACACACAATTCATAGATGCGCTGGTTCTCCTCGGCGTAGGCCAGCTTGGCCACCGAACCTTCGGGGCCGGGCGTGCCGACCCTGCGGGACTGGGAGGCTCGCCGGTTGGTGAGTTGAGTCACCTCGCTCCGGACCCAGCTGGCTATGAGCCGGTCTTTCAAGGCCGCCGCATGGGCCGACGGGTCGCCCTGCCACCGCTCCTTCCAGAGTCGCACGGCGTCAGCGATGGGGCCCTCGCCCCGTCGGGCCACGTTGCCCCCGATGGACACCCGCTCGTTCATCAAAGTGGTCAGTGCCACACGCCAGCCGTCGCCGACACCGCCCAGGCGCCCAGCCTCGGGCACCCGATCGTCGGTGAAGAAGATCTCGTTGAACTCCGCCTCACCGGTGATCTGATAGAGCGGACGCACCTCCACTCCCGGCGCGTGCATGTCCACGAGGAAACAGGTCATGCCCTGGTGCTTGGGCAGGTCGGGATCGGTCCGAGCGATGAGCAACCCGAAACTCGCCAGGTGGGCGAGTGTTGTCCAGACCTTCTGGCCATTGAGCACCCACTCGTCGCCGTCCCGGACGGCGCGGGTTGCGAGGCTCGCCACATCGGACCCCGCCCCCGGTTCGCTGAAGAGCTGGCACCAGATCTCCTCGCAGGTGAACAACGGGCGCAGATAACGCCGTTTCTGCTCCTCAGTGCCGTGGGCGATGAGAGTGGGCGCGACCATCCCGTAACCAATGATGTTGCGCACGCCCGATGTCGGCGCGCCAGCGTCGCGCAGCGCCGAGACAACACGTTGTTGGAGCCCGGGGGGCAGACCAAGGCCGCCGAATCCCTCGGGAAAGTGGATCCAGGCCAGCCCCCGGTCGAACTGGGCGCCCAGAAATTCTTTGGCGTTCACCTCGCCCGGAGGTACCTCGGCCACCAGCTGGGCAACCAGCGCGTCGACCTCGGCACGCACGTCGGGCGCTGTGTCGGTGCTCATCTGGGCAGCTCCCTTTCGAATCCCAACGTCGGTCACCACTCCATTGTGCCGGATCGGTGCCCCGCGGTCCCTACCGACCGCGGACCGCCTGGTCACCGGCCCGCCACCGGATACTCCCCGGTCAGGACCGCCCCGTCGGGCGGCCGGATCGTAGGATCGGTGCATCTCACCCCATCTCGGCGACGGTGCGGCCCAAACCACCGGTGTATCGGGCCGTCTGCTGACGCTGCTCGTCGGGTGCGTCGTCGCCGGGCTGGCGATCTGGCAGGGCTCGTTGTGGCGAGCGTCCGCTGGCGCCCACTGGAGTGTGGCCTCGTGCATCGGCGGTGCCGTTCTCGCTGCGGTCGCGCTCGGTCGGCACCGTCAGCGAGAACGCAGCGCTGTCTGGATCGCCGAGGGGTATCGGGCTCTCGGATCGTGCCGGGAGGCCTCGGGTTCCTATGCCATCGGTATCGCCGTGTGGATCGCGCTCATCGCCACCGTGATCGGTTGGGACCTCAACAGTTTCTTGCAACACGCGGGCGCGTTTCCGACTCTGAGCTACTTCACCGGAAAGGTGACCCGTCTGCACTGGGGTCGCGCCCTCCTGTTTGCCGCATGGCTCGCACTCGGAGGTTGGCTGGCCGCCGGTTGGCGCACGCCGAGGTCTGCGAACTAAACGTGCCGGTCGTCGGCGCCATCGTGTGGTTGGCGCTGGCCGGAGCCTTGGCTACGTGGTACGTGCTCACCACCGCGGTGGGGCCCGGCCGCCTGCCGGGCGTCGTCGACGTCGGACGTTGGTTCCTCGGGTGCTGGTTGGGCCGATTTCTCCTCCTGGCCGCCTGGGCCGGAGCCGGCTGGCACGTCTTTTGTCAACGTCCATGATGCGGCCAAGATCGGCCGGTCGGTCAGATGTAGCGTGCGCACGCGTGGCGAGAGGGCGGCCGGGCCGAGAGGTCCGATGGGCTATTTTGATGATCGCCCTCTTGGCCGCGGTGCCCGCCGGAGCGGCCCCCCCCACGTTCGCCGCCGGCGCAACGGTGCGTTCGGGCCCCGCCCGGCAGTCGATCGGTGTCGCCCACGCCTGCATCGCGCCGGACTCGGGTAACCCGAACGTGGACTGGTCGGCTCTTCACAACCCGATCGTCTCGTACCCAACAGCGGCAGCGAAGGACGAGGCGCTGTTGTGGACCGGTGGGCGCTGGCACATGCTCTTTAGCTACGTGACCAACGATCCGAGCGCGCCCGGCGGCGTTTCGTGGAACATCGCCACCGCTACCAGCACCGATCTCGCCCACTGGAGCGGTGCGGTGCCATGGCCCCGCCAGCGTGGAGTGCTCGGAGTCGCCTCGCCCGACATCACCCGGAGCCCCTCGGGGCGATTCGTCGTCACGTATCAGTCGGACCCCGGCAACACCTCGGGCGGCCAAGACAAGCTCTATTACCGCACATCGGTGGACCTGATGCACTGGTCGTCGTCGCAACCCCTGGCCCCCACGCTCGCCCCCGGACGCGGTGATCGCATGATCGACGCCGCGCTCGCGTGGACCGGCCAAGGGATCATCCTCGGGTACAAGTCGGGCACCACCAACGGCCAGCAGGCCTTCGAGATCGGCTGGTCCCCGAGCGGTTCGCTCGCAGGTCCGTGGGTCACGGTCGGCACCCCTGACATCACGGTGTACAACGACACCGTCGAGAATTACGAGTTCGTGACCGCCGGAGGGGAGTGGCGGCTCATCGCCACCTCGAACCAACTCGATCAGCCGTGGATCTTCGATCTGGCGGACAATCCGGCGAAGCCGGACGGATGGTTGCACTGGACCGGAGGCCGGGAGCTGTCGATCCCCGCCCAAGGTTGGGACTCGGGGCCGGGGATCTCGAGCGTCGGGTTCGAGCACGCCAACTCCGCTTACCTTTGCGACGCCCGGGCAACCGACGGGTACTACTACCTCGTGTACGCCGGAAGCAGCGAGCTCACCCAGTTCGGAGGCTGGGGTCACGCCATGATCGGCATCGCCCGCAGTACCGATCTCCTCCACTGGCAGGTGCCCGGGCAAGCCTCATGAGCACCCTCGAGGCTGGCCCGCCAGACGACCATCTCCTGGCGTGGAAGCGTCAGCGGGGCCATCCCATACGCTGAACCGAAGAGGCGATGCACCGGGACGGGGAGGTGATGAAGAATGGAGCGCGACGGCCAGTTGATCACCCTGCCCGGCGACCGGCGGCTCGGCTTCGCCGAATACGGCGACGCCGACGGCATCCCGGTCATGAGCTTCCACGGCGGTCTGAGTTCGCGTCTCGACGCCGCCCCGATGGACGAGGCCTGCGTGCGGCTCGGCATCCGGCTCGTTGCTCCGGATCGTCCGGGCATCGGACTCTCAGATTTCCAGCTTGGTCGCACCCTTCTCGACTGGCCGATCGACGTCACGGCCCTGGCCGACGCGCTCGGGTTCGACCGGTTCGGCGCAGTGGGCTGGTCGGCCGGTGGACCCTACGTGGCCGCGTGTGGCTACGCCATTCCCGAACGGATAACCGCCGGCGCCATGGTGGCCTCGGCTGTGCCCTTCGAGGTGGCCGGGAACCGACGTGGCCTCAACCTGGCCGACCGACTCCTGCTGGCCATGAGTGAGCGCACTCCTTGGGCAGCGAGCAGGGCACTGCGCCTTGCCATCGGGCGACCCTCGGCCAGCACGCTCGAGCGGTCCATCGCCCGAAGCCTGGGTCCCGCCGACCGGGAGGCGCTCCGCCGGGCCGGGCCGCCCGAAGCTGCGGTGGCCTTCATGAAGGAGTCCCTGCGGTCGGGCACCCTCGGCGTGATCCGGGACTACCGGGTATTCGGTGACCCTTGGGGCTTCCGGCTCGAGGACGTGAGGATCCCGATCCATATCTGGCAAGGCGGCGAGGACACGGTGAATCCTCCCGGCGATCCAGTGCTTTTGGCCGAGCACCTCGCCGATGCCCAATTGTCGATCGTTCCGGGTGAAGGACACGTCTCGCTCATGCGCAACCACGCCGAAGAGATCCTGGGCCCCTTCGTCGCCGCCCGGGACTGAGGATCGTCCGATCCTTCTCGGAGTGAGCCACGGGGCCATGTTGAGCGGGCCGAGCGTCTGAGTGACGACGTCTTGAATGCATGGGCATCGGATCTCGATGACCACGAGATGATCGCGGCGAAAAAGACCGGGACCAGTGTTCGCCGAGTGGCCTCACCCCGAAAGATCGTCGAGCGCGGCTTCGATCGCCCGATGGAACGTGGGGTAGGCGTAGATCATGCTCGCGAGCGTCGCCGTCGAGACGTTGGCGTGCACGGCGAGCGCGAGCAGCCCGAGCACCTCGCCCCCGAGCGGTCCGGCCGATGTGGCACCGACGAGGACACCCCGGTCGCGGTCTTCGACCAGTTTGATGAACCCCTTGTTCCCCACTTTGTGGATCCAACCGCGAGTGGACGAGGGAATCTCCGCGTGGCCGATGCGGACTGCGCGGCCGTCAGCCCGGGCCGC
This sequence comes from Acidimicrobiaceae bacterium, assembly GCA_003161575.1. Classification (GTDB taxonomy): domain Bacteria; phylum Actinomycetota; class Acidimicrobiia; order Acidimicrobiales; family RAAP-2; genus PALSA-457. The sequence goes on along the minus strand of PMOE01000033.1, from coordinate 23,075 downwards.
CGCTTCGCTGAGTCCGACCGATCCCACTTCAGGGTCCGTGAAGGTGACGCATGGCACCGCGTGGTAGTCGGCCTCGGGGGGGTCCTGTTCGAGGATGTCTTGGGTAGCGATGCCCGCCTGGTACATCGACATGTGGGTGAAGGCGCCCTTGCCGGTGACGTCGCCGATGGCCCACACCCCCGGGGCCGCCCGGAGGCGGCCGTCGACGTCGATCGCCCGGGCGCTCTCGTCGAGCCCGATGCTGGCGATACCGAGGGCAGCCAGATCGGGCCGTCGCCCGGTGGCCACCAGGATCTGTTCGGCGCTGACCGGACCCCCGTCCTCGAACTCGACGGTGAAACGCCCGTCGGCGTGGTCGACCCGGCGGATCTTGGCCCCGGTGAGCACTCCGATCCCCTCGTCGGCAAAGACCCCTTCGACCAGTTCGGAGGCCTCAGGTTCTTCGAGGGCCACGAGCCGGTCGGCGGACTCGACGATGGTGACCTGAGAACCGAATCGGGAGAAGACCTGCCCGAGTTCGACCCCGATGGCGCCACCGCCGAGCACGATCAAAGAGTCGGGGATCTCCTCGGTCTCGATGGCCTGGCGGTTGGTCCAAAATGGCGTGGCGGCGAGACCGGTGATCGGCGGGATCCACGGCTTGGTCCCCGGATTGAGCACGAGGGCTCGGGACGCCTCGATCTCTTCATCCCCGACAACGACGCGGTTGGCCCCGGTCACCCGAGCCCACCCCCGGACGAAGCGGGCGCCCTTGCCCTCGAGGCGCTCGACGGCCACCGTGTCGTCCCAGTTGTCGGTGGCCTCGTCTCTGATACGTCGGGCCACCGGACCCCAGTCCGGGGTCACGGTCGACTTCCCCGCCATGCCCGGGATCCGGCGCCCCTCGGCGAGGAGATCGGCCGCCCGAACCATCATCTTTGAGGGGACACAGCCCCAGTAGGGACACTCCCCGCCCACCAAACCGCCGTCGATCCCGACCACCGAGAGCTCGGCCTCGGCCAACCGGCCCGCCAGGTCCTCTCCGCCAGGTCCGAGCCCGACCACCACGACATCGACCTGCTGGCTCCTTGCGCTCACCGACTCGCCTTTCTTTTGCTCTGCCACTTGGCGGTGCGGGGTCGGTCTCGACCCGGTGGCGGCAAACGGAGCGTAACGAAGGCGGGCACCGGCGCGCCCACCTGGCCTAGATTCACGACCCGCCCCGTCGACGCCGGCCCACCTGTGGCGAGCGCCGGCGTCGGGTGCGGTCGCTCAGTAAGGAGGTCGGGTGAAGGGCCCGCTGCTGCGGTCCAGGCCCGCCGCCAGACAATCCACTTCGTCGAGGGCATCGCGGGTCAAGGCGCGGACCCGGGGGGCATGAGCATCATTGGCCGACGTCACCGCGGCCCGCTGGACCTCTGTTGCAGCGTCGATGACGGCAGCCACCTGGGCGCGCACGTGGTTGGCCCCGGAGTCGCCGCCGGAGTGCGCTGGTTCGACCCGTAACACCGAGTCGAGGTCGGCGGCCACCCCGTGCAGGCGTCGACACAGTGACGGCAGCTCGGCCACCGGTGCACCGGCAACGTCGGCTACTCGGACCGCTGACTCGGCCACATCGACTGCCCGCCACATTTCACGGCGGGCTCGCAGTGGGCTCCAGGAGTAGACCTCAGCGTGCGACGGCCGAACCCTCCGACGAGCGGTGCCGACGGTCCCGATAGCCCACAGCGCCGCTACCCCGCCGCCGGCCAACCGGGTCCGCAGCACCCGCCAGCGGCGTCGCAGGGCACGCCAGCCGAGAAGGCCGACGACCGCGGCGGCGGAAAGCAACAGCAGGATCATCACCAGAACGGTGAGGATCAGCGGTGCCACGATCGATGCGACCACGAGCCCGAGTATACGGCCCCGGGGGTCACCCGGGCCCCTCGCCCGTCCCTCCCTCAGCGGGGTCCCCGGCGCCGCCCACAGCCCCCGAGAGCCGGTCGATCGTCTCGTGCCGGATCCGCTCGACATCCTCGAGGTCCTCGGCGCCCGGACCCCCCACGGTGGCCCGCTCGGCCTCACGGGCCCCGCCTAGGAGGGCGCAGAGGCTGGCCGCGACCGACCGACGCAGCGCCTCGAGGGAGTAGCCGCCCTCGAGGAACAGCACCAGCCGGCCCGGGCGCGGTGCGAACCCGGCCACCGTTCGGGCCATCCGGGCAAAATCACCGCTCGAGAGGGCAAGGTCGGCCAGCGGGTCGGCCCGATGCGCGTCGAACCCTGCGGACACGAGCACCCAGGTCGGATCGAAGCGTTCGATGGTCGGCGCCGCCAATTCCACGAGCGCCCGCTCCACCACGTCGCCGGTGGCGCCGGCCGGCAGCGGTACGTTGAGCGTCAGACCGAGCGCTGCGGGGCCACCGACCTCGTCGGGACGACCGGTTCCCGGGTAAAAGGGCCACTGGTGGGTCGAGACATAGAGCACCGAAGGGTCGTTCCAAAAGATGGCCTGGGTCCCGTTGCCGTGATGCACGTCCCAGTCGACGATCAACACCCGTTCACCGCGGGCGGTCAGAGTCGCCGCGGTCACGGCGATGTTGTTCAGCAGACAGAACCCCATGGCGCGATCAGCCAGGGCATGGTGCCCGGGCGGGCGGGCGGCGACAAAGGCCACCCCGTCGGCGGCCAGCTCCAACGCCGACACCGCGGCGATCCCCGCTCCCGCGGCGCGCAGCGCGGTGGCCCACGAGTCCGGAGTCACGAACGTGTCGGGGTCCGCCCGGCCACCACCGGCCGCGCTGAGTGCCGCGAGCGCGGCAAGGTAGTCCGGCGAATGGACCAGGGCCAGCGTCTCGAGGCTCGGATCGGTCGCCGGGACGATCACGAGCTCGTTACCAAGATCGAGGTCGAAGACGCCAGCCATCGCCGCGGTGACCCGAGATGGACTCTCGGGGTGGCCACCACCATCGTGGGAGTCCTCGCCGACCGGGCCTGCGACATAGAGCACACGCTCAGTCTCGCGCCGGCCACCGACAGGTCGCCCGGTCACGACGTCCGCCGCACCGGGTTGATGTTTGGGCCGTGTGCGCCGACCGGGACCTCTCCGACCGCCAGCCCAGGCACTCCGAACCGCAGGCCTCATCGGGAGACTTGAGCCGCCCGCCTACTGCCGGCCAGCTCGCATTGGCTTGGTTCCGACCCCCTTGTAGAGGTAATTCCACGGTTTGAGCACCTTGGGGCCTTTGAGCCAGTCGTTCTTCAGTACGGAGATCTCGAAGCCCGCTTCGCCAACTAGTCGGTCGATCGGCCGATCCAGGTTGCATCCGCCGGCGACGCGTTGTTGAAGACGGTTGAAGCGATGCTGTCTGTTGGCGGTGTCCGGGTCAGCCGCGAGCCCATGTTCGAGGAAATGGACCTGGCCGCCTGGACGGAGCACCCGGAACAGCTCGCCAAGGGCCCGAGCAACATCTGGGATCGTGCACAACGTGAACGTGCTCAGCGCAGCATCCACTGATTCGTCGGCCATTTGGAGCTCTTGGCCGTCAAGGCCCACGTATTCGACCGGGATGGACGACGCCCTGATCCTTCCGGCGCCGAGCTTGCGACCAACCGAGGACGGCTCGACGGCGTAGACGGTCGTTATCTTGGCCGGGTAGAGAGGAACATTCAGTCCGGACCCGAAGCCGATCTCAACGACCGAGCCTTGAAGCCCTGCAACGGCATCCTCTCTATGTCCACGGACCCCTTTGGCCCCCAAGATGACATTGAGAGACCGCGGCAACAGATGGTCCTCCCACATACCCACAACGGATCACCCCTCGTCAGCGGAGGAACCCGGGTCCGACGATCCGATTCTCCCCCGCCGGGCGATGATGTGCAGGTCGATTCCTGACGCCGCGGTGAAACGCATGATCTTGCGCATCACCGAGCCCGTGCGCCACTCTTGGAGACGGCTCCGCCGGGTGGCCCCGACCACGATCTGGGTCACGTGATGCTGCTCTGCGAACTCGAAGACAGTGCGGGCAGGATCGTCGCCCGCCAGTTCGAACCACTCTGCGCCCACGTCCTCGACGAGTTTGCGGATCGCCTCGAGGGCAGCGACCGCCTGGGGCCCATGGTGCTCCTCGCCCTTGACAGTGACCACCAGCAGATCACCCTTTGAACGCTGAGCCAACCGTGCTGCTCGCCGCACCACGCCGTCGCTCCCCGGGGCGCCGGTCACCGCCACCATGATGCGCTCCCCGGTGTCCCAGAACACCCCTCGATGGGCGTCAGCGAGGTAGCCGAGCAGCTCCTCTTCGGTCTCGTCGGCCACGAAGCGCAGGGCTAGTTCACGCAGCGCCACCAGGTTCTCGGTCTTGAAGAATCCACTCAGCGCGTGCGGCACCTTTTCAGCCGGGTAGATGTTCCCGTGCAACATCCGCCGGCGGAGCTGGTCGGCCGAGGAGTCGATGAGTTCCACCTGGTCGGCCCGACGCACGACCCAGTCGGGCACCCGCTCTCGAATGGTGACGCCGGTGATCTCCTCCACTGCGTCGGCCAGGCTCTCGAGGTGCTGGATGTTCACCGTGCTCACCACGGCGATCCCGGCTCCGAGGATGTCGACCACGTCTTCCCAGCGTTTGTCATGGGGGCCCGAGCCGGGCACGTTGGTGTGGGCCAGCTCATCGATCAGCACCAGCTCGGGGCGCCGCTCGAGCACGGCGGCCAGGTCCAGCTCCTCGAATTCTGTCCCGCGGTACTCGACGGTCTTGCGGCGAAGCACCTCGAGATCCCGGATCAATTCGGCCGTATGGGGACGGCCGTGCGTTTCGACGAAGCCGACCACGACATCCGCACCCCGGTTGTGGCGCCGCCATCCCTCATCGAGCATGGCGCACGTCTTGCCGACCCCGGCGGCCGAGCCGAGGTAGATCCGGAACTTCCCGGTGGCCCGGACCCCCTGGGAGGACTCGTCATCGGCCGCCCTTCGGATATCGTTCACGCCTCCATTGTGCCGGACGATGACCCGACTCGGACACATACCCGGTGGCTGGACAAGCGCACGGACGCCCCGCCGACCGCGGACGCGGTGAGCTCTACAATTGAGTTTCGGGCAACCTGACAGGAGAGCCTCGATGACCTCGGTGCGTAGGAGTCTGGCGGGGGCCTTGGTTGCCCTCGCGGGCACCGCCGCCCTGTGCGCGGTCATGCTCGCCTTACGTCCGCACCTATCGATCGCCACGGCCGGCCTCGTACTCGTCGTCCCCGTGGTCGCCGGCGTCGCCGTCGGCGGCCTGACAGCCGGCATCGTCTCGGTGGCCATCGGGTTCTTCGCCTACGACCTGTTCTTCATCCCGCCCTACAACACACTCACCGTGGGCTCGGGGCAGGACTGGGTGGCCCTGATCGTCTACGTGATCGTCATGCTGGCGGTAGCCCGGGTCGTGGTCACCCTCCAACAGGCTCGGGCCGAGGCCAGACGGCGCGAGGAGGAGACCAATCAGGTCTACGTGCTCTCGGACCTGCTCATCGGCGACCAACCGCTCGACGTGCTCCTCAAGCGGATCGTGTCCACCATCGACCAGGCCTTCCACCCGCGCTGGGTGGCCGTCCTGTTGCCCGCCGGTGACTCCTTGGCCGTGGCCGCCACGGCTGGTGCGCCGCTCTCCGACGACGAGCTAGGTGATCTGTCTCCGTTGCCGGGCCGACTCGAGAGCCTGGACACAGGGCGGGATCAGGTCGGCATCGTCCAGTTTGCCCTGACGGCCAGGGGACGCCCTGTCGGTCTGGTGGCACTGTCGGGAGCGGGCTCGGACCCTCACGACAGACAACTCTTCCGCACCTATGCGAACCATGCGGCGCTGGCAATCGAGCGGAGCCAGCTACAGCGGCAGGTTCGCCGCACCGAGCTCCTCGAAGAAGTCGACCGGTGGCGGGCCGCGATGATGGGGGCCGTCTCCCACGACCTGCGGACACCGTTGGCCTCAGTGAAGGCCGCGGTGTCTACCCTGCGCCGCTCGGGGCCCCCGCTCAGCACCGCCGACCAGGCGGAGCTCTTGGAGCTCATCGAGAGCCAGTCGGACAACCTCGACCGCCTGGTGGCCGACCTGCTCGACATGACCCGGATCCAGTCCGGTGCGCTCGAGTTGCGACGTGACGAGGTCCGGGTGAGCGACCTGGTAGAGGGGGCGGTTCGGTCGGTGGCTCACAAGGTGGCGACGGACCAGATCACCACCACCTTGCCACCCGACCTCCCCACGGTCGATGTCGACCAGGTTCTCATGGTCCAGGTGCTGGCCAATCTGCTCGAAAACGCCGCCCGGCACTCCCCACCCGCACAACCCATCGAGATCGTCGCGTCCACGCACGACGGCGTAGTCGAGGTCACGGTGAGAGACCACGGGCCCGGAATCCCCATCGCTGATCGGGAGCGGATCTTCGAGATGTTCAACCAGGTCAGCGGCGGTGGCCGCGGTGGCCTCGGCCTGACCATCGCCAGGGCCTTCGTCGAGGCCCATGGCCAGGCCATCTCATTGGGTGATACTCCCGAGGGGGGGGCCGCCTTCGTGTTCACCATGCCCCGGGCGAGCCTGCCGGCAGACGGGCGCTGAGGCGGACCCGGTGGCACGCATTCTTTTGATCGACGACGACGCGGCGCTGCTCCGGGCCCTGCGAATCGGGCTCGGATCGCGCGGCCACGAGGTGGTGGTGGCCCGTAGCGGCGAAGACGGCATTACCCAGGCTTCGCTGACCACTCCCGACGTCGTGGTACTCGACCTGGGTCTACCCGACCTCGACGGGATCGAAGTCTGCCGGCGGATCCGAACGTGGAGTCAGGTCCCAATCATTGTGTTGTCGGCCACCGGATCAGAGGACCGCAAGGTTGCCGCCCTCGACAGCGGGGCCGATGACTATGTGACCAAGCCGTTTGGGATGGCCGAACTCGAGGCCCGCCTGCGGGTGGCGCTGCGGCGGACGGAGGCGGCCGAGCCGAACGAGGCCACCGAGATCACGGTCGGCCGGATCGAGGTCGACCTGGTCCACCATATGGCCCGCCTCGACGCCAGCCCGCTCGACCTCACCGGTCGGGAGTTCGATCTGCTGTCCTACCTCGCCCGCCACGCCGGCAAGGTCTGCACCCACCAGATGATTCTGAAGGACGTCTGGGGTTCTTCGTATGCCAAAGAGGCCCACTACCTGCGGGTCTACGCCCACCGTGTGCGAAAGAAGCTCGGTGACGCCGGCTACCTGTTGCACACCCAGCCGGGCATCGGTTATCAGCTGTTGGAGCAGTAGCCAGCCGGTCGGTCGAAGCGGTACAGCGGGTTGAGCACCACCCGCCGTCCCCGCTCTTCGAGCACCGTCCCCTCGGCGCGGAGGAAGGCTCCCGGTTCGATGCCCGCAATGTGGTCCCGCCCGAGCCAGCGTAACGTGATGCTTGCGGTGCCGTCGTCAAGCACTGCTTCGAGCCCTGGACCGTTTCGTTGCGTGACCCTGACTTCGCTGATGCGGCCGGCGAGCACCACCCGCTGGCGGGGCGATGCCGCCGCGAGCACCCGGGCCACCGGACGGCCCCCCCACTCCTGGGTGACGCTGGGGATCCAGCTGGTCACCGCAGGCGGGCCAGCGCCTCGTTCAGCTGCAGCACGACGACGTAGTCCGAGCCGAGGAACCCAAGCTGGGCGGGGTGGACCTGGCTGGCGATCAGGCTGCGGAGCCGGGGGGGGGCGATGCCGGTGGCCTGCGAGACCATCGGGATCTGCACGTAGGCGTCCTGAGGGGCGATGTCGGGGTCGAGCCCGCTCCCTGAAGTGGTCACCAGATCCGGGGTGGGATTGACCCCCAGCCGGTGCCAGTAGGCCACCAACTGGCGGGTGTTGGCCAGCAGGACCTTTGAACGGGGCCCGAGGCTGGTGGCGGAGGACTCTCCGCTCACGCCGTTCGCCACCAGTGGATTGTCGCCACCCGACGCCGGCGGGGTGGCCTTCGGATTGGCCGCATACGGACCGGCATCGTCGGGTCGGCCGTGGAAGAACTTCGGACTGGTCCAGTTCTGCCCGATCAAGGTCGAGCCGTTCGCGGTGATCGAGCCGTTGGCCTGGTGTTTGAAGAGCAGTTGGGCCACACCGGTGCCGACGAGGGGGTAAACGAACCCGAAGAACACCAAGACGATGACCGCCAAGATGACCGAGCGGCGGACGTGGGCGAGCATCAGAGGACCTCCATCAGTAGGCGTGGAGTGCGGTGAGGACGAGGTCGATCAGCTTGATGAAGATGAACGGGACGATGATGCCGCCCACGCCATAGATCCAGACGTTGCGGCGCAGAATGGCCGCCGAGCTGGTCGGGCGGAATTTCACCCCACGCAGGGCCAGCGGGATCAAGGCCACGATGACCAGGGCGTTGAAGATGACCGCCGAGAGCACGGCACTCTCGGGGCTGTGCAGCTTCATGACGTTGAGGGCGTTGAGCTGCGGGTAGGTGGCGACAAACAGCGCCGGGATGATGGCGAAGTACTTGGCCACGTCGTTGGCGATCGAGAACGTGGTCAGCGAGCCCCGGGTGATCAGTAACTGCTTGCCGATTTCGACGACGTCGATGAGCTTGGTCGGATTCGAGTCGAGGTCCACCATGTTGCCGGCTTCTTTGGCCGCCGTGGTCCCCGTGTTCATGGCCACCCCGACATCGGCCTGGGCCAAGGCCGGGGCGTCGTTCGTCCCGTCCCCGGTCATGGCCACGAGCTTTCCGCCCTCCTGCTCGGCCTTGATGAGCTCCATCTTCGTCTCAGGCGTCGCCTCGGCCAGGTAGTCGTCGACGCCTGCCTCTTGGGCGATCGCCGCGGCAGTCAACGGGTTGTCCCCGGTGATCATCACCGTGCGGATCCCCATGGACCGCATCTCGGCGAAGCGCTCCTGGATGCCTTGCTTCACGACGTCTTTCAGCTCGATGACGCCGAGGATCACTGGACCCTCGGCCACCACGAGGGGGGTCGAGCCGGCCCGGGCGATCCGGTCGACGGTCTCGTCGAGGTCGGGGGGCGCGCTGCCCCCCTGCTCGGCCGCCCACGTCTTGACGGATTCGGCCGCGCCCTTGCGGATCTGGCGGCCGTCGACGTCGAGCCCCGACATGCGGGTGGTGGCGGTAAAGGGCACGAAGGTGTGCTCCACGCTCAGCTCGCGCTCGCGGATGCCGAACCGCTCCTTGGCCAGCACCACGATCGATCGGCCCTCGGGAGTCTCGTCGGCCAGCGACGCCAGCTGCGCCGCGTCGGCCACCTCCTCTTCGGTGTGGCCATCGACGGGGAAAAAGCCCGACGCCTGCCGGTTCCCCAGCGTGATCGTGCCGGTCTTGTCGAGCAACAGGGTCTGGACGTCGCCGGCCGCCTCGACGGCCCGGCCGCTCATGGCCAGCACGTTCTTTTGCACCAGTCGGTCCATCCCGGCGATACCGATCGCCGAAAGGAGCGCCCCGATGGTGGTCGGGATCAGGCACACGAGCAACGCGACCAGGATCACCACGGACACCGTCGCCCCCGCGTAGACCCCGAAGGGCTGGAGGGCCACCACCACCGGCAGAAAGACGATGGTGAGCACGGCGAGCAGGATGGTAAGGGCGATCTCGTTGGGTGTCTTCTGGCGGTTGGCCCCCTCGACCAGGGTGATCATGCGGTCGAGGAAGGTGTGGCCGGGCTCGGCGGTGATCCGCACCACGATGCGGTCTGAGAGCACCTTGGTGCCGCCGGTCACGGCCGATCGGTCACCTCCGGATTCGCGGATGACCGGGGCGGACTCTCCGGTGATCGCCGACTCGTCGACCGAGGCCACCCCTTCGACGATCTCGCCGTCCGACGGGATGAGGTCGCCCGCCTCACAGACCACCAGGTCGCCTCTGACCAGCTCGGCCGCCGCCACCTTGATCTCTGTTCCGTCTGCTCCGAGCTTGCGTGCTTCGGTCTCCGAGCGCATTTTGCGCAGGGTGTCGGCCTGGGCCTTCCCCCGTCCCTCGGCCATCGCCTCGGCGAAGTTGGCGAAGAGCACCGTGAGAAAGAGCCAGATGGTGATGGACCAGTTGAAGGTGTCGGGGTGCTTGATCGCCTCGATGAGGGTGATCACCGAACCGATGAGCACCACGAACATGACTGGGTTCTTGATCTGGACCCGCGGGTCGAACTTCTTGAACGAACCCCCGAGGGCCTGGCCGAGGATCTCGCGGTCGAACAGGCTGCGGGCCTCCGCCACCCCGTGGGCAATCGTCGGCTCGGTCGGGGCGTTGGTGGCGACCGCGGTGGCAGCGCCACGGGGCGACCCGCCCATTTCGGTGTTGTCCATTTCAGGGGTCTCCATTAGAAGAACTTCCCGTGGCTCAACTGCTCAACGATCGGGCCGAGCGAGATGGCGGGGAAGAAGGTCAGGCCACCGATGATGATGATCACGCCGATCACGAGCCCGACGAACATGCCGTTATCGGTTCGGAACGTGCCGAGCGACTCGGGGACGACGCCCTTGGCGGCGAGGGAGCCAGCCAAAGCGAGGGCGGGGATCATGATGGCGAAGCGGCCGATGAGCATGTCGATCCCACCGACCACGTTGTAAAAGGTGGTGTTGCCGGTCAACCCGCCAAAGGCCGATCCGTTGTTGTTCCCCTGCGAGGTGAGGCCGTAGAGGATCTCGGTGAACCCGTGCGGCCCCGCATTCAGTGGCCCAGCTCTCCCCGCATGGATCGAGACCGCTATCGCCGTAAGGATCAAGACGATCATGGGCATCACGAGCGCCCCCAATCCGGCCAGCTTCACCTCCTTGGCCTGAATCTTCTTGCCCAGGTACTCGGGTGTTCGCCCGATCATCAACCCACCGATGAACACGGCGATCACGGCATAGATCAAGATCGTGTAGAGCCCGCTCCCGGTACCGCCCGGGGTCACCTCCCCGAGCATCATCCCGGTCAGCAGCCCGAAACCACCGATCGGGGTGAACGAGTCGTAGGAGGCGTCGGCCGAGCCGGTCGATGTGTTCGTCGAGGACACCCCGAACAACGCCGAGCTGGTGTCGCCGAAGCGGACCTCCTTGCCTTCGGTGTTGCCCGTCGTCTGGTGGATCCCGGCCACGGCGACCGCCGGGTTGCCCTGGTGCTCGGCATAGCTGGAGAACCCCACCCAGACCCCGAAGATGATCACCATGGCCGCCAGCAGGGCCGCTCCGTGGCGGATGCTCCCCACCATTTTTCCGAAGGTGTAAGTGAGGGCGAACGGGATCACCAGCAGCAAGAAGATCGATAGCCAGTTGGTGAAGCCGGTCGGGTTCTCGAACGGGTGCGCTGAGTTGACGTTCATGAACCCGCCACCATTGGTCCCGAGCTGCTTGATCGCCTCCATGAAGCCGACCGGGCCCCGCGGGATGGTTTGGGTCACCCCGTTCAACGAGTCGTGAACGGTGACCGTCCCGGCGAGGGTCTGCACGGCCCCCTGGCCGACGAAGATGATCCCGGCGAGGAACGCCGCCGGAAGCAGGATGTAGAGCATGCACCGGGTGATGTCCACCCAGAAGTTGCCGATGGTCGCCGACTTACGGCGGGAAAATCCCCGCACAAGCGCGATGGCGACTGCAATACCCACGGCGGGACTCACGAACTGCTGGACGGTCAGGGCGCCCATTTGCGAGAAGTAGGACATCGTCGACTCGCCGCCGTAGTTCTGCCAGTTGGTGTTGGTGACGAACGAGGCGGCGGTGTTCCACGACAGGGCCGGGCCGACGGACACCTGGTGCTGGGGGTTCAAGAAGAGGTGCCCCTGCACTCGCAGGATGACGTAGGTGATCAGGATCGAGACGGCAGAGAAGATGACGAGAGACCCCGCATAGCGCTTCCAGGTCTGCTCCTGCTCGGGATCGGTGCCGAGCGCTTTGTAGACAGGGCGTTCTGCCCATGCCAAGAAATGCACGCGGCCCTCGAAGACCGCGGCCATGTACGAGCCCAGGTACCGCCACGAGATGCCGAGGGCGATGACGAGGACGACGATGGTCCAAAAGAAGCCCACCTAGAACCACTCTGGCTTGAACATCGCCACACCGAGATAGATGAACACGATGACCGAAATGGCGAGCAAGATGCCCTGGACGTCGGTCATACCCGGTCCAGCGCCCAGATGAGCCCGAGCATGGCCGCGGCGAAAGCGACGGTCCCGAGCACTGCGAGGAAGTCAGCCATGGGTCCGATGATGATCCGGGTTCTCTCAACAAGAGATTGCCGCTGGCCCCGAACGCGTCAACAGTTCATCAACGCCGCGTCCAGACGCCCAAAACCATGATCCGTGTAGCCTCAGCGCCCAACCAGTTCACACCGGGTCGGGAGCTCGGCGCGACACCTGGTGCGGCACCGAACTCGACGGCACGGGTGTCGGGCTCCCTGGTGCGAACGTGCATCACTCCGACGCCACTAGAAGGGAAGATCTTGCCCACTGCGCACCGGGGTCTAGCTGGGTGTCGACGGTGACGTCGCAGAGTGCAGCGGGTGGACGACGGCGCCCGGGCACCCCCCGGGACGGGTTTTTGGGCGGTTCGGGCGAGTTGGGCGTTGGCTCTGGCGAAAACGTTGGTGGGGTGCAAGGGTCGGGCCCGGATCGACAGCAGGCGGGGGGGAGATCGGTGAAGTCCCACAGGATCGGGAGTGCCCGAGCATCGTCGAAGCCCTCGCCCCGCCCCGCCCCCGAGACTGGACACCGGTACCGTCATGTGCCGCTTCTGGCCATCGGCCTGGCAGTGGCCGTGCTGAACAGCGCGGCCGCCCTCGCAGTCGCCGCCCCAGCCTCGACGGCGGACTCCCCGGGCCCATCACCGGGCCTGTCCGGGCAACCGGCTACGCCTTTCGCAGCCAGCGCGGCGCCACCGATGGCGACCGCAGCCTTCCGGGCCGCCACGTCGGTGGATCAGGCGAGCACCAGCACCCGGGGAGTGACCGCAACCCGGATCGATGTCGTTTTCCCAGTGGTCAACCTCGAGCAGCTCGCTTCCCAGCTCGGTTTCGAGGGCGACGTCGAATACAGCGAACAGGTCGAGGCGATCAAGCTCTTTGTCAAGGTGATCAACGACAAAGGTGGCATCAACGGCCGCAAGATCAACCCCATCATCTCGCGCTTTGACCCGACAAACGAGGCCGACATGCGGGCGCTCTGCAAGGACTGGACCGAGGGGAGCCCGGCGGCGTTCGCGGTGCTCGACGGAGTCGGGGACTGGTCAGGTGACAACCAGTTGTGCGTGACCCAAGAAGGGCACACCCCGTTCATCGGGCAATGGAGCACAGTGAGCAACTGGACCCAGAAGGGCGCGCCGTATCTGTGGTGGACGGGACCCGATGATGCAGCGATCCTGCAGGCCACCGTCAACTGGGGACTGAGTTCGGGGCTGCTCGGGAACAACCGAACGGTGGGAGTGATCGCCGGCGACCGGGCGAGCGATCAGCTGGCGCTCAACCAGTACCTCTTGCCCGACCTCGAGCGGGCTGGCGTGACGCCTGTTGTCGAAACGATTGCCGCTGACCCTGCTGAGACCGCGACAACCAACACCGAAGCTCCGCTCGTCGTCCAGAAACTACGCTCCGCCGGCGTTAACTCGGTCATCCCCCTCATACCCTTCAACGTCTTCTTCCCGGTCCTCCAGGCCCAGACCCAGCAGCAGTACTTCCCCAAGCTCTTGCTGTCCGACTACGAGTCGTCGATCGAGTCCGCGTTGGGCCTCATCCCGGTCCCCTACACCAAGGCGCTCAATAGCCAAGAGGGCGTGACCACCGAGACCCTGGGCGGGGTCGACGACTCACGGCCACAAGCAGAAGGGGGGTACGACCCGAGCGTGCGCAGCTGCTTTGCCACCTGGCACAGGGCCTATCCCCAGGTCCCCAAGGGCAACCAGACCTATTACCTCGAAGAGCAGGGGCCGGTCCAAGGTTGGTGCCAGGAGATCCGCCTCTTTGCCGCCGCGGCCACCGCGGCCGGCAGGAATTTGAATCGGCGCACCTTCGTCCAGGCCATGTCCAAGATTTCGAACTTCCCGGGGGGCTACTCCCCGATACTGAGCTTCGGGCCAAAGAAGTTCTACGGCCCAACGGAATTCCAGGTGGTCCGGCTGCACGTGAATTCGCCGACCTCGACCCAGTGCAAACTCCCGCTCAACCACATTCCCCAGGTGGTGTGCTGGGTGTCCGTGGCGCCATTCAAGGCGTTGCCGACTGGATAGGCGGTCGCTCGGGGCCCCGATCCTTCGACGGGTGTGAACAAGCGACGGCCATGGACATTGCGAAATATGATCGGGGTGCGCTACAACCGGCCGGATGGATCAGACCGTTGTCGGTGACGAACTCAAGGACCTTTGGGACACCGTCGGCTGGTGTGTGGTGGATGGGGTCATTCCCCCAGACGACCTGGCGGCCGCACAACAGGACCTGCCCGACCTCTTCCCGACTGCCCAGGAGTTCGCCGAGGACAAGGACCCCGAGCGCAATCTGCCCTTCCGCACGGCGTCCGACGCCGTGCTGCCCAGATTCCCTTTTGCAAGCGCGGCCCTCAACCACCTGGTCCTTCACGACGCCATCATCGACCTGGCCGAACGCTTCTTGGGTACCGCCGATATTCGCCTCTACCAGGGGATGGTCAGCGCCAAGTATTCGAACGGGGCTCCCGACTACGAGCAGCTTCTCCACGCTGACTACGCCAACCACACCCTCGTGGTTCCGAGAAGCGACCCTGGGTACCAGCAGATCGAGATGTTCATCTACCTGAGCGACGTTACAGCGGAGACCGCCGCCACCAGGATCGTATCGCGTCCGCTCACACAAGACATTCCAGTGGAGCGCACCTATCTGGCGCTCGACGAGTACGCCGACCTCTACGCCGCCGAAGAACCCGCCTCGGGTCCCGCCGGTTCGGTTCTCGTCTACCGACCCGACGTCTATCACCGCGGCACGAGACTTACGGCCAAGGAGGCCGCAAGGTATTTGTTACACGTCGCCTACAAGCCCTTGGGCGCCGATTGGCTCGGCTACCAGTCGTGGCCAGCCGCCGCCGAAGGACTCGCGTGGAATCGGTTCATGAAGCGAGCCACCGTGCGCCAACTCACCATGCTGGGATTTCCCGAACCCGGGCACCGCTACTGGACCGAAGAGACCCTGGCCGGCGTCGCGGCGCGCTACCCGTTGCTCGATATGACCCCGTGGAGAGACCAGATGGGGCAACGCAGGTGACCGGCGGGGCGCCCCAGAAGACGGTGCTGGTCGCCGTAAAACGTTCGCGCTTGCACCGCTGACCGCTCCGCCGATCCCGAACTCTAGGCCTAGGCGCCAATCCGGGGAGCCGGCCCCGCCGCAATACACTTCGCTCATGTCCACCCAGCCCGCACCGGGAAAAGAGCCGTGGTGGATGTCGGGGGTCCTGTACCAGATCTACCCCCGCTCGTTCGCCGACTCGAATGGTGACGGTAACGGCGACATTCAAGGGATCATCGACCATCTCGACCATCTCGAATGGTTGGGCATTGACGGCATATGGCTGAGTCCGGTCACCGTTTCGCCCAATGCCGACTGGGGATACGACGTGGCCGACTTCTGCGCCATCCAGCCAGACCTCGGCACGATGGAAGAGTTCGATCTCCTCATCGACTGCGCGCGACAACGGGACATACGGGTCCTATTGGACCTGGTCCCGAACCACACGAGCGATCAGCACCCGTGGTTCCTCGACTCCCGCTCGTCGCTCGCAGCGCAGCAACGCGATTGGTACGTGTGGGCCGACGCCCGGGCCGACGGTGCTGTGCCCAACAACTGGGTCAGCAGCTTTGGGGGCCCCGCCTGGACGCTCGACCCGGCGACCGGTCAGTACTACCTTCACAATCACCTCGTCGAACAACCAGACCTCAACTGGTGGAACGAGGACGTTCGAAAAGCCTTCGATGACATATTGGAATTCTGGATCGCCCGGGGGGTGGCGGGCTTCCGAATCGACGTGTGCAACATCATCATCAAAGACGCCCATTTACGTGACAATCCGCCCGCTACCGAAGAGGACGACTTCGAAGCGCAACTATTTGGGCAGCGGTCGGTCTACAACGGCAACCGACCCGAGGTGCACCAGGTCATCCAACGGTGGCGACGACTCGCCGAGTCCCACGACGAATCCCGTGTCCTCATCGGCGAGACTCCCGTGAAGATAGACGTCCTGGCCGATTATTACGGTGACGGAGCCGACGAGCTCCACCTTGCCTTCAACTTCCCCTTCATCAGCTCTACCTTTGACGCGGCAATGCGCACGATCGTCGAAGAGACCGAAACACTCTTGCCGCCGGGCGCTTGGCCGGCGTGGACCGGTTCGAACCATGACATGTCCCGATTCGCCACTCGGTGGGCCAACGATGATCCCTTCAAGGCCCGGGCGGCGATCATGATGTTGCTCTCCCTGAGGGGGACACCGGTCCTGTACCAGGGCGACGAGATCGGCCTCGGTGATACCGAGGTTGCCCACGAGGACATGCGGGACCCGCTCGGCGTCCTTTACTGGCCCGCCTATGCCGGACGCGACGCCATGCGCACCCCCATGCAGTGGCGAGACACCGAGGGTGGGGGCTTCTGCGCACCCGGTGTTTCGCCTTGGCTTCCGTTCGGCGACGTGAAAGCCTGCAACGTAGAAGACCAACACAAAGATCCGGGGTCGATGCTCGTCCTGACTCGAGATCTCATCTCCCTGCGGCGGCACACCCCCGATCTGCGCACTGGTCAGTACGCCTCGGTTGGTGCACCCCAGGGGATCTGGGCGTGGCGGCGTGGCGAAGACGTCCTCGTGGCGCTCAACCTCGGTGACCACGACGCTGCCTTCGAGGGGTTCAGTGGCCAGATCCTCATCGGCACCGATCGCCGGCGCGACGCTGAATCCTTCTCCGGGTCTGTACCCATCCGAGCCTGGGAAGGTCTGGTGGCGTCGCTGCGCACAAAGGGCGAAAGGTGCAAGACACTACGTCCTTGAGGTATGGATGGTGAGACATTCGGGCTGCGTATCGTCATGCCCAACCGGGCCTGACCTTCTAACTCTTTGTCGACGGTTCCCTCGCACTTGGGCTGCCTGGCGGGCTGGAGGTCGCCAGGACGCCGGGTAGGCGTCTGGGCCGGTCTCGTTCCCCACCGGGCGAATCGGCGGCTACAACAGTTGCAAACGCCGCCGGCGTCCCGTACGCGATCACTGGCAACCGAACCGACGCCAACGGTGGGTCCGTCAGGCGGCGATCCTCTCGAGAATGTGCACCCCACAGGCCGAACCGAGTCCGATGACGTGAGCCAAACCCAACCGAGCCCCCTCGATCTGCCGGTTCCCCGCCTCACCACGCAGGTGCGTCGCGACTTCCCAGATATTTGCGATGCCGGTAGCGGCGATCGGGTGGCCCTTTGATTCGAGCCCACCCGACACGTTGACCGGTGTGGCCCCGTCCCGCCACGTCGCACCGGACTCAAAGAAATCCACGGCTCCACCTTCTGAGCACAGTCCCAGGTTGTCGTAGTGCACGAGTTCAGCAGTCGCAAAACAATCGTGCAGTTCGACAAGGTCCAGATCCTGCGGATCGACACCAGCTTGTTCGTACGCCTGTTGCGCCGCGTTACGGGTCAGCGTGTTCACATTGGGAAGTACTTGGCATCCCTCTTCCCAGGGATCGCTCGTAAGAACCGATGCGCTGATCTTGACGGCCCGGCTCCGCTGCTGCATTGAGAGCGTCTTGAGTTTTGCTCCACCCACGACCACCGCCGCCGCCGCCCCATCGCAGTTGGCCGAGCACATGGGCCGGGTATTGGGATAGGCGATCATGACGTCGTGCATGATCTCATCGAGCGTGAACCGCTTTTGGTACGCGGCCTTCGGGTTCAACGTCGAGTGCGAATGATTCTTCTCCGAGATGCGTGCGAACAGCTCGAAGCTGGTCCCGCCGTACCGGTGGCCGTACTCCATGCCGATCTGCGCGAACACGCCGGGCATGGTCTCAGTGCCGATTCTGCCGTCGATGGGTGCCACCGCGCCGTAGCGACCTTTCGGCGTCCACGTGCCGTCATCTGAAGGGCGAGAGCCCCCAGACAGAAGACCCGCTCCCGACAGCTTCTCGACGCCCACGGCGAGACCCATGTCGCACTCACCGGACTTGACCGCCATGTAAGCGACCCGCAACGCCGTTGCACCGGTGGCACAGGCATTGGCAACGTTGTAGACGGGAATGCCGGTCTGACCGATCTGCTTCTGCAGCTGCTGGCCGATTCCGGCATTGGCATTTAACAGACTTCCGGCCGCCAGAACTCCAATGTCGCGCATCGTGACGCCACCGTCGGCCAACGCTCCCATCGTTGCCGCAGAGGCAAGGTCGACCAGATCCAGATCTGGATGCTTGCCGAATTTGGTCATATCGATGCCAAGGATGTAGATATCGTCAGTCGCCACGGCGAGAGCCTCTCGATCGGTAGTGTGCCTGATAGGTCGTGTTTTTCATGCCAGGGGCTTGAAGCCGAAACCGACGGCCTCGGTGCCACCTTCATCGAGACCCAGCGACTGTGTGCAAAACCTCACCTTCATCCCGAGATGAACATGTTCTGCGTCGGGTGTCACGTCGATGAGGTTGGCCCGCACGCTTGTGCCATCGCAGTCGATAAGAGCTGCCACAAACGGCACCGGGACCCCGGGTGCGGCAAAGGCCACAATCGTAAAGGCGCGGACCTCTCCTTCGGGTTGAAGGCGGGTGCGTTGGAATGCCACCCCTTCGCAGCTTGCGCAGGCATTCCGCCGGTCAAAGAACCGAGCGTGACATGCGACACACTCATTGACCTCGAGGTGGGGGTCCTCCCCCAGCACCAGATACTCCACGATGGGAATCTGCACCACGGCGGATTTCTCTTCGTCGGTTTGCCTTGTCACGTCGACATCCTGTCAGCTTCTCGAACCGGAGCGCCAAAACTCCGGCCGTCCTGCATTCCGATCGCGTTCGGATCAACGGCCCGGTCCACCTCCGTCCCGATCGTGGGACGACCGGATCCCGATCAACTGAGATGGATACCACGACCCGACCCGGGTCCTCCAATCCCATGGGGATGTCCAACGGCCATACGAGGAATGGTGCGCGACACTGCGGGACAGCGACGTGAGCACCCGGACCCGAACCTGCGTCGTCCGAACCCAAGGGCCCTTGGTGATCAGACCACCGCCTGCCCCGATCGTGTCCTCCAGGATTCGCAGAACGCCGATTCAGACGGTCTCTTGGGAAGTCGTCAGGACCCGAGGGAGTCCCAGGTCGCGGTCGATACCTCGTTCATGATGGCGAGGCCAGCCTGATCGGGATTCGGAACTCCCTGGGTGAGCACCGCGATGAGGTAGTCACGGCCTTGGCCTTGCACCCAACCGATGCCATTGATCACTCCTTCGGAGGGGATGCGACCGGTTTTCGATGCCCGCAGCATTCCGGGCGGGACTCCAGCCGAGATTCCGAAAATGTCGGGAGGGGTGACCTGGGCCATTAGGGAGAGCCCGTACGCCCTGGAGGAGTCCGACAGTGCGCTGTTGGGCCGGACGAAGTGGTTGAGTAGGATAAGTTGGTCGGTCGCGGTCGTCGTCGAGTTCCCCCAGTTGGAGATCGTGTTGCTGCCGGTCATGCCGATGGATTGGTCGAAGGCCGCAACAGCGCCTGGCCCACCGACGTCCCCCAGCACCGCTGTGGCGGCGTTGTTGTCGCTCACCTCGATCATGGGGACGGCCAAGCCCTGTTCCGCTGGGGTGAGGCCCCGGCCGGCTGCTTGTGCCTCGGCCAGGAGCGTGCCAAGGAACTGGACCTTCACGATGCTCGCAGTGATGAGCGCGAGGCCGGGGTGGTAGACGAAGACATCCCCGGTATTGAGGTCCTCCACAGCAGCAGAAACGAGACCCAGCCGGCTGTCGAGATCTGCAATGAGTGCCGGAGTAAACGGCGATCGGGCCAGCTGCCCCTCGGCGAGCCAATAGCCCACCCCGGACCGGGCGAGGCCAATCACAGGTTGGGCGAGCAGTTGTCCGCCAAGGGAACCGCCAAAGGGCGCATCACCAAAAGCGAACACGCCACCGTCTGCGGCGACCAACCAGTATCCGCCACCGTCCCCGGTTGGAGAGATGCCGACGATGGGCGCGGCGAGCTCCGTCGCGCCGAGCGATCCGTCGAACGTGGCGTCCCCGAACGTGAAGACGCCCCCGTCCTCGGCCACCAGCCAGTAGCCCTGGCCATCGGGGGTAGCGGCCATGCCGCGTATCGGCTGGGCCAGGGCTACGCCGCCGAGCGAACCCTCAAAGGGAGCGTCCCCGAAGCTGAAAATCCCGCCGTCCGCGGCGACCAGCCAATAGCCCCCACCATCGGGAGTGGCGGCCATCCCGACGATCGGCTGCGCCAGCGGGATGCCCCCAAGTGAGCCATCGAAAGCCGCATCGCCGAACGTGAATACCCCCCCGTCCTCGGCCACCAGCCAGTAGCCCTGACCATCGGGGGTAGCGGCCATGCCGCGGATCGGCTGGGCCAGGGCTACGCCGCCGAGCGAACCCTCAAAGGGAGCGTCCCCGAAGCAGTACACGCCGCCGTCAGCCCCGACGAGCCAGTAGCCGTTCCCATCCGGGGTTGAAGCTACGCCCACAACAGGCGCATTCACCGAGGTGCCTGACAACGAGCCGAGGTTGGAGGCACCGCCGAAGGGAAACACTGCGCTGCCAGCCAGCGCTGTGTTTACCGTCCGATGGGGCGAAAACGGCCTCTGCGCTCGCTCGGCCGAAGCCCGCGTCGCCTCGCTGAAGCTCAGGACGAGGGCGACCGCGAGCATCGCGAGCACGGCGCGCCGCATGCGTGGCCCCAAGAGCAGGACCCTCACGAGCGCAGTCGGATCGAGGTGGTCGCGATCGAACAGCTCTGAAGACGGCTGGGAAGCACGGTCCAAACAATGCACCAGGCGAGCTCGTCGTGCAATGACAACGAAGGCACGCAACCGACGCTGGCTGCCCGAACAGCGAGCCTCCACCGAGCATCCCCGTCTGCGAGGGCATTCGATAGGCCGTGGGCCCGATGGCGGCGAGAACTGGCATATCGGGGGAATTGGGACGATACTGTCGGCAATGTGGTGGTCAGATATGACCGCGGGAAGTGACACTAGGGGACCACGAAGGGCGGGCAATGAGATGGAAGACTTCGCACTACCAGCGCGTCGGCGAGGCCGGGGAATGGTCCGGCGGCTGACGCTGCTGGCCCTGACAGGCGGCCTGCTTGCCGCCGGCGTCACTGTGGGGGCGGGTGCTGCATTGGCCGGCGTCTCTCGCACCGGGTGCTCGGACGCGACGGTGGGACAGAGCTCGGGGTGGTGCGGGCTCTATCCCGGCAACGCCGTCAACAACGCCAAGGAGCTGGGACTGGTGACCGTCAGCGCCGACGGTCAATCGCTCACGGTCCAGACCCAGGACGCGGGTATGGGCGGAGTACCATCCACGTCGTTCGCCTGCCTAACCGCCGCCGCCTCGGCGCAAATCACCCATCGGCTCCAGCAGACCCAGTGCGCCGCCATCGGCGGCGTATGGTTCCCATTCGCCGGTGGTTCGCTGACGATCGACCTCACGGCGTACCCGCAGTTCCTCGACACGGCATTCACGGTGCAGGTAGCGGCCAATCGCAGTGCCGAGAACGCTAACGGTGACGCCTTCTTTAACAACTTTTCCGTCAGTACCCTGACCGGCGGTGGCGGGATAGATACCTGAGCCGTCCGGCCTGGCCCGTCGACCACCGCCGGTGTCTCTATAGTGCGTCGGTTCGTTATGAGCACCACCCGTGGAGCGTGATCCGACCGCTGCGATCACGCCGCGCGGGCACAGGCCGAGGTCGGGACCTTCTAGTCGTCTTCAGCTCAATGGGGTCTGGCGCAGGACAGGGCTGCTACCTCTGGTTCCACGCTGCCTTGGCCTCTCACGTGGCGAAGCCGTCACCGAACGGGTGCGGGCAGGTTATATCGAGTTGTTATGCGTACCAGACTCGGATTTCCACGCTGCTGGGCGGTACCCTCAAGCAGGCGAATAGATTGAGTTGTCGGAGGTTCAAGAGGTGGCGGATCCTTCAATCCTTTATCACTACACGACGGCAGAGGGCCTGCTGGGCATCGTGCAATCTGGAAAACTCCGAGCGACGGATCGCGCGTTTCTGAACGACCGATCGGTATCGCTTCACGGTGAAATTGTGATTGCTGAGCACAAGGATGACCTGCGCAAGACGATTGATGAGGACTATTCAGGCTCTGATGAGGCAAAGGAGATGCTCGACCGGTATTTGAATCAGCTGGATGCCGACCGCCGCAATCTTCCAAGGTGGACATGGAACGTGGCTAGCCTCTGTGAACGACCAGATCTTTTGATGCAATGGATTGGTTACGGACAAAAGGGGGGTTATTGCGTCGGGCTGGATCGTAAAGGTCTTGAAGCGCACCCGCAGTTCTATCTCGATCCAGTGATCTATGACCGGAGCGCCCAGATTGAGAGATTGGCCCAAGATTTGGCCACGTGGTACTTACCCGGGGCAATCGGAGAACCTGAGGACACGAAGGCGGGAGCGCTGACTGATTCTGTTGCCTGGACGTTGACGTATCTGATGTGTTGTAAGAACTTCGCCTTCGAGAATGAAGCAGAGTGGGTGGCCTGGAATCTGGATGCCGGCTCCGACAGTCACCCGCTGTTTCGTTCGACTTCGGCACTTGGTGTGATTCCGTATGTGGAGTGGGGCATCGGCACTGGCGAGGAATCCTTGATTCGAGAAGTATGGATCGGTCCAAGCAGCTCGGGTGATGAATGCGAGCGTGCCGTTGCGCTGCTATTGAAAAGCGTGGACCTAGACGAAAGAGTAGTCGTGCGTCGGTCACAAATCCCCTTTCGCTGGTAACGCAATCCATGCCGTCCGATGGTCTCAATCAATGTCTGGGACGCCTACTTCTGGAGTGAAACTGTGATCCAAGCTCCACTCATCCTGATCGCCGACCTCGATGTCCGGGTGCTGAGCGAGGAGCGCGAACTGCTGCGCCACCTCACACTCGACCACAGAGGACTACCAGCCCCTCGCCGCGGGTCGGTGAGTTGAGTCCCAGCCAGTGGT
>PMOE01000059.1:165438-210085 GCA_003161575.1 Acidimicrobiaceae bacterium | reverse complement strand
ACCACTGGTCGGGACTCAACTCCGAAGGCCGATTCTTAGGTAGAGGGATCCCGATAAGGATCAGTATCGGTAGGTGCAGGCTTTTGGTCGTTTGGTGTGGGAGAGCAGACTGGTGGCGCATGACCACGGTCGGTTGCCAAAGACGGTGTGGAGCTCCGTCATGCGGCACCCTCTCGGACAGTAGGCGGGGTTCTGCTAGGTGTCGGCGCTGAGTGCTGTCGGACGTGTGGAACCGTGCTGAGCAGGGTCTTCCGAGTCGCCCGTAATTCTCAGGCGTGAAAAAGTCGCTCCATAGTAGGGATGTTAGTAGGGATGTTTTGCAGCGTCCCTACTTTCCGCGTCCGGTCATCCCGGACGTCGACGCGTACTGCACCAGCCTCCGCCTTGAAAGAGCGATCTGAGGTGTCCACTGGATCTTGCCCGTAAACCTCGCTGCCCCTGAGCTGGGCCGATGGTCTTGCTGGTGACACTCAATCTGGCGGATCCACCCGAGTAGATTGCCAAATCGGATTGCCAAAGCCGCGTTGGTGGGAGATCACTGTGCATTCGACATAGCTGTGAAGAACCAGGCTGAGCCTCAACAGGCTAACTCCCGGACGTTGCGGGTGTCAGCCAGGGTGGCCCTCTCCTGGGGTGGTCGCCTACCCGTTGCCCTGCCGCCTACCTAATAACGAGTAGGGGATGCCAGATCCTGAAGGCCGTTAGCGAGGTCGGCGACCTCCTGCGGAGGATTCGTCAAGTCAACGGACTGGGCCGCCTTCTCCAGGGCGTCGGCCACCTTGGGCACCTTGAACGTCGTCTCCGGGTCCTCGGGGAATTCAACCAACCGAGCCATGATCTCTGCCGTTACGGTGTTACGAACCGAGTCGACCTGTTTCTTGACCTCCGGCTTCGCGGAGGCTTTCGTCGAATCTGCATCAGCGACCACGAGCGTTGGGATGCCGAGCTGTCCGGCGAGAATTATGTAATCAGGGAGGTTGGATCGTCCACCGCAGTCGATGATGCTGATGTTTCGACCGTCTAGATCAATGTGGAGCAATTCCGCTATGGCGCGGACGACGATGACGTCGAATTGACCCTCGCACAGAACGGTTCGCCACGAGTAGGGGAGGCGCTCGTTGCCCTTGGCCCGCAACTTGGGCGCCACCGAGCGGAGCAAGTCGGGGTGGACCTTCCACAGTCGCGAGGCCATCTGCTCGTCGCGATCAATGCGGATTAGCACCGCGTCACCACCGGTGTCTTCGAGCGGCAACAGGTACGGCGAGTGTGTGACCATGATGAGTTGGCCGTCGCTCGCCGCGAGATAGCTCTCAAGGAGACGCTGCAGGGTTGGCGACAGGGCCACGGCGGGTTCATCCAAGAATGCGATGGACTGTGCCTGAGAGCCGAGAATGCACGCAAGGACGAGTGCCTCCCAGGCACCCGCCCCGGCGAATTCGATCGGCACTTGGCCGACCACTTCCGTGTCGTCGTCGACTGGAGCGACACTGACGAGCGGCCGCGGGTGAACGTGAAGGCCCTGTGCTGGATTCTCGTCTCCGACGCTCACCTGTTGGACCAAGAGGTCAAGTTCTCTCCCCTGGGTGAATTCCTTGAAGAGCCGTTGGATCTTGGAGAACCGCTCAACACCGCTCGACCCTCCGTTCTTGAGCAAGAACAGCATCTCGGGAAGATTCGCCTCGGCACCCGCCCGGAGGCCACCTTCCTGAGCGTTCCAACTGAAGCCGGACACCGGAAGAAGGCGTTGATCGCTCGTCTGCACCAGGGACTGGCGGATCGCGATGCCAAGCACGCGGGCCAGGTTGATGCTCCGGCTCGTGTTCGAGACGCCCAAAGGGTTGACGCCGAGGAGGTCGGCAAAGTGCCGGATGGTCGGTGGCGGTGGGTTGCCAGTCAGGCGTAGCGAGACGGTCACAGCCGTGCCTTTGCGAGGAACGAGCCTGGCCATCGAGAACGCGCCGCTGGGCGCTCGGGGTGTGGCATGGGCCTTGGCCGCCTTTTGGAGGCGTTCCTGCAACTGCCCGACGAAGAGGCCTTGACGGTCAATGTCTTCGACGGCGACGATCTGCTCAGGGTTGTCCCCCATGACGACCCATCGAAATGTCCGAGGCCGACGCCTCCTGTCAGGGACGTTGAACTCGACGCCCACTTGCCAACGGGCATCCTCCGCTCCGCTGTGAGTCACAACGACTTCTGCGACGAAGAGCGGCGTGAGGCGGGCGGCGGTGACCTGCGTGGTGGCCCAGTTGTCCAGGCTCGCGAGGTCGGCCCCGACGAAGTTGCCAGGAGTACTGGCCACGACTGCAGCCCGGATAAATGCGGCCATCAACTCCTTCTCGTGCTCCGTAGTGAGTTCGAAACCCATGCGTACCTCGATGCCTGTGGTTCGAGCATTCGCGCGCATTCCTGCGAGGTATGAGTCGAGCATGTCGCGGAGCTGAGCTGAGTCGTTGTCCGCTGCCTGAAGGGCCCTGACGACCAGCTCGATGAGCCGGCCCACGTTCGACTTGCCTGAGCCGTTCGGGCCGACGATGACCGTCCGGCGGTGCTCGAAGGTCAGCTCGAGGTCCTCGAAGGACAGCAGGCCACGGGCCGACAGCCTGGTGATTCTCATGGCAGCGATTGCCCTGCACGTTGGTGGCAGCTCACGCCCACAGACCCTACGACGGGTATGGCTTGTACCGGCAGGTCCTCGGGTGCCCCGGGGCTCAGGGTCGGCCCTCGTTGAGCTGGACAACGCGCTCTGTGATCTTCCGACCCGTTGTGTCAGCCTCTGCTTGTGTCGCCGCTGCCTCTTGGCGTTCCGCACTCCCAAGGGGGGTGGACAAGGATGCCTCTCGCTGTTCGGAGGCCCGCGTTTCCAGCGCCCTCCATTCCTCGAGTAGACGGGCGCTGATCGGATCGGTGTTGGTTGAGGGTGTTTCGCGACGCACCGAATCGGGCATCCTCAGTGCTTCACCGAGTGGCTCTCCGCCTTTCCCGACGAAGGGAGGTTTTCTCTGCTGGTCAGGAGGCATGGTTGAGATTACAGCAGAGATTTAGGTTGTTTCCTGACTGGGGGCGCTACACGTAGCCTGGGGCGGTGATCACGGCCGAGCAGCACGACCGCTGGGAGAGAGCCCGGCGCCGGTGGAGGCTGGATCCGGCGTCCGCCGAGTTCGGGACCGGCGGCCTGATGGCTTGCCTGGACGGGCCAGGGGTGGCCGCCATCGTGATGCCGAGTGAGGTCAGGGCGCAGCACCTCCAGTTCGAGAACGGTGTGCCCAATCAGGTTCCGACGACGTTCGAGGGCATCACAGCCAACGGCGTGGGTACGCTCCCCTACACAGCATCGACTTCGACCGGGTTCGCCCGCTACTCACCCGCGGGAGACGGCACCACATGGTTGGGCTACGTGGCGGTTCGTCGAGACGGCGGGGTGGAGGCTGCGATCGGTTCGGGTTCGCGCTACAGAGCGCAATTCCGCGCTGGCCCGGCCACGATCATTCGGCTCTACACGGTGATCCACATGATCCGCCAGGCTGTGGAGACGCAGTCTGCGCTCCTGGCGGAGGACGGAGAGGTCAAGGAAGTGGCAGACCAGCTCGCCCCCTTCGACCTAGTAGTCGCCTTGCCGAAGACCGACGACACTTGGCTCGGCTGCTACAACGATGGTTGGGAGCATCCTGAGCACCTCCACGACCCACCCCGGCCGATCGAGTCCAACGTCCTCGTCCGACACCAGGTCGAGCAGTGGCCTACCGAACGTGCCGACCGAAACGGGCTCCTGTTCAAGATGGCCGACCGGGTAAGCGCCGCTCTCGGTGATCGCGAGCGCCGTTGGGTGGCGCGAACCGGTGCCAATGCTGGCACACTCCACTTGAACTACGCTTGAGGAGCCCGGTGAAGGTCTTTATCTCCTCAGTTCGCCGTGGCCTCGAAGAGGAGCGTGATGCCCTACCAGGGCTGATTCGGGCCCTTGGCCACGAGCCGGTCAGGTTCGAGGACTTCACTGCGCAACCGGTTCCAAGTCGTGAGGCGTGCCTGGCTGGGGTAGCAGTAGCGGATGTGTACCTGCTCCTGCTCGGTTCCAGCTATGGGGATCAACTTCCCGAAACCCACAAGGCCCCGACCGAGGAGGAGTACACTGCCGCACTGGCCAAGGGCATCCCCCGCTTGGCCTTCCGCAAGCTGGGAGCCGACCCAGAGCCGCTCCAAGCGGCGTTCATCGCGCGGGTCGAGGGCTATAGCACTGGGCTCTTCCGATCGGGCTTCACTTCCGCTGTCGACCTCCAACCCAAGGTGGTGGCGGCGCTGCAGGACCTGCCCAGCCTGAGTGACACTCTCAAGTGGTCGCCGCTTCCCGATGGGGTTAAGGTCGACTGGAGGGAGACCTGGCAGGGTCCCGGCCGAGAGCGCCAGTCCATGGCGGCCGTGCTTGATGTGCACGCCGTCCCGGTGCCTCCTGTCGGCATGTCGGCCCGCCGGTTGCGCGATATTCCGAACCTGCTCGTGTCTGGCCTCCGGGACCATGGCCGGATTCCCCCGGGCGTGGCTATCCACGCTGACAGCGATCCGAGGAGTGCATGGGCATTCCCCGAGCCGGCCACTCCCTCGGGGGCATGGGACTCTGTGCGGCCCGAACAGCTCCTCGGGGTGCGGATTGGTGCCAGTGGACAGCGATCGGCCTGGCAGCAGCTCCCCGCCGACAGCTTGGGCAGCCTCCTCGACGAGGCCGACCTCTCGGCCAGGATCGGGCGCCTTCTCCGGCTTCTCGGAGCCCTCGTGCCCTCCGAAGATCACGACTGGGCTCTTGCCCTCGGCCTCACGCCTTCAATTTCCCTCGACATCGGCCCGCCTTCATCGCTCGGCTCCCGTTCTGGGGCGAGGATGAACCCTTTCGATCAAGGGCCGATCCGCGTTCTGCCCGACGAGGGCGTCACCGCCGCGGCCCTGGGCTCGGGAGCCGACGAGGTGGGTGTCGTGATGGCACGTGGCCTTCTGGAGGCGTTCCAGCGCACGCGATAATGAGCCCCCCAAAACACGTATGCAAGCGATCCGTCGAAGCGTAGGTACCCTCGCAGGATGCACCTCAGGACGGTGCACGACCAGGAGGGCCGCTACCCCGACTCTGTGTCCTGGGTCTCAGTCCGGCCAACTACGTGATCGGGGTCGCCCGAACCGACCACCACCATTTCGAGTATCAGGTCTTTGCCCATGGGGACGACGAGGTGTTCCGCCGAGCACTCTTCGAGGCGGAACTCGGCAGTGACGACTCGGAGTCCGTGTCGCAACGACGACATGCCAAATGCAGCGGCCCGGCTGCCTGGCACTGGGGATGGTCGCCCCACCTTGGAAGTCTGGTATCCAGGCATTTTCCTGTTCCTGGCATCAACCGGCAAAGCCGTTGAGCTGCTCGTTAGCGCTCTCGAGCGATTCTGAGCGATCGGCGTCTAAAAACGAAGGACCCCTCTAGGACCCCCTCTCGCACCCCATCTAAACGACTCGACTTGCGGACCTTTGGGGCTACGAAGCGGGGTACCTCTTGACAATCGTGTCGGAATATCCGACACTGGATGTCGTGAAGACGGACATAACCTCCGTGGCACCACCACCCCCCGTCGCTGCTCCAGCCGCGGCTGTCCCGACCAACGCGGCCATTCTCGCATCGGTGACCACGAGGACTGTTGACCAGCTGCAAAGTGACCTGACCCGGCTGCTGCGAGGCGCGCAACCCAATCGGCAGCTCACAGATGTGGCTGATGACGGCTCACCGAAGATCCCCAGTCTCGTGGCCGTTTTCCTCGTCAACCAGGTCGGGGCCTCGGTGGACCGTCCCAAGTTGGTCGATCTGTCACGAGTGCGCCGAGAGGATCTGCGAAGCCTTGGCGGGGTAGCGCGCTTGGTGCATCGCACGCTGCACCCGGTGCCGGCCGGACCAGTGGCCTCATGAGTGAGCTCCTGCCCGCCGCGGCTTCGGTCAGCGAAGCATGGCTGCTGTCCTTAGAGCGGACCGCCGACGCTACCGGGGGACGAGCGGTCCATGTGGTTTCGACCGTGACCGATCCTGGCACCGAGTTTCTCTCGGTCCGACGCGTCCTCGACGGAGCGCTCGACGGATACGGTGCCCAATCGATCGACACCGTGGCCGAGACGATCTTTCCTGCCTCGCTTTATCCCGACCCCGCCATCGACTGGGCTCCTGACCTACCTGCGGCGAAGAGCGCCATGCTCGACGCGGCCGCCGATGCTCTCTACGACGCCTACATCGGCGTGTTGCCGATGTTGCGCACGATCCATGCCAACAAGAGCGGCACGTACTTCTCCCGGATGATCACCTGGCCGGGCAAAGAGGTGGGCGGCGTAAACCAGCTGGCGGCGAGGGTCGAACATCTACGCGCCCAGCATTTAGCCGGAAATCGCACGAACAACACCAATGACATGGACGCGGCCGCAGACGCGCAAGCGGACGAGGAAGACCTGCGAGGTGTGCAGGTCTATGCCCCGACAGACCGCCGCACGCGGGGATTCCCCTGCCTCACGCACATCGATCTCACGTTGTACCGGGGCCGTCTGCACATGACGGCCGTCTACCGGCACCAGTACCTGATCGACAAGGCCTACGGCAACATGTTGGGTCTGTCGTGGCTGATGCAGTTCCTCTGCCAGCAGACCGGCCACGATCTCGGAGAGCTCGTCGTTCACGCCACGCTGGCTGACACCCAGAACCGCTCTCGGGCGCTCAGTCTCGCGAGAGACGCTCGGACTGCCCTCGATGCCGACGCCGTAGTCGCGTCGGGAACGCGACCGTGACCTCTCAGCCGCCAATCGGCGCGCTGGCATCGGTCTGGCAGGCCAGCATCGAGGCGATGGACCAAGCATCCGGGGTCGGGATCGATTTGGTGGAGGTCGAACCGTTACGCCAACTGCTGGCCGCGGGCGGCCGATCCTTCGTCGACGCGGCCTGGACGGCGCGCGAGCAGCGAGACACCAACAGACAAGCGGAAGCACTCGCAGGAAAGTGGGCCGCCAAAGAGGCCGTCATGAAAGCACTGCAACACGGGATCGGCGACTTGGACCCCCGTGACGTCGAGATCGTCACGACCCCGATCGGGGCACCTCGAGTTGAGCTTCATCGAGGAGCCCTATCCATTGCGAAACGTCACCGGATTACCGCGTGGCACCTCTCGGTGACCCACGAGGGCGGTTGGGCGGCAGCCATCGCCATCGCATCGTTCCAACCACACCTAAAGCTCGTCGACTCTGCCGCCACCACGAACGAAGGGAGGAGCCTTGGCTGACCAGAAACGTCCAAAGACGCCATCGAAGCGCGACAACGACGACGGCGCCGACATCGATGACAACGAGGAACAAGCGAGGATCGGAGCCCGCCTGAAGGAAGCCCGGGAGTTTGTCGGGCTGCTCCAAGAGGACGTCGCCTCTGCGCTTGGCATCCCGCGGGCGAGTGTCTCTGCCCTCGAATCGGGCAAGCGACGAGTGACCGGGCTCGAGGTGCGACGACTCGCCCGCATCTACCGCAAGCCCGTTGGATGGCTGCTCGGCGATGAGGACATCGAGCTTACGGATGCCGAACCTCTCTTCCGGGCCGCCGAGTCTCTTTCGGCGCGAGACCGGGACCAGGTGCTGCGCTTTGCTGAGTTCCTCGCGGCGGCCGGCAAACCGGCCGCATCCGGACGAGCTGCGGCCAAGCCCCCTCGCCCCCCCAGCAGTGCGGCGGACGGCGGAGACGAGACAGGAACCTGATGCCTGCCAACGGCAACGCCTGGCAACGCTCGCTCCAAGCGGCGGAATCAGCCGGACGGCTCCTCGACGAACTCGGCGTCGATCAGACCCGGCAAGTGGACGTGTTCTCGATGTGCGAGGACCTCGATCTTTGGCTCGCCTTCCTGCCGATGGATGGGCTGCTCGGTGCCTTCGTTCCCGAAGGCACCGGCGGCGTCCTCATCACTGATCGGCGCCCGATCACCGTCCAGCGCTACACGGCGGCGCATGAGCTGGGCCACTGGCGGCTCGAACACGGACACGGCCTCGCCCTCGATGGTGAGGAGCATGTCTTCGGGGCTAACCCGGCGGAACGAGAGCGACTGGCCCAGATGTTCGCCGCTAACCTTTTGATGCCACCGCCCCTTGTGCTCTCGTTGCTAGCGAGAATCGGCATCGGCGACCACGGACCTGTTCGACCCGATCAGGCCTACTTCGTCGCCCGCGAAGCAGGGGTGAGCTACGAAGCTGCCGTGCGCCAGCTCACCAATCTTCAGGTGATCACGGCGGCGGACGCCACTTCGTTGTTGGAGGTCCGACCTCTCACGGTCAAAAGCCAGCTCGCCGGTGGTCGGCGACCGGTCTACGGCTACGCCGACGTTTGGCCCGTCGACGAACAGTGGAATGACCAACTTGTCTCACTCCGGGCAGACGACGAGATCGTCGTTTCCTTGCCCGAAAACCGCAGCACCGGCTACCGGTGGATGTTCGACGAGGAGATCATCGAGATCACGCCGAAGCCCGAGCCGCCGCCCTTCGGTGACCCTCAGATCGCCACCCACAGCTCCGGCGAACTCGACCGGTTCCTCCATGCAGCCCGAATCGCGGCATCCGGCAGCGCCCCCAGCGCCGCGCTGGACCGAGCACGGCGCCTTCATGTCGAAGACGCCAGCCCTCCCGAGGAGCGAGTGCTGCACGGCGGGGCCGCGGTCGTCGGTGACGACTACCTCCCGGGTCGCGCGCCCAAGCTGCGACCCCGCGAGGCCCGCCGGGCTCGCCTCGCCGCCGCCTCAGGCGAGACCCCAGCTTCCGAGACAAACATCCTGGTGGCTGAAGCCGCCGGAACCCTGGATCGCCCGGTCGCAAGCCGTGATGACGTGCTGATCGCGGCGACCGGCCGAAGACTGCTCGGCGTCCGTTTCGTCGAGCCCGGACCGAAGACGCTACGACTGCAGCACCGCAGCCCGTATAGCTCCGAACCGCCAGTTGAGGAGTACGTCTTGCACGCCATCGTCGAGCCCCGCCGGCAGCGCTTCTCGATCGATCAGTTGATAGAGGACCCAGGCGAAGCGTGGGTCGGCGAGGTCCGTGAACGCAAAATCCACGAACCGACCGTTCACGTCGACGATCCCGAGCGCGAATGACCCGCGTGACGACGAGTATTCCGGTGACCTCCTACGCCCAGCGCCACGCCGACAGCTTGGCCCGACCTGCGGTCGACCTTCGGCACCTCCTTGCTTCTCCGGTGCGCCACCAAGGTCCGCGCCCGCTGTGCGTCCCTTTCTCGATTGCCGCGGCACACGAGGCGACCCGCGTCCAGATGGGCGAACCGGGCGCCGAAATGCTCGCCGTCGAGCCGCTGTGGCAGCACTGTTTCGACAACGGCCTGGCCGGTCATAGTGGGACGACGCTGACGGCTGGCGGCGAGGCGGTGCACGCCAAGGGCCAGACCGCCGAGGTGTGGTGGCCGTACAACGACACTCTTGGCGCGGGGACGGAGCCGGAACCCGCTGCTGCTACCCATGCAGCCTGGTACAAGGCGGTGACCGTGGAGATGCCGCTCGCCCACGACGGGATCGAGGACCTGATCGAGGACGCGCTCGCGGTGGTCCTCTCCCTCGTCCTGGTCATCGAGCTCACTCAAGAGTTCGAGGACGCAACGGCCGACGGCGAAATCGCACTCCCGGCACTCACTGCGCCGGTGGGCGACTACCACGCCGTCCTGGCTCTCGGGGCGGCCACGAGCACCGACGGGACGAGCCGACGACTGCTCATCCGCAACACGTGGGGATCGGGCTGGGGAGCAGGAGGGTACGGCTGGCTGCCACTCGATTACCTCATCGCCTTCGCCGTGCAGGCGGCCACGATCGACCCAACATCACTGGCAGCGACACCAACCGGAGCGAGAGTGGGACCATAGATGGACATAAGCGAGTACCAACAGCGAGCCGGTGAGACCGACATTCTGACCGGCGACGACGACATCATGCCGCTACTCGGCCTGGCCGGCGAGGTCGGTCAGCTCATCGCCGAATACAAAAAGCGCCAGCGGGACAAGGTCGGTTACCGAGCATTCCGAGACGAGGTCCACGAAGAGCTCGGCGACATCTTGTGGTACGCCGCTGCCCTCGCTCGGTACAACGGATTCGACCTCGACGAGATCGCTCGGGAGAACCTTTACAAGACCCGAGGCCTCTTCCTCGCCCCCGAGCAACTTCCGCCACATGCTCTTTTCGACCAAGAAGCCCCCGCGGATCAACGACTCCCCACCCGCCTTACGGTCACCCTGGTTGAAAACGAAGAGAGCACCGGCCGCGGAGAAACCCTCCAGAGAGTCCGCATGTACCGAGGCGACCAACCGGTCGGCGACCCCCTCGACGACAACAGCGAGCACAGCGACGACTACCGCTACCACGACGTCTTCCACCTCGCGCACATGGCAGTGCTCGGCTGGTCTCCCGTGATGCGCCGTCTCCTCGGCTGCAAGCGGTCAGAACTGCCGACGGTGGACCGCGTCCAAGATGGCGGCAGAGCGGCCGCCATCGAAGAGGGTCTGACGGCTTACGTGTTCACCATGGCCGGAGAGCACAGCTTCTTCTCCACGCTCGCCCATGTTCCACCGAGTGTGCTGAAGACGTGCGCGAAAATGGCCTCCCACCTGGAGGTGTCGGCCCGCTCATCGGCGGACTGGCATGCGGCGATCCTCGCCGGCTACGCGGCGTTCCGAGAGGTCGTCAGCCATCAAGGAGGCGTCCTCACCGCTGATCTCGAAGCGCGCACCTTGACGTACGAAGGCCCCCCTCCTACGTAAGACCACCACGAGCGGTCTCATCGGATCAGCGAAGTGCCACCTGTCCAACGCTCGCCGGCAGGAAGGAGAAGCTGGCTTGGGAGGTAGCGAAGGGCTCGAACAGGTCGGATGGGGCCGGCTCGACCCATTCAGGAATGACAGAGCAGGGGAGGGCCCACTTTGGTGGGTAGGCCACCGATAGCGCCACCGTGCTGGGAACGTACCGCTGCTTGATCTGAGTGCGTCCGCTACGGCCGCGCAGTTCGGGATGCGCGACGCGGGAGTACTTGTCGGTCTCGCAGAAGAGGTTCTGGCAGTCGATGAGCTGCAGCGGTCGACCCCATAGCGATCGGAACTCGATTTCCGCGACGGCGAAGAGGGATTCAGCGGCTTCGGCAACCGCTCGGATCACATCCTCCGGCTCGACGTCTGCGGTGTCGACGAAGCATTTGGCAATCCCGTCGCGGGCCCCCGGCCCAGCAACCACGAAGTCCATTTCGGAGAACGAGTACAGCGGGCTGTAGTTGAGGTCAATCGCGAATTGGAAGGCCAGGAACGGACCAAACGAATGGACGCTCGCGAGGCGCGTGTACAGCTCGCGAAGGCTCGATGCCGTGACGAGTGCGTCGATGGTGCCGTCGGTGAGCAGCTGCTGCAGCAAGCGCAGGTGGTTGACATGCTTACGAGGGGCACCCAACTTGGGGCTCGGCATGATGTAAGCGGCCGAGTAGAGCCGTTCCCCGGCCGAGAGGCGATCGTCGAGCAGCTCGGCCAGAAAGGCTGGATCGAAACTGTCGACCGTGATCGTGCCACAGCGGCTCTCGATGAGCCTCCACGTCTCGATCCGATTGAAGATCTTGAACAGCAGCACCCGAAGGACCGTTGAGCGCTCGTCGACCGGGGCGCCGTAGATCACGTCGTTGATCAAGAACTGGCTGACCCGGTCCGACGCTCGGTAGGCGTTGGTGAACCGATGGATCGACAGAACCGGGTCGTTGGTCCAGGGGGGCGCTTCGCCCCGCAACCGGCGGAAGAACATCTGCTGGCGTTCCGCTGCGACCTTCCAATAGGACTGAAATGCCGCCGTCGCTCGAAGGACACGACCGCCGACGGTCAACTGCATTGGCGGACCCTCGCCCATGGGACTCACCGTAGAGAGAGCCTGTGACGCCAATTTGTTCGCAGCACGCCTCGATCATGACACACAGAAACACAGAAGCACTGGAATACAGAAAGATGTACCATTCCGTGGTGGTCGCGTCGGACGCTCTCACCGAGGCTCGGGTCAAGCGGCTCACGCTCGACATTCCGGCAGATCTCCATCGAGCTCTGAAGATTCGGGCCGCCGAGCTCGATGTGCCCATGGTCGAACTGCTTCGTCTCCTGATCGACCAGGCGCTGGAGGATCCCTCGACTCTGGCCAACCTCGTCGAGGCCCAGCGATAGATCAAGTCGTGCCGGAAGGGCTGACCGACCACGAGGTCATTCGGGGTCTTCCAACGGTACGTCGACGTCTCGGGCGGTTATCTCGGCGCCCTCAGCCCCCCGGGGCGACCATGGGCGTGATCTGGTCGTCTCGTCACAGGCGTCTGGTGTACTGGTGGGGTGCGTATGGAGGAGTTCGGCGACGCGGTCGACATGGGTCGGGCCAACGCGGAGGCGATCGAGTTGACGCGCCGCCACTGCATCCATGCTCGGGTCGAGGAGGTCGGTGGCAACAGCATGGTGGGAGCGATGCTCGGCCTGCCTATGGGTGCGCTCGAAGTGCGTTGCGAGCATGCTCCACCACCACATACCCAGGGCCATCAGGCCCTAGAGCTGGCCATCGAGTTCTACGAGTCCAATTGCACCGACTGTCCGTACCGCGACGGCACCGGCGAGCTACCCAACCTGGCAACGGTTGCGGGAGAGCGAGCGGCGGAGGAGGCTGCACGTAATGCGGCGGCACAGCAAGCTGCCGAGGAGCGCGCCAGGCGCCACCGGGAGCGCGGCGAGCACCGCCGACTGGTCCTGGCCGGCCAGGGCCATGTCGTCCGCGATCTAGGTGCCGCCCTCGACCGCATCGACCGTGCCCACCCCCGGACCGAGCCGCTCACCCCCGAGGAGGAGCGAGCCGCCCGTGAGGTAATTGATTCGGCCCGAGGGGCGCCCGATCTGTTCGGCCCGGTGTTGGTCGACAGCCTGCTCGAACTGGCCGCTGACGCTGCGGACACGACCGCCTTCGAGGCGCTCGGTGCCCTTGTGGGAGCCGGCCGTTGTCCACCTCGTCGAGCACTCGATTCGGCCCTCAGGGTCTTGCGGGGTCGGCGGTCAATAGACGCCGGGCGCCTCCTCGCCACCTTGGAACCCGAACTGCGCCCCGACGACATGCCCGAGGTGTTGGACCAGCTCATCTCGCTTACCTCCGGGGAGGACCACGGACTCTGGCGCCTGCCAACCCTGCCCGACGCCCTCATCGCGGCCTCGCACGTCGATCTGGCCGCCGTCACGGAGCGGATCGTTGGCCATCTCGTCAGCGACGATGAGCCCACGCGCGAGGCTGGTGCCGACGCCGCTCGTGTACTGCTGGCCGTCGATCCGACTCGGGTCGTTGCACTGGGCCCATCGCTCGCCGCCAGCGTTCGAGGACCGGAGAGCGGCTATGCTGGCTACCCCCGTCCCACGTCATCGGCACTGCGAGCCCTCGCCGAAGCCTGGCGTGGAGAGCCCGAACTGACCTGCCAGATCATCGAGTCCGAAGCGGCCTGCGCCAGCCAAGAGGCCAAGGACGAGCTGTCTCGAGCGCCTTGGTTCCTGCAGCGATTCCGGGAGCCGTGGGATGCATCGGCCCAGGCCACCTCCGAGGCCATCAGTTTCGTCGTCCGGCGAGCGGGGGGCGACTGGGGCGACGAGGCGGCGGACCACGCCGCCGACCACTTGACCAGCCTGGCCCACGAGGTCCCTGAGGCGGTGGCGGCGCATACCGAAGCACTGCTGGGCGCGATTCTGCCGCTCTGCGCTCCGGACCGCGACACCCAGGCGCTCGCGACCGATACGGGTGTTCCCGCGGCCCTCGCCGCCATGGAACGAGAATCACTTCGGGTTAGACGCGATGCCCGGCGCCGTCGCCTCGCCGAGACGGTTGGCGGTTGCAGCTCGGTCAAGCCTGCAGAGGTGTTCGCTTCGGTGAAGAGCCTCTTTGCTGCCACGACTGGAGACGAGCGCCACGATCGGGCCGTCCGGACGACCATGCTCGACGTCTTGGAGGTGGCGGTCTCCTCAGCCACGCTCCGGGACGTTCTCCCGATCACGTACACCGCCCTTCTCGACGCTGATCAGGCCGTTCGACGAAGTGGCATCGATCTTTGGGTTGCTTGCGCCGGAATCGCCGAGACCTTGCCTGTCGAATTGGCCGAGCTGTCTGTACCGCTTCTCGAAGACCCATACGTAATCGTCCATCAGCGGATGCTGGAGCAGATCCCTCGGCTACACCTCCCGGCCGACCTCGCACCGAGGTTGCTGCCGATCGTCAACGGCTGGGTGGTGACCCACGCCTCGGACCGCGATCCAGACGCACTGGAGTCGGCGATCTGGGCCCTGCGTGCCCTCGCCGGTGCCCTCGACGACGAGGGCGAGACAAAGGCGTGGTACGGCGTGGCCTTGGCGTTCGTCGATCAGTGCCGGCCGTCCGACCGAGAACGAATCCTCATGGCTTGGTGGCCCGAGGAGCTGCGCAGTCACGCGGCATGGGTGAGAGCGGCCCTCTTGACGGCCGGAAGCCCCGAACTCATCGACTACTACAACCAGCGCCGCGAGCCCATTCTCCAGGTGCTGATGGACCGACCTGAGCTGCTCATCGATGTACCGCTGGCCGAGATCCAACCGCTCAGCGACATCCACGGATCGGCTCACCCGTGGCGCGCTCTCGAACCGGTCGAGCTGTTGCAGGCGGCTGGCCGGTGGGCGGACGCCACGGCGATGGCTCGTGGCGTCGAAGAACGTCAGCCTCCCGGCGAGGAGGGTGCGCCAGGTCGACGCCTCGCTGGCGTTGTGGCTCACGGCGCGGAGCTGGCCCAGGTTCTCGCCGACGGACCATCCACCGTCGCAGAGGTCACCCTCCTCGCCGACGCAGTGCGGTCGGCAGTCGCAGACCTTGAAAACTCCACCCCTGGAGGGATTCACGACGGTCACGTTCGGTCCACTCTTGACGGCCTGCTCGCCTCGGCGAGAGCGGCCGAGCTGCTACTCGCTCCGATCTCGTCCGACCCAGGAGCAGCGGCAGATGAGCTGGACCGCGCGGCGGGCTTTCTGACTGCGACGCCCCAGGCCCACGCATCCGGTACCCAACGAACGCGGATCGCTGACGCGTGGCGAGTCGCCGCAGCTCTCCTCCGCTACGACGCCGCCGTCCGTGTCGCCGACCCTGATGCGTTCGCCCTCCTCCAGGCGGCGCAGCGGCAGGGCGATCTACTCGGCACGGAGGTGGGCTCAGATGGCGCGCCACCGACCCGGCCAAGCCTCGTGACCTTCATCGACGGCGTCCACCGCGTTGGCGATCCTGGCGCCGCCCAGATGACGTGGCAGACCCTCTCCCAGCTCCCCCCGCCGGTCTGTCTCGTCGGCACGAGTCTCCTTCCTCGGCGCTTCGGCCCGCGCCCCGCCACGCCAGCGCAGGAGGAGCCGGCGCGAGCGGTCTGCGTCCCGACGATGCGAGGCGTCCCCGTGACCGACATCCTGGTGGTGCGGCCGCGCGAGCTGTACCACCTGGGGATGACCGTTCGCCTCGTCGCGGCACCCGACTGGGCAAAGAGGTGCATCGTGGAGCCGGTCACCACCCTGGGGCGGGAGGCGCTCGCCCTGCCCCGCTACGAGCTGTCTCTCAGTGACGGCACGGTCGACGAGTTCGGGATCACGCTGACCGGTGAGGAGCCGCTGCACTGCAGCGTGGAGCAGCCAATCCTCGATGCCACCCTCGATTGCCCGATCCAGGCGCGCCTTATCGGTGACGGGCACGACGAGGTGATCGAGACCGAAGGATGCCGGCGCCTTCGTTTGCGGCCCTTCGACCCGAGCCGTGACGCGCTGACCGAGCACGAGCAGACCGATGGTCGTCTCCTCGCCATGTTCGGCACCCTCGACGGCCCTGAGTTCGACACCGAAGACGTCCGCGCCTTCTGCCGGCTATTTGCCGCTTGCGTCCGATCGGCGCAGATCATCATGTTCGAGAAGACCTTTATGCGGGGATCTCGTGTCTCAGAGACAGAGTTCCACAACGAATTGGAACGCTTGCTGCGCGCCGACCCCGAGCTGGAAGAACGGCTGACACGGCGGGATGCGGTGGCGGGCGGCTTTGACGATCTTCTCCACGACGACGTCATCGCCGAGCTCAAGGTGTCAAACAGCGGTACCCCAGTCACCATCGATCGCTGCGCCCGCTACGTGGGTCAGCCGACGCAGTACGGCGTGGGCCGTGGCAGCCAGCTGTCGGTCCTCGTGGTATTTGACCACGGCCGGAAGGAAGCGCCGCCTGGCGTCATCGACAACTACATCGATTGGTTGCGCCCGCGTCTGCATGGTCTGACTGACCCGCGGTACCCATCTCTTGTCGGAGTACTGATCGTCAATACCAATCTGCCCATTCCGAGCGCTT
This sequence comes from Acidimicrobiaceae bacterium, assembly GCA_003161575.1. GTDB lineage: Bacteria > Actinomycetota > Acidimicrobiia > Acidimicrobiales > RAAP-2 > PALSA-457. The sequence continues at coordinate 193,685 of PMOE01000059.1, read as the reverse complement.
CGTCTCGACGACGCATCGAGGTGGAGCCTCTTCAGTGCAGCGATGGACCCGAAGGTTGAACCAGATCCGAGGATCGTGCAGGAGCTCCTCCCCGGTTTCGTCGACCTGGCGATTCACGGACACTGGGTGCGGAATCGAGAGCAACCTTGGTGGTCAAGGTCGGTCTCACACAGCTCGCCTATCTCAACGACTTCGCCGCCAGCCGGCCCCGTGTTGACGTCCGATCACGGTCAGCCGATGCCGTTACCTGACGTAGCCCTGGGGAAGGCACAGAGGTATGTGCGTGCGCTGCGGCGGGCCGTGCTGGCGTATTGGTACGCGACGCTCGAAGATCCAGAGGCTGCAGCATTGGAAGCGATCACCGCAACGTTGTACGTCAACATCTTGGATGAGGCCGTCTTCGAACCCGCTTTGGAAACCAGCTACCGAGCTATTCGCAGCCAGCATCGGCTCGGTCGGGTGGTCACGGGGCTCGAGTTGATCAGGAACTGCGAAACCCACTCCTCAATTCTGGCTGAAGACTTGCTCGTCCAGAAACAGATCTTGGGAGTGCCACTGCATCAAGGCGGCCAGATCATGCGGTGCGTGTATGCGTGGGCGGAATACGACCAGCTACCCGACGACTACCGCAACCTGCCCTCAGGCACTTCAGATCGCCAGCAGAGGGCGCGAGGCGAAGCACGGGACGGCTACCGCAAAGCGGTCCAGGGTCGACATGTCATAGAAACGCTCTTGGATGCCATGGCTTTCTTCGAGTTGCTCGATCCTCGACTCATAGGCGTCGACGGCCCACCGCTGCAGTGGGCGTACGGTGAGGCCTATGGGGAGCTGCCCGTGGGCGAGAATCCTGATGGCGGCGCCCAAGCATGGCTCGTGGCCCGTCCGATGGGTTTAGATCGCTTCGAACTGTTTCTGCCAGACATTGTCTGCCGCTACTCCGAGCGGCGATCGGCGCGGTGGCCGGCAGCGGACGTGACTCTTGGAGAACGCCGACGCCTTCTCCGGGACCAACTGCCAGGGGAAACAGAGCGCCAGGTCGCGCACGCGTTGTACGAGGATGGCCGATTAATTGGGTACAGCGGATACGGCTCGGGAGGGAGCAGTCTTCGCAGCTCCTGGGTGGAACGAAAGCAGCAAGTGTGGCGTGACGTGCGAAGCGGCTATCGCTACTACGTAAGGCACGACGACAGAGAAGTCGATTTGACCGTCGGTGGTCACGAGCGGGTGGTCGCGTTCCAACCGGACGGAAGTGATTTGATAGCTCTGCTGCCTCCAGCTCCACCGTTGAGTGGTCTCAGCTCCGAACGCCTACATATGGTCGAGGAGTACGACGATATGTATCTGGAGATGCGCCAAGCCGGACTCCATTGAACCGCCACACCGACATGGAGCGGGTACTACAGCCCCTTACAAGAGTCGAACCCAACCCAACCCGCTAGGAGCGTGACCCCGACCCTCTCGACGGGGCACCTTCGTCAGCCGGACGAGGCGCCAGACGAGCTGCTGTGGGGTGGCCGGCCACAGTTGTACTATCTCGCTCTGGTCATAGTTAACCAGCCAGGGGAGACGCGGCCACGATGCCTGAAGGGACTGCCCAGCTTTTAGTTGACTCACGGTGACAACCAAACTCTGGGCAGACCCTATCGACGATCTCATCTCGGTTCAGACGATCGAATCCGGTGAGTCCATCAGAGCTGTCGACGCCTTGATAGTCGTTAGCGCGATGCTTGGCGCACTACCCCTCCAAGACGGGGGTGCACCGTATAGACGGAGAGGACAGTTCAGCGGTCCATAATTGATCCGTCGTAATGTGCGTTCCGAGTTTTTCAAGGATCCCACCATTCAGGCGGCGACCTTACGACAGCCCTCCAGAGATCCGGGGTGCGAGTAGCCTGACCTCATGATGATTGTGTTGGTGAGATGGTCCATCAAGCCTGATCAAATTGAGGTGTTCACGAACTGGTGGCGTAAAGCGATGCCTCGCGACACTTCGGGCCTAATGGGTGAGTTCCTCAGTTTCCCCATTCCGAGCCACGAAATCTCGGAATACGAGACAGACGATCTTCAGCCCAAGTCGTCAAGACACGTGCAAATCGTTAACGTTGGCATTTGGAAGGACGAGGCGACATTCCGCAGCGTGATCAGGCCCGACGACGGTCGGGACCTAATGGATTTTGAGACGCGTCTCCCGGTCCGAACAGTGATGAGCTCCCGAGAGCTCCACAGCGGCAATTGGTACCCCGGCCTTTCTCAATTAACGCCTTCGGACTGATCACCGGGATAGGTTTATTTTTCGCTTCGTAGCTTCGGGCGATGGACCCGAAGGTCGCTTCGGGCCGTTAGTTCCGCCGCGATCGAAAGACCTCGTATGCGGCGGCCTGCTTCTGCGCCGCTGTTGGACAGTGCCGGGAATGCGTATACCTTCCACAGCGGAACCTAGTCGTCGGCGGTCTCCTTGGACTCCGGCGTCGCCATCGAGTCGCTCGCTTGTCCCACGTCGTCCTTCTGCGTGCCCGGGGACGCTGTCGGCAAGGGCTACACCTATAACGGAGCAGCTGGTCCTTGACCTCGACGCTCGATTTCGGTGAGGCCATCGACTCGCTGTCCTGCACGGCGTCGTCCTTCTGCGCCGCCGGGGACGCCCCCGGCAAGACCTACACATACTCGGGCAGCTGGTCGGCGGCCACCATCCTTGATTCCGGTGAGGCTGCAGCGCGACGCTTACTTCGCACTCCTGCCACCCGCTCGGAGCGCAGTCCGCGGCGCCACTAAGAAATGCGGCAAGATTGAGCCGTGGACCTTGTGAGATCAAAGCAGCGCGTGGCCGACCATGGGGAGGTGTTCACGCCGTCACGGCTCGTGGAGGCGATGTTGGATCTGGTCGGCCCCGAGACGAAGCGAATCGAATCGCGCTTCCTTGAACCAGCCTGTGGATCGGGCAACTTCCTGGTACCGGTACTTCGGCGCAAGCTCGTCACCGTAGACGCTCGCTACGGGAAAAGTGAGTTCGAGCGGCTCCACCATGGGCTCCTCGCCCTCATGTCAATCTATGGCATCGAGCTACTTTCCGACAACGTCGTTGAATGCCGGGAGAAGCTCTTCGGAGTGTTCGTCGATGCGGTCAGCGTCAAGCTTGGCGACGAGTGGTGCACCGCAGCGTCCGTCGTACTTGCGGTCAACATCGTCCATGGAGACGCGACAGCGATGGTGACGTGCGGGGCGAATCCGCAACCGATCACCTTCGCCGAGTGGGCGTACCTCGGGAAGGGCAGGTATTACCGCCGTGACTTCCGTCTCGACACCCTGGCTCAAATGTCGTCACTGACTCAAGAGGGCTCACTGTTCGCTGACATGGGCAAGCATGAGATCTTCACGCCGACACGGGATCACGGTGTCCTGACCGTCGCACAGATCGCCGAGGGCGGTGTTGGCCATGTCTGAGCAAGCGTCGTTCCGCCTGCGGAACCGAAATCCGGATGTCTTGACCTGCATCGCGAACTTCTCGAACGACGAGGTCTTCACGCCCCCTGAGTTCGCCAACCAGATCCTCGACCGCGTTGCTGACGCTTGGGCTGAAGCCCACGACGGAGCGAGCATCTGGGCCGACTCTTCACCTCGGTTCCTTGACCCGTTCACCAAGTCAGGCGTCTTCCTGCGCGAGATCACCTCGCGGCTGGTCAACGGTCTCAAGGACGAGATCCCCGACCTCGAAGAGCGTGTAGACCACATCCTTGCCCAGCAGGTCTTCGGTATCGGCATCACGCAGCTCACCAGCCTGATCGCACGCCGCAGCCTCTACTGTTCCAAGTGGGCCAACGGCAAGCACTCCATCACCAAGTCCTTCGACACCGAAGACGGCAACATCTGGTTCGAGTCGATGAACCACACCTGGATCGGCGGCACAGAGTGGGTCCTTACCGCCGACGAGCGGGGCAACCAAGTCAAGAAGTTCACCAACGGCAAGTGCAAGTACTGCGGAGCCAGCCAGAAGACCCTCGACCGTGGTGAGGGCCTCGAAACCCACGCATACGCCTTCATTCACACTGACGACATCAAGGCTCGTGTTGCCGAGCTATTCGGAGGAGAAATGCAGTTTGACGTCATCATAGGTAATCCGCCCTACCAGCTTCAGTCCGACGGCGGGACTCGAGACGTTCCCATTTACCAGCACTTCGTAGAGCAAGCCAAACGGCTTGAACCCCGGTATCTCGCGATGGTGATTCCATCGAGATGGATGGCCAGTGGTCTCGGCTTGGGCGAATTCCGCAAGACAATGCTGACGGACACACGAATTCGGGAACTCGTGGACTATCCGAATGCAGCAGAGGTCTTCCCGTCCGTGGGAATCAACGGCGGCGCTTGCTACTTCCTCTGGGATTCCTCGTACGACGGCGACTGCAATGTCACGATGGTGTGGGGCGGACACACTGTGGGCCCCATCGCCCGGTCGCTGGGTGAGTTTGATGTTCTCATCCGAGACGGGCGGGCAATACCGATCCTTCGCAAGGTCCTCGATCGGAGCGAACCGTCAGTCAACACCATCCTGGCTCGCGACAAGGAATTCGGCTGGACCTCCAACTTCAATGGCTTCCACGAATCGGCGCAGCCCGGCGATGTCCCGCTGTACTACATCCGGTCTATGAAACGAGGAAGGGGATTTATCACCCGTGACGCCGTGACCAAAAGCGCCCACCTGATCGATACCTGGAAACTGCTGGTCCCCCAGGTCGGCTCAGGCCGGGAGCGAGAGAAGTCTGGTGTGGATCTCGTCCTGGGTCCACCGCTCACTGCGCCGTCGCCTTCCGTATGCACGCAATCCTTCCTGTTCTTCTACCTTGAGTCCGAGAAGCAGGTGCACAGCATTAGGTCATATTATGCGACGAGGTTCTTTCGCTTCCTTGTTTCCCTTCGAAAGATCACGCAGCATGCCACCCACTCGACATACTCGTGGGTGCCTATCCAGTCGTGGGACCGTACCTGGACTGACGAGGTCCTGTACGAAAAGTACAACCTGAACGATGAGGAGGTCTCGTTCATCGAGTCGACAATCCGCCCCATGGAACTGTCGGATGAGTAAGCCGATCGAGGCCCTGCTGCCAGAGAAGCCAGAAGCACGACTCCGCATCTATGCATACGCGATCGCGGACGATGCCCATGACGGGTGGCTCAAGGTCGGACAGACAACGAATGACGTGAAAACGCGCGTCGATCAGCAGCTCAAGACCGCGGCGATCAAGAACTACACGATCCACATTGATGAGCCCGCTGAGCGCAATGATGGCACGCTCTTCTCCGACCATCAGGTGCGTGCCTGGCTGAAGGCGAAGGGCTTCGCCAACCCCGAGCTCGAGTGGATGGAGTGCACGGTTGAGGACGTGTTGACCGCCGTCGCCGAATTGCGCACGGGACAGCAGTTGACTGGCACCCACCATGAGACTTTCGGGATGCGTCCCGAGCAGGGGGTGGCCGTTCACAAGACCCACGCCTACTTCCACTCGATCTGGAAGGAGGACATGCACGCCGTCCCACGGTTCTTATGGAACGCCAAGATGCGGTTCGGTAAGACGTTTGCTGCCTACCAGCTCGCCAAGAAGCTCGGTGCGACCAAGGTGCTCGTCGTCACGTTCAAGCCGGCGGTCGAGGACGCTTGGCAGCATGACCTCGAGTCACACGCTGACTTCGACGGCTGGCAATACCTCTCGAAGGCCACGGGGACTGACCCGACCACTGCCGACAAGAAGCGGCCGCTCGTCTACTTCGGCTCATTTCAAGACCTTCTCGGCAAGGACAAGGCTGGGAACATCAAACCCAAGAACAGCTGGCTTCATGCCACCAACTGGGACCTCGTGGTATTCGATGAGTACCACTTCGGCGCCTGGCGTGACCGGGCCAAGGAGCTCTTCGAGGGCGAAGACCAAGACGAGGCAAATAGGGAGCTCAAGGCTGAGTTCGCTCCTGGCCTCGAAGGCTTCAACGAGGAACTCGACGAACTAGGCGAAGATGAGACCGATTTTCTGCCCATCACCACCAAGGCCTACCTCTACCTCTCCGGAACGCCTTTCAAGGCGCTCGCCAAAGGTGAGTTCATCGAAGAGCAGATCTTCAACTGGACCTACACCGACGAGCAGCGCTCCAAGAAGAGCTGGGCAAAGGAACACCCTGCCGCCACGAACCCCTACGCGGCGCTACCCGAGATGCGGCTGCTCACCTACCAGATGCCCGATGAGCTGCTCACAATCGCCAAACAGGGCGAATTTGATGAGTTCGACCTGGGCGAGTTCTTCGCCGCCACCGGCCTGGGCGCTGCCGCTACCTTTTGGCACAAGAACGACGTGCAGAAGTGGCTCGACATCATCCGGGGCGCTTACTCAGCCACCCAAGTGGACAATCTCAAGCTCGGCGCGAAGAAACCGCCGTTCCCGTACTCTGATGTACGCCTGCTGCCTTACCTAAACCATTCGTTCTGGTTCTTGCCGACGGTGGCTTCGTGTAAAGCGATGGCGAACCTGCTCGCAGAGAAGCAGAACGTTTTCTTCCACGATTACAAGGTGCTCACTGTGGCTGGGGCGGGTGCAGGAGTCGGGCTGGCCGCGCTGCAACCCGTGCGGGAAGCGATCGGCAACGGGCATGACACGAAGACCATCACGCTGTCCTGTGGGAAGCTCACCACCGGCGTGACCGTGCCGCAGTGGTCATCGATCCTGATGCTGCGAAATCTGAACTCCCCGGAGACGTACTTCCAGGCGGCGTTCCGGGTACAGTCACCATGGTCGATCAAGAACCCCAACGGCGATAACCCCAACGACGAAGAGATCCTCAAACCTGTCTGCTTCGTGTTTGACTTCGCGCCGACCCGGGCGCTTCGCCAGATTGCCGAGTACGGAACGGGTCTATCGCCGGAGGCCGCCAACCCGGAGGACGGTGTCAAGGACCTGGTGAGCTTCTTGCCCGTGCTCGCCTACGACGGCTCACACATGACCCAAATTGACGCAGGAGGCATCCTCGACATCGCCATGGCGGGCACTTCGGCCACGCTTCTCGCCCGCAAGTGGGAGTCGGCGCTACTGGTCAACGTTGACAACGACACGTTGCGGCGGATCATCGCCAACCCTAAGGCATTCGAAGCGATCATGAAGATCGAGGGCTTCCGGGCTCTCGGAAACGATGTGTTTGAGACCGTTATCAATAAGAGCGAGAAGGTCAAGGACACCAAAAAGGAGAAGGGTGACGACATCACGCCCAAGGAGAAGAAGGAACTTACAGAGGAGGAAAAGGAGTACAAGTCAAAGCGGAAGCAGATCCAAGAGAAGTTGGTGAAGTTTGCCACGAGGATTCCCGCCTTCATGTATCTCACCGACTTCCGCGAGAACACGCTCAAGGACGTCATCACCAAGTTGGAACCGGACCTTTTCAAGGCGGTCACCGGGCTGACCATCGACGACTTCAACTTGCTCGTATCCCTCAACGTATTCAACAGTGCGCACATGAACCAGGCTGTGTTTGCCTTCCGTCGCTACGAAGATGCTTCGCTTGCCTACACGGGTATTGACAGCCACGAGGGTCTGCACCACTTCGGCCTCTACGACACTGTGGTAGCGCGCGACGTATGAGCAGTCCCTTGTCATCAATCGTGAGCGATTCAGCGGACTGTCGCTCGGCTTCTGCAGAGATCCCGGACCTTCTTCACGGCCCGCTCCGGGCGGCTACCTCGTTTGATCTTGTTTTGTTCTCCATGACTCCATCCTCGCTTCCAAGGTATGGAGTGTCTCCGGGGATCCCAGGCCGGTTCACATCCGTCAGCGTTGGGATGATTGGGAATGCAATCGGTGAAGTCAAAAGCATCGGGAGCCGATTGGCTGTTTGCGCATTCACTTCGGCATCACCGGGACCCTTGTCTGGCTCGGAGTCAGCGCCCTCGTTTGGCTTGGTGTTAGGCATGTGACAGGACCTCTTCATCGAAGGGTGTTCGCAACTGTATTCGGCAGAAGCGGCGCTGAATCCTCATCGGTACCAGAGGGTGGACATCGCGTTCCCCACTGTGAACATTGGGTGCGCCGGGCCAATTAGCCCACGTCAAACGGCACAAGCCCGGCTGAACAGCCGTGCCGTAACCTTCATAAAGTTTGAGGCCCAAGGCATCGGGCTCGCGGAAGGTGACGAAGAAGCATGAGAGAGCTCTTTGCGGTTGAGTTTCGATCTGGCGAAGGAGCGAACGCCGACGCATGGCCGATCATCGAGAGGTGGCTGGGTCTTCACCTTGAAGGGCGAGTTCTGGAGAACGGAACCATCCAAGAGCCAGGGGTTGTGCGCCAAGAGGAGGATGCGCTAGGTGCACGGCTCGCGGTGCTGACTCAGACGGATACTGGAGACAGCTCACTGCAGTGGAGTTCTGAGATTGGAATTGGCGCGCCAACTGCGCCTCTGCACCTAACTATCCGTGTCGGACTGAGTGCGGCAGATACGGCCATGCTCGCTCCTGCCTCGTATGACTTTGCCACCCCGGCCGTGGTTCGGAGCGTGCTGAGAGATGTCCCCATCTTTGATGGGGACATGAGGGTCACACCTAACTTCACCGAAATCGGAACGTCTAGAGTCGGCGAACTTGTGGCTCTACTTAAGAACGTAGAACGCCGACTCCCCTTAATCCTAGTTACTCGGACCAAGCTGGCCGGAAGTACCAACGTTAACGAGAAGCTTCTGGCCAAGGAATTGGCAGGACTTGCTCACGTCTGGGTTCTGTCCATGGATCAGGCGGCGTGGGAACTCAGTTCGGCGATCTCCCCAGCACTGTCGGCCTGGGATGGATCTGTTCGTGTCTATTTTCCTGGCTTCAAAATGACGGACAATCCGTTTCGTCATCGCCTTTGGCTGGGCGCCCGCGTTAGCGATCACTTGATTGGGCGCCTGCGTGGCTGGTTCGGCGCGTTGGGGTCATCTCGAACAGTCGAACACCCGGTAATTCAGAGCCTGCGTGACGAAGCGAGAACCCGCCTTATCGAAGCATCCGAGCACGGGGACCCTTCGTATCTGGCTGAATACGCTGAGATTGTTGAGCGAGAGAATGCTGGACTCAAAACGGGCCTTAAGGAGCATCAGGCGCGCGTTGTTGAACTCGAGGACGAGCTGGAAAGTGCCAACGCCGAACTCGAAGATGTGCGTCGTTCATTCGCGGAGATCACGAGGGCACTCGCACCGGCGGATAACACTCGCATTCCTGATACCAGGGACCATGGTGATCTCACCGTTTCAGACGCAATCGCGGCCGTGTCGCAGCTTCTCCGGAACCCGTACTACTCAGGAAAAGTTAGAGTCACGGACGCTGCCCTTGCCGCTGGTCGGCGATTTGATCAGTATCACGCCCCCGAGGAGCTGCTACGGGCAGTCAAGGAGGTCATCGAAGCAGGCGTTCTCTACCACGAAAGTCGCCTAGGGGAATCGCCATCTCAGTACTTTGCGAGACGAGGCTTTGGATACGGAACCCACCCTTCACCGCACCTGAAAGCAGACGAGCACACCAGTCCAAATCAGTGCTTGCGCATCTATTGGGATGAGGACAGCCAGGCCCGAATCTGGACCGTCACCGACATCGGCCGACATCGATAATGCTGATACCAGACCCAGATGTGCGCGTTCCCGGCCGTTCCGGGGCCGTAGGCCCCTCTTTCCCCCGTAGGGTTGTCAGGTGCCATCGGCAGGATTCGAACCTGCCTAGCTTTCGCTAGCCTTCCGAAGTGCATCGTTAAGTCCCCGCAAAGGAGCACCGCACCCGAACCGAATCCAGGTCGTCGGATTCGATTCCGGAGGAGCGACAGCGCTGTCAATCCAGTGGCCTTCGGGTTGAGACCCCGAAGCACTGGATCGAGAACTGCGACTGCGCTCTACAACTCGGCTCTCTATGGGCGATTTCAGCCAGCAGAGTGCGAGGTCCGCTACGCTGCCGCAGAAATCGACGGCGCGATCACGTTGGCCAAGTTGGCCGGAGCAGGTGACGCTCCTGAACGTGTGCCAAGCCGGGAAGGGCTCAGTAAGGTTCGAAAATGCTGGCTAACAAGTTCACTCCCAAATCCGCGCCGATTTCCACTCTCATTGGCAATATCAACTCAGGTCAGATTGGACTTCCTGATCTACAACGCCCATTCGTGTGGGATCGGGCACAGGTCCGGGACCTTATTGATTCGCTCTATCGGGGCTATCCGGTAGGGCAGTTCCTTTTCTGGCAGACGCAATCAGGCCTTGGGACCAAGACGTTTGGCGTTGGAGATAAGCAGGAGACGCCCAGCACCGTGGTTATCGATGGACAGCAGCGACTTACTTCGCTTTACGCTGTCTTCATGAAGGCGGCGGTCCTCACAAAGGATTTTAAGCCTCTGGTTGTACGTATTGCGTTCCACCCGGTGCGGGAGCGCTTTGAGGTGGCCAACGCGTCCACGGATAATGATCCTGAATTCGTCAGCGACATCTCGGACTTGTTGGGGACGAGTGGCGCCTATGCATTCATAACTCAGTTCCTCACCGATCTGCGGCAACACCGTGACATCTCACCGGACACGGAAGAAGCGATCGCCAATAATCTAAATCGGCTGGACTCACTTCGAGGATACGAGTTCAATATCATTGAGCTGTCCCACGATTTGCCGGTAGATGAAGTCAGCGACATATTCGTTCGAGTTAATTCGAAAGGTACGCCGCTGAATCAGGCCGACTTCATCCTTACTTTGATGTCTGTGTTCTGGGAAGATGGCCGCAGGGAGTTGGAAGCGTTCTCCCGAGCAAGCCAGGCGCCATCGGCAAGTGGATCGTCTCCGTTTAATTGGTTCCTGGAGCCTTCACCAGACCAGCTGTTGCGCGTGTCCATCGGACTGGGTCACCGCAGAGCCCAGCTCAAGTACGCATACGAGCTCCTGCGTGGGAAAGATCTTGAAAGCGGTGTGGTATCGGTGGAGAACCGCGACCGGAACTTCGAATTGCTGAAGTCTGCTCAGACGGAAGCCCTCAATCTCACCCATTGGTCTCAGTACCTCTTGGGCTTGCAAGAAGCTGGCTATAGAAGTGGAAAGATGATCACTTCGAACAATTCGATTGTTTTCTCATACCTCGTCTTTCTCATTGGAAGAATTGACTTCGGTATTGACTACACTCTTCTTCGTTCAACGATTGCGCGGTGGTTCTTCATGGTGATGCTCACCAGCCGCTATACCGGCTCGCCTGAGTCCCAAGTTGAAAAGGACCTTCGTCGCTTTGCTGAAGCGGAAACCGGCGATCAGTTCATCTCCATCATCAATCAGATCATCGACGCCAACTTGACCGATGATTTCTGGACTCTGACTCTACCGGATCAACTTGCCTACTCTGGAGGCTACCTTCCGTCTTTCTTCGCTTATCTCGCCTCATTGAATCTTCTTGACGCTAAGGTCCTGTTCTCGAAATTGTCGGTTCACGATCTCTTGGACCCATCCGTGAAATCAAAGAAGGCCGTAATTGATCGACACCATCTGTTTCCCAAAGGGTATCTCAATAGCGTTGGGATCTCGGGAGTCACGCGCACAAACCAGGCCGCGAACTTTGCGCTGCTTGAATGGCCGACGAACATCGCAATTTCGGATCAGCCACCCGCCGAGTACTTCCCCGATCTCTGGGAGAGCAATGTTGCGGCGAGCGAACGGGAATCCCTTCGGTTCTTACATGCGCTGCCCGATGGCTGGGAATTGCTGGAATACGACAAGTTCCTTGAACTACGTCGAGAGATGATGGCAAGGGTCGTGCGCGCCGCCTATGAGAAGCTAGCGACGGGTATCGATCCGTTGCATCAGCCGACCGAGGTGGCTCCCACCCTTACCTTGGCAGAGCTCGTTTCACTTGACGAGAGCATCGACCTCGAGTTCAAGTCTTCGCTCGTCTACAGCTACCAGGAGGGGGTACCGGAATCGGCGATCCAAACCTCGGTCATTAAGACGATTGCGGCGTTCCTCAACACTTCTGGCGGGACGCTGGTGATTGGGGTCGACGATAGCCACAAGACCTTGGGGATCGAGCAAGATCTGACGCTGAAAGGAATGAACGTCGACCAGTTCGAGAACATGCTGTCCTCCCTGATCATGAGCCGAATTGATAAGCTGGCCGTTCACCGTTGCCAGATTCGATTTGAGCAGCTCGAGGCCAATACGGCCTGTATCGTCGAAGTGTCGGCATCAGCAAAACCGGTCTACGCCAAAACGGACGAAGGCGAGGGAAAGTTCTTCGTGCGCGTTGGCAATACGACTCGAGAGTACGACACCAAAGATACCGTGGAGTACATCGGACACCGATGGGGCTTGACTAACAAGTAGCTCGCGCTAGAACTCCAGGCTTCTGCCGATCGGCCGGCTGACTGGTAGGTCCCTCCCCCAGAAATACCCGCTTGAGCCCGCTGCTCGTTTAATCTGGGCCTTGCAGTTGAGAGCTGTCCTCAGCTATTCAAGCGCTGCGTGCCGCTGTGCCGAACTTTGGCATTGGCAGGGACGAGAGGGCCCGATCGGAAATGATCAATACCTTCGGGCTGACACCCCGAAGTTAAGTTGGCTGAAATTGGAACGCTTTGGGCAGACTCAATAGAGCGAAGCGGTGGTATGGACCCAACACTCTGGTCTCTGGCCGGGATGGGCCATCGATGGGCACATCGCTGCGGGTACTTGTACGCTCCGTGATCCAGCTGCCCCTGGCCGTCAAGGTCGAGTGCGTCGCTGTCCAGCACTCGGACGGGCACCAAGGGTCGACGAGTTGACTAAATCCTAACCAGTTCGAGACAGGTTCGACCGGGGGAGATACCTCGCGAGCCAGCAGGAATGGCTGGTCTCGTGACGCAGACGGCAAGCCCTAAGGATGCTCCTATGGGCTGTCAAGCGCGAATTGTTCTCGGGGTAGGTAGTTGTAGACCTCTCGGGCGACATAGCGCTTGAGGCATCGGAAGGCTTCCTTCTTCGTCTTGCCCTCCTTCATCCGGCGCTCGATGTAGTGGCGGGTGTTCGGGTCGTAGACCATTCGGGTGAGCACGATGTGCCAGAGAGCCGAGTTGGCTTGGCGATCACCGCTTCGGTTCAGTCGGTGCCGCTCGCTCTTTCCGCTGGACGCGTCGATCGGTGATGCACCACAGAGGTGGGCGAAACTTGCTTCGCTGCGAAGCCGGCCCGGATTGTCACCGGCGGCAATCAAGAGAGCTGAGGCAGCGTCGGTCCCGATGCCGAGACGGGCAATGAGTGCGGGTGCGGTCTCTTTCACGAGCGACTTCAGTATGGCGTCGAGCTCTTTGATCTCGACCTCAAGATCCTGGGCCCGGTGGGCCAGCATCCGCAGTGCCAGTTTGGTGACCGAGGTGATGTCGCGCTTAGTCCCCGGCCGGTAGGCGGCCGTTCTCTCCAGCAGGTGGTAGACGCTGAGGTCTCGGAGTTCGGCTCGGATGGGCTCGGGGGCGGTCGAGACCAGACTCCGCATCTGGTTGATCGCCTGGGTTCGAGACTTGCGGGCCGAGATCCGAGCGATGCGCAGCACCCGCATGACCTCGACGTTTCCGTCTCTCGTCTTGGCCTCTCCCGTGGCGTCGCCCGACTGGGCGGCCCGGGCCGCGCTCACCGCGTCCTCGGGGTCGGACTTGCCCTTGCGCCGGCGCCGCTGGCGGTTAGGGCGGTCGACTTCGACCACGGCCACACCGGCCTCGTGGAGATGCCGGGTGAGTCCGGCCCCATAGGAACCGGTGCCCTCGATGCCGACCAGCTCGAGGTGGCCAAAGCTTGCCAACCAGGCCAGGAGCTTTCGGTAACCGCGGGTGGAGGTCTCAAAGGACTCGACGCCGAGGAGGGTTCCCCGTTCGTCCAGAGCCGCCGCCACGTGGACGTCGAGGTGGGGGTCGACCCCACCGGTGATGCTTCGTGCCAAAGTAGTCATCGTCATCCCTTTCGTTGTCTCGGTCGGGGTGGCACCGCACCGAGCGGAACGACGGACAGGACAGCAGTGGGCCTCTTGGGCAGGCTCCTATTAGGTCACTCCGTCCGACCGGTGGGTGTCGGGTGGGTGTCTAAGCCAGGCCGACAAATCGTTAGAAGGACAGTCCGCAAGGACGTCAGCCGGATAACTCGAGTCAGACCTGGCTTGGGCATCCACCCTCACGCTGACCGGATCAGCCACCGAAGTGGTGGACCCGTTCATCGCCAACCTCGATCCTTGCTGCCGGATAACGTACTACCCAATGTGGGGAGGACGAGGCGCTAGCAGACGGGTCGCTAGGCTATCGCTAGGCTACAGACCGGATGCCGGCGCTCGGGTGAGGAGCTGGAGTAGAGATGAACCGCGATGTAGCTAAAGGAGCGGTACAGAGGGCTGGGGCTTGGGCGGCGGGAGCGATCGCGATTCCAGCCCTTCTAGTAATCTCGCCAGCAGTTTTCAAGGGAGCCACCTTCTACAGCGCAGTCCAACACGGAGAGCTCTTCATTATCGCCGCTGGTGTAACTGGGGCATCGATGGCTGCCGAGTACCTCCTCGGAGATGGCGGAACCGTGGTGACCCTATACCGGTCGAGTTTGATTGTAGTTTTAGTCGGAGAGGTCCTGGTGTTTGGTGAAACGCTGCAAGTCAAGAACCACATGGTCGTTACGGTGCTGGACCATCAACAAGTCCATTGGTCCGTGCTGTTGCTGGTGGTCTCTGCCTTGACTGGGATCTTGACGGTGACACGTAAAAATGGGAATCGAGAGGCCCAAACCTAATGGGATTGGGTATGTGGATTGCGATCGTTGGCGGACTCCTATGCATCGTCGCCTTTGTCAAAGATAGTCGCAAGACTCGATCCGCTCAGCAGAGGACCGCGGCTTCAAATCTGGTGCCGTCGTTTCTAGCCGTAGGGTTTGATGAGGACCTGAGTGGACGGAGCTTGCAGGATTCCGAGAGACGAATCAGTTCAGTCGCCCTCGAAATTCTCAACGAGATACCGGGATACAAATATCTACGTCCGATATCTGACTCCAATGGGCGTCTTGTGTTCGAGGTCATGCAATTGCGCTCACACACTCCCTTGATGGTTAAGACGATTGTCGATGGACCCAGGAGGCTGTGGCGGGCGCGGAGTGCGTTGTTCAACGAAGCTTCGATACTCTCGCATCTCTGCGGGACTCAAGCTCCGCTTCTGTCGAGCGTTTCTGTTACGACCAGCGGCCGACCCTTCATCATGCGAGAAAGCCTGCCGGGAGTGACCCTGGATCGCGTAATCTTCCAGATGGCTAGTGAGAAACGGAGACCCCGATATTCGGAAGTGCAAACGCTTCTTACTTCCGTCTGTTATTCGGTAAGTACAATCCATGAACGTCAGGTAGTTCATGGCGACCTTAAGCCCGCGAATATCCTGTGCGAGGGCATGGATCCCATGAGATGCGAGCTAAGTTTCGTTCTGGCCGACTCTATCAGGCTGCTCGATTTTGAAGCCGCCTGCATCGTTGAACCCGGTCGCCAGAGCGGGGCAGCAGTTCTGTCTCGTGGAACTCCTTATTTCATGGCGCCAGAACGTTACGCTCAAACAAGAGTAAGCAAAGCATCCGACGTCTACTCGGTGAGCGCCTTAGCATCTTTGCTCCTGACCGGGCGTCCTGAGCGACCGAGTACAAGCGCCGGCCCTCGAATACTTCCCACGAACCTAGTCCGAGTTCTTCAAAAGGGCATGCACGTTGATATCCGGGAACGGCACGAGTCCATCGAGAGTTGGTCTGTCGCGTTCAACGAAGCGTTCTCTGGAATCAACAGCCCATTTGATGAGGTTCTCTGGCCCGATGACGGGAGATCGATGCGTCAAGAGATTGCGAAGGAAGCAGTGACCATAAGTTTGTCACCGCCCTCAAGCGTATCTGGCCTCATCTCTGAGCCAACAATCGACGCCCTCGTCAGTCAAGAGTTTCGAACTGCCAACCGTCGAACCCAGCGTCTGTTGGAGCTTGTATTGTTCGAAAACGTCAGCCTGAGAAATGCGTCTAGGGATCTGGATCTAGAAATAGATACGGCACGTACCGAGCTACAACTCTTTCTAGAGGGACTCGATTCTAAGCTCAGAAGCGCATCGTTGGAGGTTCAGAGCAGACAGTCTAAAGAGTTCAACGACACACTCCGGCCGCTTCCTTCTGCGAGCAAGCCTAGTTGAGTTGATCCGAACCCGAAGCGAACTCAAGCAACTGTTCGCCGATCAAGCATTCATGCGGTTTCCACGTTCTGTTTTCTCTTCCGCTATACGAAGCCGCCGGGATACCACACTCAGACGGGGGAGTTTTCGGTCCTTAGACCCGACGTGTAGTGAAGGCCTTCGGGCTGATAACCCAACAGTCGTTGTCACCAAAGTTGCGCCGAAGAAATCAAAGGCGCAGTTATTCTTTGTTGCCCTTGTCCGACCTCTTCTTTGCATCGGCCAGGATGTCCGTTATGGGTTCTGTGATCTGAACATTTAGATGCCGCCGGAATAGAGGCAGCTTTGTTCTCCATGAACCGGACACCTTGATGTGGCGAGTGATCCATTCGCGCTGAGCTCGCAGATCATTGGCATTAACGGCGGCTAGTGGAGGCCCTCCTATGACGATGCTCCACCATCGTCGATCTTGTTCGGGACTGACGCTGTACGGCGAGAAGACATTGTTCGCTCGCTCAGCGAGGACCCGGGCCCCCTCATAGACATTCAATAAGTCCTCCGACACGTTTGGACGATCGACGCCTACGCGCTCAAAGTCCGTTCGTCCGGCGACGGCAGATTTAATTAAGCGCCCTTCGTCGTCTAGGAGTTGTGTTAGAGAGACCACGGCACATCGGCTGTTAGGGATGTACTTCGTGTGCCGATCCTTCAGATGGTAGAGGAGGGCGAATAACTCGTCATCTGCGTATGGTCCGGGTGAGCGGTCGTTCGTGTACAGGATTACGTCGGCGCGCATTGTCGGATGTTCGCTCAGCGCACTCCGGAGGCGCAGAAGGACCTCGTCCGCGTGAATCCTTGTATGAACGGGAGCGCCAGCGTCCGTAGTGGTGCCAATAGCAATCTGATCCGAGTCATCCATCGCATCCAGAAGAACCAAATGAGAACCAGCGGGTGGCCACGTCATAGTGCCACCCACCACATCCCGGTGTGTTGCTGTCGCTATTGGTATGCGTGTGCCCTTAAAGAAAGACTTCACAGCGAAGTGCATGAGCAACCCGTCGTCGATCGCAATGACGCTGTGGTAGGGCATGGAGGTTAGTGTTCCCTCAGCCACTGCCTTGCCCTTCCTGCCCTGTTGAGGAGATCCGACCTTAAGGTCTCTGGAAGATCGACCTCGTGGACAGCCTGTTCAAGCATCTTGATCACCTGGAGGAGCTCGGCTCTAGCCTGATCGCGTCCTTCATCGCCGTACCGTTGCTCAAGTTCACGATCGTCTTGAGCAAGGTGTTGGATCCTCTCCCGGCTAACCGCTGCGAGTGTCTCCTCCAAGCCGTAAGTTAAAAGAAACGCCTGTGCCTGTGCGACAAAATCCATTGCCAGTGTTGGCAAGTCAAGTGGTTGTCGACGTCGCCACGAAAGAGCCAGGCCGAGCGCGTTGAGTGCGAGCGCCCCGGACAGCCACATCGCTTGGCTCTTCCTAATGGAGGCTGGCCGCTCGCGATCTCCGAAAAAGCGACCTATGAGTAGCATCCAAGTAAGCGCAGCAGCTTGAGCGGGATATACCGCACCGCCTGAATCGTCCTTCCACTCCCGAATGCCAACCGAGCCCGAGATTACCGATAGCAGGTTCGACAGGAAAATTAGTTGGTAATGGGGTCGGACCCTCTGGTAGGCATCCAAAACGCCCGGATCCTCGCGAGGTCCCCAGGATTGCATGGATGCATCGCGGAACGAACCAAGGATACGCAAGTCAAGATACAAAGAGGGAATGAGCGCGATTGGGGACATCCGCCCTCGACTCCGTAGGACGGGCAGTGTCTTCCAGACCATTCCAAGTGAAAGCCCAATGGGAGTCACATCCCCATAGAACCTCGGCAAGGGCGTTTCCTTGGGGAGTCGAACGGTTTCTTCCTCGCCACTTGCAAAAGTGAGAATCAGGCTTGTTGGTGATCCCGGCACTAGAATCGCACGGGCGTCCGCGATCACCACACTTGTCACTTCGCGGTCCTTGATGCACGCTCGCAGGGTCGATGCCCCTTGTTTGGTCAGTAGCATCCCCCACGCATACTCAGGAGTTCGTAGAGCGCCGGGACCGACGACGTCGACCAGGCGATCCCCCCCGGTAGACTTGCTCTGATCCTCTAGGCTCTTGGCAGCTGCTTCCTTGACTCGCTCTAGTTCTTCCAATCCGCTCGTGGCTGCCGGCGAGCCCAGGGATCGGAGCACGACCAGCTCCCTATAGAGACTGTGGGGGGAGTCGCCAGCATCGTCGCTCACGATGGTTGACCGAGCCGCCGCTCGATGTCTGGCTCGTCGAGGCTCCGTCCATTTAGCTTCTAACAGCGCATCTGCTCGTTGTTGGTCATTGTGGATCCGACGACCAAACGCGTAGCCACCGCAGAGTCCCATCATTGCCCATCCGACCTGACCAAATCCGAGATGTCGAACTGCGACTGATCGATTTCGGAATGCTCGGACGGCCGCTAGGCCAGCGATAGCCGCGACGGACGGCGCGATGCCTTCGACGAGATCCATTGGGCCATTCGGGCCACCCGAACGACCGACTCGATACCCTCGTTCAATTGCTGAAGGAACCATCATCAGAGCGCTTGGCCGAGTTGCCGCGGCACGAGGACTGGTCGCTGCCCTCGTCCAGACAATGGCGTCCGCCGTATCGATGCCGACGCGCACCGCCCGGTGCTCGACCGAATCGCGGTCTAACCATTTGCCGAGGGCGAGGTCGACGCTGGCAAAAAACGCCGTAGCTGTCGCCCACCTACCGCGATGATGGGAGTGCTCCCGCCACGCTCGCAGGCCCGCCATCAAATGGTTGGTAGCTCTGTACCGGCCGTAAAGATCGCCTCGGCGATCGAGAACGATCTCACTTATTTGTCCTGGTCGAAGCGATTCCGCGCGAACAGTCGCCATCGAAAAGCCCTCCGCCCTGACCTCGCTGTGGAAACTCCCGCGTCATTCTTGCCGATTTTGACGCGGGTCCGTCGATTTGGCGTGCCTGACGCCATTTCAGGAACAGATGAAGGGGGATGTGGTGCCCTCTCCTTGGCGGCTCTAAATGAGCACCTTCTAAGTGGAGGAGAGAGAGATGAACAACGAGAGAGTTGCGAGAGTACGGGATGACGTGGCTTTGCCGAGTCAGCCCCAGACGGCCGAAGAATCAAAAAGGGGTTCGCTGGGCTCGGCCGTCGAAATACAAACGGCACTGCAGGCGGAGATCGAAGTGTTCCTGCGGCGCTGGGGTGACACCTGTTGGCGCGACGAGATCGCGAGCGTATGTGCGATCAATGATCCCGAATTGCTCCGTCTCGTTTGCGGAGTCGCGGGGATTGAAGATGATGCGTTCTACATGCAGGTCAAGCTCCGCTCCGCCGGGGTGCTTCGGTGGCAAGCCATACAGCAGTTCAACGCAGTCTGGTTGACTGAGGAATCAGATCATGGCCGCGCTTTCGAAGCGTTGGCTCTGAAGCTCGACCCAAGCGGTGTCGGTCGCTCACTTCAACCCGCACACGGAACCCTCACCAGGGACCGACGTGCTGTCATTGCTCTTCCGCTGATGAGGATCGCAGGAACGCAGCGAAGAGCGATGCTTGGTGGGTACCTTGTTCGCGGAGCAATCGTGGAGCACGTCGCTATCGCTGTCTACGGAACTCTCATGCGGAGGCTGAAGGAGGTTGATGAGCGGTCTGGTGCCGAGATTGTCCGGAGGATCCTTGTCCAGGAGGGGCGGCATCTTAGGTTCTTCACCCGTGGCGCCAAGGCGGTGCTGAGCGTGCCGCCGATCACCGAAACTCCCCACTCTCGATCACCGAATCTCCCCAGTTGATCGCCGGGGTGGGTTGTTAGCTAAAGACTAGTTCTCTGCTCGAGCCGCCACCCCCTCTCGGAGACGTTCCGAACGGGCCCGGTGGGCCCGCATCCGGTAACTGTCGCCGTCGATGTTGAAGACCACGGAACGGTGCAGCAGCCGGTCGAGCATGGCGGCGGCCACCATTGGGTCGTCGAAGATCTTTCCCCAAGAGCCGACGCCGAGGTTCGTGGTGAGCACCGTCGAGCTCTTCAGGTATCTGGTCGTGATGACCTGGAAGAGGGCGGCTGCGGCCTCGTTGGCCAAGGGCAGATAGCCCACCTCGTCGATGACCAGGAGCCGCGGACCAGCGAAGAAGCGCATGGTGGTCGCCCACCGCCCCTCGAGAGCGGCCCGGTGGCAGCGGGCCACCAGATCGGCCGCGGTCGTGTAGTAGGTGCGATAGCCCGCGTCGATCGAAGCCCGAGCGAGTGCGACCGCCAGCATGGTCTTGCCGACACCGGGCGGTCCGATGAACAAGACATTGGTGGCGTCTTCTAAGAACCGCAATGTGCCGAGCTCGTTGACCATATTGCGGTCGACCGCCGGCTGGGCGTCGAAATCAAAGTCCGCCAAGCGCCAGGGGGAAGGCAGCCGGGCGAAGCGCTCGAGAATCGAGCGGCGGCGGATCTCGGTGGCATCCACTTCGACGCCGAGCAATCGTTCGAGGAAGGCGGTGTGGCCGAGTTTGTGGGCCTTCGCGTAGTCGAGCTCACCGGGCAACGCCTCAGCGGCGGCGCTGAGACGCAGGTAGGCGAGGTGGCTCCGCAGCTGCTGGTAGAGCGAGTCCTCACTCACGCCGTCGCCTCCACCAGCTCGGCGTAGCGGGCGAGGTCGACGGTGACGTCGTGTCCTTCGGCGCCCATCAAGCGCGCCGCTTCGGCCAGGGCCTCGCGTCCGGGCGGCCGATGAGCCTTTGTGTCACAGGGCCGGGCGGTGCTGAAGGCGGTGAGGACGGCGACCTCAAGGGCCCGGTGGTGCTCGGGGGTGCGCCGGATCGAGCCAGCACCGGCTGGTGCGAGCGAATGGGTGACGAGCAGGTGCCCTGAGGTGGTGTGGATCTCGAGGGTCGAGGTCGACAAGCGGTGACGGACCTCGAGCACATGACCACAGAGCCCCGGTGGCACCGAGTAGCGGTTGCCCCGCCAGGCGACCGTCGCGTTGTCGGCCACCGTTCTTTCGACACAGATCGTGGCCGGGTAAGGCGACGGTGGCAGGGCTCGAAGCGGCTCCTGGTCGGCCAGAACCCCAACCGTTGTGCGCCCGCCGTCTGCATCTCGGCGTTGCCGAGCATCACCGATCGTGGCCAAGAAGCGGTCGAGGGAGATCTGGGCGGACTCGGGATCGCTGGCGGTCATGGTGCGCCACCAGCGCCCCGAACAAAAGCGGACCGAGGACTCAACCGAGCCCTTTCGGTTCCCGCGCCTCGGTGGGCAGGGCTCGACGATCGCCCCGTAGTACTTGGCGACGGGGGCGAAGCTCGGTTGGACATCGCTGGTCCCCGGCGCAATCACCGTCGCCAGACGGTCTGTGCGCCACACGTGGGCCGTGCCACCGAGTCGGCGCATCACCTTGTCCATGGCTTCTATCAGGTGGGCCTGATCCATCCGCTCTGAGAGCACCCCACGGATGCGGCCCGAATGCGGCAGCGTGCCGAGCAGCACGTAGGTGGTGCCACCCCAGGGGGCACCTCGGCGTTCGAACCAGTCCCACTGGATCTCCTCGCCAGCGGGGTGGTCGATCTCGATGGTGTCTCTGCCCTTCACGCCCCGACACGCCTCACAATGCGGGCGAAGCCCCTTCGTCCGGATCTGGCGGACGAAGCTCGGGTAACTCTGTGTGTAGCCGAGGGGGACGACCTCGTCATAGAGGGCGCTCGCCCAGACGTGGCAGTCATCAGCGAAGCGGAGCCGAACGTACTCTTCGACCACCGCCAGCGGGTCAACGGCGGAACTGCGCCGGCGACCCGGCTGGTGCTCTCCGCTCAGATAGGCCCGGACGGTCTTTCGGTCGTGACCGAGGTGTCGGGCGATGGCCGAGATCGACCAACCCCGTTCTTTCAATGCATGTGCTTCCACGTCTTCTCCCTGTGTGAGCATGACGGGCGGGTCCCTTCGGGTTGGTCGGCGTAGGAACCGCCAGCCTCGAAGGGGCCCACCTCGCGGTGGTGGACCCTGGCCCAACCCGGCGCTCAGGTGGGGAGTTTCAGTGATCGCCTCTGGGGAGTTTCAATGATCGTGGGCAAGCGGTAGCCCCAGAATGACGGCACTAGTCCGGGCAGCGACTGAACGCACGTGGCGTCCCCCTGGCGTAGACCTATATGGAAAGCAGGGCTGGATCAGCGTGTTCCTCCCTGTTCTCCGGGACGAGGGTGCGATGCGCGAACTGTTCTCCGTTGATGCGAAGCTCAGCGCGCTGCCGGGGTTTGAAGGGACCACGATCGTTCGCGACTACTTCGAGGAGGTTCGCAGAACGTTGCATACAGACTCGTAGAATCTGTGGGACCTAAACGACGCCAGCCCGAACGCTCGGGTGGTAGGCCGAACGGAGCTGGCGACCTTCGGGCTTTGAACCCGAAGGTGTGAAGATGATTGATGGGCCGAGTGCGAACAGAATGGCCGAGAGCCTCGGCATGTCGTACCACTTCTACCGCATCGAGCGCCCAGCCGGCGGGGCCGCCGCCCGAGCGATGGCCCTCCCTCACCAGCCTGCGCTAGAGAAGTCAATGGCGAATTCGCTCACTGATTCTTCGCAGACACCGCAATCGTCTCGGCTCGGGGCGACCCGCAAAGACTGATCCAGTGTCGCCCTATCAAGATGATAGGTACGGCCGCTGGCCGCGTTCTGATGGGCACTCCGTCCAAAGGCGTAGCCGACGAGCCACAGCTGCTCGGAAATCACGTGGCCGGGTACCACTCCCACATCGGCCTTGGCTAAGTCGATGGTTTTGGTCAACTTGGCTCCCCACCCCATCGCCTCGAGGGTCGCCACGGAAACGTCCACCCAACCGGCCATGACTCCGAAAAGGAAATTGTCGGTCACGTAACAATCGACGCACCGTCCGACGATGGTGACCGTGTCGGCGCACTCCTTGCTCGAGGGACAGCCAAACGCGTTGAAGACTCCCCGGTCGTACGGACGACAGACCATACGGATGCCCCATCGGGCCATGAAATAGGTCGACGAAAGGGGAGGGTCGAGACGAAGACGGTCGAGCGAGGTGTTAATGCTCCTCAGATAGACCTCTGTGATATCGGGCCCACAGCACGCTCGCGAAACAAGCTCCACGGCCGTCTCTCCGGTCTGCTGGGTTTGGGTCACCGTGCCGTCCGGGCAGCTGACGGCGACGTGGGCTACGAAAGTGACGATCAGCTGCCAGGGGTGAGGTTGCTGGACGCTCCACTCCACGCCGGTGATTTCAGTTGTGCCGCCGCCTGTGCATTCAAAGACCGGGACCGCCTTGAAATTGCGCCCCTCAATTTCGTGGCCGGTCAGGATCGCCGAGAGTGTTCCGCCATCGATGACCCAAGGATCCCGCCGGGCACAATCCCTTACGCCGATCTGGGTCGGTCCGGTGACCGAGAAGGTGACCTGACAGGTGCACGGCTGCGGCTGCGGGGGCGGGCGGAGGAGGAGGCGGCGGCGGATGAGCGCCAACAGGAGAAGTAGCACGAGGAGGACGCCGAGCACGGGCACGAACACCAGCCACAGATTCACGCCGGAGCCCTTCGAGGTCGCTGGCGGCGGAACGGCGGAGGCAGGCGAAGTGGTGGCGGTGACCGGGGCCGGCGTGGCGCTCTGCGGGGTTGCCATGTCGTCGCAGTTCCACGACATGCTCAGCTGGATCGGCGAGGGCGGGACGAGTGGATCGGTGTGCTGCGCCGGGCCGGAGTACGTCAGGTGACCTGAGCCGTCCGGATCCAAGGTGACCGACCACCCCGCACCGGGACTGTCGGCGGGGGCGGTCACGAATTGACTACCGGCGGGATAGACGTAGGTCTGGTGCGCCAGGGATGCGTCGGTGTAGGTCCCCGGACCGTGGTAGCTGGCGATGTCGATGTACGCGGCCAACGGCTTTCCAGGACCTGGTGCGGTGAACGGGAACGGAACGATCAGCCCAGGGTGCGGTGGACCGCCGGGGGTCGGGACCGTCTGAGGGCGCGAGGTGTCGGCGTCGGCCACTGCGGTGCACGACGCTTGAGCGATCCTCGGAAATAGCACCAGGCTGCCCGCGAATTTTCCGGACACCGAACCTTTGTTGTCGTGCCAGACGAACGTGCCGCCGACATTGAGGGAGCACGAACCGTTGGCGCACTGATTCGTGGTCGGCGTGGGCGCAGCCTGCGCTTCTCCCGAACCGAAGACCAAGCCCAGCAGCAGGACCGCCCCCAACATCGCCATTTCCCGGCGAAACAAGCGGCTCACGACTTGGGACCGAGGGATCGTCCCCAGCGGACCAAGACCGTCCGCATCACCGAACGGGTCGGAGGTCCGGTGACCGAGAAGTGGTGGTAACTCACGCGACTCATGCCATCGACCTTCCCCGCCCTTGCAGGCGCCACCCGCGGCCGAGCGCAGCGCCCCTGGTGTTCCGCCGTCACGTCGTCGGCGCCCTTCCCTGAGGGGGGCCGCACGCTCGCCAAAACGCTACCAGGACGAGGGATCCGGATCCCGGTCCTTCTGGAGATTCGGCGGTCGGGGGCGATCTCATGCCTTGGACCGGTCACAACGTGGTCGGGCTTCGAGAGACAGACCGAGCGAGCGACTGCCTGATCTGTCCCTGATCGTCGCCACCCCCGTCGTCTTCCGAGCACCCTCATGGCCTCTTCACTAATGTGATCGGTCGGTGGGACGGTCCGGGCGCTCGGACCGTCGTCGATACAAAGGCGGGACGTGATGGCGGGTCCACTCCAGTACCTCGCCCCGAACATCGTCGCGCGTGGTGCTTGCCGTCGATCAGGCAAGCGGCAGTACCTCGGACCGGCGCGTCACCCGCTGGCTGTGTCGGTCCCTTCGCAATGGTGGCGTCGTGGACCCTAAAGGACTACCCCAGAGCTTCTTCAAATGGACGACCACCAAGGGTCCGATGTCACAGGGGGAGGCGATCGGCGCTCCCTACAACCCACCACCGATGGGCCTCGATTTCAACTCGTTGAGCCTCCCGCAGCTCGCACGCCCGGGCGGGGAGATCCAGCCGTCTGATCTCACTCCGGACGGGAAGATCCCTGCCGGTTCCATCCTCCAGAAACAGGTCACGACCGAATGCGGCTACCTCAAGATTCCGGCTCCCGAACTCCATCTGGTAGAGGCCAACGGGTGCGAGGTGTGGAGGGTTCAGCACGTCTGCACGGAGACGACCATGGAGTACTGGTTGCTCCACGGGAAAAGTGTCCTGGTGGGAGAGACCGTCAACCGCCTGCCGGTGACGACCCGATTCATCCGCCGTTGCCCGGACGCCGAACCAGTGATGATCCCCGAACGGGCGGGCTCCATCGAGACGTACGTGCCCCCGGTCGATCAGGATCCCGACCCGGCGCAAACCGCTCGGTTCCGCCAAGCTGACGCCGAGACAACCGAGGACGGCGTCACCTTCCAGATCAGGCGAGATGTGTTTTGGAAGTTGCAATACCCGCTCCGACAAACCGGCGAGTGCGTTGTCATGGCGACCTATCAGCTCATGGTCCGGACCCAACGGTTGGCGATGCCGGGTGGGGACCAGGTCGGTCCCGATGTCATCTCCAAGTACGACCCCGCACAAACCCAAGACGTCTACTTCCCCGTGCCCGGGTGTCCGAATGAAGGCGCCTCCCTCCCGCCCGGTTCCAGCGCGGTCGGCGGCCCGGCCACGAACGGTTCACCGTCGGTGGCTCGCGCCATGGCGGCCGGACTGATCGCGCTGGGAGGGGTGGCGTTCGGCATCGGCCTCGCCTCTTACGGGGACTCGACGACCACCATGGTGCTCACCGGGACGGTCACGCACGTCCCGGCGGCTCCACCGACGCCGACGCCCGCTGCGCCCATGGTCGTCGGCGGCTCGGTCTGTGTCGTGGGCCAGGGCGCCACGAGCCTCATCAACGTAGAGGTCGTCACCGGCTCCGACGTGAACGAGGACGTAAGCGGATCGCTGGCTTCCGCCGGCGGAGCACCGATCTCCGGATCGGGCCAGATCACCAACGGCACCGGGACGATCCCCTTCACCATCACGGCGTTCGGCTCCTACGGACCTTTCAACCTGACGGGGTCCGACGGCACACCCATCGCCCTCGGTCCGGTGGCCGGGCTCTTCCCGTTCACCGTCACATCCGACACCCAACCCTGCGTCAGCGCCGGCGCCACCACTCCTCCGGCTCCACCAGCCAGGAGCGCCACACCATCTCCGACCGTCGTCACGACCACCACAGCCACCACCACGTCGACGGTCTCGGTGCCCTCGTGGAGCTGGCTCGGTACCGTCGGCGCGCTGCTGGTCGCCGCTGGACTGTTGGTGACCAGACGGCGAGGGAGCACCGGGGCAGAGGCAGCGGGAGAACAAGACGAGGGCGACCCCGAAGACCCCGAAGAGGACCCGATCGACGCTGATCGCGAAATGCTGCGGATCGACCATGACGGCTACTGGCGGCAGAACCTGCACGTCAAGTACATGAAGAACTGCGACCCGGCTCAGGCGGCTCTCGTCGCCGCTCAAGAAGAGTTCGACGCGGCCAAAGCGACGCTCGACGCAGCCGAGCATGCGAACAACGCCGCCGGGGCGACCCCAACTCCCGGGACCCCCGGCGGGAAGGGTCCGTCGACTTATGAGGCGTTGACGGCGGCCGCCACCCGTCAGGGCGCGGCCCGGATCAACCTCGAAGTGGCCGAGAAGCGGCTCGCCGAATGCCTCGCCGGTGCCGAGGATGCCTACCGGGCGTACCTCTCGTCGCTAGAGAACGAACCAGACCCGGCCCCCGAACCGCCGGTCCCCACCGACACCTCGTCGCGCCAGTACTGGGACTACTACTTCAGCCACCCACGGGAATGGGGGGAACTGACTGATCCCACCGGTACGGACCCTCGGCCCCAGAGTCAACCGCCAAATGAACCACCTTCGGATGAACCACCTCGGATCGAGATCGGCTGAGCCGTGACTCCGGCGCGCGTACCTTCGGACATCCGTCCGCATCGCCGCTCTGAAGCCGGCGGCCTCACGGGCCATGTGCTGATGGCGGTCGGCGCCCTGCTGGTGGTCGTGAGCCTCGTGCTGACCCTCGGCACCATTGGGAAGACGACCCATCGGACCGTCTCGACATCGGTGGCCTCTTCCACGTCGGCCCCGACGCAGACCGCAGCGGGGTTCTTGGACGATCTGGCCTCGGCGATGCGGACCGGCAACGTGGACTTCATGGTCTCCGCGCTCAATCCGGCGGTGATCGCCCGCTACGGCGAAAGCTCGTGTCGTGCGGCAGTGGCCACCTACACCGACCCGACGGCGGCCTTCAGTGTGCAGTCCACGAGCCCCCCGGCGGACTATTCCTACCGTGCCGCCGGCCGAGCGAGTGTGATCCCCGACACCATCACCGCCAAGGTCACCTTCACCCACGACGGCCAACCCGTACCGGTGGTGGTCCACCTCAGTCAGACCAAGAACGGAAAGTTGAGCTGGTTCACTGATTGCGTTGGTCCGAAACAATGACGCTCGCCGGCCCCAAAATGGGTCACAGCGACAGACTGACTGGCCGTTCAGCGGAGGCGCGCAAGCAGCTAGGCAGATTCTGACCTTCGGGCTTTGGACCCGAAGGCCGCACATGCTGATCTTGCCTGCATCAGCTGAATCAGATCCTGGCAGGGTGCTGTCCGCAGTTCTAGTCCTTTGCAGCGCATCTGCGACCGAGAGGACAGAGTGGGAAGCACCGCGAAACGGCGGGAGCCTCCGCGCACAGCGGCGCTCCAGGGCGCAATGGACCGAGCGCCGGTGCGGCCGAGCACCGACCTGCAGGGCACGGAGGGACTTGCTTCCCGGCGCCGTTCCCGAGACTCTTGGCGTCCAAGCCCCCGGCTCTATCCGGTCGGCACCGCCCCGACCACGTTGTTTACGTGGACCCCCACCCCGGGCAGCGAACCCTGGGACGTGGCGTCGCCGAAGGCGAAGACCCCGCCGTCTGAGCCGATGAGCCAGTAGCCCCCGCCGTCGGGGGTGGGCACGATGCTCACGATGTTGCTCACCGTGATCCCCAGGCCCGGGAGCGACCCGTGGGAGGTGGCGTCGCCGAAGGCGTA
>PMOE01000059.1:153530-165368 GCA_003161575.1 Acidimicrobiaceae bacterium | reverse complement strand
CGTGGACGTTCTGGGAGGGTAGGGAGCCGTAGAAGCCGGCCGACTGGCCAACCGGGAAGACGAAGACCCCGCCGTCAGATCCCACGAGGTCATAGCCCTGGTAGTTGTCGGTGGGCACGATGCCGACGACGTTGGTGACCTTGATCGCGAGGCCGGGCAGGGAGCCGAAGAAGCCCGAGGTCTGGCCGACGGGGAAGACAAAGACCCCCCCGTCGGAGCCCACCAGGTTGTAGCCACTGAAGTTGTTTGTGGGCACGATGCCCACCACGTTGTTCACGTGGACGCCCAGGCCCGGCAGGGAACCGAAGAAGCCGGCCGACTGGCCGACCGGGAAGACGAAGACCCCGCCGTCGGATCCCGCTAGGTCGTAGCCGGCGATCGACACCGTCTGGGTGACCGTGGCCGAGGGCCCCCCGTTGTTCGACACCGTCTGGCCGGTGAAGGTCTGGGTGACTGAGGTCCCCTGAGTGTTGGTGACCGCGAGGGTCACCGGATAAGACCCCGAGGCGGCGTAGGTATGGTTGATGGTCGGATTGGTCGTTGTGGCCGTGGACCCGTCCCCGAAGTTCCAGGCGTAGCTGGCGATGGACCCGACCGGTGAGGACGAGGCCGAGGCGTCGAAGGTGGAGGGGTTCCCCGGCGTCCCGGCGGTGGCGGTGAAGGCGGCCGTCGGGGCCTGGTCGGGGGTGATGACGATACCGTCGGGGAAGCTCCCAACGTTGATCGGCGTCCCGGCAGAACCCGAGGACAACGTGATCGGGCTGACGGTGTCGTCGCTGTCATTGGCGACGTAGGCGGTCTTGCCGTCGGGCGTGATGGCGATGGAGCTCAGCGCAAACACTGTCCCATGGACATGGATCGGTGGCCCAGTGAAGTTGTCAGCGGTATCGATTGGAGTCACCGTCCCGTCGCTCGAATTGGCGACGTAGGCGGTCTTGCCGTCGGGCGTGATGGCGATCGCGTACGGGGCACTCCCCACGGGTATCGCTGGTCCGGCCACGCCGGTAGCGGTATCTATGGGAGTCACCTTGTCGAGGGACTCGTCCACCACGTAGAGGGTCTTGCCATCGGGAGTGATCGCCATGGCGGCAGCACCGATTCCAGCCGCGATTGGCGCCTCGGCAGTACTTGTGGCCACGTCAATGGGCGTAACTTTGCCAGGGACGCCGGTGACATAGGCGGTCTTCCCATCGGGGGATATGACAATCCGGAAAGGGAGACCACCAACGTGGATCGGTGGTCCGGTGAAGTTGTCAGCGAGGTCGATCGGGGTCACAGTGCCCTTGTTCTCGTTGGCCACGTAGGCGGCCGTCCCGTCAGGAGTGATGGCGATACTGTCAGGATTCGTCCCCGCCCCCAGAGGTATTGCTGATCCTTGCGTGCCGGTGGCCAAATCGATCGGGGTCACCGTGTTGAGGAAGTAATTCGTCACGTAAGCGGTCTTGCCGTCGGGGGTGATGGCAATGGCGCTGGGGGCAGCCCCCACGGGGATCACCGAACCAGCGAGATTGGTCGATGTGGGAATGGGGGTCATGTTGCTGTCATTCTGATTGGTGACATAGACGGTTGGCATGGACGTCGTCGCCCCTGCAGGACTGTCCATGCCAATCAGGCCGCTGACAGAGGCGACCGGGAGCGCCACGGCAACGATGCTCAGGAGCGCTGTCGCGACACGGGGTGATCTCTCGCCTAGGTGCATGACAAACCTCTTTGGTGGTTGGTGACCAAGCCGCATACGGCTCCGTGGCACAACTTATATCAAGCACGTTCAAGAGCCGGTCCCGCTCGATCTCCAGGTCGTCGTAGCAGCTCTGGAGAGATCCGCCACCGCTGATTGATACGGATGCTGCATTCACCAGCTCTCTCGCCGTGGAGCTTCTCGAGCCGGTACCCAGGCGGCACCGGTCACCTTTTGCCGGAAGACCGAGTCACGAGCCGAACCACTGATGCCATTACACAAGCGACGGACAACGCGTTCCTGAGATCAAGCCCTTAAGGGTGCGTAACTGAAGGCCAAAGCGCGTCCACCAGCGGCGCCTGGCCGCTTGCAGTCAATGACTCGACAACTCGGGATCATGTAGCCGCTCGATCTGAAGCAATAGTGAGGCAATGAGCTCGTCGGGAGCCGTCCACTTGAACCACAATAATGTAGGGAGGCCGCCTCAGACCACACACGACCTTCGGGCCATGGATCCGACAGTGCGGTAGGAGATCTTCGGGCAACCCGAAGGTTCGGTAGTAGTTATCGACATCGATGTAAACCGACGACCACAAAGAATTGCGGCCGGCTGGGGGTTCGCGAGCCTTTTGCTTGGATCGCGTCCGTTGGCGGTGGGCGGGCGCTGGGAGGACCCAGGTCAGGCGGACTTTCATCATCCAGCACGGCGCCTATCGGTACGGTCACGGCGCTTCGGTCGTAGCTAACGCGTAAATCGGGCCGAGGCCTCCTGGGCCACGGACATCTATAAGTGCAGGTCAGAGCCCCAAAAGGGGCTGAGACACGGGCGCGGGGGGAGTGTCGATCGGCGATTTGAACCCGCGATTTCGCTCCCAATTCTCTATATTCCTCTGCCCTTGCGTGCCATCCCATTTGCGACCCCGTTTTACGTGTCGTTGACTCATCAGAGCGCGAAGCGCTCACCGAGCCGGCGTTATCGGGCAGTCTCGAATCGTCAGAGGGCCGAACGTTTTGGGCGAGGTGGCCGGCATCAGGCGTGATGCTCGGGAGTAAAGTCAAGGGGAATAAAGATCCCGATCGCTGCATCCTCGATCCTGGCGAAGCGAGATCGCAGCTCGGGGAGTTGCCGTGATCGGGAGGATGGGCGATTGCGAGAGGGCACCAACGGAGCCGACTGGCCTTTAGTCGGCCGGAGCGAGGAGCTTGAGCTTCTCCGTCGCCTCCGCTCCGGAGTGCGCGGCTTATCTGCGTTGATCACCGGGCCCGCCGGCGTGGGCAAGTCGCGGGTCGCGCGAGAGGCCATGGCCGAAGCAAGGGGCGAAGGTTGGGCGACGCTGGTCGTCCGGGGAAGCGCCGGCTTGACGACCGTGCCGCTGGGACCGTTTCGGACGGTGTTGCGACTCCCCAGCGCCTCGGAGTTGGCGGAGCTGACCGAATCCGTGACGAACGAACTGGTCGCGATGCGCTCAGGCAAGGGACTGCTCTTGTGGGTCGACGACTGCCAGGACCTCGACGAGGCTTCTGCCGGACTGCTCCACCAGGTCGTCGCTGCTGGCCTGATCGTGGCGATCATCACGACGAGGGCGGGCACACACTCTCCGCAGGGGCTGACCGAGCTGTGGAAGGACGGGTTCGCCGAGCGGATCGAGCTGCAGAACCTTTCCCTGCGTGAGACGACAGAGCTGCTGGTGGCGGGCCTTGGTGGGAGCGTGCAGGAAAGTAGCGCCAACCGGATCTGGAACGTGACGGCCGGCAACCCCCTATATCTCCGTGAAGTCGTCCTGTCGAGCGCGGAGACCGGCGCCCTCAAGCAGCTCGACGGCGAGTGGCGGTTTAAGGGCGAGTGGGCAACGGGTGCCCGACTCCAAGAGATCGTTGCAGCGAGGCTCGGCAGGATGGATCCCGACGAACTGACGGCGATCGAGTTGCTCGCCACTGCCGGATCGGTGCCGCTCGGGCTCGTCACGGGGATCGCGACGGTGCGAGCAGTCCAGCGGCTCGAAACGCGCGGCCTGGTGACAACCGAGCAGAGCGGCCGGCGGGTCGACGTGGCGATAGCGCACCCGTTGCACGCTGAAGTGCTGCGGAGCAGCATGCCGGCCCTCCGGCAACGGTCGATCCGGCGCAACCTCGTCGACGCGCTGATCGCGACCGGAGCCCGACGGAGCGCCGACCGCGTCCGCATGGCCTGCTGGTCGCTTGAGTCAGGTGTCGACGTCGACCCAATGACGCTGTCGCTCGGCACGGACGCATCGCTGTTCCGGATCGGCCAGGCGATCGCCGGTCGCTTGAAGGAGATCCTGCCAGAGGTGGCCGAGGAGCTCCCCGCGGACCGCCCGGCCGTCCGCGAGGACCACGAGGTGGCGATCCGCCTAGCGCGGGCCGCCTACGAGCGGACCGGCGGTCTGCCCGAGGGTGTCGCCTTGGCGACTGCTCTGGCGTGGACCGGCGCCGTGGCCGGTGCGGAGTCTGTCCTCGCCGACCTCCCCAGACACGCGGATGTGATAGACGATCGCGTCCGCCTTGCGCTCGGCCTGGCCTGGGTGCGCTTCTGGGGGCGCTACCACGTCGATGAAGCCCGCGCCGGTTTGATTGAGATCGCCGCTGAGGCCGAAGTCGCCGACTGCGACCAGAAACTCCTTGCGGGCATCTACGAGGAACTCGCCGGGATCGCGCTGAACACGGCCCAACCGGCGGCGGCACTCGCCTACGCCGAGCAGTCGGCTGCGGTGCAAGGCGTCGAGCTGAGCCTGAGCATCTCGGCCGCTCCGGCCGCTGCCGCGCTCGTATACCTCGGACGTTGCGGTGAGGCGATCGCACTCTCCGACCGAGCCGTGCCCGTGGCCCGCGACAGCGGTCAACTGTTGGCGGTGGCGCAGCTGCTCTTCGCCCGGGCGGCGGCGCTGGCGCGCCTGGGCGAGCTCGAGCAAGCGCGTCAGCTCATGGCTTGGCTACGAGAGGTTGCCCTGTCGGATGGATTGCTCGGAGCGGCGGCGATCTTTGGGGTCGTCCTGGGTGACATCCTCCTCCGGCAGGGCCAGCCGGCGAGCGCCGGCCGTGTTCTCCGTGACTCGTCGGGTCTGCTCGCGGAACATGACCTCTTCGGCTACCGCCCGTGGGCGCTCTCGGGCCTGGCGCGGGCAAGGGCGCTGTCGGGCGAGGAGGTGTCGGGGGCTGCCGCGCTTGACGAGGCCCGCCGCACTCAGCCGATCAGCCGTCATTTCGACATGTCGCACTATCTCGCGGAGATCGAGCTTCACCGCCTGGCGGGACGCACGGGCGCAGCCGTGGACTCCGCCCGTGCCGGGGTTGCCTGGGCGCGTGCAGCTGGGATGATCGGCGACGAGGTACAAGCACTGGAAGCGTGGTTGCGAGTGGAGCCCTGTGTCGAGGTCGCGGAGCGTCTCGGGGAGTTGGCGGCATTGACCGACAGCAAGCTTGACGCTGCCCTCGCCGAGCTTGCACGGGCAGTGGTCGCGGCGGATCCCGACTCACTGCTCGAGGTGAGCGAACGCTTCGCAGAGATGTCGGCGTGGTGGCTGGCCGCCGAGGCCGCAGCAGGAGCGGCCGAGATTCTTGATCGGCGCCACGATGCGAGAGCGGCCATGGCCGCAGCGCGTGTGGCGGCAGGTTTCGCGGACCATTGCGAGGGCATGCGGGCGCCCACGACCGACGTCTCGTTCCGACCGGTCCGGCTGACCAAGCGCGAGCGGGAGATAGCGACGCTCGCCGCCACGGGGCGCTCCTCCAAGGAGATCGCCGACCGGCTGTACCTCTCGGCGCGAACGGTCGAGAGCCACCTCCACCACGTCTATGTCAAGCTTGGCGTCACCGATCGAACCGCTCTCGCCGCAGCGCTCGGGACCGTGCTCGTCATCTAGATAACGGCAGCCGCGAATGCTGAGTACCGAGCCCTCAAGACCCCGCCACCTGCTCTTCGGTACCCTCACAGGCGTGGATCGATCCTCTGCGGTCCGACAGCTGCCGGCTATGCACGCGGTGGCGATCCGGCTTCGGACGACTGCCACGGCGTTCACGTAATCGCCGAGACACTCGTCATTGACGTCGAGCGGGTGCCCACGCTGTTGCAGATCGCGTATATCAAGCTCACCAACGTGATGGCCCAGACCTCATCTCCTCCTCTCGGTCCGAGCTCCCCCGGCTCGCAACGACCAGGGGTAGTCGCTTCTTGTAGACAGCTCGAGCGGGATGACGTCTGGCTGAGTGGGTTTTCAACCGACGGTCGCGTCCAACATTGACGGCATCGGGACCACGTCTGAACAGCACGATGATCGATCCAGAGACTTGATTTGCTGAACTCCGCACTCAACATTGGCTCCGCGGCGCCGGAGTCCGGTGCGTGTCACGACCGGACCTAAGTAGGCACCCCCGCGAATCTCAGTACCGCGCACTGATGACCCATGACCTGCCCATACTTAGCCTCATAGGCGTGGATCGATCTTCTGCTGTCCGGGAGTTGCCGGCGCTGCATGCAGTGGCCATCCGGCTCCGGGACGACGGCTTCGACGATCACGTGATCGCCGTGGCTCTCGAGATCGACGACGCCCAAGTGCCGACTCTCCTCCAGATTGCGAATCGCAAGTTGGAGAACCTGACCGCACTGGATGTCTTCGGACCTCCTCGGCGGCGTCGGTCACCCACAAAACCCACACGCCAATAGAGAGAGACAACGGAGGAGTTACCATGAGAATGAAAAGGTTACTTATTGGAGTTGCTGTTACCACGGCCGCGGTCGGTATCGGCACGGGCACGGCGTTCGCATTCTGGAGCGTGTCCGGCTCTGGGTCGGGCACGGGCGCAGCCAGCGTGGCGCAGTCGCTCACGGTGATTCCGGAGACACCCGCGGGTGCTGGCGCGTCGATCTTCCCCGGAGGTCCCGCCGGTCCGGTCTACTTCGAGATCACCAACCCGAACCCGTATCCCGTCGAAATCACTGGGGTGAGCTGGAGCTCACCGACTTCGACACAGACAAGTTCCTGTGCGAGCTCGTTGATCAGCATCGACGGCGCCGCCCCGACCAGCGGCCTCACCATCACCGTGGGTGCCAATACGACCAGCCCACTCGAGTCGATCCCGGGCGTCCTGGACCTGTCGGGCTCGGCCGGACCGGGTTGCCAGGGAGTCGCCTTCGATGCCGTGATGAACGTCACTGGCGCCCAGGAAGCATAACGCCGGCATCGGCGACGAGGAGCTGAGCAGATGCCCCGCAGGACCCAGCGGGCCGCCGTGATCGCGCTGTTGGTGGGTGCCATCTGCACGGCTGGTTGGATCGATTCGGCAGCGAGCCCGTGGTCGTTAGTCCTCGTCGGCTACGGCAGTTCGGCGGAGCGGGCACCCGGGGCGGCGAACGCCCCGGGTGCCCCAAGCCCGCGGACCATTACCCCGACGTTTTCAATTGCCGGCAAGGTGTCCGGCCTGTTTCCAGGAAAGACCCTCCCTCTCGTGCTCACCCTTGGCAACCCGAACAAGCGCACGATCATTGTCACGACGGTCACCACCACCGTCGAGAACGCAACGAGCACCTGTGCCGCGAAGACTGTCTCGGTGACCGGGTTCTCGGGGCACCGCGCCGTCGGTGCCGGCAAGACCGGAAAGGTGACGGTACGGGTCACCATGAAGACCTCTGCACCGAACAGTTGCGAGGGAAAGTCATTCCCGTTCCACTACACGGGTAAGGCGACGGAGGCCTGATGCTTGCTCAC
The DNA here is from genome assembly GCA_003161575.1 of Acidimicrobiaceae bacterium. Taxonomy (GTDB): domain Bacteria; phylum Actinomycetota; class Acidimicrobiia; order Acidimicrobiales; family RAAP-2; genus PALSA-457. Next base: position 157,967 of record PMOE01000059.1, on the reverse strand, counting down.
CGTCGCCTACCCGGCTTTCGCCTATCGCTCGCCGCCGTCGTGTCGGCCGTCGCCATCCCGCTCGGTCTCGGTCCCACTTCGACGGCACAGGCGTTCTGGTCGGGTTCGGGCGCCGGAAGCGGCGCCGGCGCCGCCACGACCATGCCTACCGGCACAGCCCCGAGCGGAAGCGCTGAGTCAAACGCCGCGACGATCAGCTTCTCAGCCGCGCACATGTCAAATGGGACGGCGGTGGCGGGCTACGAAGTCAGCCGTTACAACGCGTCTGGGACCCAGGTGACCGTGAACGCAGCTTGCAGCGGAGTTATCACGACCACGACCTGCACCGAGCAATCCGTCGCGGCCGGTACCTGGTATTACACTGTGACTCCGGTGCAGGGACACTGGACCGGTGGCCAGAGCCCTAAGAGCGCGCCCATCACCGTCGCCTGACAGCCGACAAAATCACGGAACTTCGATCGACCTGCCCCATTAGCCCACTCGGCCGTGCCGGCGAGACCATCCCCCGGTGGCGATCAAGGGCAGTTAGAGCGGCCACGCAGAACTTCACCAGAAGTGACCTTCGGGGCCTGAACCGGAATATCAGTGCCGAAGACGGCTGCGGCTTGCCAGACGGGGAGTGATGTGCTACATGTAATACATGACCTCAGTGGGAGTACGAGAGCTTCGACAACGGGCGAGCGAGCTTCTCAGGCTTGTCGAACAAGGTGAGATCGTCGAGATCACCGACCGCGGACGCCCCATAGCAAGGCTGACTCCACTACCTGGTGGGACCCCATTGGAAAAAATGCGCTCGTCTGGCGAGATCGAGCCAGCCTCGGGTGAATTCAACGATCTTCCAGGCCCGATATCGCTGCCGGACAGCGTGGAGTCACCGACCGCCGCTCTTCGAAGACTGCGCAACAGCGAGCGCTGAGAACATGGCGGCCACCTACGTGGACTCCTCGGCCATCGTAAAGTTAGCTGTCCGCGAGCCCGAATCCGACGCCCTCCGAAAGCACCTTCGACGACGACGCCCTCTAATCTCTAGCGGACTGGCACGGACGGAGGTTCTGCGGGCATTGCGGCCCGGAGGAGAGAATTCGCTTATCGCCGGTCGACGAGTTCTCGCTCGAATCGATCTCGTTCGCGTCAACGACCGCATGCTGAATTTAGCCGGATCCCTTCTGCCAGAGGAACTTCGGTCCCTTGACGCCATCCATCTCGCCACGGCAGGGAGCCTCGGGGTGGACCTAGGCGAGATCGTCACGTACGACGAGCGGATGGCGGCGGCCGCTCACGCCATGGGATACAAGGTCTCCGCTCCAACGTAAGCCAGAATTTGGCACGCCCGGTCCCGCGTGTCTTCGGGCTTCTCACCCGAAGGTCGCATCCGACTACTCATCAAATACTCAGTTACTCATATATGAGACAGCCGTCGTCGAGGTCAGCCATCGGCAAAATATCCTTCTCGGACCAGTAGTCCTGGCTGTGCTGCCACTCCGGCTTGTCACTACGACTGGGGAGCAGATGCATCGATCGCGTGAGGTAGCCGGGGTTGAAGTTCTCCGGATCGATCCACGGAAGGATTTGCATCTCAGCATCCTCCGGCCGAAGTTGGGGGGTCACCTTTGTGACACCAAGCGTCTCCATGTGGTTAAGAAGGCGACAGGTGAATTCGCAGACCAAGTCGGCGCGTAGAGTCCAACTCGCTCTGAAGTAGCCGAAGATCCACAATAGATTCGGCACACCCGTGAACATCATTCCTCGGTAGGTGATGGAGTCAGCCAGGTCGACAGTCTCGCCGTCCACAGTGAAGTGAATGTCACCGAGCATGCTGAGGTTGAATCCCGTGGCAGTGATGATTACATCGGCGGCAAGCTCCGCACCCGACGTTAGGAGAATGCCGCCTTTTGTGAAGGATTCGATCTCGTCGGTCACCACAGAGGCCTTTCCCGAAGAGATCTCAGCGAAGAGATCACCATCTGGGACTAAGGCGATGCGTTGGCGCCAGGGTCGGTAGCGCGGCGTGAAGTGCGTTTCGACGTCATAATCTGGGGGCAATAGGTCGCTCACCATTGTGATCAGTTCTGTCTGGAGGAACTCGGGCTCTTCGAAGGACAGGCGGGTGATCGCCTCCTGTTCTTTCAGGCTCTTCCGACGAGCGATCTCGTGAATCCACTCTTCGGGAATCTCGAGATCCCGGAGCATGTCGACCACTTCGTTTGAGTTGGGCCGTGCAAAGAAGTAGGTGGGAGAGCGCTGCAGCATGGTGACGTGCGCACAAATGTTGGCGATGGCTGGGATAAGAGTCGCCGCAGTAGCTCCCGAACCGATGACGATGACGTTCTTTCCGTCAAGATCGAGGTCATCTGGCCAAGTCTGTGGGTGAACGATACGTCCCGTAAATTGTTCCATTCCGGACCAGTCCGGGGTGTAGCCCTCGGCGTGGCGGTAGTAGCCCTGACACATCCACAAGAAACTCGTGGTGAACTGGCAGCGTTCGCCCGTGTCGGTTTTGGTCGCCTCGAGAGTCCAGAGATTCTCATCGCCGGACCACGAAGCCGAGTGGATCCGATGTCGATAGCGGATGTGCGGGTGGAGATCATTCTCTTCGATCACCTCACCCATGTAGGAGAGGATCTGGGAACCACTGGCGATCGGCGCATCCGTCCAGGGCTTGAATCCGTAGCCGAACGTATGGAGATCACTGTCGGATCGGATGCCCGGGTACCGGTGCGTGAGCCAGGTGCCTCCGAAGCTCTCAAGCGCTTCGAGCACGACGAAGGTCTTCCCCGAACATTTCTCCTTAAGGTGATAGGCGGCATCGACCCCCGAAATGCCCGCGCCAACTATGAGCACGTCAAAATGCTCCATTGTTAGCTCGTCCCCCGATCTGCTCGCGTCCATCTAGATACGTCAAAGTTTGGCTGACAACACCATCGGAAAGTGTTCGATTGAACGAATGCCCGAGGTGTAGACGAGCGTGTGTCCCTCGGCGATCGAATATTCCGGAATTCGGCGGTGCCATTCACGCAGTGCGGTACGCACTTCCAGGCGAGCGAGGTTTGAACCCAGGCAACGGTGGATACCTCCGCCAAAGGCGAGGTGCCGGTTGACCTCTCGATCAAAGCGAACGACATCTGCGTCGGGGAATTCCGTTTCGTCGGTGTTCGCCGATCCGAGCAACATGGAGACGGTTTCCCCCTTTCTAATGGGGCACCCGGCCACCTCGGTATCTTCCATCGCGATTCGGACCACGCCCATGACCGGCGTTTCCCAGCGCAACAACTCCTCGACGGCTCCTGGGATCAGGTTCGGATCGGTGGTGAGGTCTTGACGATGCTGAGGGTGGCTTGCCAAGAACGCGAACATGCAATCGAGCGTGGCGGTGACGGTGTCCAACCCCGCAATGAGGAACAAATAACAGATGTCGAGAATTTCCTCTCGGCTGAGCCTCGCTCCTTCGACCTCCGCATCGAGGAGCCGGCTGAGAAGATCGTCCTCACGTCGTTGCTCCCGGAGATCCAAGATTTCGTCGAAGTATGTGTAGATGCTTGCGGCAACGCTTCTTTGGTACTTCCGCATCGCATCGGATCCATACGGCTCTCCGGTCACCATTTCAGGTCGAATGATGCCATCCTTCATCGTGAGGAACTTCGGCAGTTCTTCAAGCGGCAAACCTAGGAGAGTCAGGAATACTTGGGAGGGAAAGGGAATTGAGAATGACGCAGCGAAATCGATGGTTCGTTGGTCGATAAATTCATCGATCAGATCGTTGACCAATTTGGTCACCGACTCTTCTAGAAGGGCGACCTGACGGGGGGCGAAGATTGGATCGAGAAGCCTGCGGTATTTCTTTTGGTCGGGTGGATCGATCTGCAAGGGGATCAGTGGCCTGATGTTGCCGAGGTCGACCGCATAACCGTTGGAGGAGAAAATCTCAGGCCGGCGAAGGGCCGCATCGACGTCGACTTTCCGACAAAGGGCGACACCGACTCCCTCTACTGGGAGGACCGGCATCGACTCTCGCAGCATCTTGAAGACAGGTTGGGGATTGGCCGCCATCTCCGGGTCCATTGAGGAGAATGGGTTCTCCGAAGCCTGGTCGGCCTTTCCCGCATCCGGAATGTCCGATTCTGTTCGATCCATTATGACCAACCAATCTTGGCGACGTGAAGCTGACACCGCTGTCAGGTCCATACTGACGCGTCAGCCGGTCCTGGGCAACGCCACTCCGGCCGATGACTTCGAGCACAGCCCCGCGGTCACCTCGATATGCACGTGATTTGGATCGCCGCCACCGAAAGTGGGAGCCGGCCGGATGCCAGGCAAGTCCTCGAGATCGAGCTGGCCAGCCTTCCCGGGGGGTCGAGGACACTTCAGGAGCCACGACTCGACTTTGGAATTCAACTCTGACGAGGGCCACTATTGGTCGCGTGCGGGAACGCCAGGCAG
>PMOE01000059.1:0-153523 GCA_003161575.1 Acidimicrobiaceae bacterium | reverse complement strand
TCCGCGGAGGCTGGGCGGACGCCAATTTGTAAGCAATGGCAATCAGGGTGGGCCCGAACACCCGAACCAATTCGGGGTCGTCAGACGGTTCAACGTCTTCAACCCTGTTCTCGAGACCGGCGATCTCGCAGATCCGATTACACGCTTCTGCAGTGCTCACCACGTCTTCTGGGCGGCCGTCGAGCATGTACCGCTCCCCCGAGACACCGCGATCGAGAGCCAAGATGCAGCCGCGTGCGATGTCTTGGGCGAATACCCAACTCACCGGGAATTTCAAATACTGCACGATTCGCTGGCGTAGGGCAGCCAAGAGAACGCGATTGAAACTGGTCTTGCCATTTGCGTTGCTGGCGACCGGAGATGGCCCGAAGATGGCACCCGGGTGGGCAGTGACAACGTCTTGACCGGCGGCGGCCCGAGCCATCGCGTCTTGGAAGGCCGCCATCTTCGTGATCGTGTACGGGTCAGAACTCGGCTCCTTCGACACCGGCGCATCCTCGCGGTCAAGACCCCCCGACGTGTCGAAAAATGTGCCGGTGCTCACGGCGACGACCCTTCGCATTCCGAGCTTTTCAGCGACGTCGAGTACATGCCTCGTGCCTTCGACGTTCACGGCCTGAAAGTCAGGCAGGTTCTGGCTCGCTCCACCCAACAGGGCAGCACAGTGGATCGCCGCTTCGGCGCCAGTCGCCGCCCGAAGAACATCCTCAGCCTGAGTTACGTCGCCGACGACAATTTCGACTCCGAGCGCGATGAGCGGGTCAGTATCGGCTCCCTCGCGTGCCAAAGCTCGGACATTGTCGCCCCGTTCGATTAGGAGCTTGCAGATGTTCGCACCAGCGAGCCCGGTGGCTCCGGTGACGAAGACGGTGTCACTCATTGGGCGTTTTGCTCGGCCCGATCAGCGATTGCGGTGTCGACCTGATCCGGATCGTAGACGATCACCGGAGGGCTCGTTCCGAAGACATCGAGGGTGTGGATGAATCGATGGAGACCCATCGCGTTGGCGCAGGTGAAACCGAGCTCGATGATCTGGGCGGCCGTGAATACACTTCCGAGCTCGCGGTACACGTCGTCGTCGATGGCGTGGTGATCTGCGGAGAGCAGATCGAGGAACGCCACCGCCAGGCGTTCCTGCTCCGTCAGTTGCGAGGTTCCCGGGGTCACGAGGCACGCAACGTCCTCGTCGGTGATCGAGTCGTGCTTCCGCGATTGCATACACGGCTGGCACTCGCCGAGTTGTGCACTGCGGATCCGAATCAGCTCGAGGATCCGTCCCCCGAGGAGGCTCTGCTGTCCAAAGGCGCCCCGGGCCGCATTGGTCATACGGATCTGGGCCGTTTTATAGGCAAAGATCTGCAGCGGGATCGGCGTGGCGTAGGTGCCATTGGCTACGCCATCTTCGATGATTCGCCGAGGCTCTTCTGCGAGTTTGTCGATTGGAATCGGCTCAATGCGGGGCACGCGCAACTTCCTTTCGCAATGTTCAGCTCTCGTTAGTCGTCGCCCTTGGACTGTAGCTAAGCTCACCAGACGGTGCCCATCGTCCCATCGGCAGCGCTTCTCACCAACCGGACTGCGGTCGTGACCGGCGGCGGCTCAGGGATTGGTCGTGGGATCGCACTCGGCCTCGCCGCCTTCGGTGCCTCAGTGGCGATTTGGGAGCAGAACGAAGAGGCCGCCAATGCCGCAGCCGAAGAACTCGTTGACGGACTCGCCATCGCCACCGACGTACGCGACTCGGCCCAAGTCGATGCGGCGCTCACCCGGACAGTGGCGGAACTCGGACCCGTGAGCATCCTGGTCAACAACGCTGGCGGGGTGTTTTCCTCGCCACTCCTAGAGACTTCGGAAAACGGATGGGACGCGCTCTACCGAGCCAATCTGAAGCACGTCATGTTGTGCACCCAGCGAGTGGCTCGGGTGATGGTGCAACATGAGACGGGTGGAAGCATCATCAGCGTGACCTCAATCGAGGGTGTACGAGCGGCGCCGGGCTACGCGGCCTACGCCGCGGCAAAAGCTGGGGTGATCAATTTCACCAAGACGGCTGCCCTCGAGCTCGCTCCCCACGGAATCCGGGTGAATGCTCTCGCGCCCGATATCACTCTGACCGAAGGATTGGCATCCGTCGCACCTCCTGGAGCTGAGGCGCGCTTTGGCCTCACCGTCCCCATAGGTCGACCGGGCCACGTCGACGAGATGGCGGGTGCGGCGGTCTTTCTCGCCGGTGACCTTTCCAGTTACATCACGGGGCAGACCATTCATGTCGACGGAGGAACCCAGGCTTCGAGCGGCTGGTACCACCATCCAGACAACGGCTCCTACATTCTCGGACCGCCTTGAGCCGTCCAACGTCGGATTGCTCGAATTGGCGACCGCAGTCCGTCTGACTCAATTCCGATTTTGTCCGAAGTCGCCTACATGGACAGACATGCCACCATCGATGGCGATCATCTGGCCTGTGATGTAGGAGGACTCGTCGGACGCCAGGAAGACGACGAGGTTGGCCACGTCTTCAGGTTGTCCCACCCGTGGCGTGAGTGTCGATCGGCCGAGCACGGCCAGCATGGCTTCGGTGAGGTGGGCCCGGACGGAATCGGTCATGATGAGGCCAGGAACGATGGTATTGACTCGCACCCCCTGTTTGCCGTGCGCCGCGGCCACGTACATCGTGAGCGTGTTGACGCCAGCTTTGGAGACTCCGTAGGCCGTGCGTGTCCGGTCCCCTTTGAGCGACGCGCCGGAGGACATGTTCACAATGGAGCCCCCACCCGAGCGAGTCATCTCGGGAATGGCGTGCTTGCAGGTCAGCATTTGGCTTCGCAGATTGACCGCCATCGCCCTCTCCCAGACCTCGAGCGACATGTCGACAACCTGGTTGTCGCTCGACAGAAACGTCGGGTCAGTGAGAGCCGCGTTGTTGTGAAGAACGTCGAGCCGGCCGTAGTGCTGGATCACAGATCGCACCGCTGATATCACGTCGATCTCCTCCGAGACATCGGCCCGCACCGCGACGGCAGATCCCCCCGATTGTTCAATCGCCTCGGCTACTCGCGTGGCGCCCTCTTCGTTTATATCGACGACGGCCACATGGGCGCCTTCCCTCGCAAGAGCCCGTGCCGCCGCCTCGCCAATTCCGCCCGCGCCACCGGTGACTACGGCTACCTTGCCGTCCACTCTTCCCATGGTCGATCAGTCACACCCTCTGTCCGAATATCCCTGCGGAAACCTACTTGAGCCCGTCGGGTTCTGTAACGAGGAGTGGCTAGGCAAACCCCCGACCTCCGTGTAACCAGTCATTGTCGGCTGCACAACCTGGTGGCGGGGGCGCGCTCGGAATCTGCGCAACTTCGGTGCCCAGCCCGAAGGCTTTCTCACAATCCAGTGCGACACACGAGGGATCGGAATGCACTGATCCGGGTTTCGTCGAGGACCTTCCTTTACGCACTCCTGAGTGGTTCAATTTCATCAAGGGTGTCGACTAGGCGGTCACGCTCGACTTCAAGGTCGTATCGGCCCTGAAGGTTCAGCCAAAACCGCTCAGAAGTGCCGAAGTACCGAGCCAGACGCAATGCAGTATCGGGGCTAATGCCCCGCTTCCCGTGGACGATTTCATTGATTCGACGAGGGGGGACCCCAATGGCGACGGCCACCTTGTGTTGAGTGACCCCAAGGGGCTCAAGGTATTCCGTCAGGAGGATTTCCCCTGGGTGGACAGGTGCCATGGTTGGATTGGTGGTCACCGTAATCTCCCTTCAGTGATAATCGACAATCTCAACACTTTCGGGACCGGCCTTAGTCCATCGAAAGCAGATCCTCCATTGCTGGTTGACCCGAATGCTGTACTGACCTGACCGTCGCCCCCGAAGTTTTTCGAGCCGGTTCCCCGGTGGCACGCGCAAGTCGCCCAGTATCTCGGCTGCATCGAGAATGAGAAGTTTGCGTAGTGCTGCTCGCTGCACACTCTCATCAAATTTCCGTACTCGCTGGCGCCGCCAGACGTGCTCGGAGTCCCTGTCATTGAATGACTGGAGCACATTCTCAGCATAACGGATTGCGTTATTACCGTCAATCGTTATGCCCAGGATCACTTCGACGGTTTAGCCAAGCCAATGCTCCGGCGCAGGCACCGTCATCGATGACCTAAGCCATTTATGTCCAGCGCACCGACTTCGAGAATGCGATTGGCATGGACTACCGCTTGACGCAGGGCACGATCGACGAACGCCAGAATTGCCTGGCTACTCATTCGTGAGACGATACCCCGGTCCAATTGCCCGGTGCCCGACCAGACGATGTGATGCGGATCCTACTTTCCTATCCGGCCCCAGATGCTGAACTTGAGACGCACGTGACGTCCCTCGCCATTGGGCTCACGTTGCGTGGGCACGATGTGATCGTCCACTCAGCCCATCCGATGGATCATCTGCTCGAAGCAGACTCCGTTCGGATCATAAGATCGCCCTCTCTGGCGGAATTGATCCTGGACGGTGACTTTGATGTCGCCCATCTAACTTCAGACGATGATCAACGTGTAGGCCCGTGGACCTACAAGGCGTGCCCAGCGCCGGTGGTTCTTACCGTCTTTCGAGAGCGCAAGAAGCTTCGTGCCGTAGGGCTTTCTCGAGTCATCTTCAGTTCTGACGAGCTTCTCCAGCGAGTTCGACTGGTTGGTGCCCATCCAAAAGCGTCGGTTCTGCCGTTGGTTCGTTCCCCAGATGACTCTGGCGCTATAGCGCTCCACGTGACCACATACGAGGATCTGGCCGGCCGCCGTCCCGACGGGCCTCGTCGATGGCTGGCGACCCAACTGTCAGGCGACCGGTACAGAAGGCGGTCGGCTCAGATGGACCCTCGGCGTTCCGACAACCCGATTGAACGGATTGGCGTCCTGGTCACCAGCTACTGTCGCCCGGACTCTCTCCAACGCTGCGTAAGTGGCGTGGCTGGCCTGACTGGTGTTTCTGCGGTGTGCGTGGTGGACAACTCCCCTGATCCGGTACGGATCCAAGAATCGACGGATTTTGGAGACCATGTCCGGGTCGAGGTGATCGCCGACGGCACAAACCGTGGACAATCGGCGGCGGTCTCGATTGGTCTTCATCGTCTCCAAGACGCGGATGCGGTACTCATTCTTGATGACGACACCGTCCCCACCAACGAACTCTTGACTGACCTGAAAGCCGCAATGGAACCTGGCGTTGCCGGAGTGGGGTTGGAGAACCAACATTGCTTTCGCTACAACGGCGCTGGACCGCCGCGATTGCTTGCGTGGTCACCGTCCTTGATCAGGATGGAAGCCGTTCGCGAGATCGGACCGCCCGAGTCCTTGCTCTTCTTCGGAGCGGACGACTTCGATTTCTCTCTGCGACTGATTCAGGTCGGCTGGCGGCTCAAGTGGCTTCCGCATCAACTCAGTGTTCTGCGGACCGGGACCTTCTGGCCCGAACGGCAATATTTCGATGCCCGCAACAGTGTCTGGTTGGCCACTTGGCGGCGGTCCCGCACGCTGCCCATGTGGCTGCTTGCCGGGGACATGATCTGGATGCTCGGAGCCGAGGCTCGATCCTTGATCATGCATCCAAGCGACCGGGTTATCAGGAGGGCCTTCCGGGCGATTCTGGTGGGGCTCGTCCACGGTCTGGTCGGGCGCATGGGCGCACCTCCGCCCTGGATATTGAGTGGCCGAGGCTCGCCCAATGAGCCTCCCTTCGAATCGATCCTGCTGTAGCGACCAGGTGACAATATTGGCTGGCGTCCAGATGGGCCCGTGGTTGGAGGACCTGTGAGCCGTTTTGTGAGCCGAGCTGCGGTTGCCGCACACCGCGGCCGAGACCTGCTTTCCGGATTGCGCTGGACTCCAAATTGGTGTCGAGCAGAGGCGAATCCCGAAATACGAAGCCCCGTCGCGGACTCGCGCCTGTTTGCCATCCTCGGCTCCTACAACGACGAGGATGTGATCGAGGCGACGGTCGCCAATGCCTTTACCCAGGGAGCTGAGAGGGTCTATCTCGTTGACAATGCGAGCACGGACGAGACCGTGCCCCGTGCTCTGGCGGCCGGGGCTGAGGTAGCGGAGATCTACAAGACAACGGCGTTTGAGGAGAATCTGCGTGTTCAGCTGATGAACGCCGCCGTCTGGCGGATCTCCTGCAAGGAGCCCTCAGCTCACATCTGGTGGCTCTGGCTGGATGACGACGAATTTCCACACGGACCGGAGGGGCAGACGATCAAACAGTATGTCGATGGCCTGGACCGGCGGTTTCGGATCGTCGGCTCGACCTTCTACCAGCATTATCCCCACCAAAAGCCCGAATACATCCGGGGCTTTCACCCGATCGATTTTCAACCCTTTTGCGAGCCGTTCTGGCAGCCGTCGATCCCGAGATGTCGACAAAACCATTGGAAACATCCGCTCCAGCGGTTCGACCAAGAAGGCCCCTTCATCGCGATCGGTAGGGGATTCCACATGTGTGAATCTGCTGACCGCTCCCAACTCGTGGAGCCAGTGCTCGGAATAGTCACGCACCACTTCCACTACCGGGAAGAGGATTCGAGCCGTCGACGGCTGTCGAGCAGCTACGAAGGCGTCGGAGGCCGACTCGAACACTTACCGAGCGCAGCCAGAGATGGGAGCAAACGTTTAAAGAGCGTCGATGCTGTGTACTCCCAGCGTTGGGCTGACGTGGACAATCAGCGTCACGTCCGCGGAGAGGTCGGCGTGGAGCTTCATCCCTGGAATGAGTTCACTCATCATTCAGAGCCAAAACGGTGGTACAACGAACAAGACTTGGCCCAAGCCTTAGAGGACATCAGCGGCTGACCAAGTTCGAAGACTATGCGGACCTTCCGGTGTTGAACCCGAAGGCCACAGTTTCAAATCGCAGCTCGCCATCACATTCAACCCGTCGTTGCTACTTGGCAGCAATTAGCAAGTCGATGCGTTGATTGAGAGCGGCCTGGTCGGCGACATGGATGTAGATGTCGTGCGGACGCTCGGGATCTGCGCGCCACGACAATCCACCCTGGGCGTTCACGTAGGCGGCGCCGCCCTGTCCGAGCTCAGAGAAGAGACCCTGGATGCCCCCGACCGCGTACAGGAGGGTCGGTCCGTCCCAGTCACCGTCGCCCGGCGGCCCGCATCCAAACTCCGCCTCGTAGACGATTCTCATTGGATTGTTAGGTGCCACCGTCGTGCACAACAACCCTCCGACTTTGGTGTTGATACCGGTAAAGCCGTCGACCCAGGCAATCGGCGTGGGCCAGTTCGTGCCGGACACGACCTCACGCGCCGAAGTTAGATCCAACTTCTGATTGGTTAGAGGTGGAGCACCATTGGGAAAGAGCCCGTCTTCGATGACCAATCGCTTTACCTTCGCCGCCACCAAAGCACGTCCATCGAGCGAACTTCCTTGACCTGGATTCGAACGCAGCAAGCCAGCCAGGTTGGTGTATGCGCCAATAGCGACGATAGTTACGCTGTGGTCACGTTGGACCGCCAGGAGGTGGCGGTAAAGAGTCACGGCACTCGCGACGTGGGCGCTCGAAGAGATGGAGTGTGGAAGTTTCGCGACCAGGACATTGGTGTATCCGTGCGGTGCAGTGTCGGCGTTGCTGTTGGTTACGGCACCTAGGGGAAGGTGGGGGTGACCGTAGGCCGTGTCGATCGCATCGATAGCGGCAACTGCCAGTGGATTGCGGACATCGGACATCACGCCGAGTATCCGGATCTTCCCCCGCTGTTCCAGCACGTTTGCCATGCCGACAGCGGTCGCATCGTCCCACCACAGGGACAGGTCGGTGTCGATGATTATTCGCGGAGCGTTCTCGCTTGTATCCGTCCGTTGGGCAGCGGACGCGGCAATTGCAGATGAGACGACGAGGATTCCGGCGAGTCCAGTTACGAGGGCGAGCACGGTTTGTAATGCCCTTCGGTCGAACATCGGTTTCACCCCCCGTTGGGCCGACTGCTCAGTATTCGGATCTTACAGATCACCAAGATTATCTCTCGGAGAAACCGAGTGATCTGATCCATCAAGCTCACATTGTTCCGCGTCAGGCAACGTTTGCGACATTGCGTTGGCCAGTCGAGACGTGAGAAGAGCTCATTTCCGCCGCAGCACGTACTTGGCACTGATTCCGTCGTCGGAGAACTCGGCTGCCTCCACGTCGAATCCGCAACGTTGGGCCATCGGCTCAAGAACCCAGGTGAATGTGGAGTGTTCGTCACGTACGTGCTCTTCAAGCTCGGCTCGGCTCCACTCCTCCTCAATCGTCGAGCCTCCCGACGAACACCAGCTGCCGATTCGTTCCGCTACGTCCGCAGGATCGAAGTTGAAGACGACATCCCAAAGCCGGAACACGCCAGATGGCCGAAGGATCCCGTGGATGCGATCGAGCGCAACGGCCTTCCAGAAGTCGGGGAGATGGTGGAGCGCGTAACGGGAGTACACGAAGTCAGCCGGATCACCCTCGTGCCGGTAGGTCAGGAACCCGGCCTGAACTGGGACAACGTTCGCGATCGCCCCGTTGGCGACCTTGGATCGCAACCGGTCGAGCATCAGGGGTGAAACGTCCACGGCGACGATCCGCTTGCATTTTGGGGCCACGGCGATTGTGAACTGCCCGGTGCCGCTGCCGAACTCGACAACGGTCGATAACGGCCCGAGGCCGAGCGACTCACAAAGTTCAACTTCTTCCTCAGCTCTTGCATCTTCCTTGAGGTCGTACCGGGCAACGTGTCCGGGATCGAGATTCTCACGCCCGGCCGCGTCGGCTTCATTGAGGAGCCAACCCGGGACGAGTTCACCTTGGGAGCCAGCCGACATACGTACATAGTGCCATGCAGTCAGACCACGTTTTTGCCCAGCGTCAGATCAGAGAAGACGGGTGTCCGTAAGTTCCGATGTTCTGGACAACGCGAACTTTGGTTGACGCGGTACTAATGCCCCAGGGTGTGACGACTAGGCGACCTGGACCGTGCCGGCACGCGACGTTGGCATTGAAACCTCTTCGCCATGCTCGCGGAGCGATTTGATATGTAGGGTGATCGCCTCACGAATATTCGAGGTGGCTTCTTCGACGGAGCCGCCGGTTGAGACACAGCCCGGAAGATTAGGCACATAAGCGGAGTAGTTGGACCCCGCGTCCTCAATCACAATTGCGTACTCCATCATCGCCGCCTCCGAGATAGTCCGGCTTGCCAATGCTACCAACCGTCCCTTCGCCAATTCATCCCCCTTCTGGCCTGGAACGGTGACGGTTCCCGGTTTCGATGGATGGCGGAATTGGCGATGGGTGCCCGTCTGTCGCACACCGATCCAGCCATCCTCTTCAATTTCTCGGATGATCTCCCGCACCTTCACGAAACAAGGTAGCGGTAGGATGTAACAAGACATTCTCGAAGCTGACAATTGATTCGCATTTGCACTCACCGCCGCGACGATCATCGGGGTCGGTACCCGACGAAGCTTGTCTCACGTGTAGCCAACAGAATTCGTGGACGCTCCGGAATCTCTCTGACGGCGTTGTTTTACGCCAGCGTGCGTGATGTTTCGTGCTCTAGGCGAATTGGGGAAAACCCGTCCTTGCCGAGGACAGATGCCGCTAGGTCGCCACCGACCTCACGGAGCGGTGGCTCGTCGCACGGCGTCGGCATCGACGTCAGCGACGACCTCGCCCGAGCTGTCGATGTCGAAGAACTCGATGGCGCCGGTGGCCCGGGGTGCGTCTGCCGCGAACGCGACCGCGATCTTGTTGGCCGCGTTGCGCACGACGTCGAGCACGATCTCGGTCGACTCGGCTGTCGTCAGCTCTTTGTCGACCTGAGTCACGAGGAGGCCGTCGATGAGCGACGGCTGTGTGATCACGGCGTCGGTGAGGCGGAGCGCGACCTTGTGGCGCCGGCTCAGTGAGCTTCCTTCGTAGTCCTCGACGGCGGTGAACAGCGCCGGATCGCCCGCGGCGTCGATGGCTTTGACGCTCAGTCGGGAGCGGCAGAGCCGACAGTTGTGGACGGCCGCCCCCCGCAGTCGGACGAGCTCGGTGGTGACAGGGTCGAGGGCGCTTTCCTGTGCGACTGTGCGCATGAAGGCCTCAAGTGCCGCCCAGAGGTTGTCGCGCCGGGGTGGAAGTGCCGGGCCGTAGGGGACGTCGTGGAGATGGGCGAGCGCTAGGCGTGCCCGCTGGAACACATCCACGACGAACAGGGTCTGGACGAACGTGAACGCCTCGGTGCCGAGCGCCTCCGACAGCGCGGCACGCTCGTCGTCGGACACGCCGTTGACGTCGATGACGAAATGCTCGGCAAAGCGGACGCAGGCCCCGACGCGACCGTCGTGTTCGGAGGGAATGCCCACTACCGGCGTCCTCTCAAGTTCAACCTCGTTACGCAAGATCCCCGCGACGGCCTTCCGGACCGGACCGAGCAGCTCGGGCTCGATTGTCGTTGCTGCGGTCGCCTCCACCCTGTCGAACGCGGCGAATGCCTCGGGGGCAGCAAGTCGCCACGGCTCGGAACTCGTCACGCGGAAACTTTAACCCGTGCCGGCCTCGAGGCTTCCGGTCACAAACCGACCGCCGAAACTCATCGGGCGGCGAACCAAACGTAGATATCCATCAGATCGGCTCGACTCGAGGCGAGCTCGAACTCGAGAGAACGGGAGCCGCCAATCTCAAGAGCTTGAGCCGGCGATCCGAGTGCCCTGCCATAGAGGCCCCATCAAGCGCCAGGCAGGCGGACGGAGCCGTCCAGCCATTAGCCGGATCCCGGAGCACTCATGACACTGTCGGCGACGCCTGGGACAGAAGACCTTCGGGCACGTAACCCGAAGATTTGAGTTCTCCGGTCACTCGCCTACGCCGTAGGCACCTAAAGCCGGAAGACGCTCCCCACGGCAGACGTTGACCTCGAAGATCCGCGCCTATGGGCGGTTGCTCAACCCGACAGTCATCACGCAATGGTCCTCGTCCGCCGAGGCCAGGACCCTTCCACCTTGGAGCGGCCGGCGGAGGAGCTATTCGTTCGATGTCGCCGACGGCTGAGTCTTCTCCGCCATTCGCAAGAATCGGCGGAGGTCCGGCCATACCCGGTCCCCTCGGAGGTGCAGCAACCATTTCTCGACGTATTCCACGTCAAGGGGCTTCTCTTCCAGGATCGATCCGATGTCGACCCAATCCTTCGGACGGTTGAAGTTGATCTTGAAAATCACGAGGTCCTCTGCCGAAAGGAACGGAAGGGTATGTTCGTTGTCTGAAGAGTCGAGAAAGATGTGCTCCTCGATGCGCGCCTGGACCGCTTCGAAGAACTCGTCATCGTAGGGTAAAAAGAGATCCACATGGGTCTCGTCCCACGGGCATCGGACGCCACTGGTCGGGACCCTGGGGCCTGAATCCTCTGGCGACGATACGCCGAGCGGGGCCAATGCGGCCACAACCTCGTTGAGCATCGTTGGCCGTAGGAATACGTTGAGATCGATCTCCCGAGTACCACGAGGGGCAGAGTGGTAGCCGAGCGAGAGCGCACCCCCGAAGGCATGCGGTATGTCCGCAGCAGAAAGTGTCTCGTGGACTGCGACGATCTTGTCAGTGAGCGCCACGGCTGCGTTCGGCGTCCTTGCCACGGTCGATCGCCTCGGCCAAATCGAGCACGTCTCGGAGGGCCTCGGCGCGCTGCAATTCAGTCTGCGCCCCGGAGCTCCCATGCGATACCTGGCTCCGCTCGCGTCCCTCGGTCATGGTGCCAGAGTAATGGAGAGGTGATGGTCTGGGCGACGAGGGGTGCCTCAGCTAGATCTCCGGGTGTCTAACCCGTAGGTCGAGGCTGATCGGGACCTGAGCGCTGGCTGGGCTGTACTTGGGAAGGCATTTGCACCTTGCGGCTGCGTATGTACGGCCCGTTTGCCAGCACCTTCGCGTCGTTGCCACCGGCCGCAATTCTTTCTCGGCCGCTCTGCCGGGCCGGAACTGCTGTGGCCCGGCGAGCTCGGGTAACTGGATGTAGTCATGGGCAAGCGATGGGCGGCACTCGGGCTAGGTGCGGGCAGTGATTGCGTGACCGTCGGGTGACACGACGTACCAGAGACCGCCGAGGTTGTTTACCCCTTGGCCTGTGGCTTGGCCGGGCTCGGAGTCGGTGACGTACAGATAAAGGGGCCACTTGTTGTACGTGATCTCGGTGGTGCCGTCCGTACGATGGGTGGTCCCGAGCAGCGCGGATTGCACGCCGGTACCGGCCACCGGCATGGTCACCCCGGTAGGGAGAAGCAGCGGGGGCCAGGCCTGGGCGCAGTCGCCGTAGCAAGTGGAGGTACCCGACTGCTTGTCCGGCACAAAGAGGTACAGGGTCAATCCTTGCCCGTTAACAAGTACCGTCCCCAGGCCCTTGACCTTCCCGGTGCGAACCTCATAGAACTCTGGCGTGCCGCCGGTGGTGGTGGTCGTACCCGGGGCAGCCGACGTGGTGGGGGCGGCAGTCGTCGAGTTGGTCGACGCGGGCGACGCGGGCTTCGTCGAGGTCCCGCACCCGGCGATGAGCACCGAGGAGACGGCTGCCACCAGAATCACAATTCCCCGCGATCCCGCCCTACCCCGCACTGAGGTCACCGACCGAGCGTCGGCGGCCCCGGTCCCCGCAAGTGTCTTTCTGGTCGACCTCCGAATGAACCTGGCCACCGCGTGCCCTCTCTTGACGGCCCGTTCAACCCGGGCGGCGTGCGGATCCACGATAACAAGGGTCACACCGAACCAGGTGATCTGGGCACCCAGTCATGACGAACCGTTTCCCCTGGCCGCGACCGAAGGCATGGGCTCACCCGCACCGTGGCTCGACGTCTTTCCTGCAAAACTGGCTCGTGTGCAACGGGAGCCGGTCGAGAGCATCAGCGCGATAACGCTCCTGACCGCTGACATGGTTGAGGCCGTGGCCTTCTACGACGCGCTCGGCTTCCATTTGCTCTACGGCGGACCAGAAGCGCCTTTTACGAGCTTTCGGGTCGGCGCTGGCTACCTCAACCTTCAGCTCGACACGGTCGACTCCGTCGGACGGGTCGTCTGGGGCCGAGTCGTGTTGTGGGTCGACGACGTGGACGCGATGTACCGACGCGCTCTCACGGCCGGGTTCGATCCCGAAACCGCACCTGAAGATGCGCCATGGGGCGAGCGCTACTTCCACATCCATGACCCAGACGGCCATGAACTGAGCTTCGCACGCCCTCTGATGAGGTAACGACTCGCCAAGCGCCCTCGCCGAATGACACTCACTCCCGCGTCGGCGAGCTTCGTAAGGTCGTCGGGACTGTAAGGCTGCTCATTGTGGGGGAAGGTGGAGTTGGCCTAGCCAGATCTGCATGTACCCCTCAAACGTGGATGATCCTGATGACGTGCGGTGGAACGCAGATCACCTTGCCAAGCTCGCGCCGGCCGGCCACCGCTGCCATACGGTAGAACGTATACAATATACTCCTCGGTCACGGCCCTGGCGTAGTGGAGGACCAGGTCGTCGAGGATGAGGGGGGCGAATGAACAGGGGTACGGGGATCGGAGTAGTCGGGAGACCAGGGCACCGGCTGGCTCTGTTGGCGTTGGTCACCGTGTTGGCCGGCACCGCCGTGGTCGGAGCGGTGCCGGGAGCGGTCGGCGCCACGACACCGAAGACCCCGGGCAGCACCCCGCCTGCTGTCAAGCCCTGCGCCACTCCGGCCACGGCGACGACGGCAGATCTCGACTCGACCACCGGGGTCACCCCGAAGACGGTGACGGTCGGCAACGTCTCGATCGAGTCCGGGCCGGTCCCCGGGCTGTTCAGCGGCGCACCGGTGGGGGTGCGGGCCTACTTCGCCTACGTGAACGCTCATGGCGGCGTCTACGGCCGCACCCTGAAGGTGACCTCCTACGACGACGGGTTTAACGCCGAACAGAACAAGGTCGAAACGACCCAGGCGGTGGCCAACAACTTCGCTCTGGTGGGCAGTTTCTCCTTGTTCGACAGCTCGGGTTGCCAGGTACTGGCCGGGGCCCCCGCAATGTCGGATGTCTCCGAGACCCTCGACACCAGCACCAGCGCCCTGCCGAACGAGTTCAGCGTCGCCCCGACCTTCACGGCATGGGAGACCGGTCCCTTTTTGTACTTCAAGCAGCACTACCCCAAGGCGATTCAGCACGCGGCCGGTCTCGCCGGCAACGTGACGACGGCCATCAACCACTGGCTCGGGATCAAAGGGGCGATGCAGCACCTGGGCTACAAGATCGTCTACTCCCAATACACCAACCCCCTTCAGACCGACTTCACCCAGAACATCATCAGCATGCGCAACGCCGGGGTCCAGTTGCTCGATATCACTGCTGAGTCGGTGACCACCGATGCGCTCATCATCCAAGACATGAACCAACAGAACTGGCACCCCATGCTGGTCACCTCGGGCGGCCCAATCTACGACAACCAGTTCATCAAGTTGTCCGGTGGGGCAAGCGCCGTCGCCCAGGCGGCGACCGACGGCGTGTGGCTCGATTCGGGGTCGGCTCTTTTTCTCGGACAGGACTCGAAATACATCCCGGCTGTCAAGACCTTCGACCACTGGGTCCAGGTGGTCAGCCCCGGGTACCACACCGACCTGTACTCGATGTTCGGCTGGACGTCGGCCCAACTGTTCGTCCAGGCGCTGCGTGCTGCGGGCCCGAACCCCACCCGGGGCAAAGTGTTGGCCGCCTTGCGCAAAGTGACGGCGTTCAACGCCTCGGGGCTCCTGACCACCGCCAATCCGGCGGGCAAGATGCCCTCGGTCTGCTACCTCCTGACCAAGGTGGTCAACGGCCAGTTCGTCCGGGTGGCTGACCCGCCAAAGGGCGGATTCCGCTGTGACGGGTCGTATTACTACGTCGGAGGCGGAGGATGAACCCGCGCTGACTCCGGATGAGGGGTTGTCGGGGAACGGCCAAACCCGCGCGTCCGCCAACGCCGGAGCCAGTGGGCGCTGCGGCGTCCGTGGGGCGACAATGTACGGATGGACATCAGAGGAGTTGCACTCGTCACCGGCGCAAGCAGGGGAATTGGGAGGGCGATCGCCCTCGAGTTGGCAAATCGTGGATGGGACACCATCGCCACGATGCGCGACCCCATAGATGGCCGCCAGCTCTCACAGGAGACCTCCGGCCATTTGACTCTCCGCCATTTGGACGTCACTGACCCGAGCTCTTATGAGATACCCGATGAGCTCCAAGTTCTCGTGAACAACGCCGGCATCGACACGGACTACCTACCTGTCGAGCACAGCAGCATTGGGGACTGGCGGTTACTCTTCGAGACCAACGTCCTGGGCGTGGTCGGGATGACGAAGGCAGCCATTCCGATGTTGCGAGCGAATCAGCCGTCAGTGGTCTGCAACATCACTTCTTCGTCGATCCTCGCCTGTGTGCCCTTCTATTCGGCCTACCGCGCCAACAAGGCTGCCGTTTCCGCATTTAATGAAAGTCTTCGCGTCGAGGTGGCGGCCTCCGGAATTCGAGTGGTCGAGATTCTACCGGGTCCCATTGATACCGATATGTTTCAACTCAGTACGGGGGAACAGGCCGCAGACCGTTGCGATCACTACCGAGAATTGGCCGAAGAGGCCGGCCGGCTGCGCAGAGAGTACGCGGATCCTCAAGTCGCAGATCCCGCTGACGCCGCGGTGCTGATCGCAGACGCCATCCTTGATGAGACAGGACCAATGCGCTATGGCTGCGATCCCTTATCCATCGCGCTGCTCGACCTGTGGAGGCAGTCCGATGATGAGACGGTGTTTTCGCTGACCGGGCGGTCCATCCTCGACCAGACCGATTCAGCCGGCAGAATCCGGACCAACGAGAAGTCGGGGCCGCTTTTCTAGCGCTTGCAGATTGAGTCCCTGCCGCCGATTCCTAGTCGAGCCGGCTCGGATGAAGGATTGGGCAAACATTCGCCCAATCCGGCGTGACGGGATGTACGTTGCAGGAGTCACCGAAAGCGGGGGGGACATATGAGAGTTCGACCGAACCGGATGCATCTTGGAGGGCTGCGCGGCGCGCGGGCAGTCACGACGGCGCTGCTCCTGGTGATTGCTGGCAGCGGTTTCGGTGCATCGGGAACGGGAGCGAGCACCAGTGCCCCCGGTGTCACGCCCACCCAGATCGACGTCGGGGCGATCTCCACCCTCTCGGGACCGATCGCGGCCGATTTCGAGTCCCTGGTACCCGGTGTGAGCGCGTACTTCGACATGGTCGATGCAAAGGGCGGCATCAACGGTCGCAATCTCGTGCTCGCCCACAGCCTCGATGACGGCGGGAACCCCAGCCAGTTTAATCAGCTTGCACACACGTTGATCGATCAAGACCATGTGTTCGCGGCCGTCGGCATGGCGACTGCATTCTTCTCCCCCAGTTATTTCGTCACCACCAATACCCCGACCTACGGCTACGACGTGACAGAGAATTGGGCCGGACCCGACAACCTCTTCGCGGCCGGTGGCTCGGTGATCTATGAACCTTCAGCATCCGAGGCACCCGCCTACCTGGCCCACAAATTGCATTCCACCTCGATCGCCGTGGTGGCCTATGGAGTTTCTGCCTCTTCTGACGCCTGCGCTTCGGTGGCTAAGGGACTCACGGCTCGGGGGTTCCACGTCGGCTACACGGACGTCAACGTGTCGTACCCGGGTTCGGGAATCTCATCGGACGTCCAGCGGATGCAGCAAGCGGGGACGGACCTCGTGGTCAGCTGCATGGACATAACCGGGAACATCGCCATGGCCCGCGCCATACAGCAATACGGGCTCAAGACGCACCAACTCTGGTTCAACGGTGACGATCAGGGCACGCTCCAGCAGTACCCGTCGTTGATGAAGGGCGTCTATTTCACGGTCGCCCACGTCCCCTTCGACGCCCCGACCAAGTACTACCCGGGGCTGGCGGCCTATCTGAGCGCCATGAGGAAGTACGAGCCGAAGTGGGTGCATGACGAAGTCGCGATTCAAGGGTGGGAGTCGGCCGCGCTTTTCGCCGCTGGCGTCCGGGCTGCTGGGTCGGATCTCACCCAGCAAAACGTGATCGACCAGACGAACAAGCTCACCGAATTCACCGCCTACGGGCTGACCAATCCGGTGAACTGGGAGAAGTCCGGACATGCCGGCCACGTCTATCCCGACTGCAGCGCGTTCATTCAGGTGAGCGGCGACAAGTTCGTCCCGGTGTTCGGACAGGGCCACCAGGTCTTCGTGTGCTTTAACAAGTTGCCGAAGATCCCAGTGCCCGTGGCGCCGCCGGCGGGCATGCCGGGCGCCTGAACGTCCAGAGTCCCAATCGGAGGGCACGATCCTGCTCCAAACGTGGCGGCGGGTAACAGGACGACCTCCCGCTGGTAACGATGGAGGTCAAATGGGACCAGCATCCGCAACATGTCGCCGGCCAATAGCCCGAGAGGCATGGCACCGGGCCGGCCCGGGGGGACCGACCACACGCTGTTCGATTGACCCGGGTTCTCCGGTGCGCGAAACCTGGGAACACCACGGATCTTATTGGTCGGCCGGTCGCGTTCTTCGGAAGCCGGCTGGCCATAGGGGCAGCGTGGCATCGATGGGTAAGCTGTTGGTAACTCAAGCACCCCGCCGCAGGGGGAGGATTGGGGTTTCATGGGAGCCCGAGAACCCGAATCATCAACTGACGGAGTGCCCGCTCCGTCGGTCGTCCCGGAGGGCCCGACGGCCGCCGGGGACCAGGCCACCACTGCGTCAGCAGCCCCGGGCGCGACGGCGATCCCTTCGACGCGGGCCTCGCGGATCTGGCTTCGGGTGCTTCCCGCTCTGATCCTGTTGGCAGTGATCTTGTTGTTCGTTTTCCAGAATCTCCGATCGGTGAAGGTGAGTTTTGTCACGGCATCGGGCCGGCTGCCCCTTGCGGTGGCATTGCTGGCGGCCGCCGCGTTGGGTGCACTGGTGGTGCTGGCGCTCGGATCGGTCCGTATGATCCAATTGCGCAAGCTCATCCGACATCCGACCGGTAAGGCGCGCGGTGCCGGTGTGGCGCTCGCAGCTGATGCTGCACCAACCGGTGATCCCGCAGTCCCAACGGCGCCTGCTCCGAGCGATGGTGCCGTTACTCCGACGTCTCGAACACCCGACTAGGAGGCCGGCCTTGGCATGCGTCCGCTGACCGGCCCGTCATCGCCACGTGCAGATCCGTATCGAAGCGTCGACTGATCAAAAAGGACCGGTCCGCCGGGTGATGTCGCCGGTCAGGCCCAGATGGCGATCGTTCTTCCCGAGGCGTCGATGTCCGGGGGAACCGGAAACGAAAGAGCGGCGCCTTCGAACAATCGCCTCGCAGTCCATGCGGCGGCCCCGGCGTCCAGCATGTCGTCGACCGCGGCGCGACCGGCGACTGCGTTCGGGACACGGTCCAAGTCGATTCCGACCTGGAGGAGGGCGTCGCGGCGTTCGACCATTCCCGCCCAGGACTTCTTCGACGCTTGAGCTGGCGCGCCGAGCAAGAGAGCAAACGACAGCTCGGGGTGTACCTCCCAGACGCCGCAAGGCGCTGCGGGTAACCACCGCTCCACTTCGAAGATCTTCGCCCGGAGTGCGTACGACTGCTGACTGATCCCCGATCCTGTGAGTTGCTCAGACAGGGCGGTGGCGCTCGCGTGATCCGCCGCCTCGAGAGCGGGACGTACGGGAGTCAGGAACACCGAGTTGCGTCGAGGACCGAGCCGTGCTTTCGCCGCGACGTCTGCGCGCCGCCGGCCGGCATCGGGTAGTCCGATCGGTATGTCGATGGCGATCGTCTCGGCGTCGGGGATCGCGTGGTCCAGGGCGTCGATGCTCGGGAGGTAGTACGCCTGTGGTGCAGCGTCCTGGCGCAGAGCGACGGCGATCCATCCCGTCTTGCAGCCATCGACGCCAACGGCGGCCATGGTCCACGCTGCCATATCGGACCGGGCCACGGCGGGAGGTGGAGACGAGCTATCGGATCTGGGTAGGCAGGGTCCACGGGCCGCGCCCATCTCGGCCGAGGACCGACGAGCATCCGCTACCTCGGCTCAGAGGGTGGCCAGGTAGGCGTCGAAGCGGTCGAAGCTGCTCTGCAGACCGGCCTGGGCCTCGGGGGAGCGAAACATCTCGGGGACGTTGGTCTGGTGGGTCACGGTTTCGGTCCGGCCGTCGCCCAGGTCCTTGAAGGTGATCGACGTGGTCATCCCACCTTCGACGTCTCGCTCGGTCCAGACCAGCTTCTCGGGCTCGACCACATCGACGAAGACGCCGTACATCGGGTACTCGGCGCCGTCGGCGTCGTTGACCATGATGGTCTCGAACTTCCCGCCGGGGCGGGGATCGACCGTGATGTTCGCGACCGGGGTGCTGACACCGGTCGGGCCCCAGAAGTGGGTGAGGTGCTCGGGGGTGGTCATGCAGCGGAACACCAGCTCCCGTGGGGCGTCGTAGACGCGGGTGAAGGTGAGTTCTCCGAGATTCGTGCTGGCATCGGTCATGGTGCGGTCTCCTTGTGCGGTTGTTGGATGACTCTCAGGTGCTGCTCGAGCTGGTCGAATCGTTCCCTCCAGACCTGCCGGTGCCGCTCAATCCATTCGATGGCGGTGTCCAGTGGCGCCGCCTCGAACCGGCTGGGCCGGTACTGGGCGTCGCGGCCTCGGGTGATCAACCTGGCCCCTTCGAGCACCTTCAAATGCTTCGAGACCGCCTGCAGGCTCATGTCAAAGGGTTGGGCGAGCTCGTTGACCGAAGCCTCCCCGCTCGCCAGCCGGGCGAGGATCGCCCGGCGGGTGGGATCGGCGAGGGCGGCGAAGGTGGTGCTCAAGGGGTCGTCTGCCACGCTATTCAACCTTTCAGTTGCTCAACTGATCAGTTGATCATGAACGGGCGGCCCGGCGGTGTCAAGCCCGGCTGTACCCGGCGGACCTCGTGGCGTGGTCCCTGCGATGTCGGCGCTGTGCGTTCCGCCTGAGGCGAGCGTGGCGCGGATGGTCTCGGCAGACGAGAGCGCCTCGACGCCCTCCTCCTGACCCACCACGTCGATGGAGCCCAGGATGGCCGCCGCCGTCTTTTGGATACGGTCGCACGACCCCTTGATGCTGGCGATGGCCGGGTCGCCGCCCCCGGCCCACGTTGCGACGTACCCGAAGGAATAACCGCTCGTATCGATCCCGAGCGCCTGGCAGATCACGTACGCGGTCGATTCGGCTTCCAGTTCGGCGAGTGCCCGGTCGCCGAACTGCTCGTGGAGCAGTGCGTGGGCCAGCTCGTGGGCGAGCGTCTTCACCCGTTGGGCCGGGCTATTGGCTGTCTCGACCCGGATGCGGTGCAGCTCGTGGGAGCAGTCGCCGTTCGTGCCGCCGGAGAACTCGTGGTCCATAACGGTGAAGCCGATGGACCGCGCCACCTCACGGAGTTGATCGAGCCGGCCCGCCGGATCGTCGCCGTCGAGCCGGACGCAGACCGACGGCAGCTCCTCACCGTCGGTTTGGTCGATGTCGAACACCGGTACGAACTTGAAACCCCAGACCGTGCGCTCGTCCTCGCCGTCGGTATCGGATCTCCTGCGCATCATCGGAGCCAAGATCCACAGGGCCTTTTCACCCTTGCGGACGGTGCGGTTGAGCTTGCGCCATGCGTGAAAGCCCGCGACCCGGGTCGCCCCGGGGCATTGCGACGCGATGAGCAGGACGTTGCCGAAGCTGTAGTGGTGGAACCGGCTCTGAAAGTCGAGGTAGTGCCGCCACTGTCGGGACGACGTGAGGTTGGCAATCCCCGCCGCGAGCTGGTCCAGGATCTCGGGGTGATGTGTGCCGGTGGTGGTCATCGTTGGGTTCCTCGGCGGTGCCGATGTGCGGCACCTGTTGTGGTGGGCCTGTTCTCGGGATCGCGCCGGCCGCCGGTGCTGTGGCCGAGCGGTCTGTGGGCAGATGCGTCGGAACGGTCGGGCTGCGAGTCCCGGTCGCGTCGGTCGAGATCGCGCGCCCTTCGCTCCAGGGTGCCGGTCCGTTCCGCTGATCGGGGCACCTCGGCCGCCGATGGCGCGCTCACCAGCGCCTACATCGGCTTCCTGATCCCGCTGATGATCGAACTGCAACACATCGAGCTGCAACCGCGTCCCTGACCGCTGCGCCGGCAGGGACGGGAGGCGACGCGCCGGACGCCGCCTTTCGACAGTGGCGACCGACGCGGTGCGCCCACACGGGCTTTTCCCTCTCGTGGCACGAGTTCCGCCGGGCGCGGTGACGACGACCGGCTGGAAGAATGAGCCGGTGACGACCGGACCGAGCGCCCAATCCATCGATGGACCCCCCGATGGGGTTACCGGGGGAGCCACCCAGAAGGCCCGAGCGTTGGTTGCCTCGATGAGCAACGACGAGAAGCTCTGGTGCCTGGACGGCGATGCGCCGTTCTGGGCCGGCCTCGCCTACCTCGGAGAGGCCGGTTATCACAAGAGCCCCTTTCGGGCCGCCCACCTGGAGCGACTGGGATTTGCCGGGTTTTCGTTCTCCGACGGTCCACGAGGAGTGGTCGTCGACCAGGCGACCTGCTTCCCGGTGAGCATGGCCCGGGGTGCCACCTGGGATGTCGACCTCGAAGAGCGCATCGGTGACGCGATCGGCCGGGAATTGCGCGCCGTCGGCGCAGACCTCTATGGCGGGGTGTGCGTCAATGTTCTCCGGCACCCCGCGTGGGGGAGGGCCCAGGAGACCTACGGCGAAGATCCCCACCATGTCGGCGAGATGGGTGCTGCCCTGACGCGGGGCGTGCAGCGTCATGCCATGGCCTGCGTCAAGCATTTCGCCTGCAACTCCATGGAGAATGCCCGGTTCGAGGTCGATATCACCATCGATGAGGCAGCCCTGCACGAGGTGTACCTCCCCCACTTCAAGCGCATCATCGACGAGGGCGTGGCCGTGGTCATGAGCGCCTACAACAGTGTCAACGGCGAGTGGTGCGGGGACAACCGGGCGCTTCTGACCGACGTGCTGCGCGGCGAATGGGGATTCGAAGGCTTCGTGATCAGTGACTGGATCCTCGGGGTCCGAGACGCGGCCCGTTCGCTGCACGCCGGACTCGATGTGGAGATGCCCTATCGGATGATCCGCGCCGGGCACCTCGCTGCGGCCCTCGACGACGGCGCCGTGTCGTGGAGCGAGGTGGATCAGGCGGTCGAGCGGGTCGTGACCACTCGGATGCGCTTCGACGAGGTCCTGAGTAGGCCGGTGCCCCGCAGAGACGTGCTGGCCAGTGGCGCCCACCGGGCACTGGCGAGGGAAGCGGCGGCCAAGGCGGTCGTCTTGTTGCGCAACGAGCCGGTGGACGGAGCGCCCGTGTTGCCATTGGACCTGTCGTCGGGATCCTCGATCGCCCTGCTCGGGACTTTGGCGACCGCGGTCAACCTGGGAGACGGCGGATCGAGCGACGTGTGGGCCCCCGACGCGGTGACGGTTGCCGACGGCCTCCGCTCGGCGCTGCCGGAGGGCACGGTGACCATTGACGACGGGCGGGACCTACGGACGGCGGCGATCGCGGCCGCGGCGGCGGACTTCGCCGTGATCGTGGTGGGTTACACGCGCCGCGACGAAGGTGAGTTTTTCGGTGACACCGCGGCCGCCAAACTGACCCATCTGTTCCCCGGCCCCGACGACCCGGCGTTGGTCGAGCGCTTCACCGCTGAGATCGCCACCGAACGGTTGATCGAACCACCGGCGCACGCGGCGCCGAGGGCGGCCACCGGGGGATTCGCCACCGGAGGTGACCGCCGTTCATTGCGCCTGCACGATGACGATGTCGCCCTCATCGGGGCGGTCTCGGTGGCAAACCCCCGCACCGTGGTGGTCGTGGTGGCGGGCAGCGCGGTGGTGATCTCGGAGTGGGACGTCGCCGTCCCGGCGATCGTCCAATCGTGGTACGCCGGGATGGAAGGCGGCCACGGGTTGGCCGACGTGCTGGCCGGCAAGGTGGACGCCGCCGGGAGGCTCCCGTTCAGCATGGCGAAAAAGGAGTCCGACCTCCCGGCATTTGCGGCCGACGCCGAGGCCTTCACCTACGACGCGTGGCACGGCTACTGGCACCTGGCAAGGCACGGGACCGCGCCGGCGTACCCCTTCGGGTTCGGTCTGAGCTACACGACGTTTTCCCTCGAATCGGCCGGGGCCGACCTGGAGGGCGACGAGATCACGGTGACTGCCTCGCTTCGCAACTCCGGCGAGCGGCGGGGGACCGACGTGGTGCAGGTGTACGCGCGCCGCCTGGACTCGAATCGGCCGGCCCGACTGGTCGGCTTCGAGCGGGTCGATCTCGAAGCGGGCGAGACCGCGTCGATCGATCTGGGCATGGCGACCAGCGTCCTTTCCGAACGCGACACGGTCGCTCATTCGATGACGGTCCGACCGGGGATCTACGAGCTGCGCGTCGCCCGCCATGCCTGCGATACCGGGATCGCGGTGCAGGTGGCCATCGGCGGGGAGCAACCGCGGTAGCGGAGCCTTCGATCGCCAGCCACGGGTCCTAGTCCGAAAGTGGCGTTGTGCGTCCGGCGGCGAGCGTCGTTGTCCACCACAAAAGGTCCACGACCATCGTCTCAAGACGTCGGTCCAAAGAGGCGAAGACCTCCGGGGAGAACGGGTCGGCCTTCATGGCGGGGATCATCAGGTCCGCCATGATGTGGATGGCGTGGCGCAGGGGAGCCATTTCGAATTCCACCGCGACCAATCGCAACTGCTCGATGGCCCGCGCCCCACCGACGTTGCCGTAGCCGACGAAGGCCACCGGCTTGCGATTGAACTCGACGAACAGGTGGTCCATGGCGTTCTTGAGCGACGCCGGACACCCGTGGATGTACTCACTCGTGATGATGATGTAGCCGTCGGCCCGGTCGATGGTTTCACCGAGGCGCGCCACTGTCGCATTGGGGTAGTCCCGCAGCGAGCGAGCGGGGTGGCCTGGTCGAACAGCGGGAGAGGATGGTCCCGGAGGTCCACGATCTCAAGGTTTAGGTCGTCGCGGCGCCCGAGACGATCGGTCAACCACGCAACCGGGTATTCCGAGAAGCGGCCGGGTCGGATGGTCCCGACGATCACCGCGATGACCGGCGGAACTAGCTCTCCGGCAGCGCTTCGGCGACCGGGCGATGGCCGATGGTGACCGTGTCGCCGCCCATCGCAGTGCCGGTCACCATGGCGTTGCCAGGCTCACAGAGACGGCGAATCACACCCGAGCGGGCTTGCGCACGGGCTTATCGTGGCGGACGGTGGCCCAGCGCAGCAGTACGAGGACGCGGACGGCCCACCAACCGGGGTCGAACTCCCCTTTGGCCATCGACAACCGACCCGACGTCGTGGCCGCGTGGTGGTTGTTGTGCAACCCTTCCCCCGCTACGCACCACGCCAGCCATTGGTTGTTGGTGGCCAGGTTGTCGTGCGGGCGCTTCCCCCACTTGTGCCCGATAGCGTTGATGGCGCCACCGCCGAGGAGGTACAGCGATGCGTGGACGGTGGCGGCGATCAGCGCCATCTCCCACCCGAGCACCGCCACCAGTATCGCCACGCCGATGCCCAGCCCGAGCAGGGCGTGATCGAACAGCACCTTGTCCCAGCGGTCGCCGGGGAGGTCGCGGGCGTATCGGGAGACGGCGACCGGGTTCCGGGCGACCTTGCGGTAGAGAATGGCGTTGCCGAACTGGACCAGCGGGTAGCCGAAGACGACCGGGGAGTGGGGATCGCCCTCCTTGTCGGTATAGGCGTGATGCTTGCGGTGCACAGCAACCCACTGGCGAGGCCGGGTCCCCGTCGCGATCCAGATGACGACCCGGCAGGCGAAGGCAATGGGCGGCTTCAAGGTGATGGCCCGGTGGGCGAGTGCTCGGTGCAGGTACACCGTGGTCACCACGAAGGCGAACTGGGAGGTGAGCAGCCCGATAAGGACGGCCTCTAGGACCGCGGGCACCCTTGCACCTTAACCCAGGGCACCAACGCTGCGGAGCGGGCGGATCCCCCCGCAGACGGTCCCCTCCCGCCGACCGACCTCCCGCAGGCCGTGGTCCTCCCCGGCCCCGGGTCACCCGCCGACCAGGGAGGACGGGCCCACGTCTCCACTCAGGTGGCCGAGCCAACTCGAAGACGGCGGGGCCGAGCTGGCGCCTCGAGGGAGGAAACCCAGACGGGCGGATCCGAGGGTGGGCCCCCGGCGCGATGGCTTCACTGCGGGGTTCTGAGACATCGCGAACCGTGACCAGGGGTAGGCCCGTCTGTGACGAGAGCGCCGGTGTGATCACCGGCTCGATGAATTACGCGGGCGGTCGTTCGGCTGCCGCAGCGACCCGCGCAAGCGTGGTCACGATGCCAGTCCGGTTATGGTCCGCGCGGTTTCGGACGCCACTGACCGGGCCGCCGAGCCAGGTCACGAGCTTGCCCCGCTGATCGACCCACGTCTCGGCCACCCGACAACCGTCACCGTCGGTCGGATCGATTCGATACTCCCAACGCGCCACGCGCAATCCGGCGGCCTTCACCTCGAACGCGAAGACGCGAGCGGGCTCGGATTGAACGACGCGACACGCCGTCTTCCACTGTCGCTTGCCGTTGCGGTTCGTCCCCCGAAAGCGCGCACCCACGACAGGCTCACGCCGATCACCGATCCATTCACAGCCGACGTTCTCGGGAGAGAACTCTCCCATACGCGTCACGTCAGAGATCAGTGCCCAGACCGCCTCGGGCGTCGCCGCGATTTCGCGTTGCGCCGTCACGTTGTCGCTCATGTCGCTGACCTTAACTCGGGCCAGGTCAGCCGATTCGCGGGTCTGCACATCACAACGCGGATCCGATGGTCGACGTAGAGGCCGCGGCGTGGCACCTGCCGCTCGTCCGGTTCGGCGTCGGAGTCAGTCCGAGACGATACGGACGTGCTGGTGTTTGCTGCCCTGGAACCGGGCGACGACCGAGTCGTGGGAGAGCTGGTTGTCCGGGGAGGTGATCCGGGGCATGCCGAGCGGTGTGGTCGGCCGGCTCGTCGACAGGTAGCCGCGGATACGGTCGGCCAATGAGGAGAGGTCCGAAGCGTCGACCTCGTCCTCGCAGGCGGTCGCCGCGGCATCAAGGGCATCGGCGGCCTCCCCGAGCAGTCCCATGGCGGTGTCGTAGTTCTCTCCCATGGCCCTCACCCTTCGTCGACTTCCTCCCCACCTTATCGAGGACCAGGTCTCAGCGGTCGGGTCGCCCCGATGGCCCGCAGGATGGGGGCGACCAGTGGGGCCCGAAGACCGTGCCGACAGAGCCCAGCGTGATGAGCGTCAAGGCGATCGACACGGCAAGATGGCGATCGATGACGATGAGGCCGAATCCGACCCCGGCCGCGAGAAACGCGACCGTTGGCGGCCACCGAGGGCGCCTCGATTGTCGAAGGGGCCGCCGGTTCATCACGACGCCGTCCATGACGGCGATGGCAGGGGAGGGGTATCTCACCGCCCGCTGGAGCACCGCCCGGTCCGAGTCGGTGCGGCTGGCCCGGATCCCCGACCCACGAGGCGGCCGCCGGTGAGTGCCGGCAAGCTCGAGTCCTACCGCTCCAAGCGAGACCCGACCAAGACGCCCGAACCGATACCCAAGGACAAGGCGAGAAGGCCGGCGGCGAAGAAGTCCTCTGCGAAGCCACCGTCGCGGCCCGACCGCTTCGTCATCCAAGAGCACCATGCCCGGGCCCTTCACTGGGACTTCCGTCTCGAGCGCGACGGCGTGCTCGTCTCGTGGGCCCTGCCGAAGGGTCTGCCCCTCGACCCGGACCACAACCACCTGGCCATCCACACCGAGGACCACCCGCTCGAGTACGGGTCCTTCGAGGGAAAGATCCCCCAGGGCCAGTACGGCGGGGGCACGGTCACCATTTCGGATCGTGGGACCTATGAATGTGAGAAGTGGAGCGATCACGAGGTGATGGTGGTCCTGCACGGTGGAAAGGTGGAGGGCCGCTATGTCCTCTTTCGGACCAAGAAGGGGCCTGGGTCAGCCAAACCGGACGGTTGGATGATCCACCGCATGGATGCGGCCCCCGAGGGGTTCGAGCCGCTGCCCGAGCTGATCCGGCCCATGCTTTGCCGACCGGGCGATCTTCCCGAGCGCGATGCCGGGTTGGCCTACGAGATGAAGTGGGACGGGGTGCGGGCCGTCGCGTACGTGGACGGCGGCCGTGTCCGTTACGTCTCACGCAACGACCTCGACGTCACCGTCAGCTATCCCGAACTCCGGGGCCTCGGGGATGCCCTGGCATCGCACCCGGCCGTTGTTGACGGGGAGATCGTGGCCCTCGACGATGGGGGCCGACCGAGCTTTCGGCTGCTCCAACAGCGGATGCACGTCGCCGATGCCGCCCGGGCCCGGCGCCTGGCCGACACCGTGCCCGTCAGCTACATGATCTTCGACGTCCTCCACCTCGACGGGCGCTCGACCCTGGAGCTCTCCTACGACGAACGCCGCGCCCGGCTCGAGTCCTTGCACCTCGCCGGGCCCAGCTGGGCCACGCCCCCCGCCTTCGTCGACGCGTCCGGAGCCGACGTGTTCGGGGCCGCCGTCGACCAGGGCCTCGAGGGCGTTGTGGCCAAGCGCCGGGACAGCCCGTACCGGCCCGGCCAGCGTCCGGGAACCTGGGTGAAGGTCAAGCACTTCAGAACCCAAGAGGTGGTGATCGGGGGCTGGACACCTGGGAAGGGCGCGCGCTCGGGGGACATCGGTGCACTGCTGCTCGGCCTGCCCGAGGTCGGGGGCCTGCGCTACGTCGGCAAGGTCGGCACCGGGTTCACCGACGAGACCCTCCACGACCTCGGGTCCCGGCTCGCCTCGCTCGAGCAGACCACGAGCCCCTTTGCCGGCGTCCTTCCGAAGGCCCAGGTGGCCGGGGCGCGCTGGGCCGAGCCGGCGCTCGTGGGCGAGGTGCGGTTCACCGAGTGGACCGGTGAGCGGCGCTTGCGGCACCCGTCGTGGCGGGGTCTGCGAGAAGACAAGACCCCGGGCGACGTCGTCGTCGAATCCTGATCAGCGATTGCCGGTTCTCCGTTTTTCGGGACCGGTGTTTTCGAACCCGGGGAGGTGACCCTGCGCCGTTCGACCTGCCCGCCACGGCGATGCACGACCGGTGGTGCCGCCCGGCTCCGAGCGGCGGGCTGATCAGGAGATGCGGCCCTCGCCCTTCTCGGCGACGCCCTTTTCGGTCATCTCGTGGTAGTGCTCGGCCACCTCGGCCTGGTCACCGGTGAGGTCGGGGTCACTCAGGGCCCGGTCGGCCGCCGCCTCTTCGTCTGCGGTCGGCGGGCGGTCGGCGTCGTGCCCGCTCTTCGCCTCGGCCTCGTCGGCCTCGACGGTCTTGTCACTCGGGCTCGTCTGCTCTGGCATCTTCGTCGTGCTCCTCGTTCGCTCCGACCATCGGACGGTCCGACCGATGGTCTTTGTGGTTATTCGATACCCCGGTTGCGCTGCGGACAAACTCGTTCAGGGCTGATCGGCGAAGGCCAGGCGCAGGGCATCGAGGCTGGAGGCGAGCAGCCGGGACACATGCATCTGACTCACTCCGATGCGGGTGGCGATCTCGGACTGGGTGAGCCCGTCGACAAAACGCATCTGGAGGATGACCTGTTCGCGTTCGGGGAGCTTGGCGAGGGCCGGGGCCAGCACCGACCGGTCGTCGACGCCCGTGTACTTCGTGTCCACGCTGCCGAGTCGGTCGGCCATCGACTCATCTTGATGGTCGGTCACGTCGATGGACGACGTGCGGTAGCCCTGACCGGCCTCGAGGGCTTCGAGGACCGCTTCTTCGGTGGCACCGGTTGTGCCGGCAAGCTCGGCCACCGTCGGGGAGCGACCCAGCTCCTGGGAGAGTGTGTCGACCGCGTGTCCGAGTTCGAGGTAGAGCTCTTGGATGCGTCTGGGTGCCCGCACGGCCCACCCGCGGTCACGGAAGTGTCGCTTCAGCTCGCCGATGATGGTCCGGGTGGCAAAGGTGCTGAACTCCACCCCCCGCTCGGGGTCGAATCGGTCGACCGACTTGACCAGGGCCATCGAGGCCACCTGGACCAGGTCGTCGTAGGCCTCGCCCCGGTTGGTGAAGCGCCGGGCCAGTTGGTGGGCCAGACCCAGGTGAGCGGTGACGAGTTCGGCGCGTAACGCCGGGCTCCGGTTGCCGGCGAATTCCGCGAACTTCTCGCGGGCGGCGGCGGCGGTCCTTTGATCCCTAGCCATCGTTTCGGACGCGGGCACGGCGTTTGCGGAGCCATGCGCACAGTTGTCCGTCGCGGACGTCGCGGCCGTGCTCGTCCACGAGGGCGTCGAGGATCCGCAGCGACAGATCGTCGTCGTCCGACGTGGACACGCCGTCGGAGTGCTGATCGGCCTCGCGCTCGAAGGCACACGAGATCTGGATCACATCGTCCTCACGCAGGTAGGTCAAGTGTAGGCGACCGCTCTCGTTGTTCTGCACGAGCGAGAGGCAGAGCTCCTCGACGGCCAAACGGAGGTCTTCGATGTCTTCGACTCCGAATCCGGCCCGCGAGGCGACGGTCGCCGCGGTCAGCCGGGCCAGCACCACCAGGTCGGCCCGCACCGGGATCGAGAGTTCGATCAGGTCGCCGCTGTCGTCGGGAGCGCCGCTCACCGGGTGGCGCCGTTGGTGTCGTCGAGCGATGCGGAGATCGAGAAGACGTCGGTCAGACCGGTTATCTCGAAGACCTTCAGGATCCGCGGCTCGACGATGAGGAGTCGCAGGTCACCCCCCGACTCCCGGCACCGCTTGAGGCCCCCCACCATCACGCCCAGCGCGGTCGAATCGAGGAACGTCACGCCCAGCAGGTCGACGATGATCGTGGACTTTCCCGCGGCGGTCTGGGCAAGGAGCCGGTCCCGCAGCTGGGGAGCCGTCGCGACGTCGATTTCGCCGGTGACCGCCACGACGGGCACCCCGCCATGTTCGGTCTCGTTGATCTCGAAGATCTCGTTCATCCCGGTGGCCCCTCCCGCTCGGTGCCTCACTGGATACCGCTGAGGGACCCATTCTGCCCCACACCGGCTCAGCTTTCGCACGCCGCGCCGCCGCCCGTGCTCCACGGCGAGAATACCCCTTTGCAGCTCTTGGGCCGTGGGGGAACGCCCGGGAAGCGGCGAATTCCGGGCCCTGGGCACGGTTCGCCCGGGCCGGGGACGCCCCTGTCGGATCGACGGCAGGATCGACCGGCGGGCGTGATGGCGGGATCGATTGCCCGAGAGACGGCGCCTCAGAGGCGCAGCGGAGCGATCGGGGAAGCGATCAGCGAGGGGTCGGAGCGCCAGTCGACACCGGGGACGTCGACGTAGAGCTCCACCTCGTTGCCGTCGGGATCTTCGATGTAGAGGCTGTGGGTCACGTGGTGGTCCGAGGCCCCGACCACGGTGGCGCCGGCCGCTTTCAGGCGCTCGAGCATGGCGCGCAGGTCGTCATCGCTCTCGCCGACCTTCAGGCCGAAGTGGTAGAGGCCGACCCGTCGGCCGGCCGGGATCGCCTGGGCGTCCGGGCCGACCTCGATCAACAACAGCTCATGGTGGGTACGCCCGCCGCTGAACGCGGCGGCGCCAACCGGGCGTGCTCCGGGCTCGGGGAGGACCTGGCGCCAGCCGAGCACGTCCCGGTAGAACTCGGCCGAGCGGTTCACATCTCGGACATAGAGGACCAGATGGCCCAGCTCGCTCACTCCCATGCTGACCTCCTCATCAAGACGTGGACACGGCACAGCGCGTCGGCGCGGACTCCGCCCGGCGCCTTGTGGAACACCGGGCTCATCGGATCAATGCCCACGGCGCGGGGTTCGTCGCGGGTGACGATCCCCGGGTCCCGGTCGTGGCCCCTTCGCTGCCCGGTCTGCTCGGTCAGGTGACCGGCGACACCGGCGTGGTATGGGCTGCCCGGGAGAGGACTGAGCCGTTGGTCGACGGCTCGTCGGTGCGGTCCGCGTCGACCGGGCCGGGCGTGCCCGGGCCGAGTTGGAGCGGGATGTCAAAGGGTTCGGGCTCGATGCCTGCCGCGCTGAGCAGGTCGTCGAGGGCGGCCGGCACGGCCGCCGCGATGTCCCAGAGCCGGGGGACCGCCCGGGCGCACGACACGAGGCCCCAGTACAAGACACCGCGGTAGCTCATGATCGTGATGTTGAGCCCCATGCCGTCCATCACCGGGCCGAGGGGGAACCCGGCCAGCATCTCGGCCCCGCCGAGGTACAGCGGAAAGTCGGGTCCGGGGACGTTGGAGATCACGAGGTTGGCGATCGGGCGATGCCGGTCGGCCAGGCGCATCCGGGTGTAGAGGCGGGCGGCCAATGCGAACGTGTTGGGAGTCGCATGCTCGGCCCAGTTCTGCAAGGTGTCCGCGCCGAGCGCGTTGTGCTCGTCCTTCGCCCCCCTGGTGCCATCGTGGATGAGACGGAGGCGTTCGAGGGGGTCGGCCTCGTGGGTGGGCAGCTGCACGAACATCGCCGAGATCTTGTTGGAGCCCGTGAGCGCGGCCACGTCGGGGGAGACCGAGACCGGGACGACCGAGACGAGGGGGATCTCGGGCAGCTCGTCGCCCGATTCGAGGTAGCGCCGCAGGGCGCCGGTGCACATGGCCAGCACCACGTCGTTGACCGTGGTCCCGAGTGCGTTCTTGAGCCGCTTCACGTCGGCCAGGTTGGTGGCGGCGTAGGCGACCCGGCGCCGTCCCGAGATGGCGACGTTGATCGAGGTGCGTGGGGCGGAAAGGGGCAACGCCGCCTTGGCCGTCTCGTTCTGGCGTACCCGGCGGACCCCGAGGATGGCCTGGCCGGTGCGCCAGGCCATGCGGGTGATCTCGATCGGGCGGGTGGTCCGGAGCACCAGCGCCTGGGACACGAGCTCGAAGTCCGAGGGGATGCGTCCGTCGGTGTTGGCCACAGCGACGTCGATCGGCTCGGGCTCGGGCTCGAGGTCGAACAGGATGCCGAGCAACTCGGCTCCCGACACCCCGTCGATGGTGCTGTGGTGCATCTTGGCCACGAGCGCGATGTTCCCCCCGGCCAATCCTTCGACCAGCCACATCTCCCAGAGCGGGCGGTCGCGGTTGAGCTGGTGGCTGTCGATGTCGGCGGCGAACTCGGCCAGTTCGTGCATCCCGCCGGGCGAGGGGAGCGCGGCCCGGCGCAGGTGGTTGTCGATGTCGAAGTCCGGGTCGTCGACCCAGATCGGATGACCGAGGCGGAAGGGGACCTCGACCAACCGGCGGTGGAACACCGGGGCGAGGGGGACGCGCTCGGCGATCAGCGTGCGCAGCCGGCGGAAGGAGTACCCGCCCCGGATCGTGGAGGGGTCGAAGACCGCGGTCATCGCCACGTGCATGTGCAGCGTTGGCGTCTCCATGTACAAGAAGCTGGCGTCGAGCCCGGACAGTCGCTCTGTCGTCATGTCGCTCCTTGGCCTTCTCTGCCCGACACGGGTCACGTGGCACTCGAGGGCCCGGTCGCGACGTTTCGTGCCGCCGGATCCGGGTGTCGGATCCGGGCGTCGGAAACCACCTCTACGGTCTCACCTGGGCCCGCCCCTGGCAACCGGGCCGGTGCGAGTCGCGGGCTCCGGCGTTTCGCGACGACCGTCGTCGGCGACGCCGGCCCAACGCCCGGGCCGGCCGATTGGGCGCTCGGCCCCTCGATCGAGCGATGATGGGCGCGTGTCCTCCGCCTATCTGGCCGTCGCCGCTCTCGGTGCCCTCGCCGTGCTCAACGCCTACCGGCCCATCCGCAGAGAACCCCTGAGCGTCCTCAGCTTCTTCGGCGGCTGGCTCGTGGGCGAGCTCGCGGTCCAGAACATCGTCTGGCAGGTGGCGGCCACCGTCGTGTTCGGCCTCTACGGCGCCTTCGATGCGTGGCCCGGCG
This sequence comes from Acidimicrobiaceae bacterium, assembly GCA_003161575.1. Lineage (GTDB taxonomy): Bacteria > Actinomycetota > Acidimicrobiia > Acidimicrobiales > RAAP-2 > PALSA-457. Next base: position 120,631 of record PMOE01000059.1, on the reverse strand, counting down.
ATGTCGGCCTGGTCATCGCCGTGGCCAGCTGGGTCGGACTGGTCGGCCTGGCCGTCGTCGGCCAGCGCACCGGCGACGTCGTGGCCCGGGCCCTCGGCGAGACGACCGGCGGGCCCCTCGTGGCGGTGCCGGTCCCGCCCCGGGCCGAGTGGGGCCGGTGGTGGCGGCTCACCCAGGCCGTTCCGCTGCGGAGTCGGGCGACCACCCTGACCAAGAACATCGACTACTGGGGCGACGGGATCCGCCGCCACCGACTCGACGTCATCGGGCCCCGCGCCAAGCCCGACGGGGCGCCGGTCATGGTCTACATCCACGGCGGGGCCTGGGTCACCGGCAAAAAAGAACAGCAGGGCAAGCCGATGATGTACGAGCTCGTGGCCCGCGGGTGGGTCTGCGTCGCCATCAATTACCGGCTGAGCCCGAAGGCCACCTGGCCCGATCACATCGTGGACTGCAAGCGGGCCATCGCCTGGGTGCGCGAGCACATCGCCGAGTACGGCGGTGACCCCGGGTTCATCGCACTGAGCGGCGGCTCGGCCGGGGGCCACCTCTGCGCCCTCGCCGCGCTCACTTCGGCCGATCCCACCTGGCAGCCGGGCTTCGAGACCGCCGACACCTCGGTTGATGCCTGCGTGCCCTTCTACGGGGTGATGGACATGACCGGTGACGACGCCGGCGACTACGGACGGGGCCTGATCGAACTGCTCGAGAAGCGGGTCATGAAGGCGACACTCGCCGCGGACCGGGCCGTGTTCGAGCAGGCCTCGCCGACCCGGCGGGTCCATCCCGACGCGCCACCCTTCTTCGTCCTCCACGGGACCAACGACACCCTGGTGCCCGTCGAGGTCGCCCGGACGTTCGTCGCGGCCTTGCGGGCCACGTCGAGGGCCCCGGTCGCCTACGCGGAGCTCCCCTTGGCCCAGCACGCCTTCGACGTGCTCGCCTCCCTGCGCTGCCAGGCCACCTCGGTCGGGGTGGTGGCCTTTCTCGACGCCATCCGGGCCGCCCGGGCCGCCCAGCCCTCTGCTGGTGAACACCGCTCCTGACCTGGCCTGACCGGGGTCGGGCGGCGTGCGACCGAAGGCCTTGGGTGTCGAGACGGGACGTGGTTCTGACGGCGGCCGGCGGCAAATCTGACGTAGAGTCAAAAAATTATCAACAGGGGTGGCAGCCCGTGGGTGGAGCCAGCGAAGCGCTGGGTCACCCGGGATTGTCATTCGGCGAGCGATGTTGGGCCCGGTGCCGACGCCGGGCCACGGCGAACGAAAGGGAGCACGGTGAGAAACGACGGGGCTGATCAGCGCGGGCCACAGCGCAGGGGTGGACGAATCACGAGGGCCGGAGCCGGGCGGACGACGGTCTGCGCGCTCGTGGCGGCGTCCGTACTGGCTGGGCCGACCGCGGCGGTGGTGCTCGTGCCGAGCGCGGCCACCAGCGCCGGCGCGGCGAGCAGCACAGCCTGCCAGGCGCCGGCCCCGACGACCGCGGCCGACAGTGCCTCGACGGTCGGGATCACCGCCAAGACCGTCACCGTCGGCAACGTCTCGATCGTCAGCGGCCCGGTCCCCGGTCTGTTCGAGGGTGCCCCGATCGGCGTGAAGGCCTACTTCGACTACATCAATTCCAAGGGCGGGGTCGACGGCCGCACGTTGTCGGTTGACGGCTACGACGACGGGTTCAACGCCCAGGCGAACCTGAGCGACACCACGACGGCGGTGTCCAAGGACTTCGCCCTGGTCGGTGACTTCTCGCTGTTCGACAGCTCCGGGTGCCCGGTGCTGGCGCAGAACCCGGCGGTGTCCAACGTGTCGGTGACCCTCGACCCGGGGACCAACGCCCTGCCCAACACCTTCAGCTCGCAGCCCCTGGCGACCGGATGGAACCTCGGACCCCTGCAGTACTACAAGAAGCACTACCCGAAGGACCTGACCGTCGGCACCTTGGTGTCGAACGTGCAGTCGGCCATCACCCAGTGGAACGGTGAGAAGGCCGCCCTCGTCCACGAGGGCTACAAGATCGGCTACGAACGCGCCATCGGGCCCTTGGAGTCGGACTTCACCACCGACATCATCCACATGAAGTCCCTCGGGGTGAACGTGGTCGACCTCACCGCCCTCGACTGGCAGGTGGCGGCCATCGTCATCCAGGACATGACCCAGCAGGGGTGGAAGCCGAACCTCATCATGTCGGGCGGCCCGGTCTACGCCGACCAGTTCATCAAGACCGCCGGCGGGGCGGCGGCCACCAACGGCATCTGGATCGGCCAGGAGCAGGCCCTCTACCTCGGCCAGGACACCAAGACCGTGCCCGCGGTGTCCCAGTTCCTGACCTGGGTGAAAAAGGCGAACCCGAGCTGGACCCCCGACCTCTACACCCTGTTCGGGTGGACGTCGGCCGCGTTGTTCGTCCAGGCCCTCCAGGCTGCCGGACCCCATCCGACGAGGGGCGCGGTGCTCGCCCAGCTGAAAAAGGTCACCAGCTTCGACGCCAACGGGATCATCGCCACGGACGACCCGGCCAAGAAGCTGCCACCCACCTGTTACCTGATGGCCCGGATCGTGAACGGCAACTTCGTGCGCCAGAGCGACCCGTCGGGGGCCTTCCGCTGTGACGGGTCCTTCTTTTACGCCAACGCGTCGGCCGGCTGACCTAGGTTCTGAAGAGACCGGGTAGTGAGGTCTCTCGGGGGGGCCGACAGCAATGGGTCAGAGAAGGCGTCGTGACAGGCTTCGGTGAGCGAAGGTGAGCGAGTTCCTCCAGTACACGGTCATCGGCATCGTGGCCGGGGCGGTCTACGCCATCACCGCCACCGGGCTGGTCGTCACCTACACCACGACGGGCATCTTCAACTTCGCCCAGGGCGCGGTGGGCATGGTCGCCGCCTTCGCCTTCTGGCAGCTCTGGCAGGGCTGGGGCTGGAACCCGGTCCTCGCCCTGGCGCTGGTCTTGTTGGTGCTGATGCCGCTGCTGGCCGTGCTGGTCGAGTGGGGCCTGATGCGCCGCCTCCACGGGGCCTCGACCGAACGGTCACTCATGGTCACCCTCGGGCTGCTGCTGATCCTGGTCGGGGTGGCCACCGCCCTGTGGAACCCCCAGACCCAGCGGATCGTCTACCCCTTCTTCGAAGGGGATTTCGTCGGGATCCTCGGCGTCAATGTCAGCTACCAGCAGCTGCTCACCGTCGGGGCCGCCGTCGTCATCGCCGTAGCCGTGCCCTACTTCCTGCGGGTCTTCCGCATCGGGGTGGCCATGCGGGCGGTCGTCGATGACCCCGACCTGGTCGCCCTGGCCGGGGCCAAGCCCTACCGGGTGGCCCAGATGGGCTGGATGCTCGGGTTCTTCCTGGCCGGTCTGGCCGGGTGCCTGCTGGCCCCGACGGTGGCGTCGACCGGGCTCAACATCGACACGCTCACGATCCTCGTGGTCAACGGCTACGCGGCGGCCGTCGTCGGCCGCCTGCGCAGCCTGCCCTGGACCTTCGCCGGGGCCATGGCCCTCGGGCTCGCCGGCGCCTACTCGCTCGCCTACCTCTCCGAGCACGTCCCCCAGTCCCTCGCCGCCCAGATCCCCGAGATCGTCCCGGTCGTCTTCTTGTTCATCGCCCTCCTCGTGGTCCCCGCGGTCCGCCTGCGGGCCATCGGGCGTCTGCCCACCCACGCTGCGCCCAGGGTGGCCGGGTTCCGCCAGTCCCTCCTGGGAGGGGCCGTCCTCGTCATCGCGGTGGCCCTTTTGTCCCTGGTCCTCGGGGGCTCGCTCATGGCGGCGATCACCTCGGGTCTGGCCCTCGGCATCGTGGCCCTCTCCTTGGTGCTGCTCACCGGCTACGGCGGGCAGGTCTCGCTCTGCCAGATGACCTTCTTGGGCGTCGGTGCGTTCACCATGGGCAAGGTGGCCAATGGGGGCGGGAGCTGGTGGGGCCTGTTGGCCGCGGTCGGCGTCACCGGTGCGTTGGGCGCCTTCGTCGCCCTGCCGGCCCTGCGCTTGCGGGGGTTGTACCTGGCCCTCGCCACCCTGGCCTTCGGTGAGGCCGCCTTCTACGTGCTGTTCCAGAACCCGAGCTACCTCGGGACGGGCAATTCGATCGCCGTCGGGCGGCTCGACATTCCCGGGCTCCGCACGGTCGGCGACAAGGGCGAGCTCATCGAGATCGCCGTCTTCTTCGCCCTGTGCGCCATCATCGTCCTCGCCGTGCGGCGCCACACCTTCGGCCGCCGTCTCGTCGCCATGAACGACTCGCCGGCCGCCTTCGCCACGTTGGGGATGAGCGCGACGCGCACCAAGGTCGTCGTCTTCGCGTTGGCCGCGGCCATGGCCGGACTCGGGGGCGTCCTCTACGGCGGGGCCCAGGGGGGCCTCAACGGGAGTGATGTGCAGCTCGAGTTCCTCTCGAGCCTCACCCTGTTGCTCTTCGTCGCAATCTGGGGCCTCCGCACGACCACCGGCGCGCTCTTGGGGGGTCTGTCGGCCACCTTGTTGCCGTTCGCCCAGACCCAGCTGCCGTCCGGCCTCAGCGGGCTGACCGGGCTGGTGGCCGGGGTCGGCATCATCCTCCTCGGCCGGAGCCCCGAGGGCGTGCTCGGCTTCCCCGGGCTCTCCGGGCGGATCCGCCTGCCCTTCGCCGACGACCCGCCCCCGTCGGTGCGCCCGCCCGCGGCGGCGGGGTCCGGCAGCGACGTCGCCAGCTCGGTCGAAGAAGGTCGGATCGGTGTCGCCTGAGCCCGCCGCGGCACAACGCGTGCGCGAACCCGTCCTCGAGGTGCGCGGGATCACGGTCCGCTTCGGAGGAGTGGCCGCGTTGACCGATGTGTCGCTCGCGGTCTCCCCGGGCCAGGTCACCGGGCTCATCGGGCCCAACGGGGCCGGCAAGACCACGCTGTTCAACGTCATCAGCGGCCTGCAGCGCCCGGACCACGGCCGGGTCTCGATCGACGGGCGCGACGTGACCGATCTCGGACCGCACCGCCGGGCCCGCCTCGGGTTGGCCCGGACCTTCCAACGGCTCGAGCTGTTCGGCACCCTGAGCGCCTCGGACAATGTGCGCGTCGGCATCGAATCGGGCAACCGCCGCCAGCGCGCCGCGGTCCTCGGGGCGCTGGCCACCGACGGACAGAGCGCGGCGGTTGCCCTGCTCGAGCGGGTTGGTGTCGGCGCCGTGGCCAACGATCCGGTGGGCGCCTTGCCGACTGGCTCGGCCCGGCTGGTCGAGCTGGCCCGGGCGCTGTCCATCGACCCGCGGGTCCTGCTCCTCGACGAGCCGTGCTCCGGCCTCGACGACAACGAGACCGGGCAACTCGGAACGCTGCTTCGGGACCTGGCGACCGAGGGCCGGGCCGTGGTCCTCGTCGAACACGACATGGACGTGGTGCTGAAGGTCTGCGACCTGGTGCACGTGCTCGACTTCGGTGAGGTGATCGCCTCGGGGACCCCGGCCGAGATCAAGGCCGCGCCCGCCGTCCAGGCCGCCTATCTCGGCGCCGAGTTACCCGACGTGGTGACCCCGGCCGCACCGAGCCCGGCCACCCCGGGCCCGGCGGCGCCGGTTGACGGGGCGACCCGGTGACCGACACCGAGACGGCGGGGGCGCCACCGGCCAGGACCCAGGCGCCCGAGGTCGTCTTCAAGTCGGTGCGCGCCGCCTACGGTCGCATCGAGGTCCTCCACGGTGTCGACCTCACGGTGCCCGCAGGCAGCGTCTTCGCCCTGCTCGGGCCGAACGGGGCCGGCAAGACGACGTTGCTCAAGGTGGCCAACGGGGCCATTCGGCCGACCGCAGGGAGCATCTCGATCGCCGGCGTCGATGTGCGCAAGGACAGTCCCGAGGCCTTCGCCCGGGCCGGGGTCTGCGCCATCCCCGAGGGCCGGGGCGTGTTTCCCAATCTGAGCGTGCGCGAGAACATCCGCATGTGGACCTACCAGGGCGGGGTGACGCGCGCAGAGGCCGAGGACAGGGCCTTCGGCCAGTTCCCCCGCTTGAAGGAGCGCCGCCGCCAGCTGGCCGGCACCCTCTCGGGCGGCGAACAGCAGATGCTCGCCATCTCGCGCGCCCTCGTTGGTGAGCCCCGCCTCTTGCTGCTCGACGAGATCTCGATGGGACTCGCCCCGCTCGTGGTGACCGAGCTCTATGAGTTGGTGGGCACCGTGGCCGCCGCAGGGGTCACCGTCGTCGTGGTCGAACAATTCGTGAGCACCGCCCTGCGGGTTGCCACCCGGGCCGCCATCATGTTGCACGGGCGGGTCCACCGGGTCGGCACGCCCGACGAGATGGCCGACGCCGCCCTCGGGGCGTACCTCTCGGGCTGAGCCTCGGTCCGGTGGCCCGCACCCGAGCAGTGGCGGGCCGGATGGGCAACGATGGGCCCATGACAACGGGACTCGCGAGTCACGCCACGCCCGCCGAGCGCGCCGCGGTCGGTACCGCGGCCCGCAAGGTCCACCCGAGGGGGGACCACGCCGAGTGGAGCCCGACGACCGGGCGCACCGACCCGCTGGCCATCCTGGCCCTCCAGGCGACGACCCGGGTGCCCGAGCTCGTTCCCATCCGCTACGGCCGCATGGCCGTGTCGGCGTTCACGTTCTTCCGGGGTGCGGCCGCGGTGATGGCGACCGATCTTGCGTCGGTGCCCGACAGCGGTCTCGTGGTCCAGCTGTGCGGGGACGCCCACCTGTCGAACTTCGGGGGCTTCGCCTCTCCCGAGCGCGACATCGTCTTTGACGTCAACGACTTCGACGAGACCCTGCCCGGACCCTTCGAATGGGATCTGAAGCGCCTGGCGGCCAGCCTCGAGGTCGCAGGCCGGGGCCGCAACTTCTCGGCCGTCCAGCGCCGCCAGGTCGTCACCGACGGGTGTCGCTCCTACCGCCAGTCCATCCGGGAGTTCGCCCAGATGTCGAACCTCGACATCTGGTACTCGCGCCTCGACGCCGCGATGATCGCGGTGCGCTGGGGATCAGAAGTCGGCCGCGGGGCGCTCGCCAACCTGGAGCGGACGGTGACCAAGGCCAAGTCGAAGGACCACCTCAAGGCGTTCACCAAACTCACCCACGAGGTCGACGGTGAGCTGCGATTCCTGAGCGATCCCCCGCTCCTCGTGCCGGCCACCGAGTTGTTCTCCGACATGGAGCGCCAACGGTTCGAAGAGACGATCGTCTCCGCGTTGCGCTCCTACCGCAAGACCCTCTCGGGCGACCGCCGCCGGCTCGTCGAGACCTACCAATTCGTCGACATCGCCCGCAAGGTTGTCGGCGTCGGCAGTGTCGGGACGCGGTGCTGGGTGGCCCTCCTCATCGGCCGGGACGAGGGCGACCCGTTGTTCCTCCAGGTCAAACAGGCCGAAGCGGCGGTCATCGAGCCGTTCGTCGCCAAGTGCCGGTTCACCAACCAGGGCCAGCGGGTGGTCGAGGGCCAACGGCTGATGCAGGCCACCAGCGACATCCTGCTCGGATGGGACCGCAGCGTCGGCCCCGACGGGGTGACCCGGGACTTCTACATGCGCCAGTTGTGGGACTGGAAGGCCTCGGCCAACATCGACGGCATGAAGGTGCCCGATCTCAGCGTCTACGCCCAGATGTGCGGGTGGACCCTGGCCCGGGCCCATGCCCGCTCGGGTGACGCCATCGCCATCGGCGCCTATCTCGGGAGCAGCGACCGCTTCGACACCGCCCTCGGCGAGTTCGCCGTCACTTACGCCGACCAGAACGAGCGGGACCACCAGGCCCTCCTCGACGCCATCGCGGCCGGGACGATCGAGGCGACCAGCGGCGTCTGAGCCCGCTCAGGGCGACGGGGGGAGGGTCCAGTCGACCGACACTGGCCGACGGCCGATGATCCGAGGGCGCCCGACGACGGCCGGCCGGTCCGAACTCCACGGGGCCGGTGCCGCGCCGGTGAGCCCGGCCAGGCCCCGAAGGGCCCGGTCGTAGCCCGAGCGGATCCAGGCGTAGCGCCGCCACGCGGCATCCCGGTCGAGCGGTCCGATGACCCGGGCGGACTCGAGCGCATCGATGGCCGCGTGGAACTCGCGCGTCGTCACCGAGATCGGCGGCGGCACCTCGGTATCGTGGCCCACGAGCTCGGTCAGCAGGTGGGGCTCGTCCACCGGCAGGGCGGCGGCCCGGCTGATCCGGCCGAGGGCCGGAATGCCGTAGGCGAGCGCGAGGGTCGGGCCGCGGACCGAAAGACCGTCCTCGGACTCCGACCCGGCCACCAAGAGGGCCGCGGCGTCGAGGACCGCACCGATGGTTCCCACCCATGATTGACCGCTCGTCTGCACCGGGAAGTAACACAGGGCCGGAAACGACGTGTGGCTCTGCTCGACGTCGATCAACCAGTTCCACACCGTGCTCCACAGGTCGGGGTTGTCCAGCACGCCGGCCCGGTGGAGGTTTTGGAGGAGGGCCGTGGCCGAGGGGGGGGTCCGGACGAAGGGACGGAAGACGCGCAGACCCTTCTCCCGGGTGTTGTAGGCGGAATAGATCGTCGGCAGGTAGCTGATCAAAAGAGCCACCAGGCCGAGGCCGACCGTCGCCTCGACGAAGGTCAGCCAGGTCCGCCCGGCACCGCTCGGTTCTGAGAACCCGAGGGTGAACAGCGACGACCCGCTGATCTCGATCGATTTGGTGACGCTCCCAGAATCGATGCCCCAGAAGATGGCGGCGAAGCCGACGGTGACCGTCAACATCCAGACCAACGGCAGCGCGACCAGCGCGGTGGGAGCGAACAGCGCCAGCTGCTCGTCGTGGTGGCGATCTCGGCCGAAGGGGTGGACCAGGGCCCGGTGGGTGAGCGCGAAGACGATCCGGGCGATCCGGGTGAAGCCGTGGCGCGGCAGGACGACGGTCTGGAGGGCAGATCCCAGGACGGCGCCGATGATCAGCACCCCGAGGATCACTGCGGCGATGTGCGCGAGGGTCACGGGGCCGTCTCGGCTGCCACCTTCGGTGTCGGGGGGGCGGCACCGCCCGGCACAGTCGCTGGTGCGGCGGCGGGAGCACGCTGGAGCCAGGCGGTCGCCACGTAGGCCACGACCACGGCCACGATCACGAGCGGCATGACGGCCAGGCCATCGGACAGCAACAGCATCGTCGCGAGCAATGTCGAGGTGAGGGGCAGCTTGAGCATGACGGTGCACATGGCGCCGATGCCCATGGCCACCCCAGGGACGAGCGAGAGGCCCGGGAGGTGGCCCGCGGCGATTCCGCCGGCCGCCCCGATGAACATCGCCGGGAAGATCGGCCCACCCCGGAAGCTGCTCAGCGATACCGAATAGGCGAGTGCCTTACAGAGCACGAGGAGGACGAGGGCTCCGACACCCCAGGTGGCGGCCCCGCTGATGAGCGGGCTCATCATGTTCTGCCCCGAGAACAAAACGAACGCCGAGCCCCGCCCGGTGGCCTCGGCGAATCCAATGGCGAGACCGGCCACGGCGAGGCCGGCGACCGGGGTGAGCACGAGCATGCGTCGCCGGACGATGGGTTGGAGGAAGAGGGCGAGGGCCCGGATCCCGGTGCCGAGGACCGCCGCGATGAGCCCGAGGCCCAGGGCCCACAGAAACATCGATCCGTTGGGATGGGCAAAATGGGGAAGGCCGGGGATCGCCAGGGAGAAGGTCCCGAAACCGGTCAGTGAGTTCAGCCCGATGAAGATGAGGCTCCCCACCCCCGCCGCCAAGAGGCCGGGGACGAGGACGATCCCGAGCATCGGCCCACCGAGACCCGAAGCCTCCATCAGCAAGAAGGCGCCGACGATGGGCGAGCCGAGCAGGGTCGAGACGGCGGCGAAGCTGCCCGCCGCGGCCATGACGACAGCCGTGGTGGGGGGGGCGTCGCGTTTGGCCAGTTTCACGGCCAGCACCCCGAGCCCGCTGCCGATGGCGATCAGCGGTGCTTCGGGACCGAGGACGACACCGAAGGCCAGGGTGGCGAGGGCGGCGAAGAAAACGCCCGGAAGTTCGACGGGCATGGGCCCGCCCCCGGCCTTGAAACCCTCGGCCGGGGCATGCCCACCGGTGCCGGGGAGAAATCGGAGGGTGAGGCTGACCAGGATTCCGGCGATGACGAGCAGGGGAACCGGCCACCACGCCGGCACACCGTGGAAGCCGAGCTCTTGGGGAACGCTTTGGAAGAACCACGTCTGGAGCAACGCGACAAGCTTCAAAAAGGCGTAGGCCACGAACGAGACGATCACGCCGATCAGCGAGGCGAGCACCAACAACTTCACGTAGTTCCCCGAGCGGACCACGTCCATCAGATCGGGAGCGGCCGCGACCTCACCGGCGGCGGGTGCCGGGCCGTCGGGTGCCGGGCCGGCCGGGGTGGTCACCAGCTTCCTGCCGGGTGCACCTCGGATCCGGTGGCACGAGGTTGGTCAGGCTGCTGCGTCCGAGCCCTCACCGTCGCCAACGTACCGGCCGGCGGGGTCCGGCGCATTCTTTTGAATGGACCCTCTGGCGTCTCTAGGCTCCCGCGATGGCCACAAGATCCACGCAGTCGGCGACGGTGACCGGGAGCGGTGTCGTCCTGGCGGTGCTGGCGTCGGCCCAGTTCCTCATGACCCTCGACTCGTCGGTCATGAACGTGTCGATTCGCCAGGTGGCCGCCGACGTCGGCACCACGGTGACGGGGATCCAGACCGCCATCACCCTCTACACCCTTGTGATGGCCTCCCTCATGATCACCGGCGGCAAGATCGGGGCCATTATCGGCCGGCGACGGGCCTTCGCCATCGGGCTCGTGATCTACGGCGTCGGTTCAGCGGTCACTGCCGCCGCCCCCAACCTTGGGGTACTGCTCGTCGGGTGGTCGTTCCTCGAGGGCGTCGGGGCGGCGCTGATCATGCCGGCCGTCGTGGCCCTGGTGGCGGGCAATTTCGAAAAGGAGCGCCGGCCGGCCGCCTACGGGATGATCGCCGCGGCCGGCGCCGTCGCCGTCGCCGTTGGGCCGTTGCTCGGTGGGGCCGTGACCACCTACGCCTCATGGCGGTGGGTCTTCGTCGGCGAGGTGGTGGTCGTGCTCGTCATCTTGGCCATGTCGAGAAAGATCACCGACGCTCCGGCGACCGACCACGGCACCTTCGACGTCGTCGGCGCGTTGCTCTCGATCGTCGGGCTCTCGATGTTCGTCCTCGGGGTCTTGAAATCGGGCGAGTGGGGCTGGGTGCAGGCCCGGCCGGGCGCTCCCACGTTCCTCGGCACCTCGCCGGTGGTCTGGCTCGTCCTCGGTGGCCTGCTGGTCGTCTATTCCTTCTTCTTGTGGTCCGGATATGTGGAGCGCCGTGGCGGGGAACCCCTCGTTCACCCGCGCATGCTGGCCAATCGCCAGCTGGACGGCGGCCTGTTCATGTTCTTCTTCCAGTTCCTGATCCAGGCCGGGGTGTTCTTCACCATCCCGCTCTTCTTGTCCGTCGTCCTCGAGCTGAGCGCGGTGCAGACCGGCGTGCGCCTCCTGCCGTTATCGGTCGCCCTGCTGATCGCCGCGGTCGGGGTCCCCAGACTCGCCCCCCGGGCCCGGCCCCGTCGTGTCGTCCGGCTCGGTCTGATGTGTATGACCGCGGGCATCTTGGTGTTCATCGGCGGCATCAGCCCGGGGGCCGCTGCGGGCATCGTCACGATCCCGATGTTGCTACTCGGCTTCGGCATCGGCGCCCTCGCCTCCCAGCTCGGGGCGGTAACCGTCTCGGCCGTGGCTGATTCACAGAGTGCCGAGGTCGGGGGGTTGCAGAACACGATGACCAACCTCGGGGCATCGCTGGGCACCGCGCTGGTCGGGGCGGTGCTGATCTCGAGTTTGACCGCGGGGATCGCGCACGGCATCAATACGAACACGGCCATCCCGGCCGACTTCCAGTCCAAGGCCACGGCCCAGTTGTCGAGCGGCGTGCCCTTCACCTCGGACTCCGATGTCCAAAAGCAGCTGTCGGCGGCGGGGGTCCCCGCGCCGGTCGCCGACGAGATCATCAAAGAGAACAGCGCCGCACGACTCGTCGCGTTGCGCGACGCCTTGTGGGTCGTGGCCGTGTTGTCGGTGGTCGCCCTCTTTCTGACCGGCCTGGTCCCGACCGAACCGGTCGGCCGGCGAAGAGACGACGCCGGCGAACCCTCGGTGGCCCAAGCGTCCTCGGACTAGGCCTTCTCGGGCCGCACCTCGTCGGGAGCCAGTTCGACGCTGACCGAGGGTCCGGCGCCCTCGGTGAGTTCGAAGTCGAGGATCCCGCCGGCGTCGGTGAGATCGTCCCGGGCCGCCGCCAGCGCGTCGAGCCGCTCTCGGGTGTCGACCACGACGAGCCGGGCGACCGGGGCCCGCATCGAGCGTTTCTGGGTCGTCTTCTCCCTGCGAACCGCCCCCAGCACCTCGGCGGTCACGTCGAGCACCGGTGAAGTGCCGAGCACGGTGCCCTGTGGAAGGGCCGCGAGCAGTTCGCGGGCCACCGAGGGCCAGCGCCCCCGGGCGTGGACCGAACCCTCTCGCCACCAGCTCCAGACCTCCTCGGTCACAAAGGGGAGGAACGGGGCGAACAACCGCAGCTGGACCGACAGCGCCAGTCCGAGCGCGGCCCGGGCCGACGCGGTCCCCTGGCGCCCGGCCTCGCCGTACGCCCGGCCCTTCACCAGTTCGAGGTAGTCGTCGCAGAACGACCAGAAGAATCCCTCGGTCACATCGAGCGCCCCGGTGTAGTCGTAGTCAGAGAATGCGGCGGTGGCCCGGTCGACCACGGCGGCCAGGCGCGAGAGCATGTCCGTGTCGATCGCCTCGGTCAGCGCGTCGATCCCCCCGGCGTCGTCACCGAGCCTCCCGATGGCGAACTTCGACGCGTTGAGGATCTTGATGGCGAGGCGCCGCCCGATCTTCATCTGCCCCTCGTCGACCGCGGTGTCGGTCCCCTGGCGCCCGCCGGCCGCCCAGTAGCGCACGCCGTCCGAACCGTGCTTTTCGAGAAGGGGGAGGGGGGTGACCACGTTGCCCTTGGACTTGGACATCTTCTTGCGGTCCGGGTCGAGGACCCAGCCCGAGATCGCAGCGTCGCGCCACGGCAGGGCGCCGAACTCGAGTTCGGACCGCACGATGGTCGAAAAGAGCCAGGTCCGGATGATGTCGTGGGCCTGGGGGCGCAGGTCCATCGGGAAGACCCGGGCGAACAGGTCCGGGTCGTCCTCCCAGCGCCCGGCGATGAGCGGGGTGAGCGAGGAGGTGGCCCAGGTGTCCATCACATCGGGGTCGCCGACGAAGCCTTGAGGCTGGCCCCGTTGCTCCTCGGTGTAGCCCTCGGGGACGTCGGTCGACGGGTCGAGGGGCAGCCGGGACTCGTCGGGCACGAGGGGGTTGGCGTGTTCGATGGCTCCGTCGGCCCCGACGGCGTACCACAGCGGGAACGCCACGCCGAAGAACCGCTGGCGGCTGATGTTCCAGTCGGTGTTGAGCCCTTCGACCCAGGCCCGGTAGCGATGCGCCATATAGGGCGGGTGCCAGTGCAGCTCGCCGCCCCGGGCGAGCAGCGTCTCGCGCATGGCGAGGGTGGCCACGAACCACTGGCGCGAAGAGACGATCTCCAAGGGCCGGTCCCCGCGCTCGTAGAACTTGACCGGGTGGGTGATCGCCCGCGGCTCGCCCACCAACGCGCCGGACCCGCTCAACAGCTCGACGATCCGGGTGCGGGCCTGGGTGACCGACTTGCCGACCAGCTCTTGGTAGCTGGCGGCGGCGGCCGCCGGGTCCGCACACTCCCAACCCGGCGTGCCCCACTTGACCGGCTCGAGCCGGCCGTCCCGTCCGACCAGGGTGCGGGTCGCAAGGCTGAGCTCGCGCCACCAGACAACGTCGGTCGTGTCCCCGAAGGTGCAGACCATGGCGATGCCCGAGCCCTTTTCGGGGTCGGCCAGTGCGTGGGCGAGCACCGGGACCGCCACCCCGAACAACGGGGTGCGCACCTCGCTGCCGAACAACGGTTGGTAGCGGGGGTCGTCGGGGTGGGCGACGAGGGCCACGCAGGCCGCCAGCAGCTCGGGCCGGGTGGTCTCGATCTCGACGGCCCCGGCCCCGGCCGAGCGGGGAAAGGCGATCCGGTGGTAGGCGCCGGGGCGCTCGCGGTCTTCGAGCTCGGCCTGGGAGACCGCCGTCTGGTAGTCGACGTCCCACAGGGTCGGGGCCACCTGCTGGTAGGCCTGCCCCCGGGCGAGCAAGCGCAAAAAACTGCGTTGGGAGGCCCGCCTCGAGTGCTCATCGATGGTGGCGTAGGCGAGGGCCCAGTCGACCGAGACCCCGAGGGCCCGCCAGAGCTGCTCGAAGGCCCGCTCGTCTTCGACGGTGAGCTGCTCGCACAGGGCCACGAAGTTTGGACGGGAGACGGCGACGGTGTCTTTGCCCGGCGTGGCCGGGGGCTCGAACGCGGCGTTGTAGGGGAGGGAGGGGTCGCAGCGCACCCCGAAGTAGTTCTGGACCCGGCGCTCGGTGGGGAGCCCGTTGTCGTCGAAGCCCATCGGGTAGAACACCGCTTTGCCCGACATGCGCTGGAAGCGGGCCACAACGTCGGTGTGGGTGTAGGAGAAGACGTGGCCGATGTGCAGTGACCCCGACACCGTCGGCGGCGGCGTGTCGATGGCGTAGATCTCGGCCCGATCGGCCGACCGGTCGAACCGGTAGGTGCCGTCTAGCTCCCACGATTCGGACCATTTGGCTTCGAGCCCGTCGATGCTCGGGCGGTCCGGGATCTGCGGGGCCGTCCCGGGCGTGGCCCCACCGGGACCAGATGGGTGCGCAGGCTCGGTCATGGTCGCGTTACCGTACCCGGGTGCTGCGCCTCCACGACACCGCGACGCGCACCGTGCGCCCCCTCGAGCTGCGGGACCCCGGTCAGGTGTCGATGTACGTCTGCGGCCCGACCGTCTACGACCTGCCCCACCTCGGCCACGGCCGCTACGCCCTGGTGTTCGACGTGATCCGCCGGTTCCTGCTGTTCTGCGGCCTCGACGTCCGCTACGTCTCGAACGTCACCGACGTCGACGACAACATCATCACCCGGGCCGCCGCCCAGGGACGGACCGAGGCCGAGGTGGCCTTCGAGTTCGAGATCCGGTGGTGGGAGGCCATGGACGCCCTCGGGGTCCTGCGCCCGACCGTCGCTCCCCACGCAACCGAGTACGTGGCCGACATGGTGACCCTGGTGGCCGAACTGTTCGACCGGGGCATCGCCTACGAGACCGCCGACGGGGTGTATCTGAACGTCGAACAGGTCGACGGCTACGGGCTGCTGGCCCTCCAACCCTTGGAGTCGCTGCGGATCGGGGCCCGGGTCGAGGCCACCGACGAGAAGCGATCACCCTTCGACTTCGCCGTGTGGAAGAAGGCCAAGCCGGGCGAGCCCAGCTGGGACTCGCCCTGGGGCCCGGGCCGACCGGGCTGGCACACCGAGTGCGTGGTCATGGCGCTCGACCTGCTGGGCGAGGGCTTCGACCTGCACGGGGGCGGACGGGACCTTGCGTTCCCCCACCACGAGAACGAGCGGGCCCAGGCCGTCGCCCTCGAGAAGGGCTTCGCCTCCCACTGGACCCACAACGGCTGGGTGGAAGTGGAGGGGGAAAAGATGTCCAAGTCCCTCGGGAACTTCAACTCCCTCACCGATCTTCTGGAACGCAGCGACCCCCGGGCCTACCGGCTGCTGGTGCTGCGCTCGCACTACCGCTCGCCCATCGAGGTGACCGCCGAAACCGTGGCCGACGCCGAAAAGGGTCTCGAACGTCTCGACGCCCTGGCCCGGCGCTTCGCCCTCGATGATCTGCTCGCTCGCGCCCCCGGCGGTTTCGTGGTGCTCGGGCGCGATGCGGCACAACAGGCGAACGGCGCGGCGGTGGAGCGCTTCGTGGCGGTGATGGAGGACGACCTCGACACCCCGGGCGCCCTGGCCGGGATATTCGAGCTGGTCACCCGGGCCCACGTGTCGGCCGACGAAGGACGCGACGAGGAGGCGGCCGCGCTGGCGTCGACGGTCGCCGTGTTGTGCGCCGCCCTCGGCTTGGCGTTGCGGGCGGAGACCGGGGAGGTCGACCCGGCGTCGGCGGGACTCGCCCAAGCCCGCGACGAGGCCCGGGCCGGCCGTGACTTCGCCCGGGCCGACGAGTTGCGCGACGAGCTGGTGGCCCGGGGCTGGACGGTCGAAGACGGACCGACGGGCACGGTCATCCGCCGCTGAACGCCACCCGGCGCCTCGGAGCGGCCGAGCAATGTCCCGAACGGCCGTTTCCCTCCCTGCTAGCGTCCCAGGGCGAAATGCGGCCCGCGTTGTCCGGGGGTCGTGTGGAGCCGGGGTCCAACCGGTCGTACACGGAGCACCGGTGGAAGCCGGACGGTAACAAGAAGGAGGATTGCCACAGTGGCATCCGGAACGGTCAAGTGGTTCAACTCTGAGAAGGGCTACGGCTTCATCTCACAGCCGGGGGGCGGGGCCGACGTGTTCGTGCACCACACCGCCATCCAGATGAACGGCTACCGCGTCTTAGAAGAAGGCCAGGCGGTGGAGTTCGAGGTCGAAGAGGGCCCCAAGGGCCTCATGGCCAAAGACGTCCACCCCGCCGGCGGCTGAGCAGCCGCGTCCTCCCCGGGCGGCCACCGGCCGCCCCGACAATCCGACAAGTCCCCTGGTGGGGAGGGCCGCGTCCGCGGTGCTGGTCTGGGCGCTGCGGCGTAGGTTACTATTGAGTAACTACTGGACCACGGAGCCCCAGGGTCAACGGCGCAACAGGCCACGCGGATAGCGCGCGGCGACCGGCAACCCTGGCACCACCGCAAACCCCGCCGGCCCGCGCCGGGGGAACCACAGGAGGACAGCAGTGTCCGAATTCTCGCTTGACCTCAACGAGGACCAGCTTCAGATCCAAAAGTGGGTCCACGACTTCGCCGAGACGGTCGTCCGGCCGGCCGGCCATGAATGGGACGAGCGGGAAGAGACCCCCTGGCCGATCATCGAGGAGGCGGCCAAGATCGGGCTCTACTCCTTCGACTTCATCGCCCAGTGCTTCGCCGATCCGACCGGGCTGTTGCTGTGCCTGGTCAACGAGGAGATGAGCTGGGGCGACGCCGGGATCTCTCTCGCCATCTTCGGCTCGACCCTGGCCGTCGCCGGCATCTTCGCCAACGGGACGCCCGAGCAGGCGGCCGAGTTCATCCCCCAGTGCTTCGGGACGCCCGACGACATCAAGCTCGCCGCGTTCGGGGTCTCAGAACCCGACGCTGGCTCCGACGTCTCCTCGCTCAAGTCCCGGGCCGTCTACGACGAGGCCACCGACGAGTGGGTCTTGAACGGCACCAAGACTTGGATCACCAACGGTGGGCTGGCCAACACCCATGTGCTCGTCTTGTCGGTCGAGCCCGAACTCGGCAGCCGGGGTCAGGCCAGCTTCGTCGTCCCCGAGGGGACCCCGGGGATCAGCCAGGGCCAGAAGTTCAAGAAGATGGGCATCCGGGCGTCCCACACCGCCGAGGTCGTCCTCGAGGACTGCCGGGTGCCGGGCCGCTGCCTGCTCGGGGGAAAAGAGAAGCTGGACGAGCGTCTGGCCCGGGCCAAAGAGGGCAAGAAGACCTCAACGCAGGCCGCCATGGCTACCTTCGAGGCCTCGCGACCGCTGGTCGGGGCCCAGGCCGTCGGCATCGCCCGGGCGGCCTTCGAGTACTCCCTCGAGTACGCGAAGGAGCGCAAGCAGTTCAAGCGGGCGATCATCGAGAATCAGGCCATCGCCTTCAAGCTGGCCGACATGAAGACCCGGATCGACGCGTCGCGACTGCTGGTGCACCGGGCCGCCTGGATGGCCCGCACCGGCAAGAAGTTCGAGAACGGTGAGGGTTCGATGTCGAAGCTCTTCGCCGGGGAAACCGCCGTCTGGGTGACCGAGGAGGCCATCCAGATCATGGGCGGCTACGGCTACGTGCGTGAGTACCCCGTCGAGCGGTGGCACCGCGACTCGAAGATCTACACGATCTTCGAAGGGACCTCTGAGATCCAACGGCTGGTGATCAGCCGGGCCATCTCGGGCATCCACATCAACTGACTGATCCGACACGCAGCGGGCGGAAGCGCCCGGCGATGTGGTGAGCCAGGAGCGCCGGTTGCGACGTGCGGCCGGCGGTCAGCCTCCGTTGCCGAGAGCCTTGGCCACGAGGGCACCGAGGTCGGGGTCGACCTGGCGCCAGTACTCGCCGACCCGTGAGGCCACGTCGGTCGTGAGGCCGGGACCGTTGCCGGCGTGGCCGACGATGTTGGTGAGCAGATGCTCCCGGTCGGTCGCCGACATCACGTCGCGGTACATGGTGCCGGGCTGGACGAAGTCGGTGTCGTCTCTGTGGGCGTGGTACGCAGACCGGACGATCTCGCCGGTGAGGTGGTAGGCCGGGTCGGAAAAGTGGGCCGGATCGGCCTGGGGTCCGCCGTAGGAGTTGGGCGCGTAGACCGGGTCACCGCCTGGAGCGAAATTCATGGGGCCGTCCTGGTTGTAGCTGTGCACCGGGACGAGCGGCCGGTTGACCGGTAACTGGTTGTAGTTGGGGCCGATCCGGTACCGGTGGGTGTCGGGATAGCTGAAGAGCCGGCCCTGGAGCATCTTGTCCGGGCTGGGGGCGATGCCCGGCACCATGTTGGACGGCTCGAACGCGGCTTGTTCGACCTGGGCGAAGTAGTTGTCCGGATTGCGGTCGAGCACCATGCGGCCGACGGGGATCAGCGGGTAGTCACCGTGCGGCCAGACCTTGGTCACGTCGAAAGGGTTGAACCGGTAATCAGCGGCCTCCTCGAAAGCCATGATCTGCATCTCGAGGCGCCACGCGGGATGGTCGCCACCTTTGATGGCGTTCCACAGATCGGCCCGGTGGAAGTCGGGGTCCTCGGCGGTCATGGCCTTGGCCTCGGCGTCGGTGAAGTTCTCGATGCCCTGCTCGGGTGTGAAGTGGTATTTCACCCAGAACCGCTCGCCGGCGGCGTTGACCCACATGAAGGTGTGGGAGCCGTGGCCGCTCATGTGGCGCAGCGTGCGGGGCGTGCCCCGGTCCGACATCAAGATGATGACCTGGTGCGCACTCTCCGGAGAGAGGGTCCAGAAGTCCCACTGACCGTTGTGGTCGGTGCGTCCGGTGTCGGCTCGGCGCTTCTGTGAGTGGATGAAATCGGAGAATTTTGAGGGGTCCCGGATGAAGAAGACCGGCGTGTTGTTGCCGACCAGGTCGTAATTGCCCTCCTGCGTGTAGAACTTCAGCGCGAAGCCGCGGGGATCGCGCACGGTGTCGGGGTATCCCTGTTCGCCGGCGACGGTGGAGAACCGGGCCAGCATCGGGGTGCGCGTGCCCTTCTTCAAGAAGTCGGCCTTGCACCACTGACTGACGTCCTCGGTGGCCTCGAAGAAACCAAAGGCCCCGTGGCCCTTTGCGTGGACCACGTGCTCGGGCACACGCTCCCGGTTGAAATGGGCCATCTTTTGGATCAGGTACTGGTCTTGGAGGAGCAGAGGACCCTCGGCGCCGGCGGAGAGGGAGAACTCGTCGCTCGGTGCGGGGATCCCCGCGTCGTTGGTCGTGACCGGGGGCGGGGTGTCGTCGTTCATGCACGTGGTTTTAGTCCTAAGATTAGAACAAGTCAATTACAAGAGGAGTTTTCTTCTTATAGTCTGTAAAATCCCGGTTATGCTGCCGGCACGAAGAGGAAACGCGGCCGATGCGGAGGCAGATGGTGATCAGCAGTGAACTAGCCGAACGGCTGCGCCAGCGGGGTTGGCGGCTGACCGCCCAGCGGCGGGTGGTCGCCGACGTGCTGGTGGGTGACCACGTCCATCTGAGCGCCGAGGCGGTCCATTCAGCAGCCCAGGCCGTCCTCCCAGAGATCAGCATGGCCACCGTGTACAACACCCTCAACGAGCTGGTGAACATGGGCGAGGTGCTGGAGATCTCCGCCGGGCCCGGCCCGAAGCGCTACGACCCCAACACGACCGTCGCCCACCAGCACCTGCTGTGCACCGGTTGCGGCGCGCTGCGCGATGTGGCGCCCGAGGGGGCGGACGCGTTGACGCTGCCCTCCGACCAGCGACACGGGTTTCAAGTCGTCGGTCTCGACATCATGTTCCGGGGGCTGTGTCCGGCCTGCACCGGAACCTGACAATCGGCAGCGCCGCGGCGTTCATCGTCGGAGGGCGGTCCCGGTCGTTCGGGCCCGGCGATGGCTCGCCCCGATCGGCACCGTCCGCGCCGACAAAGATGCGAACCTCACGCTGACCCGGCGGAGTGGTCGTAGTCTCGGCGGTGCGATGAGCGTAGACGGGGGGGCGGTGGGCACCGCCGAGGCGGACAAGGCCAGGGTGCCCGCCCGACTGCGCCGGGACCGCCCGTGGCGGGCGATCGTCTTCGCCCCAGTCGGTGATGGGGCCACGCGGCGGCGCGGATCGGACGGGCTCCGAGTGGGTGCCGCTGTGCTGGCGGTGCTCTTTTGCTGGCTGATCACCGGGACGCCGTCTCACCCCCAGACCCTCGTCCTTCACGCGTTGACGCCGCCCCCCGACGGCATCAAGTGGTTGGTGGGCGCTGTCTGGTGGCTGGGCTCGGTCGGGATGATCGTCGTACTCGGTGTCCTCGCCCTTCTCTCGCACCGGCGCAACGTGGCCCGGGACCTGCTGATCTCGGGCCTCGTCGCCTGGGTGCTGAGTCTGGTGCTCGAACTGTTGACCGGGCCCAACGGGGGACATACCCCGACGGCGGCGCTGCAGGGCATCGATCTCGGATTTCCCTTGGCCCGCATCGCGGCCACCGTCGCCGTCGCCACCGCGGCCCTGCCATACCTCAGCCGCTCCTTCCAACGCCTCGTCGAAGTGGTCGTCATGGTCGCCGCGCTGGCCACGGTTGTGCACGGTTCGGGCCTGGTGGTCAGCGTGATCGCCAGCGTGGCCATCGGTTGGGGAGTGACCGCCAGCCTCCACCTGGTCGTCGGCTCGCCGCTCGGGCTGCCATCTGGAGAAGAGGTGGCCAACCTGCTCGGTGATCTCGGTATTCGGGCCCACGACGTGGTGCCCCGCAGACATCAGGTCTGGGGCGTGGCCCGCTTCAAGGGCCACGACGACGCGGGCATCGTGGAGACCTCGGTCTACGGGCGCGACGCGCATGACGCCCAGTTGCTGGCCAAGGCCTTCCGATTCCTCGCGTATCGGGACTCGGGACCGACGCTGACGCTGACACGGGTCCAGCAGGTCGAGCACGAGGCCTACCTCACCTTGATGGCCGAGCGTTCGAAGGCCCGGGTCCCCCAGGTCCTCGCCGCGGGGACCGCCGGCCCCGCCCGCGACGCCGTGCTGGCCACCCGCCCACCCCCGGGAACGCGGCTGGTCGATCTCGACTCGGACACCGAAGACTTGAGCGACGGGGCCGCCGAGGACCTGTTGACCCAGGTCCTGAAACTGCGGGCGGCGGGCATCGCCCATGGGGCGATCAGCCTCGAAAATGTCATCGCCTCCCCCGCGGGCACCGTCGGGCTGGTCGACTTTCGCAGCGGCACCTCGTCGGGAGCGAGCGAGCGACTCGACCGCGATCTGGCGGCCGCACTGGCCACTTTGGGCTTGGTCATCGGGGCGGAGCGCGCGGTCGCCGTGGCGGCGCGCGTGGTCCCCCTCGACATGTTGGCCGGCGCCCTCCCCTTCCTCCAGCGCGCCGCCCTCGGTCAGTTGGCTTCCCATGAGCTGCGGGGCCACAAGCCGGTGCTGGCCGAGCTGCGCGAGGCGGGAGCGAAGGCGGCCGGGGTCGAAGTTCCCAAGCTGGCCGAACCCCGCCGCATCAGCTGGGTCACCCTGGTCCTGATCCTCGGCACACTCATCGGCGGCTGGGCGCTCATCGGCGTGCTGATCAACGTGACCGAGTCGTGGAGCACGATCACCGGTGCTGCATGGGGCTGGGTGGTGGCCACCTTCGTGCTGTCCCAGATCGCCTACCCCGCCGAAGCCATCACCACCACCGGCTCGGTCCTCGACCCCCTCCCCTACGGCCGGGTGGTCGCCCTCGAGGTCGCCAACAGTTTCGTCGCACTGGCCGGCGGCACCATGGCGGTGCTGGCCACCCGGGTCCGGTTCTTCCAACAAGAGGGGTACGACGCGACGTTGGCGGTCAGCTCGGGTGTGGTGATCAGCACCGTGAGCTGGATCGTGAAGGGTGCACTGTTCCTCATCGCCCTCCCCATCGCCATCAGCAGCTTCCATTTCTCCACTGAGCCGGCGAACTCCACCTCCTCGTCGTCCAACGGCCACCTGGTGTGGTTCATCATCTTGGTGATCATCGGGATCATGGTGCTCCTCGGCGTGGTGTTCGCCGTGCCCCGCCTGCGGCGACTGGCCAAGGACAAGCTGCGGCCCAAGGTCTCAGAGGTCTGGGGCCACCTCACGGTGTTGTCCAAACATCCGCGCAACATGGTCGAGATCTTCGGCGGCGCCGCCGTCGCCCAGTTGGTCATCGCGTTGGCGCTCGGCACGGCGTTGCACGCCTTCGATCAGCACCTGGGCCTGGCCAGCCTTTTGATCGTCCTCACCTTGGCGTCGATGCTCGGCGGGATCTCGCCGGTCCCAGGGGGGATGGGCGTGGTGGAGGCCGGTATGATCCTGGCGTTGACCGCCGCCGGCATCCCCCAGAACGACGCGGTGGCCGCCACTTTCATCCAACGCCTCTTCACCTCCTACCTCCCCCCGATCTGGGGTTGGTTCGTCCTGGTCTGGCTGCGCAAGAAGGAGTACCTGTAACAGCGTGGCTCCTCCTGACGACGAGATAGGGGCAGCGGTACCCATAGGGGTCGACCTGCTGGTCATCTGCACCGGCAACGCCGCGCGATCGGTGATGGCCGGGTTCATGCTCGACGCCTTGTCCGAGGCGGAGGGTCTCGGACTGCGCGTGGCGACGGCGGGGACCCACGCCGTCGACGGCCAGCCGATGAGCATGCGAACCCGCGTCGCGTTGTCCTCGGTCCCCGCCGTCGCCGACGCCCCGGTGGCCCGGCACCGCAGCCATCAGCTGAAGACCGGCGATCTCGTGCGGGCCGATCTGGTCGTCGGCATGGAGGCCGACCACGTCCGTTATGTGCGCCGCCAACATCCCGAGGCCGCGGCGCGGACCGCGACGATCCGCCGCCTCAGCGCCGATCTGTCCCCCGGCCCGGCCCCCTTGGCCGAGCGGGTGGGCGCCCTCGGGCTCGCCGATGTGGCGCTGCACTCCGACGAGGACGTGTCCGATCCGGCGGGCCGCGACGAGGAGGTCTACGTGGCCTGTGCCCACCAGCTCTGGGACCTCTGCGTCGAGCTGGCGGCGAGGATCTGACCCTGAAACCACGCCCGGGCCGGCGGTACGCTGCAGCGTGACCGAAATCCAGGACCGCTACGCCGCCATCGCCGCGGGGTTCGCCGAGCGCCTCGCGGCCGCCCCCGCCGACACCTGGTCGTCGCCCTCGCCGTGCTCGGAGTGGACCGCCGGCGACGTGGCCGCCCACGTCGTGCGAACCCACCGCAATGTGCTCTCGATGCTCGACGGTTCAGATGCGCCCGCGGTCGGGGCCGACGACGACGTGATGGCGGAATGGGAACAGGCCACCGGGGCGATGACGGCAGCGCTGGCCGACCCGGCGATCGCCACACGGACGATCAACAGTCGCTTCGGGGACATGACGTTCCAGGACATGGTCGGCCGCATGGTCTGTGCCGACACTCTCATCCACACCTGGGACCTGGCCCGGGCGACCGGGGGGAACGAGGAACTCGATCCCGACTCGGTCACCCACGTCGTCGGCTTCCTCTCTGCGGCGGGGGATCGACTCCGGGGGCCCGGCGGCTTCGGCCCGGCCCTCGAACCGCCGGCCGGTGCCGACGACGTGGCCACGCTCATGAGCTTCGCCGGCCGCACCGTCTGACCGAGCGCGGGCGATGCTCGCGGCGATCCCACGGGTGGTCGGTCTTGCGGGTCCTGTGGGCGCGAGATGGCGCCCCGGCGCTTCGCTGCCGGTGTCTGCCGGCCGGCGTCTTCCGGCCGGCGTCAGTGATGATCGGGGCAACGCTGCGCTGGAGGGTCCCGGGCAGTCCCCGGCGCAGCGATCGCAATGGGGACCATGAAGACAGCCAAGGTCGCCTGCGTCGTCGAGGCCGCCGCAGGTTTCGGGGAGCAGCACGATGTGAGAAGAGATCGCCACGAACAGGATTCCGATCAACGCTTCACACCCGACGCTCTCGGCGCCAGACGACCCTCAGAGCGGACCAGGTCTCATCGATGGCACAGACCTTGTTGTCGACCAGGCCCAGAGGGATTGCCGCTTGCCGAATACCATTGTCGGTGATGTCGGTCTCGACGCCAGAGCTGCGTTTCGGCCAGGCGATCCAGAGTCCGCCCGCGGGGAAGATCATCGTTCCGAGCGTGCTGATTCGTCGCTCGAGGAGTGATCGCTTGGTGAAGAATGCGACGACAATGTCGGCCGTGCCTCGTGCCTGGTGCTTCACCGCGACACCCGACGGCAGATCGGTGAGCACGCCGGGGGGTCCGTTCAACACCGCCAACGTCGCGCCCTCTCTTAGGCCGAGCTTGGTCGGCAGGGGGGTTTGGCTGTACCCGGCCACAACCGGTCACTATTGCAGGGTCTCGACCACAGCGACGTGCTCGGGGTCCGCGTCACATGTCACTTGAGTTCCGACCCCTGACGCGTGACGACTTCCCGATGCTGTCGGGTTGGCTCGCCGCCCCACACGTAGCGCGCTGGTGGCGTGAAGAACACGATCCCATGGTGGTCGAAGGCAACTACGGGCCATGCGTGGACGGTGCGGATCCAACCGAGGTGTTCGTGGTCGAACGCGAGGGTCAATCAATCGGCATGATTCAGCGGTACCGGTTCAGCGACAATCCGGGTTGGCACCGCGCGTTGGCGGTGGGAGTCGATGTGGACGACGCAGCGGGCATTGACTATCTCGTCGGGGTCGAGAAGCTGACTGGGTGGGGCCTCGGCACCCAGATCGTTTCCCGGTTCGTCGAGGACACGTGGGGCCGGTACAAGGACATCCCCGCAATCGTGATCGCCGTCCAACAGGGGAACCGGGCGTCGTGGCGAGTCCTTGAGAAGGCCGGCTTCGAGAGAGTCTGGGCAGGAACCGTGGACTCGGGCGATCCGAGCGATGACGGGCCGAGCTACATCTGCGTGCTGTACCGCCCGGACTCCTAGCTGGGCGGCTGCCCGAACAGCGATCCGGCGGCCGCATGCCGCATCAGCCCGGCCCGGTGGTCAGAAGGTCATCACCTCGGCCCAGATCGCTGTGTCGGCACGGCTCCGGGGCCCCGAACCCCACCGCGTTGTGACTCTCTCTAGTCGGCGTGCACTGACCGGAGCCCGGCCCAGGCGAAGTCGGCCAGCCGACCGGCGAGTTGCACCGCTTCGCCGTCGTGGTCCAACGCGACCCCGCGACCGTTCTCGCCGCTCTGAACGGCGGCGGAACGCCGGTCCAGCCACTGCCGGCTCGCACCTTCGGCCATGCCGACGACGGCGTAGGCCAGAAAGCGCCGATGCTCGGGTTCGAGCCCGGCGTCGATCAGCGGGTCGATGGCCTCGGCGATTGCGTCTTCCACCTGGCGCATGGCGTCGCCGAGCTCTGTGTCGTCGGCGTCCTCGCGTCCGTAGAGGAGCCGGAAGGCGGCCTCGTGGGTCACGACCATGCGGAAGTAGGCGGCAAAGCCGAACTCGACCTGTTGACGCGGGCCGACGGCGGTGGCCGTGGCCGTGGCGATCGCGAGGAGCAGCTCGTGTGAGACCGATTCGACCAGCTCGAGATAGAGGGCGCGCTTGGAGGAGAAGTGCTGGTAGACCAGGGGCTTCGTGACGCCGGCCGCTTCGGCGATGTCGTCCATGGTGGTGGACCGGTACCCGTGGTCGGCGAACAGCTCGAGGGCGACCGCGAACAGCTGTTGGCGCCGTTCGTTCGCGCTGAGCCGGCGCACCGGCTGGCCATCGCCCGCTCCCGCGTGGCCGAGCGCCGTCGCTCGAAGTGCGTCCGCCATGACCCGTCAGGATATGGCATCCGATCGGCGCGGTGGGCCACCGGGCCGTCGGTGCTCGGAATCTCGTGTGCCCGAGGGGGTGTCCCGCCCACTCAGTGTGGTGATCGGTCGAAATCCTCGAGGACCGCGGCCAGGCGACCCGGGAGGTCGCGCTTGGAGAAGTGGGATCGGGCGAGAGCCAGATTGTGCTCGAGCAGGGAGGAATCGGGATCG
Source organism: Acidimicrobiaceae bacterium (assembly GCA_003161575.1). Taxonomy (GTDB): domain Bacteria; phylum Actinomycetota; class Acidimicrobiia; order Acidimicrobiales; family RAAP-2; genus PALSA-457. The sequence continues at coordinate 94,405 of PMOE01000059.1, read as the reverse complement.
TCGAGCCAGCGTCGGAGGGAACCGGGGTCACCAATGGAGAACCACCGGAAACCGAACGCGGCCAGCTCCTCGGCCACCGGGTAGGGCCCGATGGCCAACGGTCGGAGGAACACGGCCGACTCGATGGCCGGGTTGCCGAAGCCTTCCCAGGTCGACGGGAGGACGACCACGTCACACGCGGCGTAGGCGTCGGCGATCTGGGTGCCGGCGCCCCCGTGGGCGGCCCCGTGGAGCACCGGTCCCCGTGCGGTGGCCAGCACCTCGTCGAGCTCGGGCCCGAAGCCGTCCTCGGCCGGGCCGAGGAGCCAGTAGGTGGCGCCGACGGCATCGGCCAGGGCCAGACCGCCGGGAACGTTCTTGCGGGGCAGGGCGCGCGTCGGCTGGAGCACGAGACGCTCGGTGGCGCCAACACCGAGGCCGTGGCGGGTGTGGTCGCGCCGACCCGGGTGGGCGTCGGTATCAAAGGTGTTGTAGACGGTCACCGCGGTGATGTCGCGGTCGGCCAGTTCTCTCCGGCTGCGGTCGTTGATCGTCACATGGCGCCAAGCGGGATCGTCGGGCGGCGGCGGGTAGTCGGCGAAATGGGGACGCTGCCATGGCAGGTCGTGGTGGTGGAGCACTGTCGGGCGACCGCGCCGACAGGCGGCGACGACATCGGCCGCCTCGGGGTTGAGGGGGAGCGAGCAGAGATTCTCGACGATGACCAGATCGGCTCCGGCCAGAGCCATGGTGATCTCCGTCGTGCTCGGACCGTACGCCGCCCCGACGGCCAGTCCGGGGACCAGGTGGTCCACCGGGCCCTCACCGGCCACGGTGTACACGCTGAATCCGAGTTCTTCGAGCGCGACTTGCCACTTTGCCGACTCGATCGACACGCCGTCGGTGCCGCCGAGACGGAACGAGATGATCGCCGCACTCGGCACCGCCGCACCCTATTGCAGTGCGCGGTGGGGCCGTTGTGTCGTGAGGGCGAGACGTGAAGGCGCGCCGGCAATCTTCACTCGGAGCCAGTCGTCGGGGTGGTCCAGTTGCAGAATCGCGTTGGGCCACCCGCGACTCGGAGAGGCGTGATCGGTCGTCGCATCCTCAGCCCGACTTCCGCTGCCCACAGGAGTGGAGCCAGCCCCGATGTGGGCCCGCAGGCGGGAGCCTGGTGGAAGTCGCCGCCGGTCGGTGAGGTACCGTTTGAGGCGCCCCAGGGCGCAAAGACGGGCGCCGAGTGGGGCCCTTGACCACCCCGATCACAGGTAGGAGGTCGATCCGATGGCGAAGCGAGCGCTGATCACGGGAGTCACCGGGCAGGATGGCTCCTACCTGGCCGAATTCCTGCTCGAGCAGGGCTACGAGGTGGTCGGCATGGTCCGCCGCTCGAGCACGCTCAACTTCGAGCGGATCTCCCACATCCAAGACCGGCTCACGTTGGTGGCCGGCGACCTCCTCGACGAGGTGTCCCTCATCTCGTTGCTCCGGGACCACCGCCCCGAGGAGGTCTACAACCTGGCGGCCCAGTCGTTCGTCCAGACCAGCTGGAGTCAGCCGGTGCTCACCGGTGAGACCACCGCGCTAGGGGTGACGCGGCTGCTCGATGCCATACGCACCGTCGATCCCGAGATCCGCTTCTACCAGGCCAGCTCCTCGGAGATGTTCGGCAAGGTCCAAGAGGTTCCCCAGCGCGAGTCCACGCCCTTCTACCCCCGCAGCCCGTACGGGGTGGCCAAGGTCTACGGCCATTGGATCACCGTGAACTACCGCGAGAGCTACGACCTCCACGCCTCCTCGGGGATGCTCTTCAACCACGAGTCTCCGCGCCGCGGGCTTGAGTTCGTGACCCGCAAGGTGACCCATGGCGCCGCCCGCATCGCCTGCGGACTGGCCGACAAACTCCCACTCGGCAACCTCGACTCCCAGCGCGACTGGGGCTACGCGGCCGACTACGTGCGGGCCATGTGGCTCATGCTCCAGCAGGACGCCCCCGACGACTTCGTCGTAGCTACCGGCGAGACGCACTCGGTGCGCGAGCTGTGTGAGCACGCATTCTCAGCGGCCGGACTCGACTGGGAGCAGCACGTCATCATCGACGAAAAGTTTCTGCGGCCGGCCGAAGTTGACCTGCTGGTCGGCGATCCTTCCAAAGCCCATGAGGTGCTCGGCTGGCAGCGCGAGCTCGACTTCCCCGGACTGGTGACCATGATGGTGGAGGCCGACCTCGCCTTGGTCCGCAGCCAGCTGCGTTAAGCGGTGTTCGGAGCGCGCGTGCTCGCTCCGCCGTCCGGGCCCGTTCCGTGGTGACCGGCCTCATCACTGCTGACCCGCTCGGGGTGCTCGTGGCGTTCGGCGCCGGGATCTTGTCCTTCCTCTCGCCTTGCGTCCTCCCGCTGGTTCCGGGGTACCTGTCGATGATCACCGGGCTTTCGGCGTCCGAGCTCGAGGCCAGGGGCCCGGCCCCGAGCAGCGCTTCGCGCAGTGCGCCCTTCGAGGTCCGAGCAATGGCGGGGAGCGGTGGGGCCACCACCGAGTCCGTGCCGGTCGACACCGCCCCGGGCGACGCCGCGTCGGTGGGCACCGCGCTGGTCGACACCGCGCTGGTCGACACCGCGCTGGTGGACACCGCGCCGACGATGACCACGCCGGACGATCAGCGTTCGGTCGATGTCGCACCGGGGCAAGACGGGGTGACGCCCGGCCCACCACTGGCCCCGTTGCTCCGGGGCATCGCGCTCTTCGTCGGTGGTTTCACCGTCGTCTTCGTCTCACTCGGCGCCGCAGCCTCGGGGCTCGGCCACCTCCTGGGCGCCCACAAGCAGGCCCTCACTCTGGTGGCCGGAGGTGTGGTGGTGGCCCTCGGTGTGGTGCTGTTACTGGGTGCCCTGCCGGCGGGCTTTTGGGCCCGGATCGGAGCCGGCCGGGCCGCCGTCGTTGGCCGGCTCATCGGGGATCGCCGGTTCCAGGTCCGACCCTCGGCTCTCGGCGCCTGGGCCGCGCCGATCATGGGCATGGCCTTCGCCTTCGCCTGGACCCCGTGCATCGGGCCGGTGCTGGCCGCCGTCTTGGGGCTCGCGGCCGCCCGTTCGACCCTCGCCGGGGGGGTGGTCCTGCTCTTTTCCTACTCACTCGGACTGGGCGTGCCCTTCTTGGTCACCGGCTTGGCCTTCGGGCGCCTGACCTCGGTGTATGCCCGGGCGCGGCGAGGACTGTGGATCATCCACCTGCTGGCCGGCGGGATCTTGGTGGGATTCGGCGTGCTGTTGCTTGCCGGCCAGCTCGGGTGGCTGTCATCGCAGTTCTCGGACCTGCTCAACCACTTGGGCCTCCATCGCCTGACGAGCAGCTGAGCCCCTGGGGCGCTTGGCTTCGGCGGACCCCTCCCCCGTAGCATGGGCGGGAAGGTCATGGCCCCCGCAGTCCAACTCCGTACCGCCGTCGCGCTCGCCGGCCGGTTCCCCGCCCTCGCCGGTGTCGACCTCTCGGTCGCGTTCGGTGAGGTCGTGGTGGTCGTCGGTCCGAACGGGGCCGGCAAGACCAGCCTGCTACGGGCCTGCGCCGGGTTGATGCCCGTCACCTCGGGTGAGGCAGTGGTGCTCGGTTGTGACCTACGGGTCGATCAGGCCGCGGTCCGACACCAAGTTGGCCTGCTCGGCCACGCCGCCCCCCTTTACGACGAGCTGACCGCCGCAGAGAACGTGCGATTCGCCGTGCGCGCCCTCGGACTGCCGGCCGCCACGGCGAAACCAGCGCTCGAGCGTCTGGGTCTGGTGGGCCGGCTGGCCCGTACCCCGGTCGGTCGGCTCTCGGCCGGCCAGCGCCGTCGGGTCGCGCTCGCCGCCCTTGTCGCTCGCGCCCCCGAACTCTGGTTGCTCGACGAGCCGCACGCCGGTCTCGATGCTGCCGGTCGTCGCCTGCTCGCGGAGCTGATCAACGAGGCGGTTGCCGCCGGAACCTGCGTGCTGTTGAGCTCGCATGAGCCCGACCTGACCGTGCCCCTGGCCGACCGGGTCGTCACCATGGCGGGGGGGCGGATGGCGGCAGAGCAGCGCGGTGGGCGGAGAGCTCCGCTTGCCGCGCTCGGCGCGGAGGACACCCATGTTGCGTGACGCGCTGTTGGTGGCCGGCAAGGACCTGCGGATCGAGGCCCGGTCGCGGGTGGCACTCTGGCAGGTGCTGCCCTTCGCCATGCTGTCCCTCGTTCTCTTCGCGTTCGCCCTCGGCCCCGGCCAGCTGGCGTTGCGCCAGGCGGCACCCGGGTTGTTCTGGCTGGCCGTGCTCTTCTCGACGGTGCTCGCCGTCCAGCGCAGCGTGGCCATCGAGTCGGGGGAGGGGACCCGCGACGGGCTGCGTCTTTCGGGCATCGACCCGGCGGGGATCTTCCTCGGCAAGGCCAGCGCTGTGTTCCTCGAGCTCCTGGTCCTCCAAGCCGTGCTGTGGGCCGGGGTGACCGTCTTGTTCGGTGTGCACCTCCGTACCCCCTGGCTCGCCCTGGTGGCCTCGGTGCTCGCCACCATCGGGCTCGCTTCGGCGGGAGTCATCTATGGCGCGCTGTCGGCCGGTCTGCGGGTCCGCGAGACCCTCCTTCCCCTCCTCGTGCTGCCGGTCGTCGCCCCGGTGCTGCTGGCCGGTTCGCGCGCATGGGCGGCGGCCATCGGCGGGAGTGTGGCCAGCGGGGTCTCGTGGCTCCGGATCCTCGGGCCATTCGCCGTGGCGTATCTGGTGCTCGGCCTCGTCCTCTACGGCCCGCTACAGGAGGCATCGTGACCGCCCAACCCCGCTGGGTCCGGATCGTCGGAGCGCTGGCGGTCGTGTCGAGCGCGGCCACCGTCTGGCTCGCGTTGTGGGTCACCCCACCCGACAAGGTGCAGGGCAACCTGGTGCGGCTCGTGTACCTGCACCCGCCCATCGCCTGGGTCGCCATCTACCTGGCGTTCGGACTGGCCGCGCTCTCGAGCCTGCTCTACCTGTGGCGGCGGACCCGCTCGCTCTTCTGGGACCGGGTGGCCGCCGCCGCCGTCGAAGTCGGCGTGGTTTTCAACGCCCTCACCTTGGTGACCGGCTCGATCTGGGGGCGCCCGAGCTGGGGGGTCTGGTGGACCTGGGACGCCCGGCTGACCAGCACGGCACTGCTTCTCATCTTGTTCCTCGGGTACATGGCCCTGCGGCGGGTGCCGGCCGACCCCGAGATCCGGGCCCGACGTTGTGCGGTGGCCGCGCTGGTGGCCTTCGTCGACGTGCCGATCGTGCACTTCTCGGTGGTGTGGTGGCAGACCCTGCACCAAGGGGCCACCGTGCTCAACGCGAACCTCTCGCCCACCATCCATGGGTCGATGGCGTGGACGCTCCTCCTCGGCTTCATCGCCTTCACGTTGATGTTCGTCTGGATGGTGGCCGTGCGGTACCGAGTCGAGGTGTTGTCCGACCGGATCGGCGACGAGGAGCTCGAGGTTTCACTGGCCGAGCGCTGGGCCGAGGGCGACCAGGCTGAACCGGTGGCCGCCGGAACGGGCAACGGCAACGGGACCAGCGGTCCGGGGCAACCCTTCGTCGCCGAGCCGAGCGGGAGCGGGCGATGAGGTACGTCGACGCCGGTTACATCATCGCCCTCAGTGTTCTCTTCGTCTATGCGCTGAGCCTGATCGTCCGCCGCCGCCGGGGCGAGCGCGCCCTGCTCGTGGCCGAGCGCGATCTTGAGGCGCCGGTTCCCGGAGTGACGGTTTCGGGAGTACCGGTCCCCGAGGGGGCGTCGGGGGCCGACGAGCAGTTGGGCTCGAGATGACCGAGACGGCCGAGGCTCCGGTCCGCGCACCGGCACCCCGACCCCGCCAGCGACCCCGCCACCGGCGCCGCATTGTCGTGGTCTTCGCGGTGCTCGGCTGCGCCCTGATCTTCCTCTTGGTCGAAGGTCTCGGCAGCTCGCTCGACTACTTCGACACGGTCAGCCAGGCCCTGGCCGCGAAGTCCACCCTCGGGACGTCGAACCTCCGCCTCGAGGGCACGGTCGTTCCGGGCAGCATCGAGCGCACCGACCTGGGGGCGGACTTCATGGTGGCCGAGGGCAGCCAGAGCGTTCGGGTCGACAACACCGGGTCCCCGCCGCAGCTCTTCCAGCCCGACATCCCCGTCGTGGTGGTGGGGCACTTCGCCTCGAGCGCCTCCGATGTGTTCGTGTCCGACCAGATCCTGGTCAAGCACTCGGCCAACTACATCGCCACGTATCCGGGTCGGGTGCGGGCAAAGAACGGATCGGTGCGCTGAGCGTGCCCGGAGTGCGGGGCACCGGTGCTGTCGTCCGACGATCGAGCGGCGCCGCCCGATGCTGAACTCTGTCCTCGGTCAGATCGGCGTCTGGCTGGGTTTCGCCGCCGCCGTCGTCGGCGTGGTCGTCATCGCAGTGTCGCTTTTCAACCGAGCTCGGGGCAAGACCGCCGCCCCCGTTCTCGACGGACGGTTCTTCGCCCCGGTCCTCCTCCTCGGCGCGCTGGTGGCGGTTGGCGCCATGGAGCACGCGCTGATTACTCACGATTTCGCGCTCGTCTTTGTGGCCGACAACAACGCCCGGGCCACCCCGTTGCTCTACTCGATCACCGGCCTGTGGTCGGCGTTGGCGGGCTCGATCCTGCTCTGGGGTTTCGCCCTGGCGCTGTTCGCGACCATCTTGGTCTGGCGCTACCGCACCCAGGCGAGAGATCCGGTGGTCGCCTGGGCGACGCTGGTCATGTACGCCGTCTCGGCCTTCTTCTTCGGATTGATGCTGGGTCCGGCGAACCCGTTCACCACGGTGTCGGGGAGCGCGCCGCTCCATGGGGCGGGGCCGAATGCCCTCCTCCAAGACAACCCCCTCGTCGCCATCCACCCGCCGTTGCTCTACTTGGGCTTCGTCGGCTTCACCGTGCCTTTTGCCTTTGCCATCGCGATGCTGGCGACCGGCCGGGTAGGCGACCGTTGGCTCGTCGAGACCCGACGGTGGACGCTGTTGTCGTGGACGTTTCTGTCGGTCGGCATCGTGCTCGGCGCCTGGTGGTCCTACCAGGTGCTCGGGTGGGGCGGCTTCTGGGGGTGGGATCCGGTTGAGAACGCGGCCCTGATGCCGTGGCTCTGTGGCACCGCGTATCTGCACTCGGTCCTCGTCCAAGAACGACGGGGCCTGTTGCGGGTGTGGAACCTGTCGCTGTCGGTCGCCACCTTCGCCCTCACCATCCTCGGGACCTTCCTCACCCGTTCGGGGGTGATCCAGTCGGTGCACGCCTTCTCCGAGTCGAGCCTCGGGCCGCTGTTGATCGGGTTCTTCCTCGTAGTCGTCTTCGTGGGCTTCGGCCTCATCGCCTGGCGCGGCGACCGGCTGCGCTCACCGGGTGGCATCGACGCGCCGCTCGGACGCGAGGGCGCGTTCTTGCTCAACAACCTCCTCTTCGTCGGATTCGCCTTCGTGGTCCTGTTGGGCACGCTCTTCCCGCTCCTCTACGAAGCGTTGAAGAACCAGCAGGTGACCGTCGGCGCGCCCTACTTCAACACCATCGCCGTGCCCGTCGGTCTCGGGCTGCTCTTCTTGATGTCCGTCGCACCCGCCCTCAGTTGGCGCAAGGTGGACGGCGGGGTGCTGTGGGAGCGCCTGCGGATCCCCGCCTGGATCGGGGTGCTGACCGTTGTCGTCTGCGTGGTCGCCGGAGTTCGTGGGTTGGCCCCGCTCATCGGGTTCGGTCTCGGTGCCTTCGCCGCCTCCTCGGCCGGTCGCTCCCTGGTGCTCTCGGTGCGGGCCAGCCGCCATCACGGCTCGGGGGCCTGGCGGGGCCTGGTCGGCCGGACCAACGGCGGGATGGTGGTGCACCTCGGCGTGGTCGTGTTCGCCGTCGGCCTGGTGGCCGCCACCTCTTTCATCCAGCGCACCGAACTGGCCCTGCCTCTCGGGACCGTCGTGCACTTCGACGGGCACACCTTTGTCTACGAGGGCACCCGCACGGTCAACACGGCCCAGCGACGGGCCACCGAAGCGGCGATCAAGGTGGACGGGGGCGGTCTGTTCTTCCCGGCGGTGAGCCAGTACGGGGGGGCGAACTCAGAAGTTGTCGGCACCCCGGCCATCGACTCGTCGGTCTTCGGTGACGTGTACCTGACCTTCGACTCGATCGGGGGGACCGGTCCGGCATCGGGCGCGCAGCTCATCCCGGACCTTCCGGCCAACGCCATCGGCGCCGGCGTGGTGGTCGAGCCGTTGGTCGCCTGGTTGTGGGCCGGCGGACTCCTGATTGGCGTCGGCGGCCTGCTGGCCCTCCTGCCGGGGGGCCGACGGCGCCCGACCGACCCGGTCTCGGGACCCGCACCGGCGACGACCACCGCCGGCGGCCCGGGCGGACCCGACGTTGAGCCGAATGCCGGCACCGCGGTTCGCGTGGTGGCCCGCGACCGTGACCCGGTGGCCGAGACCGAGAGTCCCGCTCCGGTGGGCGCGGGCCACGCCGAGCCGGTCGGGACCGAGGCCCCGTGAGTACGACCGGGCTCGAGCCGGCGGCCGGATCGCCCGCCGCGGGGCCACCGGGGGTTCCACGCGCACCGTCCGGACCGTCACCGACCGGTCCCATTCGAAATGGGCCGGCCCGCCGGCGACGGCACCCGGCGCGCTGGATCGCCGGCACGGTGCTGGTGCTGTTGGTGGCCGTGGCCGTCGTGGCCGCCACCCGTCCTTCGTACCAGGCGAGCCAGGTGGCGAGCCCCCTGGTCGGCCAGCGCGCCCCGGCGGTGTCGGGGACGTCCTTCGACGGCACGTCGGTATCGCTCGCGTCCTACCGGGGCCGGTACGTGTACGTGAACTTCTTCGCCAGCTGGTGTCCTCCGTGTGTGGCCGAGGAGCCGAACCTGGTCGCCTTCAATTTTGAGCAACAGCGTTCGCCAACCGGGGCCCGGGTCCTGGGCGTCGTGTTCAACGACTCGGACGCCGCGGCGCGCCAGTTCGTGACCCGTTGGGGCGCGCAGTGGCCGACCGTGCCCGATAACGACGGCGCCACGGCCAACGCCTACGGCGTCGAATCGCCGCCCATGACCTTCCTCGTCAACCCGTCGGGGCGCATCGTCGGGGTGTGGGCCGGACCGGCGAAGGTGTCCCAGCTCGACAGCATGCTGGCCGTCGCCCGGCACCACGGTGGGTGAGGTGGCCGGCGAGGCGGTGGCCGAACGGGGGTCACCCGCCCCGCTCCGGTCCGGTCCCTGGCGGGGTCTCCTGCGCCTGGCGGTGGTGCTCGCCGTCGCGCTGGTGATCGGCAGCGGCGTCGGCTCGAGCGTCCATCGGAGCCCCGCCGAACGGGCGGCCGCCCTCGACACGCAGATCCGTTGCCCGAGCTGCGCGGACCTGTCGGTGGCCCAGTCTTCGGCGTCGGCCGCCATCGCCGTCCGCCACGAGGTGCAACGCATGGAAGCGGCCGGGAGCAGTGACGGGCAGATCGAATCGGCGCTGGTGGCCCAGTTCGGACCCACCATCTTGCTGCGCCCACCCGACAGCGGGCTCACCGCGTTGGTCTGGATCATCCCGGCCGTGGCCGGGGCGGGCGCTCTCGGTGTCCTCGGCGTCGTGTTCTGGCGGCGTGCCAAAGAGTTCGAGCGGCTGAGAGCGCAGGGGTCGTGAACGACACCGAGCAGCAGCGGAGCGCCGAAGAGCGCGACGAGCGTTGGCACTTGGAGGACGAACGGGAGTTCTTGCAGCGGTCCCTCGACGACGCGGCGAGCGAGCACGAGGCCGGGGACATGGACGATTCGGACCACGAGGTCCTCATGCGGCGCGATCGAGCCCGGCTGGCGACGGTGACCGAGGCCCTCGCCGCCTTCGATGCCGACGAGCCGCACCCGCCGGTGACCACCGTCGCCGCGACGAACGGCGCACCGGCCGACGGTGGGCCCGAACCCCTCGAGCAAAGGGCGCGACGACCTCGAGGGCGTACCGCGCTGGGCGTTGTGGGGGTGCTGGCCCTGCTGGCCGGAGGCGTCCTCCTCCTCGTCCACCTGGCGGCGCCCCGATTGCCCGGGCAGACCCCGACGGGTGGCGTCACCGTCAACGGCGACCAACTGGTCGATCGCCAGCTCGAGCAGGCGACCGTCCTCGTGCAACAGAACAAGATCGTCAACGCCTTGAAGCTCTACCACCAGATCCTGACCGAGGACCCGACCCGGCCCGAAGCACTGGCCGAGTCGGGTTGGCTCGAATGGGAGGCGGGCCAGTCGAGCAATGACACCTCGTTGATGGCCGACGGACGGGCCTCGGTTGACCGGTCGGTGACCGTGGCCCCGACCTTCTACGCCGGCCACCTCTTCCTCGGGACCATCGAGCTGCAGGGCGACCACGATCCGACCGCCGCGGTGACCCAGTACCGGCTGTTTCTGGCCGACCATCCGCCGGCCCAGCTGGTGACGTCCGCGGCACCGTTCATCGAGAACGCCTTCACCCAGGTGCACCAGCCGCTGCCCAAGGGCGTCGCAGCACCAGGGGGCTGAGTCGGATCTCCCCGCGCGTGCGCGCGGTCGACGGACCCCTACGAGCTGAGGGCGCGCAAGTCGGCCACCACCGAGTCGAAGACCCCGGCGAAGGCCGTCACATCGTCCTCGGTGGTCGACCACCCGACCGACAGCCGCAGGGACCGGCTCGGGTCGACCCCCATGGCGGCCAGCACCGGTGAGGGCTCGAGGGACTCAGACGAGCAGGCCGAACCCGAGTGGGCGGCGATGCCGGCCCGGTCGAGGCCGAGCAAGACCGGTTCGGCCTCCACCCCGGCCACTCCGAGACAGACCATGTGGGGAAGCCGGTGGTCGGGATCGGGGTCACCAACCACCGACACGCCGGCGGTGCGGAGGGCGGCGGTCACCAGGCGGGCGATCTGTCCCCGAGCCGTATCGGCCTCTCGCCGCAGCGCCGTGCCCGCGTTGGCCGAAAGGGTGGCGGCGGCCGCCCCGAGGCCGAGGATCCCCGGCACGTTCTCGAGGCCGCCGCGCCGGGCCCTTTCCTGTTGGCCGCCGACGATGAACGGTTCGACGCGCGAGCCGCGTCGCACCACGAGTGCACCGGTCCCGGGCGGGGCGCCGAATTTGTGGCCGCTCACCGACACCAGATCGGCGTCGAGTTCGGAGAGGTCGAGGTCCACGTGACCGGCCGCGGCCGCGGCATCGACGTGGAGGGGCACCCCCGCCCTCGCGCACAGCTCGGCGATCTCGGCCACCGGCTGGAGGGTGCCCACCTCGTGGTTGGCCCACTGGCAGTGCACGAGCGCCGGCGGTCGCTCCGCCAACGACTCGAGTGCGCCCGCCACGGCCGCCGGATCGATGCGGCCGTGGCGGTCGACGGCGACGGGGATCGTCGGGGCCAACCGCTCGGAAGATTCGCGCACTGCTGAGTGCTCGACCTCGGCGCAGATGATGGCCGAGCCCGGCTGGGCCCGGGCCGCCCCCCAGGCCGCTGCGTTGGCCGCCTCGGTCCCCCCCGAGGTGAAGATGATCTGGCGGGGGCGCACACTGAGCAGGGCCGCCACCTCTTCGCGTGCCCCTTCGACGGCGGCGCGGACGTGGCGACCCTCTTCGTGCACCCGCCCGGGGTCCGCCCACGGGCCAAAGAGCCAGGCCCGGACGGCGTCGGCCACCTCGGGGCGCGGCGGAGCTGTCGAGGCGTGATCGAGGTAGTGACGGCCCACAGGCGGGGTTGGTTCAGGCCTGGGCGGTGCAGGCGTCGTCGCCCCGCGCCCTCGAGGACAGCACGACGGGCATCGAGCCCTCCGGCGTCTCGCCGCAGAGCCCCCACAGAAGCCCGCTCACCATCCCCCGGTCGACGGCGCATAGAACAGGGTTTGTGGTCGCCGCGTCACCGAAGGGGCACTGCTCGGCCACCACCGACGTCGTCGTGCCGTGGTCCTCGGCGTGGGCGGCGAAGCCGTGTGCGGTCAAGGTCTCAGCGATGGCGTGCATGGCGGCTCGCACCGAGCGTTGGCCTTCGGTCGGGGACATCCGTTGGGCGAGGTCGCGCCCGTACTGCTCGCCCACCTTGGCGGCCATCTGCTCGGCCGCTTCGGGCCCGAGCAGCTCCATCGCCTCGCGCAACAACAGCACCAGCAGGTCGTCGCGCCGGTTGAGCAGCCCGATGGTCAGCTCTTCTTTGGCGGCGAGATAGCGCTTCGACGGCCGGCCGGCACCCTTCGGGCGCCCGGCTTCCACCTCCACGTAGCCTCCGGCCACCAGGCGCTCGAGATGGTGGCGGGCGACGTTGGGGTGAAGGGAGAAGGCGGTCGCCACCTCGCTGACGGTGACCGCCGGGTTGGTCCGCACGAAGAGGAAGATGTCCCGTCGGGTCGGGTCCCCGAAGGCGGCGGCGACCGCGGTGACGGCTGCGGCAAAGCGTCCGTCGTCGGCCGCACCGGAGCGCTCCGCGTCCGGGTTCGCTCGGGAAGGACCAACTGGACCGTCGAGCGGGGGCGCCCCATCGGGTGCGAGCGCTCCCGGCGTCCTTCCAGCGTTCGGGGCCGATCGCACGGTCGGTAGTCTACCGAGGGCACCGGCGTCCGAGCGTCCTGAGCAATCGTCGGGTACCGGGCGCCGCCAGGCACGAGGTGGGGCACCGACGGTCCGTGTGCCCGTGAGCAACCGAGGAACTGATGGCATCGGAGTACGCACAACTCGACGAGGTCTTGGCCGCGGTGGTCGACCCCGAGCTCGACCTCGCCCTGGGCGAGACGTCCATGGTGCGCTCCGCCCGGGTGCGCCGGCACCGGGCGGCCATCGTGGTGGCCCTGCCGGTCGCCGCCTGGCCCACCGCAGACGAGGTGCGTCAGCGGGTGCACGACGCGGCCGTCGCGGTCCGGGGTATCGACGAGGTCTCGATCGAGATCGCCGTCATGGACGACGGTGAGCGCGCCGCGCTGCGCAGCAGGCTGCGCCGGTCCATGGAGGGGACGGGGAGTGGCGACGGGGAGGACCACGCCGGTCACGATCACGCCGGTCACGATCACGCCGGTCACGATCACGGGGGTCAGGGCCACGGCGGGTCATCGTCCCCAGCCTTCCTCCAGCCCGGTTCGAGCACCCGGGTGATCGGCATCTCGTCGGGCAAAGGCGGCGTCGGAAAGTCCTCGGTCACTGTCAACCTGGCGGTGGCTCTCGCTCGGATGGGCCACCGGGTCGGGGTGCTCGACGCCGATGTCTACGGCTTCTCGGTCCCAAAGATGCTGGGCGCCGACCACGATCCCATCGTGCTCGGTGACATGGTGATCCCGACCGCGGTGCACGGGATCCGGGTGCTCTCGATGGGTTTCTTCGTCCCCGACGACCAGCCCGTCATCTGGCGGGGCCCGATGTTGCACAAGGCAATCGAGCAGTTCCTGGCCGACGCCTACTGGGGTGAGCCGGACTTCATGCTGGTCGACATGCCCCCCGGCACCGGCGACGTGACGCTGTCGCTGGCCCAGGTGATGCCCCGGGCCGAGGTGGTTGTGGTGACCACGCCCCAACCCGCCGCCCAGCGGGTGGCCCAACGTTCGGCTTTCGCCGCGCGCAAGCTCAAGTTGTCGGTCCGCGGGGTGATTGAGAACATGAGTTGGTTCACCGGCGACGACGGCACCCGCTACGAGTTGTTCGGACGTGGTGGCGGGGAGTCCTTGGCGAAGGATCTCGGAGTCCCGCTCCTCGGTCAGGTGCCGCTGGTGCCGTCGTTGCGCCAGGGCGGCGACGAAGGGGTGCCGGTGGCAGTCGCCGAAGCGAACAGTGAGATCGCCCTCGTCTTCGAGGCCCTGGCCGGCCGGGTAGCTGCGCTCGGCCCCGCACGCGTCTACCGGCGCGAGCTCACCCTGCGCTGACCGATCGGCACACTGCGCGCTCGGTCACGCGGCGGGGATCCCCCAAATTGGCGTGGCCAGCTGCGAGCATGAGCAGTCGGGTGGGCGGATACAAGTGCACCAGGGGTTGCCAGCGATGAACCAATTGTCGGTAGACAAGAAGTGGTGGTGGGACGGCTTTGAGTGGGTGGCGGCTTTTTTGTCATCCGACGAGCGATGGAACTGGGACGGACGCCAGTGGCGATCGGTGCCCCGACCGCTCGACCCCCCGGCCAAGGCCAAGCCGCTGGCGCCGCCGATCCGCTTGGTGGGCTGCCACCAGCTGATCGACCTCGACGAAGCGAGCTTCGGGCGGGGCCGGCTCCCCTCAGCGGTCGTCCATCTCCCCGGTGAGGCGGTCGTCCGGCTGGCCTTCGTGGCCATCGGCTCGGGTTGGGTGGCCCGCCGGGTGGTCAAGTGGCACCCGATCACCTTCTCGGAGGTGCACACGGTCGCCCTGGTGGCACCGTCGGAGGGCCCGGCGCCCGGGACCACCCACCCCAACGCGGCCGCCCTCCCCGAGACCGTGCTCCGCACCCGCATGGGGCAGGCACTGCATATCGAGGTGCTCGAAATGACCTCGCTGGCCAGAAAAGAGCTCCTGGCCCAGGTTCCGCCGGCGGCCCATGTGACCCGGGCGGCGGAGCAGTTCCTCGAGACCGGCACGCTCCCGGGCGTGTGGGGAGAGAAGATGGCGGCCGTCGCCGCCCACTGAGCAGCCCGTCGGAGTTATCCGTCGACGCCTTTGGGCAGCCGGGCCGGGTCCCAGCCGAGTTCGGCCACCGCGTGGCGGAAGGCGAAGCGGTCGGTCATGCCTGCGACATAGTTGAGCGCGGCGCGAACGGCGGTGTCCCCCCCACCGGCCAGTCCACCCGCCTCTTTGACCGCCGGGATGGCATTGGGGCGATCGGCGTAGTGCTCGACGAGCGCCCGGAGGACGGCGACGACGGCTGCTCCCTGGGTCACCGAGGCCCCACGCAGGTAGATGTGTTCGTAGTTGCAGGCCCGGAAGGTGGCGAGTGCGTCGGCCATCTCTTCGCCCATCGCGATGCGACCGGTCTCGAGCACCGTGGCCACCAGCGCATCGATGAACGAGCCGAGTTGCGGGCCGCGGCGATTCCCGCTTCGGACCCGGACGACCTCGGGCAGAAGGGCCGGGGTCACGATCCCGGTGTCGACGGCGTCCTCCCAGTCGTGGCAGACGTAGGCGATGCGGTCGGCCCAGCTCACGACCTCTCCTTCTGGGGTGGAGGGGGCGGGGCGTGACCAGCTGTGGTTGGCGATGCCGTCGAGCGTCTCGGCGCACAGGTTGAGCGACGCCAGGGAGACCTCGGCCCCCCACGGGGCGTGGTCGAAACCACCGGGGAGATAGGGATCGAAGGCGTCCTCGCTGGCGTGGCCGCCCGGACCGTGCCCGCAGTCATGCCCGAGGGCGATCGCCTCGGTCAGGGCCACGTTGAGCCCGCAGGCCCGGGCGACACCCGTGGCCACCTGGGCCACCTCGAGGGCGTGGGTCAGACGGGTGCGCTGATGGTCTTCTGGGAAGACGAACACCTGGGTCTTGCCCGCCAGCCGCCGGAAAGAGGTGCTGTGGAGGATGCGGTCGCGGTCCCGCTCGAAGCAGGTGCGCCAGGGGTCGGGCTCTTCGGCGACGGCGCGTGCACCCGCATCCCGAGCCCGGGTGGCCCCGCTGGCCAGGGACGCCTCTTCGGCCGCCTCCCGCCGTTCCCGGCTCATCGCGCCGTTGCTCCGCCCCGCCGCCCCGCCGCCGGGGGGCCCAACGGTGGCCCACGAGTCGGCGTGGGCCACCCGCATCCCCCCACCGCCCGCGCCGGCCGGGGGAAGATCGGGCGGGCGGTGGCCGGCGTCACCGGTGTCGTCGGGGAGGGGGCCCGCTGCCCTGAACCCGCCCATGGTGGCGGCCCACCGGCGGCTGCGTTCGGTCGGGACCGGGCCCGGGTCGTCCTCCATGTCCTCCAGTCTGGCCGAGCCCTGTAACGTGCAATGGCTGGTCGGTTCGGCCAGCTCGGAGTGACCAGATGTCGAGTGTGAGGAGCAACGCCAGGTGGATGTGCGAATCGGGATCGTCCAGACCCCCAAGGAGCTCGAGGTGGAGATGGCCGAGGACGCCGATCGCGACAAGATCCTGGCCGACATAGAAAAAGCGCTTTCGGGCAGTGACGACGCCGTGCTCTGGCTGACCGACCGCCGGGGGCGCCGAGTAGCGGTCCCGGTGGCCAAGGTCGCCTACGTCGAGGTCGGGGCACCCTCCCACGAGCGCCGGGTGGGCTTCGGCGCCCCCTAGGCGCGTCCCCACCTCGCCCCGTGGCCCTGAGTACCCAGCCCGTCGAGCAACGCGGCCCCCCGGGGACCGTCCCCGATCTGCTCGATCTGAAGTTGGTCTTCGTCACCGGCAAGGGCGGGACGGGTAAGACCACCGTCGCCGCCGCCCTGGCCCAGCTGGCCGCCCTGCATGGCAAGCGGGTACTCCTGTGCGAAGGAGACGGCAAGGGCGACGTCGCCTCGCTCTTCGAGACCGCCCCCACCGACTTCGACGCGCGTGAGGTCGCACCGGGCGTCTTCGCCATGTCCATGGACACCGAGGCGTCGCTGCGCGAGTACCTCAAGCTCAATCTGAGGATACCCGTCGTCGGACGGATCGGACCTCTGGCCAAGGCCTTCGACTTCGTCGCCACCGCGGCGCCCGGGGTCCGCGAGATCCTCACCGTCGGCAAGTTCTGTTACGAGGTGCGAGAGCGCCACTACGACCTGGTCATCGTGGATGCCCCGGCCACCGGCCACATCATCGGCCAGTTGGCCGCGCCCCAGGTCATCAACGACCTGGTCAAGGTCGGGCTCATCCGCAGCCAGACCCACTGGATGCTCGACATCCTCTCTGACCCGGCGATCACCGGCCTCGTGGCGGTGACCACACCCGAGGAGATGCCGGTGTTAGAGACACTCGAGCTGGCCGAGAAGGTGGTGAAGGAGACGACGGTCCGGCTCTCCGCCGTCGTCGTCAACCGGGTCCTGCCCGAGCTCTTCGGCCGGAGCGAAGAGGAGATCTTCGAACTACTGCGCCAGCCGGAACTGACCGAGACGCTGTCGGTGCGGGCCGGGGGTGACGTCGAGCCGCTCATGGAAGGAGCACGCCTGGCCGTCACCATGCGCCGCACCCGGGCCGCTCACCTCGAGCGACTGCGCCAGGGGCTCGGCACCTCCGTCCCGATTTTCTACCTGCCCTATCTGTTCACCCGCTTCCACGGACTGCGCACCACCCGCCAGGTCGCCGCCTCACTCGGCGAAGAGCTGGGTTTTTGATGTCTGCCGAGCGCGCCCGGGGCAAACCGGCCGGCCGAGGGGCCTCCCGCCGCCGCCACGCCGCCACCCCGCCGCCGGCGGCCACCCCGAGGCGCCCCCGTGAGGGCTCGCTCGACGGGTTGTTCGCGGCCAAAGAGATCGTCATCGTGTGTGGCCCGGGCGGGGTGGGAAAGACGACCACCGCGGCGGCCCTGGCCGCCCAGGCCGCCTGCCACCACGGCGGCAAGGTGCTGGTGCTCACCATCGACCCGGCCAAGCGGCTGGCCGACGCTCTGGGTCTATCGGGCATCGGCAACACCGAGCGGCGCATCCCCAACGAGGTCTTCTCCGACGCCGGCGTCAACCCGCGGGGCGAACTGTGGGCCGCCATGCTCGACGCCCAGCAGAGCTGGGACGAGCTGGTGCGACGGCACGCGCCCGACGCCGAGACAAAAAAGCAGATCCTGGCCAACCCGCTCTACCGCAACATCTCGGGTCGGTTCGTACAAAGCCACGACTACATCGCCATGGAGCGGCTCTACGAGATCCACTCCGAAGGCGACTACGACCTGATCGTGGTGGACACGCCACCGACCCGCAACGCGCTCGATTTCCTCGACGCCCCCCAGCGCATGGCCGACTTCTTCTCGAGCCGCCTGTTGCGCTGGCTCATCGTGCCGTACCGGTCGCGCCTCGTGAACTTCGCCTCCAAACCCTTCTACCAGATCGCCGACCGGATCCTCGGCACCCAGTTCCTGGCCGACATCTCGGAGTTCTTCATCCTCTTTCAGTCCATGTACGACGGCTTCGTCGAGCGGGCCGAGTCGGTCACCCGGCTCTTGTCGGACCGCCGGACCACGTTCATGGTCGTCTCCACCCTCGAGCCCACCCCGATGCGCGAGGCCGAGTTCTTCGCCCGCGAGCTGGTCCAGCGCGATCTGCATCTCGGGGCCATCGTGTTGAACAAGGTGCTCCCCGACTACTTCGGGGACCCCGCGGCGGCCAAGGTGGCCCAGACGATGCACGAGCGGGCTCCCGAGCTTGCCGAGGACCTCCCGACCGACGCCGGACAGACCGCCCGCGTGCTCGAAGAGGTGTCCGAGAGCTTCCTCAATTTCTCGGTGGTGGCCCGGCGCGAGGCCGAGCAGCAGGCCGAGCTGGCGACCAGCCCCGAGGTGCTTGCGACCGTCCCCTTCTTCGACGCCGACATTTACGACATGGGCGGGCTCCTCCGGCTCGGCGACAAGATCTGGGCCTGAGCGCGACGGACGGCTGCATGCTTGTCGCACCATTGCACGCTGACCGGGCCCGATCCCGGCGGCGGTCGCTTTGCGGTGGGCGCCGTAGCATGCAGTCATGAGCCCACTCGTTGACCCCGCCGCCGAGGCCTACGCCGAAGAACACACCACCGCGCTGCCGGCCCATCTCGCCGCCGTCGAGGAATCCACCCGTCGTGAATTCGCCGCCTGGTACATGATGGTCGGCCGCCAGGAGGGCCGGTTCCTCGAGCTGATGGTCTTTTCCACCGGGGCCACCTCGGTCCTCGAGATCGGGACCTTCACCGGCTTCTCGTCGCTCGCCATGGCGGCCGGGCTGGCGCCGGGGGGCACCATCACCACCCTCGAGGTCGACCCCCACCACGCCGCGACGGCCCGGGCCAATATTTCAGCCAGCCCCTACGCGGACCGCATCGAGGTGGTCGAGGGTCCGGCCCTCGACTCGCTCGGGCGCATCGACGGGCCCTTCGATCTGGTCTTCATCGACGCCGACAAGCCGGGCTACGACGCCTACTTCGAAGCGGTGCTCGGCAAGCTCAGCGAGCGTGGCGTGATCCTGGCCGACAACACGCTCTTCGGTGGCGGGGTGCTCGATCCCGAAGGCGCCGAGGAGAACGCCCGGGCCTTGCGGGTGTTCAACGACAAGCTGGCGGCCGACCCCCGGGTGGTCTGCGTGCTCACCACGATCCGCGACGGAGTGACGATTATCCGCCGAGCCGGCTGAGGATCGGGCCAGCCCACGTGCTCGACTACCACCTCCACCTCTGGCCGCACCACGAGCGCGAGACGCCGCTCAGCCTCGAGCAGATCGCGGCCTACTGCGAGCGGGCCGAGCGGGTCGGTGTGGTCGAGGTGGCGCTGACCGAACACCTCTTCCGTTTCGTCCAGGCCACCGACGCCCTCGGGCGGTGGTGGGCGCAGGACGAACCGTCGCCCGAGCTCCGGGCCTCGATGGCCGACTATTGGGACCACCACGCCCGGGCCGATCTGGACGCCTACGTCGAGACGGTGCTCGAGGCCAAAGCGGCCGGTCTGCCGGTGGTGATGGGTCTCGAGGTCGACTATTACCGCGGCCGCATGGACACCGTCGCCGATCTGCTGGCCGGCTACCCCTTCGACGTGCTGTTGGGTTCGGTGCACTGGATCGGGGCCTGGCGCTTCGACGACATCTCCGACGTGCCCTCGATGGCCGAGTGGTCGACACGGTCAGTCGACGCCTGCTTCGACGCGTACGGCGACGCCCTGGCCGAGCTGGCGGCGAGCGCCACCTGCGACGTCCTGGCCCACCCCGACCTCATCAAGGTGACCGGGCAGCGGCTCGACAACCCGACGGAGTGGTGGGACCGGATCGCTGAGATCGCGGCGGGCTCGGGCATGGCGGCCGAGGTCTCCTCCGCCGGTTGGCGCAAGCCCGTCGGCGAGCAGTACCCCGCCCAGCCGCTCTTGGTGCGCATGGCGGCGCACGGGGTCCCCTTCACCACCGCGTCGGATGCCCACCAGCTCGACTGTGTGGCCGACCGGGCCGACGACCTGCGGGCGCTCCTCGGCTCGGTGGGCATCGACCACCTTCAGGGCTACCGCCGCCGTCAACCCCACCGCCTCGAGGTCGCCCCGACCACCGTGGATATGCGCTCCCCGGCCACCGCGGACAACAACGGGGAGCACTGAGCCGTGGCGACCCCCGCCGAGCTGGCCCTCCAGCACACCGACCTCGGTCCCGCAGAGCTCGAGCACCTCCAGCGGTTGCTCGGCTCGTGGTCGGTGCTGGCCGACCTGTCGTTCTCCGACCTGTTGCTCATGGTCCCGGTGTCGGACTCGCACCCCGACCTCATCGGCGACGAGCCCCAGCTGGTGGTGCTCGGCCAGATCCGGCCGAACAACCGCCCCACCCTCGTCGAACAGGACCTGGTCGGCCAGACCGTGGCTGAGACCGCGTGGACACTGAGCGCGGCTGCGCTGCACACAGAAGACATCGTGCGGGGCAAGATCCACCACCCGGTACTCGGCGAGACGGTCCCCGTCGAGAACATCCCGGTCCGCTTGGACGGCAAGGTCATCGCCGTTCTCTTGCGGGTGTCGCTGGCGCCGTTGCGCGGCCCGACCAGTCTCTACGAGAGGACCTACCTGGAGGTCTTCGAGCGACTGGCGGCCATGGTGGCCGAGTCGGCGTTCCCCTTCCCCGACGAGGACGTGGGCACCGAGGAGGCGCCCCGGGTCGGTGACGGCGTGGTCGTCGTCGACGCCGAGGGCCGGGTCGAGTTCGCCTCGCCCAACGCCATCAACGCCTTCCACCGGATGGGCGTCTACTCACCGCCCGATGGCCGGCGGTTCACCGAGCTCGGGGTGGAAGAGTCGGCGGTCGAGTGGGCGTTGGCGACGGGGCGGCCGGTGGTCGAAGAGGTCGAGCGTCGTCCCGACGTGATCGTCTTGGTCCACTGCATCCCATTGTTGTCCCACGGATCGGTGACCGGGGCGATGATCCTCCTGCGTGACGTGACCGACGTGCGGCGGCTCGACCGGCTGCTGTTGTCCAAAGACGCGGCCATCCGCGAGGTGCACCACCGGGTCAAGAACAACCTGCAGACCATCTCGTCGCTGCTCAGCCTCCAGGCGCGACGCGTCGCCGTCGGGGCCGGACGCGAGGCCCTGCGCGAGGCGGAGCGCCGGGTGCGCTCGATTGCGCTCGTCCACGAGATCCTCTCGCGCGACCCGGGTGACGAGGTGCCCTTCGACGAGATCGTCGCGTCGCTCGTCCAGATGGCCCAGGACTCGGTCGTGTCCAGCCGCCCGGTCGAGATCACCGTGTCGGGCGATCTGGGCGACGTCTCGGCCGACGTGGCCACCCCGCTCGCCGTGATCCTGGCCGAGATCCTGCAGAACGCGGTGGAGCACGCCTTCGGTGCCGACCCGGGCGACGACGAAGCGGCCGAGCTCGAGGGAGAGGGGGGGAGTGCGGTGCGCTCCCCGGTCGGTCACGTGCTGGTGGTCCTGGTCTCGCGAGGTGGCGAACTGTCGGTCGAGGTCCGTGACGACGGCTGCGGGTTGCCCGAGGGGTTCGACATCGAGCGGACCACGAGCCTCGGGCTCTCGATCGTGCGCGACCTGGTGGTGAGCCAGCTCGACGGGTCGATCACCATGCAGACGCTGCCCGAAGACGGAGGCGGTGGAACCGAGGTGCGCATCGTGGTCCCCCCGCGCGGACCGGGTCACAGTTGAGCGGTCCGTTGTCGCGGGGTGTCCCCCGACAGCGTTCGACCCGGCCGGGGGGCCGGGTCGACGAAAGGGGGGGAGTGTGCGGGTCAGTTGGCCCGGCGGCGTGCGGCCAACCAGGCTTTTCGGAGCTTTCGGCGCTCCTCTTCGGACGTACCGCCCCAGACCCCGGACTCTTGATTGGTGGCCAGGGCGAAGTCGAGGCAGGGCTCTTGGGCCTCACAGGCCCGGCAGACACCCTTGGCCGAGTCGATCTGATCGACCGCCGGGCCCGTGGTGCCGACGGGGAAGAACAGGTCGGGTTCGGTGTTGCGGCACGCCGCCACCTTCCGCCAGTCGTCCAGGTCCCAATCGACAGTCCGGTTCCACATCAATGCCATTGCTAGGCCCTCCGCACGAGGTTTGTGAACCATTTCACATGATCGGCCCCAGCGCGGTGGCCGTCAGAGAAAGGGGTTTGACCTCCGCCATTATACGGGACTCGTTCTTCAATGCAAGCAGGTGCCTTGGTCGACTTCGGGCCCCGTCGCCGGGGTCGACGAAGGGCCCGCCGCGGGCCGGCCGGCGGGCTTTTCCGGCGCGGCGCGCCCCGAACACCCGCCCGATCGGGAGCGGCCGATTGGTGCGGCGGGCGACCACGAGGCCGGCGCGGTGACCGCGGTCTTCGCCCACCGCGGCGCGACGGCGACACACCGGGAGAACACCCTCGAGGCCTTCGAAGAGGCCCGCCGGCTCGGGGCCGACGGCGTTGAGCTCGACGTGCGCCGCAGCGCCGACGGGGCCCTGGTGATCCATCATGACGCCGCGATCGAGGGTCTCGGCCGTGTCGCCGACCTCGCGGTGGGCTCGCTGCCGGCGCACGTCCCCTTGCTGGTCGAGGCCCTCGAGGTCTGTGCGGGCATGATCGTCAACGTCGAGATCAAAAACAGCGAAGGGGATCCGGGCTACGACCCGTCCGAGGCCATCTCGGTGGCCACCGCCGCGGCCATCGCCGAGGCCGGGTGGAGCGAGCAGGTGATCGTTTCGTCCTTCTCGCCCGCCGCCATCGAAGCGGCCCGCAACGCCGATCCCCACCTGGTCGTCGGGTGGCTGCTCGAGTGGACCGCATCGGGCTCCGAGTGCCTGGCTCAGGCCATCGGGGCGGGCTACGGGGCCATCCATCCCTTCGTGACCCAGGTCGACGCCGACCTCGTCGCTACGGCCCACGACGCCGGGGTGGCGGTGAACGTGTGGACCGTGAACTCCCTCGCCGATCTGCGCTCGATGGCCGACCTCGGGGTCGACGCGGTGATCACCGACCAGGTGCTCGACGCTATCGGGGCGGTCCGGGGGGCCTGAGCAGCGACTTGACCCTCGGGCCGGCCGGCCGTCCTCGGTCGGGGCGACGAGGATCCCCGCCGCCGTGCTCGCACCGGGCCCGGGCTGCGGGTTGGCGGGGGAGGGGCCGGGTAGTCAACAATGCATGGCCATGAACGTCGTCGTCTGTGTCAAACAGATCCCTGATCCGGCCGCACCGGCCTCCCTCGACCCCGTGACCCACACCCTCGAGCGCAGCGGGAAACTCATCCTCGATGATTCCGATGCCTACGGGGTCGAGATGGCCCTCCAGCTCGCCCCGACCGATGCGGGCAACGAGGTCACCTTGGTGTCGATGGCCCCGAACGGCGAGACCTCGGGTCTGCGCACCGCCCTGGCAATGGGGGCCACCAAGGCCATCTTGATCAGTGACCCGGCGCTCGCCGGTTCCGATGCGCTGTCCACGGCCAAGGTGCTGGCGGCGGCGATCAAGCGGGTCGAGCCCGATCTCGTGCTCGCGGCCACAGAGTCCACCGACGGCTACACCGGCACCCTTCCGGTGCAGGTGGCCGAGCTGCTGGGCCTGCCGTCGGTGACCTTCGCCAAGAGCGTGTCCGTCGACGGCGCCTCGGTGAAGGTGGAGCGCCAGACCGAGGCGGGTTATGACGAGGTCACGAGCCCGCTGCCCGTCGTCGTCACCGTCACCGCCGGGGTTGTCGAGCCCCGCTACCCGTCGTTCAAAGGGATCATGGCCGCGAAATCCAAGCCGGTCGACGTGCTCAGCATCGCCGATCTCGGAATCGACGCCGGCCAGGTCGGCGCGGCCGGGGCGCGACAGGAGATCACCGACGTGTCCGAGGCCGAATCCCGCTCGTCGGGCGAGATCGTGGTGGACGAGGGCGACGGCGCGGCGCGCATCGTCTCCTTCCTCGAGCAGATCAAGGTGGTTTGAGATGGCGATCGACAAGATCTGGGTGTTGGCCGAGGCCGGCGACGCCGGCCCGACGGCGGTGACCCTCGAGCTGTTGACCGAAGCCCGGAGCCTGGGCGGCACCGTCGAGGCCGTGGCCTGGGGGTCACAGACGGCCTCGATGGCGGCGGGCCTGGGTGAGTACGGGGCCACCACGGTCTACGACGTGGGCGACCTGGACGGCGCCTTGCCTGGGGTGCCGGTGGCCGCGGCCATCGCCGCGCTGATCGACGGGGGGAACGCCCCCGACGCGCTGTTGATCCCGGCCACCTATGACGGGCGGGACGTGGCTGGGCGCCTGTCGGTCCGGCTCGACCGTCCGGTCCTCACCAACGTGACCGGCATAACCGCAGACGGGGGCATCGCCACCCAGCACCCGCTGTTCGGTGGCAGCCATATCGTCACCGCCCGCTTCACCGGCGACGGTCCGGGCATCTACGTAATCCGGGCCAAGTCCTTCGGCGCCGAGCCGTCGGGTGGCGCCGCCGCGGCGGTGGTCAGCGCGCCGGCTCCCGACACCGGGACGACCAATTCGGCCAAGATCGTCGAACGCCACGCCGAGGAGCGCACCGGGCCCAAGCTCGACGAAGCCCCCGTCGTCGTCTCGGGCGGTCGTGGCCTCGGCTCGGCCGACAACTACGTCCTCATCGAAGAGCTGGCCACCCTGCTGCACGGTGCCGCGGGAGCCAGCCGGGCCATCGTCGACTCCGGTTGGGTGCCCTACTCCCACCAGGTGGGCCAGACCGGCAAGACGGTGAAGCCCACCGTGTATGTGGCCTGTGGCATCTCGGGCGCCACCCAGCACCTGGTCGGCATGAAGGGATCGAAGAACATCGTGGCCATCAACAAAGACCCCGACGCCCCGATCTTCTCGGTGGCCGATCTGGGCATCGTGGGCGACGTCTTGAAGGTCCTCCCCGCTCTCATCGACGTCCTCAAAGCCCGGAGCTGACCCGGGGGCCAGCGGCCTGGGGGCCGGGGCCCGACAACGGGCCGTGACCAGCGGTCCCCCGGGGTACCGACTGGTCCGATGAGCCAACGCGGTGGGCCGCCGGCGCGGTTGTACAGTCGGCCGACCCGCAGCGCTCTTCGGACCCATGCTCTTCCCCACCATCGACTTCGCCATCTTCTTCGCCGTCGCCTTCACGGTGAACTGGCTGCTGAACCCTCACCCCGGGCTGTGGAAACTGGCCATGCTGGCGTTGAGCTACTTCTTCTACAGCTGGTGGGACTGGCGCTTCGTCCTCCTGCTCGCGGCCTCGACCATCGTGGCCCAGTCCGGGGCGGTCGCCATCACCAGGCTCCCCACCCACCGCGGTCGCAAGATCGCCATGATCGTCTCGGTGGCCGCCCTGCTCGGGCTGCTCGGCTACTTCAAGTACTACGGCTTCGCGTCGGCCAACCTCGACAACGCCCTCCACCAGATCGGTCTCGGCCGGCTCGTCCCGATCGTCCAGCCGACGCTCCCCGTCGCCATCTCCTTTTTCACCTTCATGGCGCTCAGCTACGTCATCGACGTCTACCGGCGCGACCTGGAGCTGGCCCGGCCGGTCGACCTGGCCGTGTACCTCTCCTTCTTCCCGCACCTGATCGCCGGGCCGATTGTGCGGGGGAGCGAACTGCTCCCCCAGATCCGAAAGAAGCGCGATCCCGAGCACATCGATTACTCGCGGGCCATCTGGATGATCATGGGCGGCCTCTTCAAAAAGGTGGTCGTGTCCTCCTACGTGTCGACCGCCATCGTCCAGCCGGTGTTCACCGCACCGTCCAAGCACTCGGCCGTCGAGGTGATCTTCGCCGCATGGGGCTACGCCGTGGAGATCTACTGCGACTTCAGCGGCTACACCGACATCGCCATCGGCCTGGCCCTGCTGTTGGGCTTCCGTTTCCCGGTGAACTTCGACGCCCCCTACACCGCCCTCAACCTCCAGGACTTCTGGCGGCGCTGGCACATCACCTTGTCGCGCTGGCTGCGCGACTACCTCTACATTCCCCTGGGGGGGAACCGAGGGTCCGGGTGGCGGGTGGCCCGCAACATCATGATCACCATGGTGCTCGGCGGGCTCTGGCACGGCGCGGCCTGGACCTTCATCATCTGGGGCGGTCTCCACGGCGCCGGCCAGGTGGTCGGGCACTTCCGACGCCAGCGACGGTTGGCGGCGGGGCTCACCCCGGTCGCCACCGGACCGGTCCGGGTCTGGTGGCAACGGTTCTGGACCTTCCAGTACGTCTGCCTGGGTTGGATCTTCTTCAACGCCAGCAGCTTCACCAACGCCGCCCAGATGCTCGGCCGGCTCTTCACAAGCTGGTCTCCCTCGCCGCTCGTGACCCCGCTGCTCATCTTCGTGATCATCGGCATCATCGGAGCCCAGTTCGTGCCCGTCGGCTTCGTCGAACGGGCCCAAAGCGGCTTCTCCCGCCAGCACATGGCCCTCCAGGTGGGAGTGCTCGGGCTGGCGCTCCTCGTCATCACCACACTCGGGCCGACCGGGGTCGCCCCGTTCATCTATTACAAGTTCTGACGCGGGTCCGATCCGACCAACGGGGCTGTCCCCGGCACCCCTAACATCAAAGGCGCCGCCGCTTGGATCCGACCGCACGGACCCCCGGCGCACATGAATCACCGTGGATACCACCGACCCCGACAACCCCGACCCCGACAACCCCGACCCCGGCAACCCCGACCCCGGCAATCCCGACTCCGGCAACCCCGATGCGCTCGAAGCGGGCATGGTGCCGGTCACCCGGCGGGTGCGCTGGACCCATGCGCTCGGCATCTCGGTGCTCGCCTTTTGTGTCTGGCTGGTCCTCGACGCCCCCACCCTCCAGCACAACGCACAGGTCTCCCCGGTCGGCGTCCGGCGCACGGTCGCCCTCGACCTGTTGGGCCCGGTGGCCGACCTCAGCCGCGACCTGCAGTTCTCCCACGTCGTCTCGGTCGGCAACGGGGTGATCGGACGCCACGGCAACCGGCCCGGCAACGGGTCGGTGGTCGTCTCGGTCGGGCCGAAGAAGCCCCCGGTCACGACGACTTCGCACCCGTCGGGCTCGACCCCGACGACGGCGGTCGCCGCCCCGACGACCACCACCCTGCCGGCCACGGTCGACCCCACCGCCTCGAACCCACTGCGGGTGCTCGTGATCGGCGACTCGCTCGGGATCGACCTGGGCGGCACACTGGTAAACGACCTGGGCAACACCGGGGTGGTCCAGGCGACCCTCGACGGCCAGGTCGGGACCGGCCTGACGCGTCCGGACTACTACAACTGGCCGGTCGAGCTGCAAAGTGACCTGCCCAAGTACACCCCCCAGGTGGTGGTCGTCATGGTCGGGGCGAACGACCCCCAGGACCTTCCCGGCCCACCCGACGTCCCCTACGGCTCGGCCGCGTGGACCGCCACCTACTCGGGGCGGGTGGTCAGCTTCATGACGGAGGCGGCGGGTGCGGGGGCCAAGGTGATCTGGG
The DNA here is from genome assembly GCA_003161575.1 of Acidimicrobiaceae bacterium. Lineage (GTDB taxonomy): Bacteria > Actinomycetota > Acidimicrobiia > Acidimicrobiales > RAAP-2 > PALSA-457. Next base: position 67,066 of record PMOE01000059.1, on the reverse strand, counting down.
TTGGGATGCCGCCCATGAGCAACGGCACGCTCTCGTCGCAAATGCAGAACCTCAACGGTATCTACCAGGCCGCTGCGGCCCAGACGGGCGCCACCTACCTGTCGAGCTGGACCGTCCTCGGCACCCCCCAGGGCCAGTACGCCGCCTACCTCGTCTACAACGGGCAGGAAGTCAACGTCCGTGAGCCCGACGGGACCCACATCGCGCCGGGCGGGGCCGAGATCCTGTCCCAGGTCGTGCTCGCGACCATGCGCGACCAGCTGCACATCCCGGTGCCACCGGGCTGAGGCGCCGGCCCGGCGCGCCGCCGAGTGTTCAAACGAGCGGCCAGGGGTAGGGGGGCCAGTCACGCTCACCGTCGGGCTCGGGCAGGGTACCCGCATCGGCGAGGGCCCGGGCCCGGGCCAGGGTCGCTTCGATTTCGCGGTCGTCGAGCAGCGCGGCCAGGTCGTCGGCGCCGCTCTGCGCGAAGGCGCGCAGGTCGGCCGCCGCTCCCTCCGGGAGCGGGTCGCCGGCGAAGTCCCAGATGACGGTGCGCAACTTGGGGTGGGTGTGAAACGCCAGCCCGTTGTCGATCGCCCAGAGCCGGTCCTCGGCCAGCAACACGTGCCCGCTCTTTCGGTCGGCGTTGTTGGCCACCACGTCGAAGGTCGCGAAGGTCCGCAGGGCGGGGTGCCAGACCTCATCTTCGAGGACGGTGAAGTAGTGCGAGGTCCCGTCCTCTGGGACGAACCGCTGCACCGAGCCGGGACCGAAGGGACCCTCGTCTCGCTCGACGGTCTCGGGCACGATGCCCCACCCGAGCAACTCTGAGAGCACGAACGCCGCCACCTCGCGCCGGTGCAGCCCGCTCGGGAAGTCCCACAGGGGCCGTTCCCCACGGGCCGGCTTGTAGACGGCGAGCAGCTCCTCATCGGACAGCTCGCAGGTGACGAGCAGCGTGGCGTTGGAGCTGCCGGCGATCCGGCCGTGGACGGTCATCTCGCCGCGCCGCAGCACCTCGGCCACCGGGGTACCCCCGGCCTGGGTGTCCTCGGGCGCCGGTCCGGTCATGTGACCGGGGGTCGGTGGCCGTTCGTGCGGGGGCAGTCGTGGCCCGAGGAGTCGAGGGGGAGCCCGCACAGCGGGCACGGGGGCCGGCCTGCCTCGACCAGGCTGGTCGCCCGGATGGCGAACGCCGCGGCCTGCTCGCGGGTGAGCGCGATACGAACCACCGCACCGTCGTCTTGTTCGTCTTGTTCGTCTTGTTCTTCGACCAACTCTTCGATGACCACGACGAGCCGGTCGCTGTCCTCGTCGTAGGAGACCCCGATGGTGCCGACGATCCATTCGGGCTCGACGTCGACGTTGAAGTCGAGCGCGTCGGGCAGCGCTCCGGGACGCCCGAGCTCGCGGACGATCCGGGCCAGATAGCCGGCCAGGATCGCCACCTGGCTCTTCTCCACCTTGACGGTGAGGCTGGTCGCACCCTGGGAGCAGTGCAGCAGGAACATGCGCTCGCCGAGCGGCCCGACGGTGCCGACGCTGAACTGGTCGGGCGCGTCCATGTCCTCGCCGTCGGTCACGAGAGCGCCAGATCACTCAGCGACGCCGTCGAGTTGACGCAGAGAATGTGGGGACCGTCGACGCCGTAGACGATGGCCGAGACCGAGCAGGGCGAGACCACCACCCGGTGGAACAGGTCGAGGGGGGTCCCGGCCGCCGCGGCGACCACCGCCTTGATCGGGTCGGCGTGGGATACGGCCACGATCGTTTCGCCGGGGTGCTCGGCCACCAAGGAGAGCACCGCCTGGCTCGACCGCGTGGACAGGTCGGCGAAGGACTCGCCGCCGGGGAACGTGAATCCCCCCGGCCATCGTTGGACCGCCGACCACTCGGGGGTCTTGGCCAGGTTTTTGAGCTCGGCGCCGGTCCATGTGCCCACGTCGCACTCGATCAGCCCGCGCGCGGTGCGCACCCGGAGCCCGAGCGCTGCGGCGATCGGCGCCGCGGTCTCCTTCGTGCGCTCGAGCGGGGACGCGTAGACCGCGACGGGGGGCTTGGCCAGCGCGGCGATGCGTTGGGCCACCTGGTTCGCCTGGGCCCGGCCCTCGTCGGCGAGGTGGAGCCCCCGGGCCCGGCCCGGGAGCACCGTGCCGGTCGTGGGTGTCTTGCCGTGACGGACGAGTAACACCACGGTCGGCGCCCGGAGCTGGTCGCGCCGGGGGCGGCCGCGGCCTTTTTGACTTCGAGACGACAACGCTCGGGGAGTGGCCACGGGGGACCATCGTAGGCTTTGCGCCGTGGTGGTCCCCCAACCGAGATCTGTGGCCCTGGCCCAGCTCGCAGCCGAGATCGAGGGGTGCAGGGCCTGTCCGCGCCTGGTTGCGTGGCGCGAGGAGGTGGCTGTTCAAAAACGGGCCTCGTTCGCCGCCGAGCGGTACTGGGGCCGGCCGGTCGCCGGATTCGGGGACCCCGCCGCCCGCCTGGCCGTCGTCGGTCTCGCTCCCGCCGCGCACGGGGCGAACCGGACCGGGCGGGTGTTCACCGGTGACCGCTCGGGGGACTGGCTCTTCGCCGCCCTCTTCCGGGCCGGCTACGCCAATCAAGCCCGCAGCGTCGGGCGCGACGACGGGCTCGAGCTCACCGGCGCCTGGGTGAGCGCGGCGGTGCGCTGCGCCCCCCCGGCCAACAAGCCGACCCCGGCCGAGCGCGACCGGTGCAGTCGGTTTCTGGACGAGGAGTTGGTGCTCCTCGACCAGGTGAAGGTGATCGTGGCCCTCGGTCAGTTCGCCTGCGCGGCGCTGGCGGTGCACTTCGACCTGCGTCCGCGTCCCCGTTTCGGCCACCTCGCCGAGCACGCGCTGCCCGGCGACCGGGTGCTCGTGTGCTCGTACCACCCGAGCCAGCAGAACACCTTCACGGGCACCTTGACCGAGGCCATGTTCGACGCCGTGTTCACCCGGGCCCGGGCGCTCGGCGCCTGACCTCCCCCTCGGCACGAAGAACCCCGAAGGGGTCGACCGCCACGGGTTCGTGCTGCGCGTGCTTCACGACGGAGCGCTCCCCACCTCCGACCACGTGCACCCGGTCCCCGAGACCAGCGTCACGATGCTTCACCCCTGGAGCAATCTCGCGGGGTAGGTGACGGCCGACAACCCCGATGCGGTCGCCATCGACTGGGACGCGGCGGCCGCTTCCTGTATGCCGCAGACGCCGACCCGAGCATCACCGCCGCCGCCCGGCGCGGGGTCGGCGCGGTCCCCGGGCGTTCGCCCGGGCGACCAGCTCCTTGCCGCTCGCGCCGCTGGCGAAGATCCGGGCGACGAAGAGGTCCTCGCGCTCGGTCCGTTCGTCCAGCTCGACCTCGGCCGACAAGAGGTCACCCAGCTGGGCCGGGCGGAGGTAGTCGACCGTCAGGGTGCTGATCATCCACGAGCTCGTGGCGTCGTTGCCGGCCGCGGCGATTGCCGCGCCCGCCACCGCGTAGAGGACCACACCGTGCACCGTGCCGTGCGGATTGGCGTGCTCGGGTCCGCTCTTCAAGCTCGCGTTGGTGCGTCCGGGCCCGAGCGTGCGCACCTCGATCCCGAAGGCGGCGGCGAACGCATCGGGCGGAAGCCCGGGCTCGGCGGGGGGGTGCGGATCCGACACGGCCGGACCTAGGTGGATGCGGGCAGGCGGCCGGGCATGGGCACCGCGCTCTGCGGCCAGCGCTTCCGGCTCACCCGGCTCAGCTTGCGCAGCAGGGCCACGGCTCCGGGGTCGTCGTCGACCGGGCGGACCTCGACCGCGTCTGCGGCCACCATGGCGTGGAACAGCTCACGGCCGCGCTCGGTGCGGATGATGGTCAGCGTCCAGTCGTTGAAGGCCCCGATCCCCCCCGTCGAGATGTCGGCGTGTTCGGCGGCGAAGTCCGGGCAGGACTTGCAACCCTCCCGGGTCCACGCGTGGGCCTCTTTCAACGGGACCTCGTGGTAGGCACCATCGCGCATCCAGACCTGGAACACGCCTTTGATGTTCATCTTGACGATGTCCTCTCGGGCCAGGCCGTAGCGGGCCTCGAAGAGCTCGGGGAAGATGGCATCGTCGAAGGTCTTCGAGCACAACAACCCGATGGACAGGGCGAATCGGCGGGCCACCTTGCCGGCCTTGCGGGCCGCCATGACCGGGGGGGCCGAGGCCTGGCAGCCCATGCCGACGAGGGCGATCTTCTCGGCCCCGCCTTCGATCGCTGCTGCGTAGGCCAGCGGGTTGGCCGAGTAGGTGTAACGGGAACCGGCCGTCGCCAGCACGTCGGCCCGGGTGCGGGCGACCGCGGGGACCGCCTTCCATGAACTGCCGTCGCCCTCGAGGGCCGAGACCAAGGCGGCGTCGATCATCTCGTGCTCGAGTGCGAAGATGAGTAGGGCCGAGACGAAGCCACCGTCTTGGCCCGCCCCGTGGACGTCGGGGTCGGTGGCCCGGGCCAGCACCATGTCGACGGCGATGCCGGAGACCTCGTCGTCGGTGCGCTCCCGACCGAACAGGTGGTTCTCGATCTCGGGCTCCCAGGTACGAAAGCGCGGGCAGGCCCTGGTGCACAGCGTGCAGCCCTTCACCCCGTGGGTGCAGTTGTCCGGGCCCCCCTCCTCAGGTACGTGAAAGGGCCGGTAGCGCCCCTCGGTGTCGTCGTAGCTCAAGACGTCGTAGGGACAGACCACGACACAGGCCGCGCACCCCGTGCACAGGCCCGAGGTCACGACCTCGGTGAACAACTCGGCCCACTGGGGCTTTTCGGGAGGCACGGGGGACACAATATCGAGCCACCCGGGGTGGACCGACGAGCGCCACTCGTTGACAGCAAGCCCCCGCCGCTCGGTTACCGTCGATCGAGTGCCTGAGATCCTCGAGGTGGAGTCCTACCGGCAACTGGCCGAAGGAGCGCTCGACCGGGAGATCTCCGGCGTGTCGGTCCCTGACCCGCACTGCCTGGCCGAGAACACCACCACAGCCGGTCTTACACACGGCCTTGTCGGGTGCCGCTTCACCGTCGCCCGTCGTCTCGGCAAGCTGCTCCTGATGGAATCGGCCGGGCCGACTCTCGGCGTCCGCTTCGGGATGACCGGCACGCTGGTCGTCGACGACCGCATGGCCATCGACCGGTTGTTGTATTCCTCGGGCCACCATTCCGAGCGCTGGGTCCGGTTTGCGCTCGGCTTCGTCGATGGGGGATCGCTCGCGCTCCACGATCCCCGCCGCTTCGGCCGGGTCGAGCTCGACCCGGCAGTCGACGCCCTCGGCCCTGACGCCCTGAGCGTCACTCCGGCCGCCCTGCGCAGAGCGCTCGCCACCCGGATCAGCGGCGGCGGGCCGCCGGTGAAGGCCCGCTTGCAGGACCAGGCCCACCTGGCCGGGATCGGCAACCTGCTGGCTGACGAGATCCTCTGGCGGGCCGGCCTCTCGCCGCGGCGCCGTTGCGGATCCCTCACCGACGCCGAGCACCGCCGGCTGCACCGGGCCCTGCGTTCGACGTTGACCGACCTGTCCGGACGCGGCGGCTCCCACACCGGCGACCTCATGGCTGAGCGTCGAGCCGGCGGCCACTGCCCGCGCGACGCGGCGCCACTGCGCCACGAGCAAGTGGGGGGCCGGACGACCTGGTGGTGCCCGGCCCATCAGCGATAACCCACGGCGTCGGGTCGTCCCGGCCCGCCGACGTCAGCGGCCGGTCGCGCCGGATGGAGGGGCCGGGCGGATCAGGCGCCGAGGTCCTTCAGCTCCTCGAGCACCTTGTCGGCGTGCCCGTCGGCCCGGACGTTGTACCAGGCGCGCCGGATCACGCCCTTTGGGTCGATGAGGAAGGTCGACCGGATGGTGCCCGTCGTCTTCTTGCCGTACATGGTCTTTTCGCCCCAGGCGCCGTAGGCCTCCATCACCTTGTGGTTGGGGTCAGACAACAGCGGGAATTTCAGGCCGTACTTGGCCCGGAACTTCTGGTGGGAGGCCGACCCCTGCGGTGAGATCCCGACCACTGCGGCGCCGGCCCGGGAGAAGGCCCGCAGGTTGTCGTTGAACTGGCACGCCTCTTTGGTGCACCCCGGGGTGTCGTCGGCCGGGTAGAAGTAGACAATCACCGGGGCGCCGGTGAAGTCCTTCAGCGCGACCTTCTTTTCGTCCTGATCGGCGAGGGCGAACGCCGGGGCTTTCTTTCCTGCTTCCAGCCTGGCCATGGTCAGCTCCCCTTCAATGTGCTCGCCTTCAATTCGGGCTTACCTTGGCACACCGTCGGGTATTGCGCCTGGATACAGCGTTGCCCTGGTACCCTGGAAGATGACAGCCACGATGCAGTTGGCCGTCTGGGCCCACCCTTTCCCTCTTCTCTTGGCCGGCGCCGGGCCCCGCCGAATCAGAGAGAGCGGAACATGACAGTCAAAAGTCTTCTCCCCGACCCTTCGGCCGAGGAGGCCGGTGAGGCTGCAGGCCCCGAAACCGGCGACACCTACGAAACCGCCCGGACCTTCGAGTCTCTTGGGGTCAGCGAGCCGTTGACCACGGCTCTGGCCGGTCAGGGCATCACCACCTCGTTCCCCATCCAGGCGCTCACCATCGCCGACGCGATGGCCGGGCGCGACGTCTGCGGCAAGGCCAAGACCGGGTCCGGCAAGACCTTGGCCTTCGGGCTGCCGCTCCTCCAACGCACCGCCGCCCGGGTGGCCGAGAACGGCGGCAGGGCCGAGGACCGGCCGGGACGGCCGGCCCGCCCCCTGGCCCTGGTGCTCCTGCCGACGAGGGAACTGGCCGTCCAGGTCCATGACGTCATGGCGCCTCTGGCCGCCACCGTGGGGCTGCGGATCGCCTCGGTCTACGGCGGTGCCGACATCGACCGGCAGGTCACCAAGTTGCGCAAGGGCGTCGAGGTCATCATCGCCACCCCCGGTCGGCTGATCGATCTCGGCGACCGTGGTGAGTTGTCGGTGGCCGACGTCGAGATCCTGGTGCTCGACGAGGCCGACCGCATGGCCGACATGGGGTTCATGCCCCAGGTCGAGTGGGTGCTCCGTCGACTCGAGCGCGATCATCAGACCTTGTTGTTCTCGGCCACCCTCGACGGAGCTGTCGACCGCCTGGTGCAGCGCTACCTGACCGATCCGGTATTCCACGAGGTGGCATCGAACACCCAAACGGTCTCCGCGATGGAGCACCGCTTCCTCCAGGTCCACCAGATGGACAAGGTCAAGGTGGCCGCGGCGATCTGCCGGGGCCTCGACAAGGCCCTGATCTTCGTGCGGACCAAGCGGGGTGCGGACCGCCTCGTCGAACAGCTCAACAAGGAAGGGATTAGGACCGCGGCCATCCACGGCGATCTGCGCCAGGCGAACCGGGAGCGGGCCCTGGCCGACTTCTCCTCGGGCAAGCTGCACGTGCTGGTGGCGACCGACGTGGCCGCCCGGGGACTGCACATCGAGGCGGTCGACATCGTCATCCACTACGACCCGCCTGAGGACCACAAGGCCTACCTCCACCGGTCCGGTCGGACCGCCCGCGCCGGATCGACCGGGGTGGTGGCCACGTTGTCGCTGTGGAACCAGGCCGTCGAGACCGAGGTGATCCAGCGCCGTCTCGGCCTGCGGATCCCGATCGTCGAGATGTTCTCCAACGACCCCCGCCTCGCCGCCCTCGCCGCCTGGCACCCTTCGCCCGGCGACGGTGTGCTCTGATCGCGCCGTCCTGACCGATCTCGGCATCAGATGACCGACGACGAACTCCCGACGCGCCGCTGGAGCGCCACCGACGGGGTGGACCGGGTGTTGGTGGTCACCGCCCACCCCGACGACGTGGACTTCGGATCCGCCGGCACCGTCGCCACGTTCCGGGCTGCGGGGATCGAGGTGGCCTACTGCATCGTCACGGACGGCGACGCCGGAGGCTCGGACCGCTCGATCACCCGGGCCGAGATGGCCGAGATCCGCCAACGTGAACAGCGCGCCGCGGCAGCCGAGGTGGGGGTGCACGACGTGACCTTCCTCGGCTATCCCGACGGTCGCCTCGAATGCACGCTCGATCTGCGCCGCGATATCAGCCGGGTCATCCGCCAGTACCGTCCCCAGCGGGTTCTCACCCAGTCACCCGAGCGCAACTGGGAACGCATCTACGCCAGCCACCCCGACCATCTCGCGGCCGGCGAAGCGGCGGCGTGCGCCGTCTACCCCGACGCCCGCAATCCCTTCGCCCATCCAGAACTCCTCGAAAAAGAAGGTCTTGAGCCCCACACCGTTGATGAGATCTGGCTCATGGCTTTCGAGAATCCCAACATCGTCGTCGACATCACCGACGCCTTCGACACCAAGGTGGCCGCGCTCATGCGCCATCAGAGCCAAGTCGCCGAGCGCGACGACCTCGACAAGATGCTGCGTGAATGGAGCTCGGCGGTCGCCCGGTCAGCGGGTCTCCCCGACGGGGCGCTGGGCGAGGCGTACCGGGTCGTCCAGAGCCGCTGAGGGAACCGAAACCCGATGGACGAGAGCCGACGGTGGCTGGTGGTCCAACACGTCGCCCACGAGGGTCCCGGGCTGGTGGGCGCGGCGCTCGACAAGGCCGGCCAGCGGTGGTCGGTGTGCCGGGTCGACTGCGGCGAGGAACTCCCCGCACCATCGGAGATAACAGAACTCGCCGGACTGGTCGTCCTCGGCGGCCCGATGGGTGTCCACGACGAGACGACCCATCGGTGGCTCGAGCCCGAGCGCCGGGCACTGGCGGCAGCGGTTGGCGCCGGCCTCGTGGTCCTCGGGGTGTGTCTCGGGGCCCAGCAGCTGGCTCTGGCCCTCGGCGCGACGGTGTGGACGGGTGACGCCGCCGAGATCGGTCTCGGGGCGGTGACGCTCACGACGGCCGGAGACGACGACCCGGTGCTCGGACCGGCCGGCAGCCCGTTGCCCTGCGTGCACTGGCACGCCGACACCTTCTCGCTGCCCGACGGGGCGCGCCTGCTGGCCCGCAGCGACCGCTACGACCATCAGGGGTTCTGCGTCGGAGACCGGGCCTACGGCCTCCAGTTCCATGTCGAGGTCGACGCCGCGCTGGCCGGCGGGTGGGCGCCCCACCTGCCTTCGGGCGTGCAACTCGACCCCCGCCGTCTGGGCCAGGCCGAAGCGGTCGGCCGCCCGATGTTGGACCGGCTCGTCGCCCTGGCACCGTGAGGGCCGGGCGGTGTCGGCGGAACGCGGCTCAGCGGGCGAGTTGGCGCAACACGTAGCGCAGGATCCCGCCGTGGCGGTAGTACTCGGCCTCCATCGGGGTGTCGATGCGGACCCGCGCCGCGAACTCGGCGCCCGACCCGTCGCCTCTTTGCGCCCGCACCGCCACCTCTTTGGGCACGGTGCCGTCGTTCAGGGCCTCGACGCCGGTGATGGAGTAGCTCTCGTGTCCGTCGAGTCCGAGTGCGGCGGCCGACTCGCCCGGTAGGTACTGGAGCGGCAGCACGCCCATCCCCACCAGGTTCGAGCGGTGAATGCGCTCGTAACTCTCGGCGATCACGGCGCGGACGCCGAGCAGGAGCGTGCCCTTGGCCGCCCAGTCCCGGCTCGAGCCCGAGCCGTACTCCTTGCCGGCGAGCACCACGAGCGGGATGTGCTCCGTGGCGTACTCCATGGCCGCGGCGTAGATGCTCATCTGCTCGCCGCCGGGGAGGTGGACGGTGACCCCGCCCTCGGTGCCCGGTGCGAGCTGGTTGCGCAAGCGGACGTTGGCGAACGTTCCGCGCATCATCACTTCGTGGTTGCCCCGGCGGGCCCCGTAGGAGTTGAACTCGCCGGGATCGACGCCGAGGGTGACGAGGTAGGCACCGGCCGGCGAGCTTGGTTTGATCGACCCCGCGGGTGAGATGTGGTCGGTGGTCACGCTGTCGCCGAGCATCGCGAGGACCCGGGCCCCGACGATGTCGGCGACCGGGGACGGCTCCGAGCCCATCTGGTCGAAAAAGGGTGGTTGGAGCACGTATGTGGACCGCCCGTTCCAGGCGAAGGTCTCACTTTCGGCTACCGAGACCGATCGCCAACGTTCATCACCGTCGAACACCGAGGCGTAGCGGTTCGTGAACTCCTCGGAGGTGAGGGAGGCTCGGATGACCTCGGCCACCTCGGTCGAGGTCGGCCACAAATCGGCCAGGTGCACCGGGTGCCCCTCGGCGTCGGTCCCGATCGGATCGCTCGACAGGTCAATGTCCATGGTGCCGGCCAGGGCGTAGGCGACCACCAGGGGCGGGGATGCCAGGTAGTTCATCCGGACATCGGGATGGATCCGACCCTCGAAGTTCCTGTTGCCCGACAGCACCGAGACCACGGAGAGTCCGTGCTCTTGGACCGGCGCGCTCAGACCGTCGAGGAGGGGCCCCGAGTTTCCGATGCAGGTGGTGCAGCCGAAGCCCACCAGGTAGAAGCCGAGCTGCTCGAGCGGCTCGACGAGGCCGGCCCGCTCGAGGTAGTCCATGACGACGCGCGATCCGGGGGCGAGCGTGGTCTTGACCCAGGGCTTGGTGGCGAGGCCACGCTCGATGGCCCGGCGAGCGAGCAGACCGGCCGCCACCATGACCTGGGGGTTGGAGGTGTTCGTGCAGCTGGTGATCGCCGCGATGACGACGTCACCGTCGTTGATCTCGTGGTTATCGCCGCCCGCCGCCTTGTCGGGCCGCACCGGGGCCGACGTCGGCGAGCGGCCGAGGGCCGACCGGTAGGCCGCCCCCGCACCGGCGAGGGACACCCGGTCCTGGGGCCGGGCCGGGCCGGCGAGGCTCGGGACCACGCTCGAGAGATCGAGTTCGACGATCTCTGAGTAGACCGGCTCGTCCCCCTCGGTCTCGTGCCATAGGCCCTGCGCTTTGGCGTAGGCCTCGACCAGGGCCAGCTGCTCGCGGTCGCGCCCGGTGAAGCGGAGGTACTCGATGGTGGCGCCGTCGATCGGGAAGATGGTGCAGGTGGCCCCGTACTCCGGGGACATGTTCCCGATGGTGGCCCGGTTCTCGACGGGGACCGTGGCCACCCCGGGGCCGAAGGCTTCGACGAACTTTCCGACTACCCCGTGGTGGCGCAAGAGCTCGGTGATCGTCAGCACCAGATCGGTCGCCGTGGTGCCCTCGGGCGTCTGGCCGAAGAGGCGCAGCCCGACGACCGGCGGCAGCAACATGGAGAGGGGCTGGCCCAGCATGGCCGCCTCGGCCTCGATGCCTCCGACCCCCCAGCCGAGCACGCCGAGGCCGTTGACCATCGTCGAATGCGAGTCGGTGCCCACAAAAGTGTCGGGGTAGGCCCGCCCGTCGGGCGCGGCAAAGACCACCCGTGAGAGGTATTCGAGATTGACCTGGTGGCAGATGCCCGTGCCGGGAGGGACGACCCGGAAACCGTCGAAGGAACCCTGGGCCCAGCGCAACAACTGGTAGCGCTCGAGGTTGCGTTCGTACTCGATACCGACGTTGTCCTCGAACGCCGACGCCACCCCCGAGCGCTCGGCGATGACCGAGTGATCGATCACCAGCTCGACCGGCACCAGCGGGTTGATACGCGCCGGATTACCCCCGAGGACCCCGAGGGCGTCGCGCATGGCGGCCAGGTCGACCACCGCCGGCACGCCGGTGAAGTCCTGCATGAGCACCCGCTCGGGGGTGAATGCGATCTCGCGGGCGTCGTCGCCGGCGTTGGCGCCGTGCGCCTCGGGGTGACGTCCCCACGCGGCCACCGACTCGACGTCGGCCGCGCTGACCCGGAGTCCGTCCTCGTGGCGCAACAGGTTCTCCAACAGCACCTTGACGCTGTAGGGCAACCGGGCCACGTCGTGGCCGCCGGTGAGCGCGTTGGCCGACAGGGAGAAGATCTCGAAACGCCGGTCGCCCACCGTCAGGGCTTGGCGGGAGGCGAAGCTGTCGGGGTGGGAGCGGGCGTCGGGGGTCATGGGGCCCATTCTGCCCGCCTGCTGGTCCTGTGTGCCCATCGCCGCCCAGCCGGCTCGTCGGATCTGGTCGGGGGTGTGGTCACTTGGGTGCACTCGGTCTGCCAGAATCTCTGATGAGATGCTCGGTAGGCTCCACGCCCGGATCCTCTGTGTCAGCGCCCTGCTCGGGCTGATCGCAGCACTGCTCCTCGTCCCCGTCTTGGTGTCCGCCACGGCCGGAGCCGAACGGTCGGGACTTCACGCCGCGGTCTATCCGGGCGGGGGGGTCTATTCCTACGGGGACGCCGAGATCGGCGCGCCGAGCCTCGCCGGGGCGGCAGGGTCGGCGCTCACCTTCAACTCGCCCGTCGTGGCCATGGTGGCCACCACCGACGGCGGCGGCTACTGGCTGGCCGGGGCCGACGGGGGTGTCTACAACTTCGGCACCGCCAATTTCTACGGGTCCCTCGGGGCCCTGACCCTGCAGGGACCTATCGTCGGCATGGCGGCGACGCCCGATGACCGCGGGTACTGGCTGGTCGGGTTCGACGGTGGGATCTTCGCCTTCGGTGACGCCACGTTCTACGGCTCGATGGGGGGATCGACCCTCAACAAACCCATCGTGGGCATGGCGTCCACCCCCGACGGCAAGGGCTATTGGCTGGTGGCCGACGACGGAGGGATGTTCTCCTACGGGGACGCCACTTTCTACGGCTCCATAGGCGCCAAGCGATTGGCCGCACCGATCGTCGCCATGGCGACCACCCCCGACGGAGATGGCTACTGGCAGGTCGGGGCGGACGGCGGCATCTTCGCCTACGGGGACGCCAAGTTCTATGGCTCGATGGGCGGCAAGCCGCTCAACGACGGGATCCTGTCGATGGCCGCCACCCCCGACGGCAAGGGCTACTGGCTGGTGGCCTGGGACGGCGGTGTCTTCACCTTCGGCGACGCCACGTACTACGGCTCAATGGGCGGCGGCGGCCCGGCCGCGCCCATCACCCAGCTGGTTCCGACCGCCGACGGTCACGGGTACTGGCTGCTCGGTCCCGATGCCTTCAACTACACCTTCGCCAATCCGCCACCGAACGGCACCTTCCCCGGATCAGCGGCGATCGTGGCCGCGGCCGAGACCCAGGTACGGCCCGATCCGAATCCGGGGCGCTACTGCAACCCCTACGGCCCTTGTGAGGAATGGTGCGCGTTGTTCGCCACCTGGGCCATGCAGCAGGGCGGCACCGGCATCCCGTCCTACCCGTTCACCGGCAGCATCTTGTACTGGGCGCAACAACACGCCACCGTGCTCGCCGGGACCGCGGTCCCGGTGCCCGGGGACGACGTTCTGTACGGGAGCGGTCCGGCCACCACCTCGACGTCGGTGCACACGGGCATCGTCGCCCAGGTCTGGCCCGACGGCGCCATCGTGACCATCGAGGGCGACGCCGGGCCCGGCACCGGCGGCGAGAACGCGGTGGTCTTGAACGGCCCCTTCTTGCCCGGCGACTCGATCTGGTACAACGGCTTCGGGATCTACGCCTTCATCCAACCCTGAGCACGCCCGGTACCACGATGGTGTGCGGACGGATGATCGTCGGCGCGTTTCACCGATCGGCGCCCCAATTGGCCCCCGATGCCCGTCAGAAACGCCAGTAGGGTGAAGCCGGGGAGGTAAGGCGTGGCGCTCTACGAATACCGGTGTTCGACCTGTGCCGTGGTCTACGAGCCACGCCGGGCGATGGCCGACGCAGACGCGCCGACGACCTGTCCGGCCAGTCACCGTGGTGCGGTGCGCCTGCTCGCGGTGTTCGCCACCGTCGGTTCGGCGCCTGATCCTGCCGCTCGGGGTTGCGGTACCCCGGTCGCCGGTGGGTGCGGCGGGGGTTGCGCCTGCCACGCTGGCTCACGAGTCTGATCGATCGCGACCAAGAGGAGACGTAATGGCCCTGTCGTCGTGGGACGACTTTCCCGTCCACCAGGCGCCGGAGTTCATCCGGCATCCCGCCACCAGCGACCGTAACTTCTACGACCGTTACTACTTCAACATGTACCCGCGCTCGGCTGACTGGTTCGCCATCTTCGGCTTCGGCCAGTACCCGAACCTCGGGGTGGTCGACGCCTTCGTCGACGTGCGCAAGGGGGGCGAGCAGCACATCGTGCGTTCGTCCGGACCACTGGTCGACCGGGCCGACACGTCGGTCGGACCGCTGCGGGTCGAGGTCATTGAGCCGCTCCGGCGGCTCCGCTTCGTCGTTGAGCCGACCGAGCACTCCGTCGCCATGGACATCACCTGGGAAGGACACATACCGGCGGTGGCCGAGCCCCGCCAGTTCATCCGGAGCAAGGGCAAGGTCGTCTTCGACACCCAGCGCCTGGCCCAGACCGGCCGATGGTCGGGGACCCTCGTGGTGGGTGGGGACGAGATCACCATCGATCCGGCGACGTGCTCGGGGAACCGTGACCGCAGCTGGGGAGTGCGCCCGGTGGGCGAGCCTGAATCCGACGGCATTCGCCAGGGCGAGCTGGTGCTCGCCGGTATGTGGAACTACTACCCGATGCAGTTCGACGACCACGCCATCTTTTACATCTGCCACGAAAGGGACGACGGCAGCCGTCCCCTGGTTCAGGCCGAGCGGGTCTGGTCGGACCCGGACCGGCCGGTCGACGAACTCGGTCCGTCCGAACACGAGCACACCATCGCACCGGGAACCCGGGTCATCACCCGCTCGCTGCTGAAGTTCCCGAACTCAGGTATCGAGATCGAGTGCACGTCACTACTGCCCAACTTCATCTCCGTCGGTACCGGCTACGGCATCGACGCCGACTGGCGCCACGGCATGTACCACGGTCCCGAGACGGTGACCCAGGGACGGGTGCTCTCGGTGGATGAGGTCAAAGGGATTGGCCAGTACGGGATCATCGACCACCTGGCCCGGTTCACCTACGGCGAAACTGTCGGCTTCGGTCTGCTCGAGCAGGGGTTCTTCGGGCCCTTCGGCCACTACGGCCTGACAGACGGCGTGATGGGCGCCCCGGGGGCCTGACGCACGAGGGCCGCTTCGCGGCCACGCGACGGTGGTGTCGTTGCCGTCGGCGACGCATCCTTCGAGATGCCATCGCCCGCCATCGGCATCCACCTGCACACCATCACCGGGAGCACCCAGACGGCGAACGACGACGGGTACTGGTTCGTCGGGTCCGACGGGAACGTCTACGGGTTCGCCAACGCCTCGAGCTTCGGGAATGCACCGTCGTGCCGTCGGGATCACCGACCACCATCTCGGGTCGGATTTGCCCGCCTGCAACCACATCGCAGTGCATTCTGGGGCGGGCTCGCAGTTGCCGGGCCGTCATCGGCGATGTCACACTTGCCGGTGCTTCCACTGCAGATCCTCGGGCCCGTTGCGTGATGTCGACCGCCAACATCGATCCTGAACTGCAACCGGTGCTCGAAGCGTTCGCGGGCGTGGCACTCGACTTCACTGCCGGTGGTCTGCAACAGATGCGCGACACGGTGCGTACGATGCTCGACTCCGTACCATCTCGTCGTCCCGCTTCGGTACTGGTCGAAGACATCCGGGTTCCGGGTCCTGCGGGTGATCCCGACGTTGTGTTGCGCGTCTACCGGCCAGGGGCGATGTCGGCCTCAGCTCCCGTCTTGTACTGGATGCACGGGGGCGGGATGGTCATGGGTTCGTTCGATATGGATGACGCCCTACTTGTGGGTGCGGTGGAACAGATGGGGCTGGCGGCCGTCTCGGTCGACTATCGCCTCGCCCCCGAGCACCCCGATCCAGCCCCGGTGGAGGACTGTTACGCGGGGTTGGTGTGGACAGCGGCCAATGCCGCCGACTACGGACTTGATCCCCAACGCATCGCAGTAGGCGGCGTGAGCGCCGGAGGTGGTCTGGCGGCCGGAACGGCACTGCTGGCGAGGGATCGTGGCGGCCCACCACTGAGATTCCAGCTCCTCCTCGAGCCGATGCTCGATGATCGAGCGATCACCAATTCGTCGACCGCATACGAGGGATCGGTCGTCTGGGACCGCAACGACAACCGGTTCGGGTGGACTTCGTTGCTCGGCACGCGAGTTGGCACCGAGGACGTCTCAGCGTACGCCGCTCCGGCCCGGGCCACCGACCTGGCGGGGCTGCCCCCCGCTTGGGTTGACGTGGGTGAGGTAGAGACGTTTCGTGACGAGTCCATCAATTACGCCCAGAACCTCCTCACCGCCGGTGTCTCGACAGAACTCCACGTGTATCCGGGCGCCTTCCACGGATTCGATCTGATCGCCCCCGATTCGGTCGTGGCCCGCGAGGCGTGGAGACTGCGCTGGGCCGCCCTGGCCAGGGCGTTGGGGCTTCCTCCGCGGAGAGACGAGCGCGACCTCCGCTGAACCTCTGCGGCGCCCGCCCGGACAGTCCGTGCCGTCTTTGCGCGGCCCGAGTGCTCCAAGAGGTGGGCGTGGCCGACCAGGCCTTCTCCGATCGCCGGCGCGTCCTTGGCGCGGCCCCATGTGGGTGGCCGGCGGAGGTGAGGCGTCCCGGATTTTCGGTTCCACCCCGAACCCAGCGCGAGAATGGGGGATGCCCGACCCGAAAAGCGTCCTCGCCGAACGCCTCCAGGTGGGATTTGACCGCCTCGAGCCGGGAGCGGACCCGGTGCTGCGGGCGTCGGACCGGGCGGACTTTCAGGCCAACGGCGCGCTGGCCCTGGCCAAGCGACTGGGCCGCTCCCCGAGGGAGGTAGCCGAGGCCGTCGTGGCCCAAGTCGACGTCGCCGACCTGTGCGACCTGGTGGAAGTCAGCGGTCCGGGGTTCATCAACCTGACCTTGTCGGCCCCGTTCCTGGCCAGCCAACTCTCGGCGATGGCGGTCGACGGCCGGCTGGGGGTCGAGCAGGCCGTCGAGCCCCAACGGGTGGTGGTCGACTACTCGGGGCCCAACGTGGCAAAGGAGATGCATGTCGGCCACCTGCGCTCGACGGTGATCGGCGACTCGATCTGCCGGATACTCGACTTCGTCGGGCATCAGGTCATCAGAGAGAATCACGTCGGCGACTGGGGGACGCCCTTCGGCATGCTCATCGAGCACCTGATCGACCTGGGCGAAGGGGCCGTCGAGGAACTGTCGGTCGGCGACCTCGATGCCTTCTATCGCCAAGCCCGCGAATCCTTCGACACCGATCAGACCTTCCGCGAGCGCAGCCGCCGGCGGGTCGTTCTCCTGCAATCCGGTGATGAGGAGACGCTGGCGTTATGGCGGATCCTGGTGGCCGAGAGCGTGCGTCACTACGACGCGGTGTACGAGAAGCTCGGTGTGCTCCTCACCGACGACGACATTGTCGGTGAGAGCTTCTATAACCCAATGCTCGCCGGTGTGGTCGAGGACCTCCGGGGAACGGGGTTGTTGGAGGAGAGCGACGGAGCCCAATGCGTCTTCCCGCCGGGCTTTGAGAACCGCAACGGCGAACCACTTCCGCTCATCGTCCAGAAATCCGACGAGGGGTACGGCTACGCGGCGACCGACCTGGCCGCAGTCCGTGACCGGGTCGAGCGGCTGGGGGCCTCCCGGATCCTCTACGTGGTCGGTTCGCCCCAGTCCCAGCACCTACAGATGGTCTTCGCCGTGGCCCACATGGCCGGCTGGCTGCCCGAAGGTGTCGACGCGGTGCACGTGGCCTTCGGCAGCGTGCTCGGCCCGGACAACAAGATGTTCAAGAGCCGTTCGGGCGAGTCGGTCAAGCTCGACGCCCTGCTCGACGAAGCGGTCGAGCGGGCCGCTACCGCCATGGCAGAACGCGAGTCGGACATGCAAGCGGTCGACCGGGCAGCGGCGGCCCGGACTCTCGGCATCGGGGCGGTCAAGTACGCCGATCTGTCCACCGAGCGCCACCGTGACTACGTCTTCGACTGGGACCGGATGCTGGCCTTCGAGGGCAACACGGGTCCGTACCTCCAATACGCCCACGCCCGCATCCGTTCCATCTTCCGGCGGGGCAACGTGACCGCTCCGGACCCGGCCGTGCCGGTGACGCTGGTCGATCCCGACGAGCGGTCGCTGGTGCTCCAGCTCCTCGGGTTCGGCGAGGCGGTTGCGGCGAGCCTGCAGGCAACGAGCCCCTCGAAGCTCTCCGCGTACCTCTTCGATCTGGCGTCGGTCTTCACCTCGTTCTACGAGAACTGTCCGGTGTTGCGGGCCCCCGATGACGAGACCCGGCGTTCCCGCCTGGTGCTCTCGGACCTAAGCGCCCGGGTCCTGGCCGTGGGCCTCGGATTGCTCGGCATCGGTGCCCCCGAGCGGATGTGAACCGAGGCCGGGGTGCCGTTGGTGACTTCGTTGCTCGCCTGTGGCCGCGAGCCGCCCCGGGGCCCACGCCCATCTCCTCGGGCGGATAGCACCAGCGGTTCTCCCGAATGGCCCGCTCGATTCGCCGCGCCGGCCGACGGCCGCCTCCCGGTTCATTGGGCGGGTGATGGCTCCAGAGTGGGCTGGCCCGCAACGGTGCGGCCCACCTGGCGGGCGTACCCGGGTGCACCCGGCCTGGAACCGTGGCGCACGGCCCCCCTGGGCGGGGATCACCGAATTCGGCATCCGGAAATGGCATCGTGGTGCGGGTCCCGGTCCCGTGGCGAGACGAGAGGAAGTTCATGACGAAGGCGACGACGCGGCCGAGTTCCCCGGCGCCCCTGGGGTGGGCAGGCACCGTGGCCACCGGCTGCCTGATCGAAGGAGTGGTCCTCGGGTGAATATCGAAGCCAGCAACGCGCCCCCCTCGTCACCGCGCCCGACGATGGGCTTCGGCCCGACAGTGGTGCCGACAACGGACGACCTGCCCGCCTACGGCGAGCTCCTGACCCTTTCGGTCCAAGAGATCTGGGAGGACCCCACTGAGGGCCGTCTTCAATGGGCAGAATTGCTGGCCCGGCTGCGCGCCCGCCGGGCCCGGCTCGCTCGTCTCGGTACCGCGCGGGACCGAACTCCCGGGGCCAACGAGATGGCCCTGCACCTTCAGTACGACCTCGCACTTCTGCGACTCTGCGCCCGCATGGGGATCGACGCCGACGTCGCTCGCTTCGCCCAGCCCATCGAAGAGCGGCGACGACTCGAGCTGGCCCTGGTGAGCGCCGGCCTCGATCTTGATGAGACCGCCGGGACTCTGGTCAGCGATCACGTCGAGTAGGGGTGCGGTGTGCCGACGACCGGGCCGGCGGTGAGACTGGCCCGAGCCCGCAGGACCAGACCACCGACGGAGCCGACATCCGGGACGCCGCTGAGGGTCCACCGGTCGTCGGGTGAGCGAGTGAGGGTCCGTGATCCCGGCTCGCAAAGGGAGCCTCGCAGCCCGACCGAGCTCTCCCGCCGCCCAGCACGAACGGTCAATGCCGGTGGCCAGGCTAGTGTACGATACCGTATCGTATTGTTACTCTGAGTAGCGGCAAGAAGGAGCCATGAATTCGGCAACGGCTACGGACAAGGTCGAAGAGCCTGAACATCACGGTGGGCGTACCCGAGATGCGTCCCGTGACGTCGCCCTGCGAGAGGCGGCGCTGGAGCTCTTGGCCGAGATCGGATACGACCGCCTCACCATTGATGCAGTGGCGGCTCGTGCCCACGCGGGAAAGACGACGATCTACCGTCGGTGGTCCGGTAAAGCCGAGCTGATCGTCGACGCCTTGAATTGTCGGAAGGGATCTGCGGAAGTCCCCGACACCGGATCGCTGCGAGGGGATCTCGAGGCGGTCGCCCAGAGCTCCACCGGCACCGACAAACAGTTCGACGCCCAGGTGATGACCGGCCTCATCACGGCGCTGGCCCGCGACGCCGAGCTTCGCCAGGTCTTTCGTGAGCGCCTCATCGATCCGCACATGGCAGAAATCAAGCAGGTGTTCGAGCGGGCCGTCACCCGTGGCGAGGTGTCATCGGATCGTAATCTCGACCTCCTGGTCTCGCTGTTCCCTGCTCTGGTGGTTCATCACCTGTTGATCTTCGGTGAGATCCCTGACGAACATTTCGCCGAGCAGGTAATGAACGACGTCATCTTTCCCCTCGCCACCGCTCCGGCCGGCACGCCTACTCACACCTCCAACTCTCGCTGAGGCACCGAATCTCATGTCGACCACCAAGGACCCTGAACTCGCCAGCAGTAACACTGAAGGAAAACATCTGGGTCTGGCCCTGGCGGTGATATCGGCCGCACAGTTGATGATCGTGCTCGACGCCACCATCGTCAACGTCGCCCTTCCGACGATTCACACGAGCCTGCACTTCTCGACCGCCAACCTCGAGTGGCTCATCACGGCCTACTCGTTGACCTTCGGCGGGTTGCTTGTCTTCGGCGGCCGCACCGGCGACCTCTATGGCAAGCGGCGCATGTTCATGATCGGCATTGCCATCTTCGCCACCGCCTCGCTGCTCGGAGGCCTGGCCCAGAGCGACATCTGGCTCATCATCACTCGCGCTTTCCAAGGTGTCGGTGGCGCTATTGCTGCTCCCACTGCGCTGTCCCTGATTGCTACGAACTTCCCCGAGGGACCCCAGCGGAACCGGGCAATGGGTGTCTACGCCGCCATGTCGGGTGGTGGTGGTGCCGTCGGGCTACTCCTCGGCGGCATCCTCACCGATCTCGTGTCGTGGCGCTGGATCTTCTTCGTCAACGTACCGATCGCCGCAGTGGTGTTGTTCCTTGCTCCCCGGGCGCTCAATGAGTCCCAGACCACCTCGGGATATCTGGACGTGCCCGGCGCGCTCACCGTGACGGCGGGAATGCTCTCCCTTGTCTACGGACTGTCGAATGCCGCAACCCACAGTTGGGGAAGCTCTGCTGTGGTGATTCCACTCTCCCTCGCAGTCGTGCTCATCGTCTCGTTCCTGATCATCGAGACCCGGAGTTCCGCTCCGCTCATGCCGCTCAGAATCTTCGCCAATCGGAACCGGTCGGGCGCCTACGCCATGATGCTGGGCATCGGCACGGCGCTCTTCTCGATGTTCTTCTTCCTTACCCAGTTTCTGCAGAACATCCTCGGGTGGAGTGCGATCAAGACCGGGGTGGGATTCCTGCCGATGACCGCGGGGATCGTCGTGGCCGCCGGCGTCGCCTCGCGGCTCGTCGGCCGCATAGGAATCCGGATACCGCTCCTCGTCGGGCCGGCCGGAGCCTTCGTGGGACTGGCCTTGTTGTCGCGGCTCACGGTCACGAGCAGCTACGTGGACATCATCGGGCCGTTGTTGATCATCTCGCTCGGAATGGGCCTCGCGTTTGTCCCCCTCACGCTCACCGCCGTCTCGGGTGTTCGTCCGAACGAGACGGGTCTCGCGTCCGCCCTCCTCAATACCGGCCAGCAGGTCGGTGGCGCACTGGGCCTGGCCGTGCTTGCAACCGTCGCCATCGACGCCACGAAGAGCACGACTCAGAGCCTGTCCACTGCGACACACGGGCACCTGACGCGAGCAGTAAACGCCGTTGCCACCACGCACGGCTACACGACCGCCTTCGAGGTTGGGGCGGGTGTCGCGCTCGCCGCCTTCGTGGTCTCACTTGTTGTCATCCGGGCCCCCCGACCTGGGGCACCGGCTGAGACGGAAGTGAAGATCGAGGGTGCTAGAGCCTCGGCGGGATGACCGGTATTCCCCCGAGAACAGAAAACCCCACAACGGAGCTCCGCCGCAATGCCGCCGCCGCCGCCGCCACCGGCGGGTTAATTCTGCTCGCTGACGCATGGTCGACTCGGGGGGTCGATGCGGCACATACAGCACAGCCGGGCGTCACCGACGGTTCACATTCGATTCGACCTTGGATGGCTCAAGAAGATTTGCCGGCGCGCTCTTCAGGGCCGCAAGGATTGCCTCGGCCAGCGCCCGGGCCGACGCCGGGTCCAGTTCGACGGCGACCCTCGATCCAGGACTGCGCCCGGGGTTGAGCAGATCGATGTTCAGCGTGTGTTCGGCACTGGCGTGTACCGGATGGTCGAAATAGACGGTTGCGTCCGACAGCGCGAACCATCCTTCGGGTCCTTTTCCGCTGCCCCGTACGGTGAGACTCGTCGTTTGGTAGGTGCACATGGTGGTCTCCGTCTCTTGGTCAGCGGTCAGTTACCGAGATACCGCCCGAAGAACTCCCAGATCCGCTCCCAGCCCTCGTTTGCGGCTTCTGGCCGGTAGCTGGTGCGGTTCGTGGCGAAGAACGCGTGGCCCGCGCCGTCGTAGGTATGGAACGCGAACGTCTTGTGGTGATTGGTAAGTAGTTGCTCGAGCTCGGTGACCTCAGCGGGAGAGGGGAACTGGTCGTCAGCTCCAAAGAGTCCGAGCAACGGGCACGACAGGTTCTCCGCGAGGTGGGCGATCGGCTCCACTTGTAACGGCACGCCTTCGGGAGGCGACGACAGCACGAATGCGCCGTAGCAGTCGACCGCAGCGTCGAGCTGCAGACTGCATGCAGCCAGGAACGACTGTCGACCGCCCGAGCAGTATCCGATGGTCGCCACCTTCCCGTTGGACGAGTCGAGCGATCTCAAATGTGTGGCCGCGCCGGCGACGTCGCCCACCAGGCGCTCATCGGGCACGCCACCCTGCGCACGAGCCGCCGCCGCGGCATCGTCGGGACTTGCACCGGGCGCCTCGCGGGAATACAGATTTGGACACAGGGCCAGGTAGCCGTGGGCGGCGAACTTCCTCGTGATCTCCTTCGTCGGCTCGTCGTATCCGGGCATGTGGTGAATCACGACGACTCCACCGATCGACGTCCGACCGGTCGGTTGGGCCAGGTACGCCTCGATCTCGTCGCCCCCGGCGCCAATGAGTGACACCGTCCCCGCTCTCATGGCATCGCTCATCGCTACCTTTCTTCCCGCTTGCCGCTCGGCTGTAACTCAGCGCCCAGCGTGGGATCGATTTCCGCATCGAGCTCCTCGCGGCGTGCCCACAAGCGCCCCGCGCTGGCCTCCCGTTCGCTTCGGAACGCCCGGATGCGCGAGAGCGTGTCATCGAGACGGGCCAAGAGCTGATCATTGGCCAAAATGGCTTCGTCGAGCAGTTCCCGCTGACGCAGGGGGGAAGGATCGCCGGATTGGAACTCCGACTTGACCCGGTCGAGCACGCTGACGTCTTCGGTGTCGAGGACCACACGGACCTCGGCCAATGAGAACCCCAGGAGCTGCTGAAGGTCACGGATCCTTCTGACTCGGGTCAGGTCCGCCGCCGAGTAGCGGCGTTCTCCGTTACCGCCGTAGTCGCTCGGACTGACCAGCCCGAGCTCCTCCCAGTACCGCAACGTCCGGGTCGTCAACTCGGTCAGCTTTGCGACCTCGCCGATGCGCAGCACCAACGGTCTCCGCTCGGTCACCGACGGGCGAGTTGGTGTCATCAGTTCACCTCCGGCACCGCATCGTACGCGGCACCGACCGCCGCTTCTTCTTCCCCATCGAGTTGTGTACCCCCCGACTCGGTTCCATTGATCGTCGGAGTCGAACCTGCGGTACCGAGCAATTGGCCATCGGCCGCAGGCTCAGAGTAGACGTATCGCCCCCCTCTGACCCACGATGCCCCCGCCGCCAGCAGACTGGCAAAGATGGCGAAGTCGAGGGCGGCGTGCAAGCCGGCCTGAAACGGCGCCGCGATGAGCATCGGGAAGTACCCGTGGCCGAGGAGCACCGCCTGCTGGCCGGCAGTGAGGTGTGCGAGTGTCCCGGCCCCGATCAGGTGGGCGATCGGGTTGTAGCCCAGGAACGCTGCGAACAACGTGGAGACCGGCGGCAGGTGCGCCGCCTGGTTTGCCGTCTGCACCGGCACGCCGTGGGCGACCAGGCCGTTGTAGAGGCTGTGGGACAGCGTCGAGGACAGCCCGACGATCATCAGTGTGAAGAAGATGCCGATCGAGAAGACCTGCGCCGAGTTCTGGAAGGTCGTGTTCATACCCGAACCTGCGCCACGATGCTCGGGGGGCAGGCTGTTCATGACCCCGGCGCGGTTCGGAGATCCGAACGCGCCCATGGTCAATCCGGTGAAGAACAGGAGGGTTCCGAACACCCAATAGGAGAAATTGACCGGCAGCGCTTCGAGGAGGCCGAAGCAGACCGCCGCGCCGAGCATGCCGCCCGTAGCGAACGGCCGGGCCCCGTAGCGATCCGACAGGATGCCGCTGACCGGTCCGGAGATGAGGAGTCCGACAGTGAGCGGGATCATGGCGATCCCGGCCCACAGTGGGGTGCGAGCGAAGTCATAGCCGTGCAGCGGTAGCCAGATTCCCTGCAACCAGATGACGAGCATGAACATGAGTCCGCCGCGGCTCAGTGCGGCCAGGAAGCTGGCCGAGATCCCAGCGGTGAAGGCGCGGATCTTGAACAGCTGGAGACGGAACATGGGGTCGGTGACCCTCGTCTCGATCACGCAGAATGCGATCATCAAGATGACGCCGACACCGATGCAGCCCAGCACGAAGGGGCTCTGCCAGCCCATTGCGTGACCCCCGTAGGGCTCGATGCCGTAGGTGATCCCCACCATGATCAGGATCATGCCGAGGGCAAAGGTGACGTTCCCCGGCCAGTCGATACGTGCCCGGTGGCGCTGACCCAGTTCGCGCAGTTTGAGGTAGCCCCAGGCCGTGCCGAACAGGCCGACGGGAACGGACACGAGAAAGATGAGCCGCCAGTCGATCGGCGCCAGGAGTCCGCCCAGTACCAACCCGATGAAGGTGCCGCTGAAGCCTGCTCCCTGGTTCACCCCCATGGCGAGGCCCCGCTGGTCCGCCGGGAAGGCGTCGGTCAGGATCGCCGCCGAGTTCGCCATGAGCATGGCCGCGCCCAGGCCCTGGAAGAGGCGCATGGTGATGAGCCAGATCCCGGCAGCGTGGCCCGACATCCACGTCACGGACAGGAGTAGGGAGAAGAAGGTGAAGACGGCGAATCCGAGGTTGTAGATCCGGACCCTGCCGTAGATGTCACCCAATCGTCCGAGCGTGACTACCAGCACGCTCGTGACCACCAGGAACCCGAGGATCATCCACAGGAGGTAGAAGCTGTTTCCCGGCTCGAGCGGATTGAGCCCGATTCCCCGGAAGATATCGGGCATGGCGATGAGCACGATGGAGCCGTCGATCGTCGCCATCAACATGCCCAGGGTGGCGATGAACAGGGCGGTCCATTTGTAGCCGTCGCTCGGCGCCGCCTGGGGCGCGCCTGGTCGCCTTGCCTGCTCGAGGTCGGTCATCGGTCTCCGGGGGGATCCATCAAACTTCACGTGGACGGTAAGCTTTATTGACGTTCACGTCAAGCTGGAGTTCCACGCAACACTCGGCGCTCGTGAGCTGGGTGGTTCGTCTTTCCCGCACGCTCCCGTCTTGCAGGAGTCTTGGTTGATCGCCAATTTTGCTAGTCAGTTTTGTCCCGGAATTCCCAATTCTGTCGGCCGTCACGCCCCGAAGGCGGAGGTCACGTAGCCCGCACAGGTTCGTCTGTCCGCGATGTCCTGGGACATCACATTGGCGCCCCAGGCAGGACTTGAACCTGCGCACCCGGCTCCGGAGGCCGGTGCTCTATCCACTGAGCTACTGGGGCTGGGGCAGGCGCCGATCGTAGCCTCCGCCGACCGCGCTCTGGCCTGGGTGCGCCGATGTGGTGCCGTATCCTGCACTGCTGTGTCCGTTCGTCCCGTGAGCCCCCGACGCGTCGACGGGCCCGAGACCCTGGCTCGCCTCGCCGCCGATCCTCCGGAGCCACACCTGCTGCCGATGACCGCGTCGATTGGGCGGGGGGGTCTCGCCGTCGGCGGCGTGGAACTGGTGGCGCTGGCCAAGCAGTACGGCACGCCCCTGTTCATCTACGACGAAGAGCACATCCGGGTTCGCTGTCGCGAGGCGGTCGCCGCCTGGGGTGACGGCGTGGCCTATGCGACCAAGGCGTTCTTGTGCACGGCTATGGCCGTGCTGGCCCACGAGGAGGGCCTGTGTCTCGACGTGGCCACCGGCGGCGAGCTGCACGTGGCGCTTTCGGTCGGGGTGCCTCCCGAGCGCCTCGTCCTGCACGGCAACAACAAATCCGAAGCCGAGTTGGCCCGGGCCCTCGAGGTCGGCGTGGGCCGCATCGTGGTCGACTCGTTCGACGAGATCGACCGCCTCGGCCGACTGACCGATGCCGGCTCGGCTCCTCGGGCCCAGCGTCCCCGGGTGCTCGTTCGGGTGACCCCGGGGGTCGAGGTGCACACCCACGAGTTCGTGCGCACCGGGCAGGAGGATTCGAAGTTCGGGTTCTCGGTTGCGTCTGGTGCGGCGAGCAAGGCGGTGGCCGCGCTCGAGCTCGCCCCCGGCGTGGAGTTGGTCGGCGTCCACGCCCACATCGGCAGCCAGGTTTTCGACGTCGGCCATTTCGAAGAGGCAGCGGTCATCCTGGCCGAGTTCTTCGCCCCGCTCTCGCTCTCCGAGCTGGTGGTCGGCGGAGGGCTCGGGGTGGCCTACGTGAACGGCGAACAGACCCCGACCCAGGGCGAGTGGGCCCAGGCCACCCGTGACGCCTGCGAGCAGGCCGGTGTGGCGCCGGGCACCCGGATCACGGCCGAGCCCGGCCGCTCCATCGTGGCCACGGCCGGGATCACCTTGTACACGGTGGGCACGGTCAAAGAACTCGCAGGCATCCGCACCTACGTGGCGGTCGACGGGGGAATGAGCGACAACCCGCGCCCGGTGCTCTACGGGAGCGGCTACGAAGCCTTCTTGCCCCGCGAGCCCGCGGCGCGGCGCCCCCGGGCGGTGCGGGTCGTAGGCAAGCACTGCGAATCGGGCGACGTGATAGTCGCCGAGGCCCGGGTGCCCGACGACCTCGTGGTGGGCGACGTCCTGGCCACCCCGGTCACCGGGGCCTACGGCTATTCGATGGCCTCCAACTACAACAAAGTGCCCCGGCCCCCGGTGCTCTTCGTCAGAGGTGGCCAGGCCCGGCTGGTGGTCCGCGGCGAGACCTTCGAGGACTTGGTCCGCCTGGACGTGTGAGCGGTCCGGGTGCGGGCCTTATCCGGACCGCCCCGGTGTGCGAAAGGTAGCGTGAGCAGATGAGCGACGCTGCTGGTGCACCGGGCCCCGTGCGCGTCGCAGTGCTCGGATGCGGCAACGTGGGCGGGGCCCTGGTCGGCCTGCTCGCCACCCGGGCCGAGGAGATCGCCGATCGCACCGGCGTCGGTTTGGAGCTGGCCGGGGTGGCCGTCTCTGATCTCTCCCGGTCCCGCCAGCTCCCCTTCCCGCCAGATCTTTTGACCGACGACGCCAAGGAGCTGGTGGAGCGGCCCGACATCGACATCGTGGTCGAGCTGATCGGCGGACTCGACCCCGCTCGCAGCTTGGTCGAGGCCGCGTTGCGGGCCGGGCGTCCGGTGGTGACCGGGAACAAGGCGCTGCTCGCCGATTGCGGGGTCGAGCTGGCTGCGCTGGCGGCGGACAACGGGGTGGACCTCCTTTATGAGGCGGCGGTGGCCGGAGCCATCCCGGTCATCCGTCCGTTGCGCGAGTCCCTGGCCGGTGAGCGGATCTCCCGGTTGATGGGCATCGTCAACGGCACCACCAACTACATCCTCACTTCGATGGCCGAAGAGTCCATGGACTACGCCGACGCCCTGGCCGAGGCCCAGCGGCTCGGCCTGGCCGAGCGGGACCCCTCTGCCGATGTCGAGGGCGACGACGCCGCGGCCAAGGCGTCCATCTTGGCCGGGTTGGCCTTCGGCAGCGACCTGGTCGCCGCCGACGTCTATCGGGAGGGCATCACCGGGGTCCGGGCGGCCGACGTGGCCTTCGCCGATCGGCTCGGGTACGTGGTCAAGCTCCTGGCGGTGGCCGAGGTGGTCGACGGTGGCCCCGACATCTCGGTACGGGTGCACCCGGCGATGGTGCCCCGCTCGCATCCGCTGGCTTCGGTGCGCGGGGCCTTCAATGCGGTGTTCATAGAAGGGGAGGCCTGCGGCGAGCTCATGCTCTACGGACGCGGGGCGGGCGGGGCCCCCTCGGCAAGTGCGGTGTTGGGCGACCTCATCGACGCGGCCCGCAATCTGCGCGCCGGATCCCCCGGACCCGCCCCCAAGAGAACGGCGTCGAAGGTCCGCCCGATTGGTGAGCTTCGTTCGGCCTTCTATCTGAGCCTCGACGTGGTTGACCAGCCCGGGGTGTTGGCCGCGGTGGCCACTGTCTTTGGGAATCACGGCGTGTCGATCAAGGCCATGGAACAGGTGGGGCTCTCAGACGAGGCCCGGCTGATCTTTCTCACCCACACCGCCCGGGAGAGCGACGTCCAAGAGACGCTCGACGACCTCCGGCTCCTCGAGGCGGTCGACCGGGTGGGCGGGGTGTTGCGCGTGATCGGCCCCGACGACGGACCGGCGCGGGCCGACGAAGGCGCGGGGGTTTGAGCATGCCCGGGGGCTGGCGTGGGGTGGTCGAGGAGTACCGCTCGTTCCTCCCTGTTGTCGCCGATACGCCGGTCGTCACGCTGTTGGAGGGGGGGACCCCGCTCGTGCCGGCCCCCCGGCTCTCCGAGCGCACCGGTGCCCGGGTCTTTTTGAAGGTCGAGGGGGCCAACCCGACCGGTTCTTTCAAGGACCGGGGCATGACGATGGCCATCTCCAAGGCCGTCGAAGAGGGAGCCAAGGCGGTGGTGTGCGCTTCCACCGGCAACACCTCGGCCTCTGCCGCGGCCTACTCGGCCCGGGCGGGGCTCGCCTGTGCCGTGCTCATCCCCGAGGGACACATCGCCCTCGGCAAGCTGGCGCAGGCGCTGGTGCACGGGGCCAAGGTGCTGCAGGTCCAGGGGAACTTCGACCAGGCCCTGACCATTGTGCGCGAGTTGCCGCGGCACGCGCCGATCACCGTCGTGAACTCGGTCAACCCGTTCCGCATCGAAGGGCAAAAGACGGGCGCCTTCGAGGTAGTCGACACGCTTGGAGACGCACCCGACGTCCACTGCATCCCCGTCGGCAATGCTGGGAACATCACCGCGTATTGGCGCGGCTACCTCGAATACAAGGCGGCCGGTCTGTCGACCAAGCTGCCGCGGATGCTCGGATTCCAAGCGGCCGGCGCCGCGCCCATCGTTCTCGGGCACCCGGTTGAACACCCAGAGACCGTCGCCACGGCCATCCGGATCGGGAACCCAGCGAGCTGGTACGCCGCGACGTCGGCCGCCGCCGAGTCCGGCGGGGGGATCAGCGCGGTGAGCGACGACGAGATCCTGGCCGCGTACCGCCTCTTGGCCGAAGATGAGGGCGTGTTCTGCGAGGCCGCCTCGGCCGCCTCGGTGGCCGGGCTGCTGAAGGTGGGAGTCCGCGAAGGCTCGACGGTGGTCTGCGTGTTGACGGGCCACGGTCTGAAGGACCCCGATCTCGCCATCACCCAGATTTCGGTGCCCAAGGTTGTCGCGCCGGATCTCGCCACCATCCTGGCCGAGCTCTCGGTCTGAGGCCTCGCCCCTCTCGTTTCCGCGCTGTGCCAGCGGCCGGGATCGGTGCCCCGCTCCGGTGCCCGCCGGCGGTCGGACCAGGAACTCTGGGCCGCCCTCGGGACCCAGCAGCGGCAAAGCGGCCCATTTTCGACCGGTAACCGGCGGCGGGCGTGGGCGACGGCATCGTGGGCCGGCCGACCCGGGCAATCGGGGCTGCGGGGAGGGTCCGGCGGAATGTATTGCACCTCCGTGGCGCCAGCCGCTAGGATGATCACATCCCACCTGCGCCTCGGAGCGCTCGTCGCGGGTCCGAAACGGCCCCCGCACGGGGTCCGAAGACGGTGGCGATTGGGGGCGGGGTCGCAAAGCGAATCCGTCTTCCACTTCCTGTTTTCCCGCACCGACTGTGCCAGCACATTCGCTGCGGCCCTTGACGAGATTGGAGACCGATGACTGCCGAACAGCAGCTCGAACGGTCGGTGCTCGAAAGCAAGGAGCGAGATGAGCTCCACGCGATCGCCCAGGCGATGTCCCTCAAGACGACATCGCGGACCAAAAAGGCGGACATCATCGATCAAATTCTGGAGGCGACCGGGGTCAGCGGCCCCGACGAGCCGACCAGGACCACCAACGGGACTGCGGAGGGCAACGGCACCAAGCCGGCCACCCGACGCACTCGTGGTCCTGTGGCCGAGGTCAGCGACGTGACCGACGGCGAACCCGGAGCCAACCCCACCGAGCCCGAAACGGCCGAGGTGACAGAGTCGAGCGGCCAGGCATCGGCGAACGGATCGGCCAGCCAGGAGACCGCCGGCCGCGGCGCAGATGCCCGGGGCCAGAGCAACGAACCGAACCAGGGGAACCAGGGCAACCAGGGGAACCAGCAACGCCAGGGGGCCCAGCAGAACCGCCAGCACAACAACGCCCCCCAGGGCAACGCCCAGCAGGGCAACGTCGAGGCCGGGAACCGCCGGGGCCGCCGCCGCCGGGGTCGCGAGCGCACCCCCGGAGGCGAACGTGAGTTGCAGGGCGGTTCCAACCAAGAGGCCGCCTACCAAGGCGAGCTCGTCGAGGTGCGCGGACTGCTCGACCTGCGTGACGAAGGGTACGGATTCTTGCGCTGCGACGGGTACCTGCCCTCGAGCAAGGACGTCTACGTCTCGATCAGCCAGGCCCGGCGCTTCGCGCTGCGCCGGGGTGACTACGTCGAGGGCGCCTGTCGCCCGGCGTCGAACAACGAGAAGTACCCGGCACTGTTGCGGATCGACACCGTGTCGGGCATGGATCCCGAGGAGGCTCGCAACCGCCCACAATTCGAGGACCTCACCCCGCTGTTCCCCGACAGCCGGCTCGTCCTCGAGACGCCCGGGGACAAAGACAACGTCACTGTCCGGATCGTCGACCTGTTGGCGCCCATCGGCAAGGGTCAGCGCGGGATGATCGTCTCACCGCCCAAGGCGGGCAAGACCACGGTGGTCAAGCAGATCGCCCACTCCATCGAGGCGAACAACCCCGAGGTCCACCTGATGGTGCTCTTGGTGGCCGAGCGCCCCGAGGAAGCGACCGACATGCGGCGCTCGGTGCGCGGCGAAGTCGTGGCCTCCACCTTCGACCGCCCCTCCGAAGAGCACACCGCAGTGGCCGAGCTGGCCATCGAGCGGGCCAAGCGCCTGGTCGAGAAGGGCCAGGACGTCGTGATCATCCTCGACGGGATCACCCGTTTGGCCCGGGCCTACAACCTGGCCGCTCCGGCGACCGGCCGGATCATGTCCGGCGGTGTCGACTCGGGTGCCCTCTATCCGCCGAAGAAGTTCTTCGGTGCGGCNNTTCGAGGAGTTCAAGGGCACCGGGAACATGGAGCTCCGCCTCGACCGGCGCCTGGCCGAGCGGCGGCTCTATCCCTCCATCGACGTCAATGCGAGCTCGACCCGCCACGAGGAGCTCCTCTTCGACCGGGGCCAGCTCCAGCAGGTCTGGAAACTCCGTCGTGTGTTGAACGCCCTGGCCAGCGAGGGAAACGCCGCGGCCGGCCTCGAGCTGCTCATGGACAAGATCCGGACCACGAACTCCAACGACGAGTTCCTGGCCGAGATCGCCAAGGGCCCGACGCCCAACAACTGACCGGCGGCCCGCGGACCTGAGGAATATCGGGGCGCATTTGGGCCTTACACTGGGCAGACCGACGAATCTGGAGCGAGGAAATGAAGGCTGACATCCATCCCGACTACGTAGAGGCGTCCGTGCGTTGCTCGTGCGGGAACACCTTCACCACTCGCTCGACCAAGCCCGACCTCCATGTCGAGCTGTGCAATGAATGCCACCCCTTCTTTACCGGCAAGCAGAAGCTGGTCGACTCGGGCGGCCGTGTCGAGCGCTTCCAGCGCCGCTACGGGGCCCGAACCAAGAAGTCCGCCAAGAGCTGATCGCCAGGCGCGGCGGACCCCGCCGTGTCCACAACGCAGATCCGTCGCCGGCGCAACGTAATCTGAGCCAGTGCTCGACGACCGCCTGAAGGCTCTCGAAGACGAGTTCGGCGCGGTCGAAGCCGAACTGGCCGAACCGGGCACCTCAGCGGACCCCCGCCGCCTCCGCGACCTGTCCCGGCGGCACAAGGAGCTGAGCGAGATCGTCGCCACCTGGCGTGAGCTCACCTCGGCCCGGTCGGACCTCGAGACGGCCCGGGGAATGCTTGAGGACCTCTCAGGCGAGGACCGAGACGTGGTGCGGGCCGAAGTGGACGCGGCCGAGTCGTCCATAGAGAGGCTCCGGACCCGGCTCAACACCCTGCTCTTGCCGAAGGACCCCAACGATGGTCGCAACGTCATCATCGAGATCCGCGGCGCCGAAGGAGGCGAGGAGGCAAACTTGTTCGCCCGGGACCTCTACGACATGTACCTGCGCTACGCCGCGGAACGAGGATGGAAGACCGAGGTGCTCTCGTTGAGCGCGTCCGAGCGCGACGGCCTGAACGAGGTCGTCTTCTTGGTGAAGGGCAAGGACGCCTGGGGGCGGCTCGAGCACGAGGCCGGCCCGCACCGCGTGCAACGGGTGCCGGTGACCGAGTCCAAGGGCCGCGTGCACACCTCGGCGGCGACGGTCACCGTGCTCCCAGAAGCCGATGAGGTGGACGTGAACATCGACCCCGGTGACCTGAAAGTCGACGTGTACCGCTCCACGGGCCCGGGGGGCCAGTCGGTGAACACCACCGACTCGGCCGTCCGCATCACCCACCTGCCGAGCGGGATCGTCGTGGCCATGCAGGACGAGAAGAGCCAGATCCAGAACCGGGCCAAGGCCATGGTGGTGCTGCGGGCCCGGCTCTTGAAGGCCGAACAGGACCGCCGGGCCGCAGATCTGGCCGAGAAGCGCAAGAGCCAGGTGGGCGGGGGCGGTCGGTCAGAGAAGGTACGCACCTACAACTACAAGGAGAACCGGGTCACCGACCACCGGGTGAATCTCACCTTGTACAAGCTCGACCAGGTACTCGCCGGCGATCTGGATGAGTTGACCGACGCCCTCATGGCCGACAAGCGGGGTCGCCAACTGAGTGGAGAGGATGGGTCGGGACCGTGACCCAGGCCGGCCCCGCCCGGTGGTGACCAGAGGTGAGGTGACCGCGGCGTTGGTCGCTCGGCTCGGTTCGGCCGCCGAGGCACGATGGCTGGTCGAAGACGTACTCGGTCCGCCGATCGGCCGTGCGGGTGCGGGCGAGACGGTTCCTGAGCCCTTGCGTCAGAGCATCGAGGCCAAGGTACAGCGGCGCCAGGGTGGTGAGCCCCTGCAATACGTGCTCGGTTGCTGGGCCTTCCGCACCCTCGATCTGCTCGTCGACCCCCGGGTGCTCATCCCGCGGCCCGAGACCGAACAGGTGGTCGAGGTGGCCCTCGGTGTCCTCGGGCAGCTGGCGGCCAGGGGAGACGACCTCGTGGTCTGTGATCTCGGCACCGGCTCGGGGGCGATCGCCCTGTCGATCGCGGCGGAAACCGCCGGCGACTCGCCGACGGTGTTGGTGTGGGCCACCGACCGCGAGCCGGGCGCCCTCGAGGTGGCGGCCCTCAACCGGGACCGGGTCGGCATGGTGTACCCCGGTGCGGCCGAGCGGGTCCGGCTGCGTCGGGGCGAGTGGTTCGCCGCATTGCCGGCGTCGCTCAACGGCGGCATCGACCTGGTGGTCTCCAACCCGCCCTACGTTGCCGTCCATGAGTGGGCCGACCTCGATCCCGAGGTCCAGGCCGAGCCCCGCTCGGCGCTCGTGGCCGGCGACGGCGTCAACGGGACGCCCGGGCTGGCCGACGTCGAGCAGGTGCTGACCGGGGCTGCGCTCTGGCTTGCCCGGCCCGGAGCGGTCGTGATCGAGATCGCCCCCCACCAGGCTCCGGCGGCCGACGCCCTCGCCCATCGGCTCGGCTTCACCGATGTCCGGGTCACCGCCGATCTGGCCGGGCGCGACCGGGTCCTGGTCGGCTGGGTCCACCGGTGAGCCCGACCGCTCCGCCGGTGGTCCCCCTGCGCCCGGACGCGGTGCTCGACGCGCTCGGGGCGGGCTCGGTGGTGGCCATCCCGACCGACACCGTCTACGGCCTGGCCGCCCGGCTCGACCGCCCCGGGGCCCTCGACGTCCTGTTCGCGCTGAAGAGCCGTCCGGCCGACGTGGCGCTGCCGGTACTGATCGGCCGATGGAACCAGCTCCGCAGCGTGGCGGAGACCTGGCCCCGGGACGCGTCGATGATCGCGGCACGGTTCTGGCCCGGCCCGCTCACCGTGGTCGTCCCGGCCCGACCCGAGATCGGCCCGCTGCTCGGGGGGGACGGGACCACCGTCGGGATCCGCCGACCGGCCCACTCCTTTGTGCGCGCCCTGTGCGTCAAGGCCGGACCGCTGGCCGTCACCAGCGCCAACCGGCACGGGGCTTCACCGAGCCACAGCGCGGCCGAGGTGCTCGAGGCGTTCGCCGACGCCGGTGGGGCGCTCGCCCTGGTGGTCGACGGTGGACGCTGCGACGGCGTGCCCTCGACCGTGGCCGATTGCACGACGTCGCCGCCCACCTGCCGTCGCGAGGGGGGCGTCCCCTGGGACTGGGTGGAGGCCGCCCTCAGGTAACGGTCGATGCCGGCCGAGGTGCCCGGCGCTGGAACGGCGCCCGGCTGGTCCCGGACCGGTCGGCTCAGTTGAGGTGGAGGACCCCGTCGGGGCCGAGCGTGCCGCTGCGTCCGATCCCCTCGGCCGCCGTCAGGCTGGCCAGTTCGCTCGGGTCCTCGACGGTGGCCCAGGTCCGCGCGCCCGATTCACTGCGGCAGGCGAGGATGCCCCGCTCGGGCCCCTCGCGGCTGAACGTGACCGTGTAGGTCTCGACGGTCACCGGACCGTGGGCGTCCGGATCGACCGTGCAGCGGGGCGTGGAGTCGACCTCGCCTTGTACGTCACGCCAGGCGAATCCATGGCCCTGGTGGGTGGGCGGCCGAGACGAGTACAGCCCGATGGCGTGCTTGGTGGCGAACCACCCGAGACCGGTGGCCATCCCGACCGTCCCCGGTGCGTCGCGTAACGCGCCGACCAAGGTGGCGATGCCGTGGGAGGTGTAGTTGTTGCCCGGACCGCCGAAGAACGTGAGGCCGCCGGTCAGCGTCAGCGGACGGCCCGGGTCGTCGACGGCCAGACCGAGCTCGGCCGCGGCGATCCGGACGACGCAGGGGAAACACGAGTACAGGTCGATGGCACCGATGTCGTCGATGCCGACCCCGGCCAGGTCGAGGGCGGCTCGGCCGGCGAGGCGGATGGCCGGCGACGTTGCGAGGTTTTCTCGTTCCGAGATGAACCAGTGATCGTGGGCGTCGGCGCCCGAGAGGGGGAACACCCAGCGCTCCTCACCGACCCCGGCCGCCCGGGCCGCCTCGACCGAGCACAGAATGTACGCCGCGCCCTCGTCCACCATCATGTTGGCCGTACAGAGCTTGGTGTAGGGGAAGCTCACCATCCGGTTGTCCGAGCCCGGCTCGGTGATCTCGGTCGCCGTCTTGTGTTGGCGTAGCCACGCGTACGGGTTCTGCGCGGCCACCGCCGAGAACGAGGACCACAGCGCGCCGATGTGGGCCCGGTGTTCTTCGAGACCCCAGCCGTTTGCGGCGCGCAACGCGTTCTCGAAGAGCGGGTACACGTGGATCGGCAGGGACAGACCCCGGGCCATCTCGAGGTCGGTCAACGGGGCCCGCTCGGCGCCGAAGGCGACCGGGGCCGGCGTGGTGCCCGGGTCCTGGTGGACCCAGTCGAGGGCGGAGGCTCCTCGGACCTTGCGGGCGGCGTTGCGGGTGTAGACGCACTCGGCCCCGGCCACCAGCACCACGTCGAGTTCACCCCGGGCGATGGCTCGGGCGCTCTGGCTGAGAATGCTCTGGGGCATGTTGCCCCCGATGGCGCTCAGCATCAGCTCAACGGGCTCGATCCCGAGGCGCTCGGCGACGGCCAGGCCCGGATTGCTCATCCGGCCCCCGAGCATCTCGACCACCCGCAGGCTGTTCGCCCTCTTCAACAGGTGGTCCCCGGCCGGGGCGGACCCACCGCTGGGCGCCCCGACGGTGTCCTCGGCCGCCGCCCGCAGGGCCCGGACCATGAGGTCGATCGGCTCGGGCCGCTCAGAAGGGGGGATGGCCGGATCGGGCCGGCTGGTCACCTGGCCCACCCCGACCAGCACGGGGGTCCGGGGGTCGAGGGTCACAGGGCGGCACCGTACCGGCCCCGGGGGCAGCACGCCGGCTCGATACAGTGGCCCCATGAACCCCTTGGCCGATCCGACGCCCTTCGCCGGTTGGCTGGCCGAAGATCCACAGATCGCCGGATTGATCGAGGCGGAGACCCAGCGCCAGTCGAGCACCCTCCAGCTGATCGCTTCTGAGAATTTCACCTCGACCGCCGTACTCGCCGCCTCGGGGTCAGTGCTCACCAACAAGTACGCCGAGGGGTATCCCGGGCGCCGCTACTACGGCGGGAACTCGGTCATCGACGAGGTCGAAGAGCTCGCCCGGGAGCGGGCCAAGGCCCTCTTCGGGGCCGAGCACGCCAACGTGCAGCCCCACGCCGGGGCCAACGCCAACCTGGCCGCCTACCAGGCGCTCCTCGAGCCGGGCGACACCATCTTGGCCATGCGGCTCGACCACGGCGGCCACCTCACCCACGGCTCACCCGCCTCCATCACGTCGAAGATCTGGCGCTTTGTCGCCTACGGGGTGACGCCGGCGACCGGCGACGCCGAACACCCCGGCGAGGTCATCGATTTCGACCAGGTGGCCGACCTGGCCGCCTCGGAGCGTCCGAAGCTCATCGTGGCCGGGTCCACCGCCTACGCCCGGGTCATCGACCCGGTGCCCTTCCGCCAGATCGCCGACTCGGTGGGCGCGCTGTTCCTGTTCGACGCGGCACACCCGGCCGGGCTCATCGCCGGGGGGGTCCACCCGAGTCCGGTGGGCATCGCCGACGTGGTGACTCTGACCACCCACAAGACGCTGCGCGGCCCGCGCGGCGGCGCCATCCTCTGCGGGGCCGAGTGGGCCAAGAAGATCGACAGCTCGGTCTTCCCCGGCCTCCAAGGAGGTCCCCTCGAGCACGTGGTGGCGGCCAAGGCGGTCGCATTCGCCGAAGCCTTCCGCCCCGAGTTCTCGGTCTACGCCCACGCCGTGGTGGAAAACGCCCGGGCCCTGGCGGTCGGTTTGGCGGCCGAGGGGTTCCGGCTCGTGTCGGGTGGCACCGACAACCACCTCTTGTTGGTCGACCTGCGGCCCTTCGACGCAGAGCTCACCGGCAAGGAGGCCCAGGAGGTGCTCGACCGTGCGGGCATCACCTGCAACCGCAACACCATCCCCGACGATCCCCGCTCGCCCTTCGTCACCTCGGGGCTCCGCCTCGGGACCGCGGCACAGACCACGGCGGGTATGGGGACGGCCGAGATGGCCCGGATCGCCACCCTGATCGGGCGGACGCTCCGGCACCGCACCGACGCCGGGGAGCTGGCCACGGTTCGCTCCGAGGTGGCCGAGCTGTGCGCCGGGTTCCCTCCCTACCCGTCGCTGACCGGTGCCGCCGGTGGGCCGGTGCCCGCGCACGCGGGCTCGGGCTGAGCGAACCCAAAGGAGCGACCCATGCCGCCGATCGGCTGGTACGCCGTCGTCCTGGCGGTGGCCGCCCTCTCCACCGCTGCGCTGACCCCCGTCGCCCGCTGGTTCTCTTTGAAGGTCGGCTACGTCGCGCTTCCCGACCCGCGCAAGGTGCACAAGGCGGCCACGGCGTCCGGCGGTGGCGCGGCCCTGTTCCTCGGGTTCTTGTTGGCCATGATCGTCGCCGCCGTCGTACCCGCGTTCCACAACGTCTTCGCCAGCTCCTCAGAGCCCCTCGGGGTGGTGCTGGCCGGCGCGGCCATCTTCGCCGTCGGCCTGATCGATGACATCCGCGACATGTCGGCCCCCGCCAAGATGGCCGGCGAGGTACTGGCGGCGAGCATCTTGTACTTCCTCGGCGTGACCATGTACCAGTTCAAGATCCCCCTGGCCGGGTTCGTCGTCCTCAGCCCGAGCGTCATCCCTCTGATCACCGCCCTGTGGGTGATCGCTCTCACCAACGCCGTCAACTTCATCGACGGCCTCGACGGGCTGGCGGCGGGGATCGTGGCCATCGGGTCGGGGGCCCTGGCCGTCTACGGCCTGCAGCTGATGCGCCTGGGGATACTGCCGGCCAGCAACGTCGGTCCGTTGGTGGCGGTGATCGCCTGTGGGATCTGCCTTGGGTTCTTACCCTTCAACTTCCATCCGGCCAAGATCTTCATGGGTGACTCCGGCGCGCTCTTTTTGGGCCTGTTGATGTCGGCGGCGACGATGGTCATCGGCGGGCGGCTCCCGCCGGCGACGAGTGGGACCACCTACTTCTTCTACGCCCCGCTGTTCATCCCCTTCTTCATCCTCGGGGTGCCCCTCATCGACATGGGCTTCGCCGTGGCCCGGCGCACCGCGTCGAAGGGGACCAAGTTCCACACCCCGGATCGCAACCACATCCATCACCGGCTGCTCCGTCTCGGCCACGGCCATCGCCGAAGTGTGGTGATTCTGTGGGCCTGGACGGCGCTTTTGTCGGGATTTCTCCTGTTCCCCCTCTTCGCGCATCAGGTGAACGCCGTCATCCCCTTCGTGGTGGCCGCCCTGGCCATCGGGCTCTATACCTTCTTCCACCCCGGTCTGCGGGGAAAAGGAGAGGAGGACCTGGGCGAATTCGAAGAGGCCGACGAACCGGCCGGGCCCGACGGCAACGGTGCCCCGCGTCCTGCCCCCGAACCGCCCGGCGGGGCCCTGTCGGGGCTCGGCCGGGGCACGGGGAACCCCTGATCAGAGGGGGTGCCGACCCGGCGGTCCTGGGGAAAGGAGCGGTTTTGCCGTGCGTGACGCCGGGATGCGATGATGAACGACGTGTTAACTGTCCACTTCTCCTCGCCGTGGACCGCCCTTTTTCACTCCTGGGCACCGGTCGCCGACGCGACCGCCGGCGCGTGACTTCGAGATCCCGGGTTTATGCAGCTCCTTCCCACCTCTGTTAGCGCGGCCCGACTCCGGCATGGCGGACGACACCTCGGATCCCGGTCAGCGGTCTGCTCCGGGCGACCCCGCACCACGGACGCCGCCGAGCCCGCGGATGGGCGACTTCTTCTGGCTGGGAACGGCTTGCGCCCTCTCGATCATCGGTGCGGGGGCCATCGGCTGGGGGCTCGATTCCTGGCTCGGAACCCAGCCCTGGCTGGTACTGGGCGGGCTGGCCTTCGGTGTGCTCTGCGCGGTGCTGCTGAGTTGGGCCCAGATCCGCAAGTTCCTCTGAGGGCCGCCGCCCCCGACTCGGCGTTCGGGGCATAGGGGCCATGTTCGACAACTTCTCCCTTCCCGACGTGGCCGCGGTCTCTCGGCGCACCGTGACAGGCTCCCTGATCGTCGGCGTCGTAGGCCTGGTGCTGTGCCTCTTCTTGAACGCCGCCCTGGTTGGGGTGGGGCTCTGCATCGGCATCGGCCTCGGGATCTTCAACTTCCGCCTGATCCAACGATCCGTGGCCAAGGTGGGCCAGCGGGAAGAAGAGAACAAGCGCCGCCCCCTGGCGATCAACACCGTGGGCCGGCTCGGACTGATCACCGTGATCGCTCTCGGACTGCTGCTCGTGAGCTTTGATCTCGGCTTCGGGCTGCTGGCCGGGCTGGCGGTCTTTCAGGGAATCTTGTTGCTCAGCGTCGCCCGGTCGATGTTCAAGATCGGCGCGCTGGGTGCCGGCGGCGTGATCGACGTGGATCCTCTCGACGACGCCCCGAGCGCCGCGCTGCGGCCCGTCGAGGTCCCCGACGACCCCCGGGAGAGTGCATAGACCGTGGGCATCGGATTGCCTCTCCTCCCGTCTCTCGCCACCGACATCTCCGTCGGTAGCCACGTCCAGCGCCAGTACTTCGGCCTCACGTTCAACATGGACACCGTCTGGGCGACCGCGATAGCGGTGCTGATTGTGTGCCTGCTCTCATGGATGCTGCGTCGCCAGACCACGAGTGGCGTTCCGGGCCGCCTGCAGGCGGCCTTCGAGATGGGCGTCGAGGCGGTCACCAAGCAGGTGGAGGGGTCGATCGGACCCGCCGGCCAGAGTGTCATCCCCTTGGCCGTGGCGCTGTTCGTCTTCATCTTCATCTGCAACATGTTCACCGCTCTCGGCATCGGCAGCTTGTACGAGTGGTTGCCGGCCCCGACCGGCGACATCAACCTGCCGTTGGCGCTCGCCCTCTTCGTCATCGTGCTCGTGCACATCGCCTCGGTCCGGGCGCGGGGGCCCTTGGGCTACGCCCGGCACTACGTGGCCCAGCCGTTCCCGAAGATCCTCTTCCCGATCA
The DNA here is from genome assembly GCA_003161575.1 of Acidimicrobiaceae bacterium. GTDB lineage: Bacteria > Actinomycetota > Acidimicrobiia > Acidimicrobiales > RAAP-2 > PALSA-457. Next base: position 26,893 of record PMOE01000059.1, on the reverse strand, counting down.
ACCTGTTCATCAACCTGGTCGAAGAGATCGCCAAGCCCATCACGCTCGCCCTTCGACTCTTCGGCAACCTCCTCTCGGGCGCTCTCATGCTCTCGTTGATCGCGGCGCTCGGCGCGTGGAAGCTCGGCAGCCTGCCCGTCGGGAACGTCGTCGTCTTGGTCTTGAACCCCGTCTGGAAGGTGTTCGACCTTGTCATCGGGGCCATCCAGGCGTTCATCTTCGCCCTGCTGACCATCTTGTACTTCGACGTGGCGATGGCCAACGACCACGGGCCGGACGCCGAGCAACTGGTGCACGACAGTGACGAATCCCTCACCCCATCAACCTCGTAACGATACCGACACAAAAGGAGAATCACCCAAATGGCACACGACACGACGGCGCAGGCGATCCAGCTGGCTGGCGCCATGGTCGGCGGCGGGCTCGCCCTGGGCGGAGGTGCCGTCGGGGCGGCCATCGGCGACGGCCTCGCCGGCAGCCAGACGATCGCCGGTGTGGCACGTCAGCCCGAGGCGCAAGGACGGTTGTTCACCATCATGTTCTTGACGGTCGGACTGGTCGAGGCGATGTACTTCATCAACCTGGCCTTCACCGCCCTCTTCGTCTTCTCGCTCTACAAGAAGTAAAGGCTGGGAATTGGCAGGTCGGTATCCCGCCGCCGCCGCCCGCAGTCCGGGCCGGGGGCAGTACGGGGTGCGGACCGAACGAACGATCGAGGCTAACAGCACATGCCCATTGCAGACACCAGCAACTTCCTAATTCCGAACGCGACGTTCTTCGTCGAGCTGTTCGCCTTTATGATCGTGCTCGCAGTGATCGGCAAGGTCGCGCTCCCGCCGTTGAACAAGGCGCTCAAGGACCGGGCCGAAAAGATCCGTGCGGAGATCGAGGCGGCCGACGAGGCCAAGGCGGACGCCGCGGCGACCGACGAGGAGCGGCACACCGCCCTCGAGCAGGCCCGTCAGCAGGCCCGCGAGATCGTGGCCCAGGCCAACCGGACGGCCGATCAGCTCGTCGCCGACGGTCAGGCGCGGGGGCAGGCCGAGTATGAGCGACTGTTGGCCAGTGCGCAGGCCGAGGTCACCCTGGCCCGTCAGCGCGCCCTTGAGGGCGCGGCGGCCCAGTTGGGCGAGCTGGTGGTCGATGTGGTCGAGCGCATCATCGGTCGCGAGGTGGACTCGGCGGCGCACCGCGACCTGATCGAGGAAGCCGTCGCCGCCCTGTCCGAGTCCAACGACACGAGTGGTGCGGGTGCCGGCGGAGGAGTCGCTCGCTCGTGAACCCCTCCCTCCAGGGCTACAGCGCGGCCGTGCTCGAGGACGCAGCGGCGCATGATGAGACGGCCCGCTTGGCCGACGATCTCGCGGCCATCGACCAGGTGATCGGCCGGACCCCGGCCCTGCGTGCCGCCCTGACCGACACCGCGGTGTCGGCCACCGCCCGGCGGGCCGTCCTGCTCGAGCTCTTCGAGTCCAAGGTGTCCGACGGGGCGAGGCGTGCCGTCGCCTTTGCCGGCGCGACCGTGCGGGCCCCAGAGGTTCCCGCGGCGGCGACCTGGCTGGCCCACCGCGCCCACCTGGCCGCCGAAGGAGTCGCGACCGATGAGCCGCTGCTCGGCCATCTCGACGCCAGGACGCGCGTTGGTGGGTTCGCCGCGGCCATCTTCGAGGACCTGGCGACCGATCGCCTCGAAGAGGTCGAAAACGAGCTCTTCCGGTTCGCCCGCATCGTGGAGTCCACCCCGACGCTGCGCACCGTCTTGACCGATCGCGACGTTCCCGGCGAGGTGCGACGGGGTGTGGTCGACGAATTGCTCGCCGACAAGGTCCAGCCGGCAACTCGGCGCCTGGTCGACTTCGTGATCGACGCCGGCCGGACCCGCGACACCGTCGGGACGCTCGACTGGCTGGTGGAGCAGACGGCGTCGGCCCGCGGGTGGCGGGTGGCCCGGGTCACCGCCGCGGCCGAGGTCGACGGGGACGAGCGGGGCCGGCTCTCGGACTCGCTCTCCCGCCTGGCCGGGACATCGGTCGAGCTGCAAGTCACGATGGAGCCGGCGCTGTTGGCGGGTGTCGTCGTCCGCATCGGCGATCTACAGGTCGATGCGACCGCCCGTGATCGGTTGGAACGGTTGCGCGAACACATGACTTCGGGCGCATGGAACGACTCCGGGTTCGCCGGAGCTGGAAGTGGAACAGAGCCAAGGGGAGCACACTGATGGCAGAGTTGACGATTGACGCCAACGAGATCACCGAGGCGTTGCGCCGGCACGTGACCGAGTACACCCCGTCGATTGGGGCCGAGCAGATCGGTCGCATCGTCGAGGTCGGCGACGGCATCGCCCGGGTAACCGGTCTGCCGGGGGCCGCGGTCAACGAATTGCTCGAGTTCGAAGACGGGACGCTCGGTCTGGCCTTGAACCTCGACGAGGACACCATCGGTGCGGTGGTGCTCGGTGAGGTCGAGAGCCTTGAGGAAGAGCAGATCGTCAAGGCGACCGGCCGCATCCTCTCTGTACCCGTCGGGGACGCGCTGCTGGGCCGGGTGGTGAGCGCCCTCGGTGAACCGATCGACGGCAAGGGCCCGATCGCCACCGATGAGACGCGCCGGATGGAGGTCCAAGCCCCCGGCATCATCGGGCGCCAGCCGGTCGAAGAGCCGCTCCAGACTGGCATCAAGGCCATCGACGCCATGACCCCGATCGGGCGCGGACAGCGCGAGCTGATCATCGGCGACCGCAAGACGGGCAAGACCACCGTCGCCATCGACACGATCATCAACCAAAAGGGCCAGGGCGTGAAGTGCATCTACGTCGCCATCGGCCAGAAGAACTCCTCGGTGGCCCAGACGGTGAGCACCCTCGCCGCGCACGCCGCCCTCGACTACACGGTGGTCGTGGTGGCCTCGGCGGGCGACCCGGCCCCCTTCAAGTACCTCGCCCCCTACGCCGGTTGCGCCATGGGCCAGCACTGGATGGACAACGGGCAGGCCGCCCTCATCGTCTACGACGACCTNNTCCAAGCAGGCCGAGGCCTATCGCCAGATCTCGCTGCTGCTCCGGCGCCCACCGGGTCGTGAGGCCTACCCCGGCGACGTCTTCTATCTCCATTCCCGGCTGCTCGAGCGCGCCGCCAAGCTCTCCGACGAGATGGGTGGCGGTTCGCTGACCGCTCTCCCGATCATCGAGACCAAGGCGGGGGACATCTCGGCCTACATCCCGACCAACGTGATCTCGATCACCGACGGCCAGGTCTTCTTGGAGTCGGACCTCTTCTACGCCGGTGTTCGCCCGGCCATCAACGTCGGCAACTCGGTCTCACGGGTCGGCGGTGCAGCCCAGATCAAAGCCATGAAGTCGGTGGCCGGGACGCTCAAGCTCGACCTGGCCCAGTTTCGCGAGCTCGAGGCCTTCGCCACCTTCGGCTCCGAACTCGACAAGATCTCCCAGGCCCAACTCGACCGGGGCTACCGACTGACCGAGCTGCTCAAGCAGCCCCAGAACCAGCCGGTGCCCGTCGAAGAGCAGGTCATGGTGGTCTACGCCGGAACCAACGGATGGGCCGACACGGTGCCGGTCCCCGAGGTCCGCCGCTTCGAGGTCGAACTGCGTGAGTACCTCCGGGGCAGCCACGCAGAATTGCTGGACGAGATCCGCTCCACCGGCAAGCTTCCCGAGACGTCGGCGATCGACAAGGCCCTGCAGACGTTCCTCGACGGCTTTGACACAGGGAAGGTCGACTGAGAAATGGCCGGTGGTCAAGAGCGCGTGCTGCGGCGGCGAATCCGCAGCGTGCAATCAACGAAGAAGATCACCAAGGCCATGGAGCTGATCGCAGCCTCCCAGATCCTGCGCGCCCAGCAACGCATGCGGGTCAACCGCCCCTATCGGGCCGGCATGGCCCGGGTCGTCTTCGAGGCGGCCACGGGCGACCCGAGGGCGGCCGAGAAGCTCTTGGGGACCCCCGAGGACCGTGCCACGGTGGTGGTCCTCGCCATCGTGGCCGACCGGGGACTCTCGGGTCCGTACAACTCGTCGGTCCTGCGGGCCACCGAACGCCTCTTGGCCGATCTCAAGGCCGACGGGGTTGAGGCCCGGCTCTTCAGCGTGGGCAAGAAGGCCCAGACGTACTTCCGCTTCCGGGGCCAAGAAGTCGAACAGGCCTTCACCGGGATCAGTGAGCGGCCGACGTTTGCCGACGCCCGCGATGTCGCCGCGGCGATCTCCGCTCCCTTTGTCAGCGCCGAAGCCGACCAGTTGCTGCTGGTCTCGACGCGCTACCGGTCGGCGGGTAGCCAGGCGGTCGAGACCCGCCAGCTCCTCCCGCTGCCCGACCCGAGCGAGTCCGGCGCCGCCGAAAATGACGCTGGGTCGACCATGTTGGTCAACCGAGGTGGGTACACCGAGTTCGAGCCCGATGTCGAAACCCTGCTCGAAGAGCTTGCCCCCAAAGCCGTCGAGTCCGAGGTGTTCACCGCGCTGTTGGAGGGCGCCGCCTCATTCTTCACCGCCCAGCAACGGGCCATGGCGGCGGCCAGCGACAATGCCGACGAGCTCATCCGCACACTGAGCCGCATCATGAACCGCGCCCGCCAGGACGCGATTACCACCGAGATCATGGAGATCGTCGGCGGAGCCGAAGCGCTCCGCCAATCAAAGGGAGCGTGAATCAGATGACCACCACGGCACCAGATACCGCAGCAACGGGAGGCGCCACCCTCGAAGACGGTCGCGTCGTGGCTATCGCCGGCCCGGTCATCGACGTAGAGTTCCCGCCGCACGCCCTGCCGGAGATCAATCACGCCGTCGAGGTCGACCTCGAACTAGAGGGCACCAAGGTCACCGTCACCGCTGAGGTGGCCCAGCAGATAGGCGAGGGTCGGGTCCGCTGCGTCTGCATGCAGCCGACCGACGGGCTCGTCCGGGGAGCCCCCGTGCGCAACACGGGGAGAGGCATCAGCGTGCCCGTCGGCAACGCGGTCCTCGGACACGTCTTCAATGTGCTGGGCGAACCGCTCGACACCGACGACATCGGCCAGTTCGACGACCGGTGGGAGATTCACCGCCCACCCCCCGACTTTGACCAACTTGAGCCCCGGTCCCAGATGTTCGAGACCGGCATCAAGGTGATCGACCTGCTCGAGCCCTATGTCCAGGGCGGGAAGATTGGCCTCTTCGGCGGCGCCGGAGTCGGCAAGACCGTGATCATCCTCGAGATGATCAACCGGGTGGCGACCAACCACGGTGGTGTCTCGGTATTCGCCGGCGTGGGCGAGCGCACCCGTGAAGGCACCGACCTCTGGCTCGAGATGCGGGAGTCGGGCGTGCTGGAGAAGGCGGCCCTGGTCTACGGGCAGATGGACGAGCCGCCCGGAGTGCGCCTCCGGGTTGGCCTGGCCGCGCTGACCATGGCTGAATACTTCCGCGACGTGCAGAACCAGGACGTGCTCCTCTTCGTCGACAACATCTTCCGGTTCGTCCAAGCAGGTTCGGAGGTCTCCACTCTGCTCGGGCGCATGCCGTCGGCGGTGGGCTACCAGCCGACCCTGGCCGACGAGATGGGTGAACTCCAAGAGAGGATCACCTCGACACGGGGCCGGTCGATCACCTCGGTCCAGGCCGTCTACGTCCCGGCGGACGACTACACCGATCCCGCCCCGTTCACCACCTTCACCCATCTCGACGCCACCACGGAGCTCTCCCGCCAGATCGCCGCACTCGGGATCTACCCGGCGGTCGATCCACTCGCGTCAACGTCGAACATCTTGGCCCCCGAGATCGTCGGGGAGCGCCATTACGCGGTGGCTCGCCAGGTCCAAGGGGTGCTGCAGCGTTACCAGGAGCTCCAGGACATCATCGCGATCCTCGGACTCGACGAGCTGTCAGAAGAGGACCGGGTCATCGTGTCGCGTGCCCGCAAGATCCAGCGGTTCCTCTCACAGCCCTTCAACGTCGGCGAAGCCTTCACCGGTCTGAAGGGCGTCACCGTGCCGGTCGACGAGACCGTGGAATCTTTCGAGGCCCTGATCAAGGGTGATCTCGATGAGGTCCCCGAGCAGGCGTTCTTCAACGTGGGCGGAGTGGAGTCCGTGCTGGAGAAGGCCAAGACCCTGGAGGGCGAGGGCAGCTGATGGCCGATGGTGTGTTCCAAATCGAGGTCGTCACCCCCGAAGCCAGCCTGCTCGACGCCGCGGCCAGATCGGTCGTCCTGCGCAGCTCGGACGGTGATCTCACGGTGCTCGACGGTCATACGCCGCTCATTACCGATGTGGTTCCGTGTGAAGTGCGGGTCGAGCCCGACGAGGGTGAACGGGTTCGGCTTGCCGTGCACGGCGGCTACCTCCAGGTGGAAACCGGAACCCCGGCCGACGCCGAGGGCGATGCGGCCGCGTCGTCGGACCGGTCAACCCGGGTGACCCTGCTCGCCGGCGTCGCCGAGCTGGCCGACGAGATTGACGTGGCCCGGGCCGAGCAGGCCAAGGCCGCGGCCGAGGCTCGCCTGGCCGAGTCCCCCAGCGCGGGGGCGCGGAGCGGGTCGGGCGGCGAAGGCGCCGAACACACCGAGCGCTCAGATGAGCTCGAGCGGGCCGCAGCGCATGCTGCGCTGCGGCGTGCTGAGGTCCGCCTGCAGGTGGCGGGCGCTCCCAGCTGATTCGTCGCCGCCCGATTGCCAACAGGCGGTGGTCGGAACGCCCACTCAGGTGAACGGGATGGAGCTGTACTCGGCGAGTTTCTGGAGCGGGTGGCTGGCGTCGATCTTGCGCAGCGTCCCGGACTTCGACCGCATCACGAGGGACTGGGTCGTGGCCCCGAAGTCGTGGTAGCGCACCCCTTGGAGCAGCTCGCCGTCGGTGATGCCGGTGGCGGCGAAGAAGCAGTTGTCACCCCGCACCAGGTCGTCAGTGGTCAGTACGCGATCGAGGTCGTAGCCCGCTTCGAGGGCCGCCCTGCGCTCCTGGTCGTTGCGGGGCCATAGCCGTCCTTGGATCTCGCCCCCCATGCATTTGAGGGCAGCCGCGGCCAGCACCCCTTCTGGGGTACCGCCGATGCCGAAGAGGATGTCCGCGCCGGCCCCGGGCCACCCGGTGGCGATGGCTCCGGCCACGTCGCCGTCGGTGATGATGCGTATCCTCGCCCCCGAAGCGCGCACCTCGTTGATGAGATCTGCATGACGCTCTCGGTCGAGAATGACCGCGGTGAGGTCGCGAACCGGTTGGCCTACCGCCTTGGCCAGGGCTTCGAGGTTCTCGGTCGGAGACTGGTTGATGTCGACGGCGCCCCGTCCCCTCGGCCCGACGGCGATCTTTTCCATGTAGACGCAGGGACCGGGGTCGAACATGGTGCCGCGCTCAGAGACGGCGATCACCGCCAACGCGCCGCCACGGCCGAGTGCCGTGAGGGTGGTCCCGTCGATCGGGTCGACCGCGATGTCGGTGGGCGGTGGCGAACCGTCCCCGATCCGCTCACCGTTGAAGAGCATGGGAGCGTTGTCCTTCTCGCCCTCGCCGATGATCACCACCCCGTCCATCGGGACGCTTTGGAGCACCACCCGCATGGCGTTCACCGCAGCGCCGTCGGCGCCCTCTTTGTCCCCCCGACCCATCCAGCGACTGGCGGCCATGGCCGCCGCCTCGGTGACCCGGACCAGCTCCATGGCGAGGTTCCGGTCGGGGGCCTGGGGGTGGCTTTCCACGGGCCCCGACCCTAGCTGGCCGCCCGACAAGCGGCCGTGCCCACCGTCGGAGCGTCGGTGTCCGCGCCGTTCGGCGCCGGCCGCCCTCGGGCGGCGGGGCGCCTGGGCAGCCGAGACCGCCGTTTGGCAACCGGTCACGCCGGGGACCCGTCGATGGCCGCGATACTTGGGGCGTGGACCAGTTCTCCATCCATCCGAACGGACCGCTGGCCGGAACCATCCGGGCCGGCGGAGCCAAGAACTCAGCGCTCAAACTCATGGCTGCCTGCCTTTTGGCCGAGGGCCGACACGAACTGGCCAACGTGCCCCGGATCATCGACGTCGACATCATGGCCGAAGTACTCGAGTCGGTCGGGGCAACCGTCGAGCGCCTGAAGGGCGGCGACCTGGTGGTGGACTCACCCCCACCCGACCAGCTCAACCCCGAGGTCCCCTACGAGTTGATGGAGCGCATGCGGGCCTCCATCGTGGTGCTCGGTCCGCTCCTCACCCGCTGCGGGCACGCCCGGGTGTCGATGCCCGGCGGCGACGACTTCGGCAACCGACCGATCGACATCCACCTCAACGGACTCGGCGCCATGGGGGCCCGGTTCGAGACGGTCCACGGGTATGTCGAGGGTCGGGTCGGCGACGGAGAAGATGCCGCGCGACTGGTCGGGAACCGGGTGGTCCTCGAGTACCCGAGCCACACCGCGACCGACAACCTGTTGATGGCCGCCGTACTGGCCAAGGGCACCACGGTCATCGAGAACGCGGCCCGCGAGCCCGAGATCTCCGACATGGCGACGTTCCTCAACTCCATGGGCGCATCGGTGCGCGGGGCCGGGACCTCTCGCATCGAGGTCGAAGGGACCGACGAGCTGCACCCGGCCCGCCACACCGTGATCCCTGACCGGGTGGTGGCGGCGACCTACCTCGCCGCCGTCGGCCTGGCCGGAGGCGAGGTGGTGGTCGAAGACGCCAGGGCTGATCACATGGAGATGTTATTGCGCAAGCTCGGCTCCCTCGGTCTTCGGATCGAGCAGACCCCCGAGGGACTGCGGGCGGCGATGACGGGTCCGCTGCATTCGGCCGACGTTGCGACCCTCCCGTTTCCCGGTGTCGCCACGGACTACAAGCCGTTGCTCGTCACCATGCTGTCGGTGGCCGACGGCGTGGGCATCGTCACCGAGAACCTCTTCTTCGGCCGGTTCCGCTATGTCGACGAGCTCCGACGCATGGGGGCCGACATCCGCACCGAGGGCCATCACGCGGTTGTGCGCGGCGTGCCCCGGCTCTCGGGTGCCACGGTCCGGGCGTCAGACATCCGGGCCGGGGCGGCGCTGGTGCTGGCTGGGCTCGTGGCCGAGGGTTCGACGCAAGTCTCCGACGCCCGCCACATCGACCGGGGCTATGAAGACCTGGCCGGCTCGCTGCGTTCCCTCGGTGCCCGGGTGACCCGCGGTTGAGCGCGCCCCGGGACCCCGCCGCGTTGCTGGATGCGGCGACCGGCGGCGACCGCGTGTCACTCGCCCAGCTCCTCTCGATGGTCGAGCGGGGCGGGTCGTCGAGCCGGGCCGTCGCTCAGCTGGTCTATCGGCGACCCCCGCCCTACACGGTCGGGCTCACCGGGGCGCCGGGGTCGGGCAAGTCAACGCTCACCGACCAGCTGATCACCGCCGCCCGGGGGGGCTGGCCGGGCACGAGCGACGACCAGGTGGACGGGGCCCTCGACCAGGTGGCGGTGCTCGCCGTTGACCCCTCGTCCCCGTTCACCGGTGGCGCCATCTTGGGCGACCGGGTCCGAATGCAACAGCACGCCACCGACCCGAGCGTCTTCATCCGTTCGATGGCGACGCGCGGGCATCTCGGCGGTCTGACACTGGCCGTCCCCGAGGCGGTGCGGGTGCTCGGGGCGGTTGGTATCCCCCTCGTCCTGCTCGAGACGGTCGGCGTCGGCCAGATGGAGGTGGAGGTGGCCTCGGCCGCCGACACCACCCTCGTCGTCGTCACCCCGGGTTGGGGGGACTCGATGCAAGCCAACAAGGCAGGCCTGCTCGAGGTGGCTGACCTGTTCGTCATCAACAAGGCCGACCGCCCCGGCGCGGCCGAAGCTCGCCGAGACCTCAACCAGATGCTCGACCTCGGGGTGGCGGGCGACTGGCGCCCGCCGATCGTCGAGACGTCGGCGATCGACGGCGTTGGAGTGGACGACCTGTGGGCCGAAGTCGCCCGCCATCGGGCCCACTTGCTGGCCACCGGCAAGTTCGAGACCCGCCGGGCGACCCGCCTCGAAACCGAACTTCGGCGGGTGCTGGCGGCCCGGCTGGCCGCCCAGATCGATCGCGGGCAGGCCGGGGAGGGCTTCGCCGAGGCCCTCCGGGCGCTGTGCGAAGGACGGCTCGACCCCTACGAGGCGGCCGACCGGCTCCTCGGCCGCGCCGATTCCCCCACCGACAGCCCCGAATAATCCCGGCGCGAGCTACGGTTCGACCATGGCCGAGGGCGTTTTTGTGACCGTGGAACACCGCAACGATGGGGTGGCCCTCATCCGTCTCGACCGCCCGAGGGCCAACGCGTTGTCGGCCGAGGTGCTCACCCAGCTGCGGCACATCGCCGAAAGCCTGGCGGCCACGCCGCCGGGGGCGGTCGTCGTGTGGGGCGGTGAGCGGATCTTCGCCGCCGGCGCCGACATCGTCGAGTTGGGTTCGGGAGGCCCCGAGGTCGTTGCCGCCGGCTTCCATGGCGCGCTCGGCGCCTTGGCCGCACTGCCCCGGGCCGTTATCGCCGCGGTGAACGGCTATGCGCTCGGGGGTGGTCTCGAATTGGCGCTGGCTTGTGACCTGCGGGTCGTCGCCACCGACGCCCGGCTCGGGGTGCCAGAAGTGCTCTTGGGTGTGGTCCCCGGCGGCGGGGGCACCCAGCGCCTGCCCCGGCTGATCGGGCCGTCGCGGGCGAAGGACCTGATCATGACCGGGCGCCAGGTGGGTGCCGAGGAGGCGCTGGCCATGGGACTGGTCAACCGGGTTGTCGCCCCCGACGCCGTGCTGCCCACGGCCCTCGGGTTGGCGGCCGAGCTGGCGGCGGGCGCCCTCGAGGCCCAGGCGCTCGGGAAGACGGCGGTCGACCGAGGTCTCGAGGTGAGTCTCGAAGAGGGGCTCGGGATCGAGCGGTCCCGGTTCGCCGCGGCATGCCGGACCGAGGACGCGGCCATCGGTATCGCCTCTTTTCTCGAGCACGGGCCGGGCAAGGCCACCTTCGTCGGGCGGTGAGCGCACCGGCCGTTCCGATCGGCCCGAGGGACGGACCGTTCGACCCCTCGGTGCGCTGGTTCCAGCACGCCGTGTTCTATGAGGTCCTGATCCGGGGCTTCTACGACGCCAATGACGATGGCACCGGCGACCTCAAGGGGCTGCGCGAGAAGCTCGACTACCTCCAGTGGTTGGGGATCGACTGTCTGTGGCTCCTTCCGTTCTACCCGTCGCCGTTCCGCGATGGCGGCTACGACATCAGCGATTTTTTCAACGTCCACCCCGACTACGGAACGCTCGGCGATCTGGTCGGCTTGCTCGAAGACGCCCACCGCCGGGGCATCCGGGTGATCGCCGACCTCGTGATGAACCACACGAGCGACCAACATCCGTGGTTCATCGAGTCACGTTCCTCGCGGACCAACCCGAAGGCCGACTGGTACACCTGGAACGACGACGACCAGCGCTGGCCCGAGGCCCGGGTCGTCTTCACCGATGTGGAGCGCTCCAACTGGACCTGGGACGACACCCGCCAGCAGTACTACTGGCACCGGTTCTACTCACACCAGCCCGACTTGAACTACGACATCCCAGAAGTCGCCGACACCATGGTCGACCTGGTCCGTTTCTGGCTCGATCTCGGCTTCGACGGGTTCCGCCTCGACGCCGTGCCCTACCTCTACCAGCGCGACGGTACGGCCGGCGAGCACCTGCCCGAGACCCACACCTACATCCGGCGGATCAGAAAGCAGCTCGAGGCCGACTATCCCGGCCGGATCCTGATGGCCGAGGCCAACGGCTGGCCGGCCGACGTGGCCGATTACTTCGGCGACGGTGACGAGTGCCACCTGTGCTTCCACTTCCCGCTCATGCCCCGGCTCTTCATGGCGGTGCGGCGCGAGCAGCGCTACCCGATCACCGAGATCCTGAGCCAGACCCCCGAGATCCCCGAAGGCTGTCAGTGGGCGATCTTCTTGCGCAATCACGATGAGCTCACCCTTGAGCAGGTGAGCGACGAGGAGCGGGACTACCTCTTCAGCGAGTACGCCAAGGACCCGCGTATGAAGCGCCACATGGGCATCGGCCGCCGCCTGGCGCCCCTCCTCGACGGGGACCGCCGGTTGGCCGAGCTGCTCTACGCGTTGCTCCTGTCGTTGCCGGGCAGCCCGGTGATCTACTACGGCGACGAGCTGTTGATGGGCGACAACATCTATCTGGGCGACCGCGACTCGGTACGCACACCAATGCAGTGGTCGCCCGACCGCAACGGCGGGTTCTCCCGGGCCGATTTCGCCCAGCTCTACCTGCCCCCGCTCATGGACCCGGTCTACGGCTACAGCGCGGTCAACGTGGAGGCCCAACGCCGCAATCCGGGTTCGTTTCTCCACTGGTTGCGCGGCATGCTGGTCGAACGCCGCTCGTTGCCCGTGCTCGGCGTGGGTGCGTTCGAAGTGCTGGACTGCCCGAACCCCTCGGTGCTGGCCTATGTGCGCTCGGGCGACGTGGTCGACGTCGCGGTGCGGGCCACCGGGGAGACCACCCTCACGGTGCCCGCCGGCATCGAGGGGTTCCAAGAGGCAGAACCCCGATCCCAAGCCGTCTTGTGCGTGCACAACCTCAGCCGGTTTGCCCAGCCGGCCGAGCTCATGTTGGGTCGCTGGGCCGGCTCCACCCCCCTCGAGGTCTTGGGCCGCGTCCCCTTCCCGGTCATCGGCGAGGATCCCTACACCATCACCCTGGGCCCCTACGGTTATCTCTGGTTCGACCTGGTGGAGCCCTCCCACATGCCCGGAGTCGACGGGTTGTGAGCGGGGCCATGCTCGAGCTCACCGACGATCGGCGGCTGTCGCTCACCCAGCTGGTCTCGGCATGGCTGGCCCAACACCGCGAGGATCGTTCGGCGGCCGAGCCGCCGGTCGAGGTGCGCGAGGTCGAGGTGCTGCGGGCCGGTCGCCCGGGTCTCCTCGACGTGATCGCCGAGGCGGAAGGACGGGCGGTCCACGCCGTGCTCGGGGTGCGCCGTTTGGGCGAAGAGACCCAGTCGTTGGGCACGACCGACGACCCCGTTCTCGGGCTCTTCGAGGACGACGAAGGGCTCGGCATGGTGGTCGACGCACTGCACGACGCCGAGCTGGCCCCGTTGGTGCTGGCCGCCGTCACCGGCGATGACACCCCGGTCACCGGCGTGACCCCGGTGGCCGATACCGACGAGGGCGTGGTCCTCGCCTTCGCCGAGCGCTGCACGCTCACCGTCTTTCCGCGGCTCTTCGACGGACTGCACCCCGGCGTGGAGCTGCTGGTGGCCCTCGACGAGGCCGGCTTCAACCACCTGGCCGCCCCGGTGGCCCTCTGGCGACGCGGTGGCCGGGACCTCGGGGTCGTCCAGGAGCTGTTGGCCGGGAGCGCCGGCGGTTGGGCGTTGGCCCTCACCTCGCTGCGGGACCTCTACGCGTCGGGCGGCCTGCCCGAAGAGGCCGGCGGGGACTTCGGGCCCGAGGGCCGGGCCCTCGGCACGATGACGGCCCGGATGCACCTGGCCCTCGACCGGTCCTTCGGGCGACGCAGCGAAGACGTGACCGAACGGGTGGACAGTGTCGAGCGGATCGTCGTGGCCGCCGACCCGGCCCTGTTGGACGCACCCGGGGTGGGCGAGGCCTTCGAGGCGTTGCGGGCGGCCAACCTGCACGGCCCGGTCCTGCACACCCACGGTGACTTTCACCTGGGTCGCACCGCCCGCACCGACCAGGGCTGGGTGGTGGCCGACTGCATGCCCGGGGGCGTGCCGCCCGGCGCGACCGACGTGGTGTTCCGCTCGCCGCTCGCTGACGTGGCCGACATGCTCTGGTCGCTGCACCACGTGGCCTCGGTGGCGGCCAGCGAGCGTGACCCGACCGGGCGCTCGGGCCTGGCCGCGTTGGCCCAGGGCTGGGAGGCCCGGAACCGGCGGGCCTTTTTGAGCGGGTACCTGGCGACGCCGGGGATCGGCGGCCTGGTGCCGACCGACCGCGAGACCGTGGGGAAATTGGCCGCCGTGTTCGAGCTCGAACGGGCCGCCGCCCGGATCATGCAGCTCGGTGCGGGTTAGATGTCCTCCGCGTTGACCCGGTTGACGCGGAGAATCCCCAGATGAAGTGAGCCCCCGAGGCAGTGTGGAAGAGTGACGCCATGCGCATGGCGGTACTGACTGGCGGCGGCGACTGCCCCGGGCTGAATGCGGTGATCCGGGCGGTGGTGCTCACCGGGCACCAGGTGCACGGGGACGACGTGATTGGTTTCCTCGACGGCTGGCGGGGCGTGGTCGACGGCCGGTCGGTGCCCCTTGACCCTGAGCGCTGCCGGGACATCCTCGCTCTCGGGGGGACCATTCTGGGCACCTCGCGCACCAACCCCTTCGCCGAACAAGAGGGGGTCGACCGGGTGCTCGCGACGCTCGGCGACCAGGGGGTCGATGCCGTCGTGGCCATCGGCGGCGACGACACGCTCGGGGTGGCCAGCCGGCTGGGGCCCCTCGGGGTACGCGTCGTCGGTGTGCCAAAGACGATCGACAACGACCTGTCGGGCACCGAGGTGACCTTCGGTTTCGACACGGCGGTGCAGATCACCGTCGAGGCCATCGACCGCTTGCGGACCACCGCCGAATCCCATCACCGGGTCATGGTCTGCGAGGTGATGGGTCGTCATGTCGGGTGGATCGCCACCTACGGTGGCATCGCCGGGGGGGCGGCCGAGATCTTGGTCCCCGAGCGTCCGTTCGACCTCGCCGTGGTTTGTGAGCGCTTGGTCCGCCGGCATCAGCGGGGCCAGTACTCGTCCATCGTCGTGGTTTCAGAAGGTGCGACGCCGACCGAAGGTCCCGACGCCGATTCGGCCCGCGCCGCCACCGCCCCGCGGTCGGTCGACGCCTTCGGGCACGGACGCCTCGGGGGCATCGGCGGCTGGCTGGCCGAGGAGATCGAACGCCGGACCGGGTTCGAGTCACGGGTCACCACCCTCGGGCATATTCAGCGCGGCGGGACCCCGACCGCCTTCGACCGGGTGCTGGCCACCCGCTTCGGGGTGGCCGCGGTGGCCGCCGTCCACGATTGCGAGTTCGCCACGATGGTGGCCCTGCAGGCCGGCGAGATCGTCCGGGTGCCCCTCGAGACCGCCGTCGGGCGACCCAAGACCCTGGACCTCTCGCTCCTCGACGAGGTGGCGCTGCCGTTTCTCGGTTGAGGCGCGGGCCACCCGGGCTCAGGCGGCGGGAACGCCCACCCGCAGCTGTTCGGCCGCCACCTCGGGGTTCACGATGTTGATGGCCACGCCGGTGCCCATCTCGAAGCCGGCCCGGGTGGAGGCCTTGGGCCACACGTGGATGTGCCAGTGGAACGGCTCGTTCACCCGGTACGGGGCGGAATGGAAGACCAGGTTGTAGGCGACGTCGCCGACAACGTCGCGCAGCTGGCCGAGGCAGTGCTTGAGGGCGCGGCCGACCGACACCAGGTCCTCGGTCGGGCTCCGGTACAGATGCGGGCTGTGGCCCCGGGGGATCACCAGCATCTCGTAGGGGGTGGCGCTCCAGAACGGGCAGACCACGACCACTTTGTCGTCGGAGTAGATCACCCGGAAGCCTTCGGCCTCCTCGGCGCTGATGGTGGTGCACAGCAGGCAGCTCCCGGCGAAGCGGGCGAAACGGGCCTGCTCCTCGGCCAGTTCCCGGGGGACGAAGGACATGCCCATCAGCTGGCCGTGCGGGTGTTCGAGGGAGGCACCGGCCTCGCGGCCAGAGTTCACGATGGCCTGGCTGTAGCGGAGGTTGGGCTGCTCGGAATGCTCCTCGAGGCGGTCCCGCAGTGCGGCCATCACGAGGCCGGTCTGTTCGTCGCTCAGCATCGACCAGGAGGCGTCGTGCTCGGGCGACAGGATCAGCACCTCGTGGATCCCGCCCGCAGTGGCCTGGGTGAAGACCGGTCCCCGGTTGGTCACCACGAAGGGCTCGTCGCCCTCGAAGGCCGGATACAAGTTCGGCACCACCCGGACCAGCCACGAACCGCTCGGCCCGTAGGTTTCAAGGGCCGGCGGACTGGCCTCTTCGTGGCCCGGGCAGAACGGGCACGGGCGGGTGGCGTCTTCTTCGATGTCGTTGGTTCGGAGTAAGAAGTCTGTCGGGCGCTCGGCCCTGCCGGTCGAGACCACCACCCAGCGGCCGGAAAGGGGATCGAGGCGGAGCTGGTTCATCTGCGCCGTGCCGCCGTGTTCGGGCCGTCCATGGGCCGTTTCCTATCGTCGTGCTTTGACGCCTGGATCGACGCCGCTCTATGCAATCAAATTCCAGGGTATCGCTCAATTCGGGCCGCCTGGTGCCACCCCGGCACAAAATTCCGACGCTTGCGGCCCCGAAACCCCGGAGCGTCGGTGCCAAGCGACGAGAATGACCCCGTGCTCACCACCTCCGTGTTGGCCACCGGTGCCCCGGCGCCCACCGGGCCGGCCTTCGACATCGTGCTCCTGGCCCACGTGGCCTGCGTCATCGTTGGGTTGGGCGCGGTCGTGGTCGCCGGGGTGCAGGCGGCCCGCCTGCTCCGAGACCCCGTCGAGGTTGCCGCCCGCCTTCGCTCCTATTTCGCCCCCGGTGTCAACTGGGCGGGCCGGATCATCTACGGCGTCCCGATCTTCGGGTTCCTTCTCCTCGCCATGTCCAAGGGCGCCTATGACCTGAAAGACGCCTGGGTGATGGCCGGCCTCGTGCTCTGGGTGGCCGCGGCCCTCTCGGCCGAGGGCCTGCTGTGGCCGGCCGAGCGTCGGATCCAGGCGCTGGTGGCCGAGCGCGTCTCGGACCCAGCCGTCGCTCCCGATCACCCCACGACGGCCGCGCTGCGCCTCGCCGCGTGGAAGATGCTCCTGGCGAGTTCGGCACTCGCGGCCGCATTCGTGGCCGCCACCGTGCTGATGGTGGCCCAACCCTGAGTGGGCTCCCTGNNCGGACCGGGCTCGGGCGGACCGGGCACCGGTGAGGTGGCCGTTGCCAACAACGAGCGGGCCTCATCGAGTCGCCCGGCGCGGACCAGGTCGGGGAGCGCCCCGTCGAGCAGCGCCGGCCAGTCGATCGCCTCGGTCGAGTGCCCTTCTGCGTGCACCCGCTGTCGCGCCTCTTCGAGCAGGGCGGCGAGGATCCCGAGACCCGGACCGAGGTCGTCTGCGACCCGACGCCGGAGCCAGGTCGCAAGGGCCGGGCTGGCCCCTCCGGTCGACACGGCGATGCTCACCGACCCGTCCCGATGAACCGACGGGAGAAGAAAGGTGCAGCGCTCGGCGTCGTCGGCGCTGTTCACCCACACCCCGGCCGCCTCGGCGTCCGCCGCCACCGCGCCGTCGACGTCGGCGATCCCTGTCGCGCTGACGACGAGCCGGTAGCCGGCCGCCTCGCCGGACCGGTAGCGACGGCGTTCGAGGAGCACCTCGCCCCACGGAACCGGGCCGAGGCGGTCGGCCAGAGCCACCGTTGTTGGGTCGAGATCGGGGGCGACCACGGTCACCCGCGCCCCGCAGGAGGCCAGGCCGGCCGCCTTGCGAGCGCCGACCGGGCCACCGCCGACCACCAGACAGCGGCGACCGTCGACCACGAGGGTCACCGGGTAGAGGGCCGGGAAGGCAGCCACCGGGTGGCCTCAGCCCGCGGGCAGGTCGGGACGCCCCACCATCCCGGCGGCGACGGTCGCGTTGGTCGCCTCGTCGATCAGCACGAAGCTGCCGGTGATTCGCTCACGGCGGTAGGGATCGACCGCGAGGGGAGTGGCCATGCTCAGGTGCACCACTCCGATGTCGTTGGCCTCCAGCACGTCGGCGGCCTGCAGCGTCAGCTCGTTGACGTCCAGGCGGGCGCGGACCTCGCTGACCCGGGCCGGGGTCACCCGGGTGGTGTGCTTCACCCGGAGCCGGTCTCCGGGGCGCAGCGGCCGGTCGCCGAACCAACACACGGTGGCCTCCATCTCGGTGGTCACCTCGGGGGGCTCTTCGGCCGCGGCGATCAGGTCGCCCCTCGAGACGTCGATGTCGTCGGTGAGATGCACCGACACCGACAGTCCAACGGAGGCCTCTGCCAGCTCTCCGTCGAAGGTCTCGACCGCGGAGACCGTCGTCTCGATCCCCTCGGGGAGCACCACGACCCGGTCGCCGGGTCGCAGCGGACCGCCGTTGACCATGCCGGCGTAGCTGCGGCCCCCGCCCGGATGTCGGAGGACCCACTGGACCGGCAGACGGGCTCCGGTGCCCCGATGGGCGCCGTGGAAGCCGGCCCAGCCGCCGGCCGGGGCGGCTTCGAGTGCTTCGAGCACGGTCGGGCCGTCGTAGAAGGGGGCGGCGTCGGAGCGGTCCACCACGTTGTCGCCGTGGAGGGCGGAGACCGGTATCACCGTGGTGGACACCACACCGAGCCGGCGGGCGAGGGCCTCGAACTCGTCTGCCACCCGGCGGTACGCCGCTTCGTCCCAGTCGACCAGATCCATCTTGTTGGCACAGACGATGAACTGGTCGACTCCGAAGAGCGCGGCGATGCAGGTGTGCCGGCGGGTCTGCTCGCGCAGCCCCGTGGTGGCGTCGACCACAACCAGGGCCAGGTCGGCCGTCGACGCGCCTGTCGCCATGTTCGAGGTGTACTGGACGTGCCCGGGGCAATCGGCGATGACGAATTTCCGATGGGGGGTCGCGGCGTACCGGTAGGCCACATCGATGGTGATTCCCTGCTCGCGTTCGGCCCGCAGGCCGTCGGTGACAAAGGAGAGGTCGACCTCGCTGATGCCCCGGCGCCTGCCGGCCGCGGCGACCGCCTCGATCTGGTCGTCGAAGAGCTGCCGGGTGTCGAACAGGAGGCGCCCGATGAGCGTCGACTTGCCGTCGTCGACCGAGCCGACCGCGGCGAACCTGAGGAGGTCCATTGCCCCGGTGCCGGCCGCCGCGTTGCCTGTCACTCCGGTTGCACGAGCCCTGGTGACGGGGTCCCTGCCCGCCCCGTCAGCCAGCGACGGTCCCTCGGTGTCGTGCCCCGACCCGGGAGTGGTCCCGCCGGTCGTGGCCGGCGTGCTGACGGTCGCCCCCACGGCCTAGAAGTACCCTTCGCGCTTCCGGTCCTCCATGGCGGTCTCCGAGAAGCGGTCGTCGGCCCGGGTCGCACCCCGTTCAGAGATCCGGGAAGCGGCGACCTCGCTGATGATCTCGTCGACCGTGGACGCTGCTGATCGGACGGCTCCGGTGCACGTCGCGTCCCCGACGGTGCGGAAGCGCACCGTCTCTTCGGTGGCATGCTCGCCGGGCCCCGGGTTCACCCATTCACTCACCGCCAGCAGCATCCCGTCTCGCTCTACGACCGGACGTCGATGTGAGAAGTAAATGGAGGGGAGCGTGATTCCCTCTCGGCCGATGTACTGCCAGATGTCGAGCTCGGTCCAGTCCGACAGGGGGAAAGCCCGCAGCGACTCGCCGGGCTGTACCCGGCCCTGGTAGAGGTGCCACAACTCGGGCCGCTGGCGCTTGGGGTCCCATTGCCCGAAGGCGTCGCGAAATGAGAGCACCCGCTCTTTGGCCCGAGCCTTGTCCTCGTCGCGCCGGGCGCCGCCGATGCATGCGTCAAAGGAGTGCTCGGCGATGGCATCGAGCAGGGTGGTGGTCTGGAGCCGGTTGCGCGAGGCGTTGGGGCCGGGGTCTGCGACCCGCCCGTCGTCGATCGACTGCTGCACGCTCGCCACGATTAGCCGCTCGCCGAGGTCGGCGACCTGCTGGTCGCGGTACTCGATGACCACAGGGAAGTTGTGGCCGGTGTCGACATGGAGCACGGGAAAGGGGAACCCGCCGGGCCGGAAGGCCTTAGCGGCGAGATGCAGCAGCACCGCGGAGTCCTTGCCCCCCGAAAAAAGGAGGACCGGACGCTCGGACTCGGCCGCCACTTCGCGCAGGATGAAGATGGCGTGGGCTTCGAGCAGGCCGAGGTGGTCGACCGAGGGGGTGGCGGAACGGTCGATCGGGGTGGGGGACACAAGGACAGCCTCGGTTCGTGCCGACCCGAGCCCGGCCAGGCATTGGTCCGGCTCGGCGGTGACGATCTCGGCAGTGCTCATGGCGATGGGTCCCCTTGCTCTTTCGCCCGGGTTCGGGCGAGCAGGCCTTGCGGGCCTGCTCACGGCCCTCGGCGGCGCCCCTAGATACGCCCCTAAATACTTGACTACTTTGGTCATGTATACTCGGGGTACGAGGCCCCGACAAGTCGAGGGCAGCCACTCCACCAACACCGCAAGTTCCGGTGGGATTCCGCTGAGGGCGCTGCGGGGTGACGAAGCGAGAGGACGACAGCGGTGAGCGAGGCATTGATCGAGACGCCGTCGGATGCCCTGGTGGCCGAGATTGCCGCTGCGAGCGCCGATCTGGAGACCCAAGCTGCCTCCAAGGCCATCGAATGGTCCCTCGGGCGTTTCGGCAAGGAGGTGGTGCTGGCCGCTTCCTTCCAGGACGTGGTCCTCATCGACCTGGCCGTCGCCATCGAACCCCAGATCGAGGTGGTGTTCCTCGACACCGGCGCCCACTTCGACGAGACGTTGTCCTTCGTCGACGAGGTCAGCCAGCGCTACGATCTCAACCTGACCGTGACCCATCCGGGGCCCGAGGCCGATGCCTCCCCGTGCGGTTCGCCGCGGTGCTGCGAGTTCCGCAAGGTGGCGCCCCTGCGCGGTGCGCTGGCGGGCAAGAAGGCGTGGTTGACCGGAGTCAAGCGGGTGGACGCCCCGACGAGGGTCGCCGCCCCGATCGTGGCGTGGGACGAAGGTTTCGGTCTGGTGAAGGTCAACCCGATGTCGCTTTGGACCGACGACGACATCGACAGCTATGTGGCTGATCACGGCTTGCCGGTACACCCCCTGGTCCGACAGGGCTACCTCTCCATCGGCTGCGCGCCGACCACCCGGCCGGTGGTCGAGGGCGAGGACCCGCGCGCAGGGCGCTGGTCGGGAACCGGCAAGGTTGAGTGCGGTCTGCACGCCTGATGCCCCGTAACCTCGACAATCCCTACGGGATGGAGTTTCGCGGCCGGGATCGAGCGATGAAGTTCGTCCACCCCTACCGCAACATCGGCGAGCTCAACCCAATCGAGCAGTTCAAGCTCCAACGTCATCCCTTCGAGGTGGCCCAGGCGGTGATCGAGCGCTACTCGAAAGAAGGGGCGGCCGCCATCGCCTCGGTGCCCGGCGAGCAAGAGCGCCTAAAATGGGTCGGCCTCTACCCCCAGCGCCAGGGGGGCGACGCCTTCATGCTCCGGATCAAGGTACCCGGCGGAGTCATGACCGCCCCCCAGATGCGCGAGATCGGCGTGGCGGCCGAGGCCTTCGCCGAGGGCCCCGAGGACAGCGCGGTCTTTGGCAATCGCTACGCCGATCTGACCACCCGCCAGGACATCCAGCTGCACTGGTTGCGCATCGAGGACATCCCGCGGATCTGGCAGCGGTTCGCCGACGTCGGGCTGACCACGGTGCAGGCGTGTGGTGACTCGTCCCGCAACGTGTGCTCGTGCCCGGTATCGGGCATCGACGCCGATGAGGTCGTCCACGCCCTGCCGGTGGCCCAGGCCATCTCGGCCTTCTTCACCGGCAACCGCGAGTATGCCAATCTGCCCCGCAAGTTCAAGATCGCCGTCAACGGCTGCCTCGAGGACTGTGCCCGGGTGGAGATCAATGACATTGGGTTGTGGCCGGCCCGCAAGGCCGACGGCACGGTGGGCTTCAACGTGCTCGCCGGAGGTGGATTGTCCGACGGCGAGCGCATGGCGTCTGACATCGATGTGTTCGTCGTGGCTGACCAGGCGGTCGAGCTCACCCGCGGGATCGCCCAGGTCTTTGGCGAGTTGGGCAATCGCGAGCATCGTGGGCTCGCCCGGATGCGTTACCTGGTCCAAGAGCTCGGTCCCGAGGGCTTCCGGGCGGAGTTGGCCCAGCGCGTGCGCTTCGAGCTCGAGCCGGCCGGCGAGGAGTTGACCCGGCGCTTCCGGGGCGACCACGTCGGCGTGCACGCCCAGCGCCAGCCGGGCCTCGTCTACGTCGGCTGCTCAGTGCCGGTCGGGCGGATGCGGGGCATCGAGCTGGTGGAGGCGGCCCGCCTGGCCGAGACCTACGGCGACGGGCACGTCCGGATCGGTATCGACCAGAACTTCATCTTGAGCGGCGTCGCCGAGGATCGGGTCGACGAATTGCTGGGCGAAGAGCTGATAGCCAAGTACTCGCCGTTCCCCGGACCCTTCACCCGCGGCGTGGTGGCCTGCACCGGGAGCGAATTCTGCCGGTTCGCGGTGGTCGAGACCAAAGAGCGCGCCGTGAAGTGGGCCCGGTGGATGGACGAGCAGCTCGCCTCGCAGGCCACGGGCAACGGGGCGGTGCCCGTGGCCCTTTCGGGTCGTCGCGGCCCTGACGGCCGGTCGCCGGTCGAAGAGGACGCCGGCGTCATCCGGATGCACTTTTCGGGGTGCTCGGCCTCATGCGCCCAGCCCCAGGTGGGCGACATCGGCTTCCGGGGCGACATCGCCCACGTCGGCGAGCACATCGAAGAAGCGGTCGACATCGGCCTCGGCGGGTCGCTCGGCCCCGACGCCGGGTTCATCGACTGGGTGGCCGGGGCCGTCGCGGTCGACCTGGTGCCCGACGCGTTGCTCCGGGTGGTCAACCGCTACCAGGGCGAACGTCGTGACGGTGAGGAATTCTCGAACTGGGCCCGCCGCACACCCAACGATGAGCTGCTCTCGACGCTTGAAGGTGCGTCGTGACCCACTCCCGGTTGCGCGACGAGATGAACGGGATCGTCGAGGCCCCGGGCAAGGTGTGGTTCTGGGAACTCGAGGCCGGAGTGATCGACGCCGATCGCTGCATCCAGTGCGGGACGTGCGTGGCCGTCTGCCCGTCGAACTCCATCGGGATCAACTTCGACACCGACCTGCCCGAGTTGGTGAGGATGTGTACCGGTTGTTCACTCTGCTGGGACTTCTGCCCCCGCGGGGGCCTGCGCTACGAAGCGCTGTGGCCACCCTCGACGGTGACAGCGGACACCGAAAGCGCCGCGGTGGCGCCCGTCGAGGTCCGTTCGGACTCGTCCGACACCTATTTCAAGATCACCGGTGGGCCGCCGGCCGAGGGCCTGGGGGCGGTCATCGAGCAGTTCGCGGTGCGCTCGGCGGCCCGCAACGAGGAGGCCCAGGACGGCGGGGCGGTCACCTCGTTGCTGTCGGCGCTCCTGGTGGCCGGCGAGATCGACGGCGCGCTCGTGTCGGTACCGAGTTCGGACCCCGATGAACCGTGGAAGGGTGTTGCCACGATCGCCACCACCCCGGCCGAGGTGGCGGCGTCGTCGGGGAGCTTCTACAACCAGACCATGGCCCTCGCCGAGCTCGATCTGAGTGCCTACGCCCTGCCGGCCAAACCCCGCATCGCGGTGGTCGGCACGCCCTGTGAGATCCAGGGCATCCGGGCGATGCAGGCCCGCCGGTGGCCGACCGGTGCCCACCGGGTCGATGCCGTCGTGCTCACGATCGCCTTGTTGTGCACGAAGAGTTTCGACTACGAGGCGCTGATCCTGCGCGAGCTCGAGGAGCGCCGGCGCATCGACTTGGACCGGGTGAGCAAGGTCGATGTGATCCGGGGCCGCATGATCGTCGAGTACCGCGACGGCGAGATCGCGGTCGATGAGCCGGTCAAGGACTTCCATGGTGCGGCCCTGAAGGGTTGTGACGAGTGCGCCGATTTCCTCGGCCGGAGCGCGGACATCTCAGTCGGCAGCGTCGGGTCCATGGACGGCTGGACAACGGTGCTGGTGCGCACCGAGCGGGGCCGGCTCGCCTTCCAGCAGGCCCGGGGGAAGCTCGACGTGCGTGGCCTCGATGACCCCGCCGCGCTGATCCGCCTTGACAACCTCGACAAGCGGATCGCGTTGCGTTCCCTCGAGCGCAAGTTCGACCCCGACGCCCCGCTGTTCATCGACTACGAGGAGCACGTGCGCAACTACGAGGACACGGATCGCCGACCGGTCACGATCCGCCGGTGAGGGCCACCATTGTGGTCACCGACGTTCGATTGCACGTCCCCGAGGAGCCGACGACGGCGCGCTCGGCCTGGCGCGACCGCGTCCTCGAGGGTGTCGACCTGGTCGAGGTGGTGACCGGCCCCGGCGGGGTGGCCGACTGGCTGTGGTCCCGCTGGCGGGTCCTCGGTTCAGTCGGGGTCACCCAGGCGGACCTGGCCACGATCGCCGATGGCTACCGCCGGGAGCTGTGGCTCTGGCTGATCGGCGAGCGGACGTGGCAGCAGTGCTGCTCGGGGCTGATCGGCCGGATCGACCGGCGCACCGGGGGCCCTTCCTGACGACTGGGAGCAGCGGGGGCCCGGCCATTCGGCTGGCTGGGGTCTCGGTGGTGCGCGACGACCGGCCTATCCTCGACGCCGTCGACTGGGAGGTGGCCCCGGGCGAGCGCTGGGCCGTCCTCGGAGCCAACGGCTCGGGCAAGACCACCCTGCTCGCCGTCGCCGGGGCACGGCTGTGGCCGACCAGCGGGCTGGTCGAGATCCTCGGGCACCGGCTCGGGCGCATCGACGTGCGCGAGTTGCGGCCCCGGGTGGCCCTGGTCAGCGGCTCGGTCATCCGCCAGCTGCGACCGGCCCTGACCGCCCGCGAGGTGGTGGTCACCGGGCGCTCGGGCGATCTTGAGCCGTGGTGGCGCGAGTACAGCATCGAGGAGTGGGCTGAGGCCGACGCCCTCTTAGCCGGCGCCGGCGTCGCGAGCGTCGCCGAGCGCGCTTTCGGGATCATCTCAGAAGGCGAGCGCCAGCAGGTGCTGTTGGCCCGAGCCCTCATGAGCCGGCCCGAGCTGTTGCTCCTCGACGAGCCGGCGGCCGGGCTCGACCTCGGGGCCCGCGAGCGTTTGCTCGCCCGGCTGAGCGTCCTCGCAAACGATGGGGCCGTCCCGCCCATCGTGATGGTGACCCACCACGCTGAGGAGATCCCGACCGGCATGACCCACGCCGCCTTGGTGCGCGACGGCCGGCTGGAAGCGACCGGCCCGATCGCCGAGGTGCTCACGTCGTCGGCCGTCTCGTCGTGTTTCTCCGTCGACGTCGACGTCGGCTGTGAGAACGGCCGCTGGTGGAGCCGGGCCTCATCGTGACGCCGCGACACCGGCGAGGGACAGCACCAGCAAGAAGAGGGCGGCGTGGTAGGTCACGTGGACCAAGAGCGTGGCGCGAGGGAGGCGCCGGACGAACCGATTGAGGGCCAGCAGGGTGTCGGAGAGGACGAAGACCAGCCCACCGGCCGCCACCAGCGGATTCGCACCCAGGGGGCTCGCACCGAAGCCGGCCGACCAGGCAGTGGCGGCCATCGCCAAAAGGACGGTCAGGTAGACGAGCACCGGCCCGACGAGCAACCGCGTCTCGCCTTTGCCAAGGGCCCGGACCACCACCAACCCGGGGATGAAGGCCACCACGGCGAGAACCCCGAGTGCCCCGAGGGCGATCTCCCACCCCCCGCCGGACTGGGTGAGCCCCACGATGAAGCAGACCTGGGCGACCAGGAACGATCCCAAGCCGCCGCCGAAGGTTGCGTTCCGCTCACCGGGCACCATCAACAGGAGGTCGCCGATCAGGCAGAACGTCAGAGCGACGACGAACCACGCCCGACGAGCCGGGTCTGGGGTGCCGAGGCTGGCGGCGACCGCCATGAGTGCCAGCACCGTCCCGGGCTTGGCCGCGTACTCGAGCTTGGCGAGGCTCGGGAAGAGCCCCGAGACGGCCACCCAGTCGCTCAACGCCAACAGGGCGGCCAACGCCAGCAGCCACCATGACGCGGTGGTCATCGCAGAGAGCGACCATCCCGCCGGGTGCGCGAGAGCGGCCGCCGAGCCACTGATAGTCACGCGCCCCGACGCTACTTTGGGCGCCCGAGACTCCCGCCTGTCGCCTCTGTGGGCCCTTGGCACCGACGGCGGGCCGCTGACCTGGGTCGCAAAAAAATGCTTGCGGGCAGCGCGCGTGAGGGGTACAAACGACCCAACACAGGGGGGAGCGCTGACGATGTCGGCGTATCGCAACTCCCGACCATCCACCACTTCGAATAGGCCCGTCATTAGGGTCTTTCGTTCAAGGAAGGTAGGTCGTGGGGAGTGACGCTGGTGATCCTGCTGATCCTCGTGGTGTTGTGGATCGTCGTGCTGGCACCCGGGCTCATCAAGCGGCACTTTGAGAACCGCTCCACCGAGTCGATCGAGTCGTTCCACGAGCGGTTGCACCTCCTCGAACGCACCGGCCCCAAGCTGGTCGCCCCCGCGTACCGGCTCCAGACGGCCCAGGCTTCGACCGCTCCCACTCCGGGCGCTTCGGGGTATCCCGCCATCTCGAGCATGCCCGGTCGCCCCAATCTGGTGCTCTTGGAGCCGGTCGACGAGTGTGGCGGCGACGTGGTGGAGGACCGCGCCGGCGCTCACTATCAGCGGATCCCCCAGGTGTTCTCCCCGCAACCGGACACAAACCGCCGCTTGCAGGTCGAAGAGCAAAGACGGCGCCACGAGGAGGTGGCTCGCCAGCGCCGACGCGACCTCGTCCTGGGGCTGGTCGCCACGGTGGTGGTGACCGGTCTGCTTGGCATCGTCGGTTCCTTGCATCCGCTGTGGATCGTGACGGCCATCTCGGTTGCCGCACTGGTTGGCTACGTCGGGCTTGTGGCGTACGCGCAGACCCTGACGGTCGATCGGGGGCGGCCGGCTTCGCTCCGGGCGGGCGGCTATTCCGAAGCCCGCTCGTTGGCGTCGGCCGGTTACCCCGGAGCCTGGGACGAGGGTCCGGCCGCCCAGTATGCCGACGAGGAGTACGACCTCGAAGACGACGAGCGGCGGGCCGCCACCCGCTGAGCCCGACATTCGGGGCCGTTTCGGTCGCCGGCTTCTGCCGCGGGCACGACATGTAAATGCTGATCGAAAAGGGG
>PMOE01000022.1 GCA_003161575.1 Acidimicrobiaceae bacterium | reverse complement strand
CGAGACCCGGGCGGCCCACCAGCGCCCAGCCGAGGTTTCCTATCGGAAATCAGCTCGGCTGGCGCCCACCGCGGGGCAGGTGTCCAAAGCGGAGCCGCTGACGAAAATCCCGGAGGTCATTGCCCGGGAATTGCTTATGAAGGCGGGGAGAAGAATTCGAGTGCGATGTTGTCTGGATCACGGAAAGACAGACCCGAGCCATAAGGCGCATCGACAACTCCACCGTTTACGATGCCGAGTTCGTCCAATCGGTCCTTCCACTGATCGAGCTCATCTCGATTGGCGCACGCAAAGGCGAGGTGGTCCAGTCCCAGGCGACGCTCATTGAAAGAGAGATCATCAGCCGGGTCGGGGAACTGATGAAGGCCAACGAGCGTCTGGCCTCCAACCAACCACACCACGTGGCGAAATGGGCCGGTGTCTTCATCTAGCACCGGCTTCGCTTCGAACAGCTGCTCGTACCACGGCACACTTTGGGCGAGATCGCTGACCGTAAGTGCCACATGAGTGATCGTCGGGAACTCGGGCATTGGCTCCTCCTCTTGGTCGTGCGTAGAGGCTACTGCGAATGAGGATCGCGAGCCCCGGCAAGGACCCGCTCCCAACCCATAGAAGCGTCGAACGGGGACAGTCGAAGCGACGGTGATACAAAGTAGATTGTCTCTCTAGCGGCGCCGCGGCTGGTCAGGAGGCTCATGACATTCCGGTCGTCAAGGATGCGAATCGGCCTCGCGGCGGTCCTGGGGACTTCCGTCGCCTGCTCCTCGTTGTTACCGTGGGTGACGGCAAATCCGGCCGCCGGTGCGTCCTCTGGCCCTGAGGCCTCTACGACAATTCCTCTGCACTACGCCCAGAACGGGCCGACTTCAACCTCATCGACAACTCTTCCCAGGGGTCCCGGCATTTCGTACTACCTCTCACTCGGCGACTCGATCGGAATGTGGGACGGAACCCGATCGTTCCCGTATTTGCTGGCCAACCGGTACTCACACTCCTCAGTTCCGGGTCTTCGCCTCATCGACATGTCCTGTTCTGGGGAAACGACCGAATCGATGGTCAAGGGCTCGACGTGTGCTCCAGGGGGATCCCAGTACGACAACGCCGTCTCTTTTGTGGACGCTCACCGGGGCCACATCGCTCTTATCACGATCAGCATCGGCGGAAACGACGTCGTACCCTGCATGAGCCAACCCGGTGCTGCGACGTGTTTCGTCAACGGCCTGTCGAAGATGAAGGCGAATATTTCGACGATTGTGGCTGGCCTAAAGACTGCCACCGGCCCTGATGTGCTTATCGTCGGTATGAACGTCTACGACCCATTGCTCGGCGATTGGCTGGCTCCGGACACTGGTCGATCGCTCGCCGTTGCTGCCGTCGCGGGGGTTGGCTTGCTGAGCAAGACTATGGGTCAGGCGTATCAGGCCGAAACTACTCCCACAGCGGATGTGCAGGGGGCGTACCACTCGGCGGATCTCACACATTTCGTAAGTTCGCGTTGGGGTCGCGTACCCGTATCGGTAGCGAGTGCCTGCACGTTGCTCGACATCGTGTGTCACCAAGGGTCGTTCATCGGATATGGCGACGACCCGAACAATGCAGGAGCGGTGGTCGTCGCCCGTGCATTCGAGAAGGTGATTGGTCGCCTGGCTCCGCCAAAGTCCGACAGCTAGTCACCCCATGGGCCAAGCGCCCATATTGGTCCTCGAGCCGGTGACTGGGGCACCCCTCATTCGCTTGGCCTCAGACTCGATGACGTGCGGATCAAGCCCCTCGAACTTCGGGTCTGCTTGCAAAAGCGATAAACTCGCCGCAAGGTGTCGCTCGCTGATCGGGACATTTAGTGCCGTACCCGGGGATCACCTACCTTTGGAGGAGCCCTTCGTGTGGTGCGCCGGGTCGGGTTCTGGTGGGACAATCGACGTAATGAAGGTCCCACCACCACTGCCTCGATTGCGCTCCGACAGGGTCTGCCACTTCGAAGCGACCGGAAGCGCCGTCTGACGATGAGCGAGCAGTGCCACGCATTCATCTACGTGCCATTCAACGAGAGGCCAAGCGGACGGCGTCGCTGTCGCAACTGGACAACACACCGCTCAGGGTTGTGCTGGCTTCACCGTCACACGGCCATCCCTGACGACGACCGGAAGCGCCCGTGACCGGGTTGTGATCTTGGACGGCAATCGTGAGCGAGCGGTAGTTCCGGATGTCGGTGGCCGTTACCCCCGCGTCGGTCGGGGACACTTCACCCCGAGCCGCCATCCTTGCAACCCAGCTCCGGGTCGGATCCGGGTGCGTCGAACTCGGCGGCTCGCTCTGGGTTTGCTTGTCCTTCACTCCTGTGCTCCCAAAGCGCAGCGGAATGGTCACTCGCATCTCTCGATCTTGCCGGCTGCGATCGCACCATATCCGGCACCTTTCATCTGGCCTTCCCGACGATCGACGCGGCTCACCAAAGTTGAGCGAGACGACGGTACCCATCCGGCGCGAAGTCCGCTGTTCGATCATTGCACCTACCTCGAAGAGCGTCGGGGGCACCGGTCCAGTCCGATCGCGAGCCGGTCGGCGTCACAACGCGCACCGATCGTCGTCGCGGCAATTCCAATCATGTCGATCTGTAGAGCAGTACTTGAATCACTACTCGGCCATAGCGCCATCTGCCCATGCACAGAGTTGTGATCATTGGTGCCGGGTTTGGTGGCCTCGCGGCCGCCAGGACCCTGGCCGGTAAGCCAGTAGAGGTCACACTGGTCGATCAGCGAAACTTTCACACCTTCCTGCCCCTGCTGTACGAAGTGGCCACTGCCGGCCTAGATCCGGGGGACGTCGCGTACCCGGTTCGTGCCGTCATCGGGCGCGTTGCGAACACCCACTTCCGGCTCGGGACGGTAACCGGAATCGATTGGAAAGAGCAGCTGGTCTGTTTTGCTGGCGTGGATGATGGGCACGATGCGACCAGCGCTCGGTGCGCAGACGACCTGCCCTTCGACTCCCTGATCGTCGGCACCGGTGCGATCGCCAACTTCTTCGGCGTGCCTGGGGCCGCAGATTACGCCCATCCCCTTTACACACTGGACGACGCCCGTCACCTCAGGAATCACATCCTTCTTCGCCTCGAGGAAGCAGACAGCGCGCGAGCGCACGCTTCCGACGGCACGTTGAACTTCGTGATTGTCGGCGGTGGTCCCACCGGGGTCGAGGTGTCAGGTGCCGTTGCCGAGTTGCTCGACATGTCCATGGAGCGCGATGGGTTTCGCTTCGATCGGTCGATGGCTCGGATCGTCCTCATCGATGGTCTCGACCATCTGCTGGATCCGTTCAAGCGATCAGCCCAAAACTATGCAGCGGCCACATTGATGCGCAGGACCGTCGACCTCCGGCTGGGCGCGAGGGTATCGCGGGTCAGCCCCAGCGAGGTCGAACTCAACGACGGCACGGTCATCTTAACCCGGACAGTGATCTGGGCCGGTGGTGTCACAGTCAACGGATCGGCGGCTTCAACGCTCGGCACTCCCACGACCGCCAGTGGCCAGTTGGTGGTCGACTCCGACCTCACGGTTCCCGGGCACAAAAATGTATTCGCCATCGGAGATGCGGCTGCCATCCCGAGCGCGCCCGGCTCCGACCACACGTGCCCTCAGCTCGCCCAGGTCGCGATCCAATCGGGACGACACGCGGCGGGCCAGATTGTCGCATTGGTCACCGGTGAGGTGCCGGCGCCATTCCGGTACCGGGACAAAGGCATCATGGCCACGATCGGGCGGCGGGCCGCCATCGCTCAGCTCCGTCATGGCCTCCTCCTTCGAGGCACAACCGGATGGTTGGCCTGGTTCGGTTTGCATCTCGTCTATCTCGTCGGGTACCGGAACCGATTGACCGTATTCGTCAACTGGACGTGGCGTTACCTGAATTGGACCTCGGGCCCACGTGTCATCGTCGGAATTGACCCCGACACCGCTATCAAATCGCCCGGTTCTCCGAGCGAGTGATCGTGCTCTTAGCCACAATGCGCCTGGGTTGCCCTTCCTGGTGAGAACAAAGTGGGATGTACCGAAGTAGTGGAGGAACCGCCATTGACACATCGGGCGGGACATGTCCGAGGCCGAAGTGGAGGGCAGCGGGCCCGCGAGGTCGCCCAGCTTGACTGGATGATGGCGGTCGGGCTCGGGGCAGCCTTCCCGAGACGATGTAGGGCGTTCGGGGGACTTAGGTTCTGAGCTCCAGTTCGACCCCGGCTTCAAGGAGATCCCGAAACGAACGATTGCGGCAGGTCGGTCACACAGCCTGTGGAACGGACCGCCGATGACCCGAAACCTCCCAGTACAGTGGGGTTTGGACCAGGAGGAGACACGCATGGACAGCGACGGGTTGCCAGTTCAGCGGGCGGTGGTGGCGATGGGGGGCGTGCTACTCGCCATTACGACCTTGTTGCCTTGGATGACATTGGCCGTCCACGTCTCGATCACCCGTTCCTCCACCAGCCCCTACAACATCACCCCGCCTGGGGGGAACGGTGTTTCTGTGGCGATGTTCTCATTCACGAAGGGCTGGATTCTGGTACCACTCGTCGTGCTCGGAGCCGCCCTCGTCGGAGGCGGAGCGGCTCTGGTTGGCCCACTCCGCAAGGTGGGTGTCTACGGGGCCATCATGGCGGTCGTCGTCCTGGCGGCCGAAGGCCTCGGTTACTTCCACCTCCACTCGGCGGGTTCCACCCGCTCATTCGCTGTAAGCACCGGTACGGCGACGAGCACCTCGTCGGTGTCTCTCACTCCCGCTGTCGGTGGGTGGATCACCATCGTCGCCATTTTGGCGCTATTGGCCTGGGCCGTGATGAACGGCTCCTCGTCGGCCTCCCGACGTGAGACACGATCGAGGTCAAAGGCCAGGGGGATGGACCCCGCGGTCGCACCACCTGAACCTGGCTTCGCCATGGCCTCCCCTGGGGAGTCTGTCGGCGGAGCGGACCCATCCGATGTCCCGCTTCCTTCCTTCGCCGCAGGCTCTCAGACCGCAGTGGCACCGTCGCCCCCGTTGTCGATTCCTGTAACTGATCCGGCGGCTCCGGCTCGCCCTGCGGGCTGGTACCCGGACGAGACCGACGCCACCAAGCAGCGCTACCACGACGGCACAGCCTGGACGCAGCACACCGCTCCTCGTTGATCGGTAGCCCATTCGTCGTGGGGCCGCCGCCAACTTGTCGGCCAACGCAAGACGGAGCGTAACCGTTACACCCAAAAGCACCCTCGGGCCAGCGGCGCCAGAGCCCTCAGAAAGGGCGACTCTCGTTGTGCTCGCTGCCACCCGATTTGCCCACCCACCAGCTGTCCGTCTCCTCACCAACCCGGCGGGGCACGCTCTAGGTGTAGGGCTCACGGCCCGGGGTTGGACAGTGCTCCCGCCAGGTGGCTCGGAGACCAGCTTGCCTCCGGCAAGCTGGTCCAGTCCCATTAGGATTTGTGTCGAAATCCTCGCCTAGAGGCTTGCCACCAACCCGATTGGATGGAGTTCAGTGACAAACAAAGCCCTGCTAGTCATGGACGTGCAGAACGGGATCGTGGATCGCATTGGCGGGCGATCCGAGGAGCTCATCGCCACGCTCGCTCAAACCCTAAGAGCGGCACGGGCGGGGGAATCCCCGTTATTTATGTTCGGGTTGCATTCCGGAAGGGCGCGCCCGAGATGAGTCCGAGGAATCAAGCCTTCGCGACGGCTGGATCGGACGCCATGAACGAGTTGGACCCCTCCACTCAAATCCACCCTGGCGTCGTTCCTCAACCTGGCGACATCGTCGTCACAAAGCGCCGAGTTAGTGCGTTCTCTGGCAGTGATCTCGATGCCGTGTTGCGTTCGCTTGACGTGGATTCGCTTGTTTTGACTGGGATTGCTACCAGCGGCGTCGTCCTGTCCACACTACGGCAGGCGGCGGACTTGGACTTCAGGCTGACCGTCCTAAGGGACGCCTGTGCTGACGGCGATCCAGAAACACATCGGGTCCTGTTGGACAAGGTCTTTCCACGCCAGGCTTCCGTGCTCACCGTGGCCGAATGGATTGAAGCCTCAACGACGGACTAGTCGAAACCGCTGCGGGCGGCTCTCCCCGCTGTAGATGATCCAGGAACGATGCCGAAGAAACACACGACACCGTCCCGCCGCCGGTCGAGGATGCCTCTCCACGCGCCCCGATCCGGTGATCTGATACAGCTGTCTCAGCCACGCCAGCCCGTGGCTGGGGAACGTGTCAATGGTTCCCGAGGCGATATCAGTCGTCAGATCTCAATCACGTAACCGTCTGGGTCTGTGATGTACGCGTAAGGGACCCCAGGGGCATGCTCGCCCTTGTCGAC
The DNA here is from genome assembly GCA_003161575.1 of Acidimicrobiaceae bacterium. Classification (GTDB taxonomy): domain Bacteria; phylum Actinomycetota; class Acidimicrobiia; order Acidimicrobiales; family RAAP-2; genus PALSA-457. The sequence goes on along the minus strand of PMOE01000022.1, from coordinate 71,971 downwards.
CAGGGATCCGCCGGCCGCGATGACCAGGGCGATGCAGTCATCGAGTTGACCTCGGTCCTTGACTGTGATGCCGAAATGGTCGTAGCCGCCTTGAGCCCCAACTCGGGCCTTCTCGTCGTCAGTGACGGCAAGATGCAACGCGAGATCGTCGTGGCGATTCGGCGATTGAAGGAAGAGGATATTGCCGTCCCGAAAGCCGATCTCCATGCCGAACACGTCCTTGTAGAAAGAGACTGAGCGACCATGGTCGGCGACCATTAGATGGACGTGCCTGATCCCCCGAGTCTCAACGGCCATCTGACCACCTCCACGTGACATCGTCGCTCAATGTCACCAACGTGACGACTCTAGGACTCATAGCTCGTGGCCGTCCTCCGTCAGTGCCGCGCCCGTCGCCTATGCCGGTGATGTCGTTGACTGGTTGTTCGGTTGCATGATCTAGAAATGCTGCAGCAGCCACTCATGGACGTCGGGGAGCCGGTGGAGGAGTGTGAGGTGGCCGTCAGTGTCCGAGAGGTGCGGTTCGACGCCGGGAATGTGCTTGGTCAGCCATTGGCCATGTTGGAGCGGGACGAACTTGTCGTGTCTGCCGTGCCAGAGTTGAACTGGAATCCGGATGGCATCGAACGAGAAACCCCAGGGTGTCAGGTGGGCATTTCCGTCGCCCCACCAACCTTGGTCTCCCGGGGCGAGACCGTCTTTCATGGAGCTGAGCAGGAACGAGGCGAAGTCGCCGGTCAGTACCGCGGCGTCTACGGGGGACAGGAGCGTGGCCCAACCTTCGAGGATTTGTTCGGACGTAACCTCCATCAACTCATCCCGATCAATGGCGCTTTTTCTGCGGGCAGCTTCGGGTTCGTCAAAGAACAACTTGATGTCATCGACGTTGTCTTGGCCCATTCCCGTGAAGTAGTCGAGCCCGGGTTCGCCGTAGGGCGCAATCGCCGCGAGAGAGGCGACGGCGCAGACGAGGTCTGGTAGGAGTGCGGCGCAGGCCAGCGCGTGAGGACCACCACCCGAGATCCCCCATACCGCGAGCCGGTCAAGTCCAAATGCATCAGCGATGGACCGAACGTCGCTCGCGCAGTCCGCGACGCTTCGCCCCGGTTGAGCCGTGGAGCCGCCGTAGCCGGGTCGGTCGTAGCTGATGAGGTGCACGCCACTCCGTTTGGCACCTTCGAGCCACGGGTCGGCCAGTCGGCGGCCGCCCGGGGTTCCGGCGTGGACGAGCACCGGTCGACCTGAGATGTCCCCGCCCGATTCGACACACAGCTCACGGCCGTCAGGCGTCCGAACGATGGTCGTAGTCGTTTCCATCTCCTAACGCTCCTTCGCCAGCGAAATCTCCGGAGCGGGGTATGACGTGCCCGCGGGCCGGGCCCTATTGCCGGCGCCAGCGAACGAAGACCGAGAACGCGGAGCCTGTCGCCGACCCGGTGAAGCTCCCATCCAATGTCAACACGCTTCCGGGGGCTTCGGAGTCAAGACAGCGGACACACCAATGGTGAGCCAGGCGGACCCGCCGGACAATGTCAGTGGGAGGGGCACGCCAGTCTCAGCCCGTCGGCACCGCCCCTACGATGTTGTTCACGTGGACCCCGAGCCCCGGGAGTGATCCCTGGCTGACGGCGTCACCGAAGGCGAACGTTCCCCCGTCCGAGCCGATGAGCCAGTAGCCCCCACCGTCAGGGGTGGGCACGATACTCACGATGTTCGAGACGGTGACTCCGAGTCCCGGTAGGGATCCATGGGATGTCGCGTCGCCGAAGGCGTAGACCCCCCCATTGGAACCGACCAGGTAGTAGCCCTTCCCGTCGGGGGTCGACGCGATGCCGGTGATGTTGGAGACGGTGACCCCGATCCCTGGCAGAGAGCCCAAGAACGGGGCGTTGCCGAAGGTGAAGACCCCCCCGTCCTTGCCCACCAAGAAGTAGCCACCCCCACCGGGGGTGGCCACGATGCCGACAATGTCAGAGACGTGGACGCCCAGACCCGGGAGCGAGCCGAAGAAGCCCGTGGTCTGGCCGGTGGGGAAGACGAAGACTCCGCCGTCGTTGCCCACGAGGTCATAGCCGTTGAAGTTGTTCGTGGGCACGATGCCGACAACGTTGGAGACCTTGACCCCGAGACCCGGCAACGATCCGAAGAAGCCCTGTGTCTGGCCGACCGGGAAGACGAAGACCCCACCGTCGGAACCGACCAGGTTGTAACCGGTGAAGTTGTTGGTCGGCACGATGCCTACGACGTTGTTCACCTTGACGCCCAAGCCCGGCAGCGAGCCGAAGAAGCCCGAGGCCTGGCCGACCGGGAAGACGAAGACCCCGCCGTCCGATCCCGCCAAGTCATAGCCGGTCGGGCCAAACGTGAACTGGTCGGCCGGGGAGGTGGCCGACGTGCCGTTGGGCGTGGTAACAGTCACGTCGACCGTCCCCGCGGCGTGGGCCGGTGAGACCGCGGTGATCTCCGTGGAGTTCACGATGTGGACGGACGTCGCCGCCTGGCCATCGAAGTCGACGGCGCTGACGGCCGAAAAGTTCGCCCCGGTGATCGTGACCGACGTGCCCCCAGCACCTGGCCCCGAGGACGGACTGACCGAGGTCACGCTCGGGGGAGCAAGAAGGGCCAGGCTGTAGAAGTTGCCGGCGGCGACGGCGGTGGCGGCGACCCCGGCGGGCAGCTGGACCGCCACCGGGGTGGTGCTGCAGGCATCGGTATTGCACGTGTCAGGACCGGTGTCAGAGTTGTTGCCAAGCTGGCCGTTTCCGTTGTAGCCCCACGCGTAGATGCCGCCGGTGGAGGTCAGAGCCAATGACTGGCCGCCGCCCCCGGCCACGGCGGTCGCCACCACGCCGGCGGGCAACTGGACCGCCACCGGGGTGGTGCTGCAGGGGTTACCACCGCACGATTGAGGGCCGGTGCTGGTGCCGACGCCCAGCTGGCCGTCATAGTTCTCGCCCCACGCGTAGACCTGCCCGGTGGAGGTGAGCGCCAGGCTGTAGAAGTGGCCCGCAGCCACCGCGGTTGTCGTCACTCCCGCGGGCAGCTGGATCGCCACCGGAGCAAAGCTGTTCGTCGTGGTGCCGTTGCCCAGCTGGCCGTCAAAGTTGTAGCCCCACGCGTAGATCTGCCCGGTGGAAGCGAGCGCCAGCACGTGCCGGGCGCCGGCAGCGATGGCGGTGATCGTGACGCCGGCGGGCAGCTGGACCGCCACCGGTGAGGTACTGCAGGGGGTGCCACCGCACGAGTCAGGACCGGTGTCGTTGCCGATGCCCAGCTGGCCGTTTGCGTTGTAGCCCCACGCGTAGATCTGCCCGGTCGAGGTCAAGGCATAGGAGGTGTCGTGACCAGCGGTGACGGCCGTGACGTCGGTTCCCGCGGGCAGCGGCACCGCCATGGGGGCGTCGCTGTCCGCGGTGGTTCCATCGCCCAGCTCGCCGTAGTTGTTGTAGCCCCACGCGTAGACCTGTCCCGTGGAGGTCGCGGCCAGGTCGTAATTGTGGCCCGAGGCCGCTGCGGTGGCGATGGTACCGGCGGGCAGTGCGACAGCCACCGGGGTGTCGCTGCAGGGTTCGGCATTACAGGTGTCAGGGCCGACGAGGGTGCCGATGCCCAGCTGGCCGTTTACGTTTGAGCCCCAGGCGAGCAGGGAACCGGTCGAGGTGATCGCCAGACTGGAGAAATGGCTGCTGGCGACCGAGGTGGCGATCGTGCCCGCCGGCAGCGACGTCTGGGTAGGCACGAGGCTCTGGGCAGTTGAGCCGTTCCCCAGGTAGCCGTAGTAGTTGTCACCCCAGGCCAGTACCGAACCAACAGGCGGCGAGGCTCCGGCCGGCGGCACAGCCACCAGGGCCACGGTGGTGCCCAGGCCGAGCACCAGGGCACCTGCTACCACCAATCGAGAGGTGAGACGACTCCTCCGCCGATCTAGAAAGCGCGGCATCAACAGAGTCTCCCTCTCTCAGCGGTTCAGTTGTCGCGCAGGGTATCAGGTCTGCGAGCTGGCGTCTCGGCTGCCGACCAGATCGGAGGCTGCGAGGCGGTCCACGCGACGGCCTATTCACTGTTGACGTCCTCTGTGCGAGAGACGTTGGGAACATCACGGACGTCATTGCTGGTGTGTCTCACAACGATGACGTCGGCGAGGCCGGCATGCCGCTGCCCCGGCTCGGTGACCCTGCAGCCGCATAATCCTGATGAGGCGAGTTCCATTCCTCGGCTGGCTCGACGTTGTCGTCAGAGGGTCGATCCGTTGGAAGTCCATGGAAATGATGCCAGTGGTAGGACTGACGCAAGCGGTTATCATCACCAAATCGACGAGGCAAGCGATGACCGAGCCATCTTCCAACGACACCGACGACGAACGGTCTGGGCTGAGCCAGGTGGAATCCGCGATGGCCGCGCTCCAAAAGGCCATGGAAGGTCATACCGATTGGCTCTCCGACCTTGAACGCGAAGTCATAACTGGCGCTAAGACATCAGCAGATATTTCCGCTGGTCTCGTTGCCCATTCTGAATGGCTAGAGACGCTGGAGCGCTGGGTGAGCTCGTGTGTCAGGACCCTGGCCAACTTCGGAGCCCAGCCTTTGGATTCTGCGAGTCCCTCAGCATCCATGGCGCCTGACATCACCAGTTCGGTGATGGCCAGGCTAGAGGTCTCGACCGTTATGAGCTGGATCGCCGACGCCGCAGCGGTCGACGTTGGTCCCACGGTGTCGGTGACCATCGCAACCAGGGATCGGCCAAGACTGCTTCGGCGAGCGATTGACTCAGTGCTGAATCAGAGCTACCCGCGGCTTGAACTCGTCGTGGTGAACGACTCAGATGAGAGCGAGACGGACCGTCTGCTCGCAGAGATCGACGACCCTCGACTTCGCGTGGTTCGGACGCCGGCTCGTCGGGGCCCCGGTGCGGCCTACAACGTCGGTCTAGGCGCCTCGATCGGAGACGTCATCGCGTTCCTCGATGACGACAACATCATGCATCGCGATTGGCTCCGGAGCATCGTCTGGGCGTTTTCTTCCTTTCCGGAGGTCCACGCGCTGTATGGGGCGCGGATCAACGAAGACGCTGGGGCGCAGGCAGGGGTGCGTTCCGGGATGCTCCCCTCCCTCGAGTTCGTCCGCTACGACAGACGCCGCCATGAACGAGCGAACTTCATCGATCGCAACACCATGGCATTTCGTTCCCACTACAGGGATGTTCTCTACAACGAGTCACTAAAAGCAGCCTTCGACTGGGATCATTCCCTGAGGCTCTTCGCCAAGACGCCACCCCTGGCTCTACCCGTGGTGTCGTGCTACTACCGAACCGTCCTGCCTGGGCGCGTCAGTGATGACCCAGAGCAGCCGGGTTCTGTGCGCCTCGTGCGTGCTCGCGCCCACACGAGTCGTCCGCTCAAGGTGCACGTCCATACGGAGATGTTCCCCGTCATCTCTGAGACATATATAGGCGAAGACATCGCGGCGCTCGAGGCCTCGGGTGCGATTGTCACGGTGTCCGCACTCGAGGATGCGGTATCACGCGCCGAGAATGCGCCAGTCTGCAGGCTCGACGTCGATGCGGCCATCGAGGAAGCGCAGCCAGATGTGGTTCTCATGCACTGGGCCACGCACGCCGACGTCAACCTGCCGCTGATGGAGCGTCACAACACGCCATTCGCGTGCCGCGTGCACACCTTTGACGTTGACAGGGATCTGGTGAGCCACCTCCTCGCGCACCCACTCTGCGTCGCGGTCTTCGCGCACCCCCATCACCTTTCGCTGTTGCCGGACGGCGTTCAACCGCTCATCCCGACAGTTGGCGCACAAACGATCATCCCGGAATCCACGTCACCCCGGGACCTTGTGCTCTCAGTCTCGGCCGGGTTGCCGAAGAAGGATTTTCCGTTTCTCGTCGATGTCATGTCGGAATTGCCTGAATTTGAGAGGAAGATCATTCTGGCGCGCTCAAATGGCGTCCTCGACCTTCCTCAAGAAGTTGTAGAGCTCGCCGCAGCCCGTGACCCGACGATCGACGTAATGGTCAATGTCCCCCGATCTCAGACGATTGCCGAGATTGCCCGAGCGTCAGTCCTGGTTTATACGCTCGCTCCCACCTCGACCATGGGTTTTCCGATGTCGATAGTCGAAGCAATGCTCTGCGGGACCATCGTGATCGCACCAGACCGGTCGGAGGCACATTCGATCGTTGGCGACGAGCTCCGGACGTACCACGATGGCGCTGACATCGTTCGTCATGTCCGAGAAGTGGCAAAAGAAGGTCCACGGTTAGAAGCGTCGCGAGAGGCGCTGCGCCAACGAGCCAGACGACATCGCGAGCCGGCTGAGCTGCAGCGTCTGCATGACGCCCTACGCGATGGTTTGACCGCCTGGAAGCTTCGCCCGACGTAACCGGGGGAAGGCAAGGGCCCTAAAAGTAGCGGCACCTCTTGTGATCAGAGCCGGTCGTATAGCCGCCGCAAAGGCACTCGCCGGGCGGCCCCGCATAAGCCTCGGGCCACACCGTCTAGCCCGAGGAGAGGTCAGCATCGATGAGGTCGGACGACGCTTCGGTGGGGTCGATCCCAATGTCGACTTTCGCGCTGACGCCGAAAAGGCCGTGGGTGGCAAACCTCGGGACCTCATCGGGGAGGTATTCCAGCAGTGGATTCGAGCCGACCGACGAGATCTATGAGACCCTAGCTATCTCGACTGATCGAGTTGCTGACCGCAATCGTATCGTCTACCGCTTTCGGATCCCCAACCCAGATGGAGAGTACGTCTGCGAACAGACGCTTGTACTTTCATTTCAACCTCCTCGTGGGACTGGAGCGGGACCGTCGAGATTAGCGGCTGTCGGCTGGGGAGGAACGCTGCAGAGCGGCTGGCCCGCTCCGGGGTCTGCATGACCGAAGGTCGCTCGATCTTCCCCAACCTGACGGTCTCGGAGAACCTTCTGATGTACACCTTCCGGCGGCCGGGCCTCAAGAGCGCATTAATCGAGGAGAGGGCCGTCGAGCGGTTCCCCGTCCTCGGCAAGCGTCGTAAGCAGCTGGCCGGCACCCTCTCGGACGGCGAGCAACGGATGCTCTCGATGGCTCGGGCGTTGACCACCGACCCCGAGATCCTGTTCCTCGACGAGCTATACATGGGGCTGGCGCCCCTCATCGTCGAGGAGCTCTATGGAGTGGTCGGACAGCTGGTGGCGTCCGAGCATCTGACCATCATCATGGTCGAGCAGTTTGTGCAGACCGCCCTATCCATCGCCGATCACGCAGTCGTCATGGTCAACGGCGAGCTGGTGAAGCGGGGTACGCCCGACGAGATCCGGTCCGACGTGGTGGGGCCTACCTGGGCTCTGCGGAGGGTTAGCGCCCCAGCCCGACTATCGGCGTCCGCGAGAGCGGTGCACCCTCAGGTATCTAACCGGTGTTTTCATCCACGGGACCTCCGTGCGTTTCCCTCGGATCCCCAACTGGCGAGGGCGCCCGATGAGAAACTACGAGTCACTGACCCAGCGCTCGGGGGACCCACACGCAGCGGGCTCAAGGGCGAAGAGATGGGTAGCAGATGGACGCCGTGGTTGGTCACAATGGGCGTAGATGGATTCACCGACTGGAGGTTGGCCAATGCCAGAGGATCCGGAATCCATGGCGCGAGTTGCGCGCCAAGTGAGGATGGCATTGGAAGCCGCCGATCTCTCGGCCTTCAGCGATATTCTCGACCCCAACGTGCGGTGGGGACCGCCCGGTGACCCGTCCCCTCCCTGCCAGAGTCGAAAGCAGGTCCTTGCCTGGTACCGGCGTGGGAAAAACTCGGGTGCGAGAGTTCGGGTCTCCGAAGTCGTGGTTCTCGGAGATCGGATTCTCGTCGGGCTCGTGGTGGCTGGCACCGAGGGAGCACGGGAGCGGGGCGGCCAAGCAGCGCGATGGCAGGTGCTCACGGTGTGCGACGGCCGAATTGTAGACATCGTAGGGTTCGATCAACGAGGCGAGGCTGCCGCTCAGGCGGGAATGCCAGGGGCATAGAGTCCTCATCCCCCACCAGCACGCGTACCGAGCCGGCATCCCGGAGGCTAAGACGCCATCGCGGTCTCCCACCAGCCAGTAGCCGCCGCCGTTCCGCGTCGCAAGCTGTCGCTGACGTACGGTCCAGACCATGGGACCGTCGCTCCTCTCGCGAATCGGTAGGGTGACCGCGTGCGAGCTGACCCGGTAACGGATGATCCGACGGCGGTGCCGGCCAGGTCGGGCGACTGGCCGCAGATCTCCGTCGTGATCGAGAGCTTCACGCCCGGCGAACACGCCGCCCGGGGCTTGGCCGTTCCCGATCCGGTCGCGACGGTCGAGGCGGTCTCCGGACAGCTGGCCGGTTCGCGCTACGAGATCGTCGTCGTCGCCGGGGCCGGGACCGCCGCGTGCCTGGGAGAGCGGCTGGCTGGGCGCCCCGGGGTCCGGGTGGTGGCCTCTGACGGACCGACCTACTACTCCCAGAAGAACGACGCCGTCCTCGATACCAGAGGCCCGTTTGTCGCGTTCATTGACGGGGACTGCATGCCGGGGCACGACTGGGCGTCGTCGGCGCTCGGATCGCTCGAAGGGGGCGCGGACGCGGTGACCGGGCCGGTCACCTACCCCCGGGGGTTCTTCAGCCGCACCATGAGCTACTTCGACTTCGGCGGCGTGGTCGATGACAGGAACGGCGAAGCCACGAACCTGTTCGCCAACAATGTGGCCTTCCGACGTGAAGTCCTCCTGGCCCATCCGTTCGATGCCAGGATCCGGCGCAGCGGGGGCTGCTTCCTCCTTACCAGGCGCTTGAAGGCCGACGGTTGCCGTCTCGCTTTCAACCGGGACATGACCTGCACCCACGGTGCGTCCTACCGCCGTATGGGCTGGTTGAACCACCGCATGCGGAACGGGCACGACGCCGTGAACCTGCGACGTTTCGATGACGGTGGCGTGCTGCCGCACCAGTGGCTCTCCCGGCTGGGGTTGTTCGGCGCCCCCATCATCGTGGCGGGTCGCGTCCGGGGCGACATGGTCCGCACCGTGCGCTCGCGCCGCGACCTCGGACTCAGCTGGAACATTGTGCCCTGGCTATGGCTAGCTAGCGTTCCCATGCGGGCCCTCGAGGGGCTGGCCTACGCCGTGAGCAGCGTCCGGCCAAGCCTCATTGGGCGGCGCTGGGGCTGAGGAGAGAACCATCGGTTCTGCACCCCGCGGCTTCTCCTAGAGGAGGCGGCTGACGAAGGAGCATCGTCGACGGTTCTCGCAGCCGGTGAACGGAGACACTTTGCGCCATTCCTCACTGAGGACCAACCTCTCGACGGGGGAACCTCAGCAGCATCATCGGTGATCGGGGCCAGGTTCGGTCGACCAACCGGCAAGAAGAAACAGCCTCTGTCCGCTCCAGGCAGTCGAGGCGTCAACTACGGGGACGAACGGACCTATCCCAGGAGCCGAAATGATCGCGGGATTTCCGAAATCGTAGAATCTGAGGGTACTCACGGTTCGGAAGGGTCCAACTGGCGCCTGAGTCTGATTGATGGATCGGGTTAGACGGCGCGGCCCGTTGGTGTTCAGCCACAGGCTTGGCTATGCGACCTGAAACATGACGACTTCCTGGCCGCACAGGTAGTAACGGGCTCAATCAGCCGGCTAGTTGCCGATTAGGTTGATCCGCAGCCCCGGTCGATTGGTAGGGCCGATTCGATCGACCGTCGAGAGGAGTGCGAGTGGGTATCGATCCGTACATCGTGCTGGGGAGCGCCGTCATCGGATTTCTGGTGGGCATGACCGGAGCCGGTGGTGGCGCCCTGATGACTCCGATGTTGATCCTGCTCTTCGGAGTTAAGCCCTCTACCGCCATCTCGAGCGACCTGGTTGCCGCAGTCGTCATGCGTCCGATTGGAGCCTTGGTGCACCTCCGCAAGGGGACGGTCAACCTCAAGCTCGTCGGCTGGATGGTCCTCGGATCCGTCCCCATGGCTTTCCTGGGCGCGTACCTTCTGCATCTCTTGGGCCACACCACCTCGGCCCAGAACAACATTGAGTTCGCGCTGGGTGCGGCCCTCTTAGTCGGGGCAGCCGCCATGGTGCTTCGGTTCTACCTCGACCGCCGGAAGGGCAACACCCGCCCGGGAGTGGTCCACGGCGTCTCTGTGCGGCCCGTCCTGACCGTGGTGATCGGCATGATCGGCGGCATCATCGTGGGCATGACCTCAGTGGGCTCGGGGTCGCTCATGATCGTGCTCCTGCTGTTCGCCTACCCGGTGATCGGGGCCAACCAACTCGTGGGTACCGACCTCACGCAGGCGGTGCCGCTCACCGTCGCCGCCGCCCTCGGGGCCCTCGCCTTCGGCCACGTGGAGCTGCCGGTGACCGCATCGCTCGTCATCGGCAGCGTGCCGGCGGTGTTCGTGGGTTCGCTGATCTCGTCTCGGGCTCCCGACCGCTATGTGCGTCCTGTCATCACCTTTGTGATCTTCGCCTCCGGGCTAAAATATGTGGGCGTTGGGACGACCGCCCTCGGCTGGATCCTGTGCACCGTCCTGCTGGCCGCGGCAATAGCTTGGCTGTTCTACGTCAGGCCCGGGCAGAAGGGGGCCCCGTTGGGTGTGTCGCCGGCCGAAGAAGAGGAGGCGTCGGAGCCGACCGGGTAGCCGATCGGGGCCCTCGCCTTTATTTGAAGGGACCAAGGAACTCCACACCGTCGGGAACGCTCCATGATTCGCAACACTGAAGGTGAGTGGGGCCTCGCCGGCCACCTCGATCGAGTCATCTTCACGGCGGGAGCATCGTGCTTCAGCGGAGGTGCGCACCGTCCCGCGGTCTCCGGCGGTGTCCTCGCCGCCGCCCGCTGGATCTGCCCCGGGGTGAATCTCTCCATCTCGATGTGCTGCAGAGGATCATGATCCAGCCGTGGTCCCGTCCATCTCAACCGATGGCGTAGAGCCACCCGGCCTGGTCCCCTCTGACCAACGTCCCGTTTGTCATCGGCGCGGGGTAGCCGACGATTGGACCCGACGCGGGAAGATCGAGTGTGCACGCAAACACCGACTCACCCGGCCCGGCGATTCCCGAGCGCTAGAGCCCCGGAACTAGCTGTTGGGCACGTCGGCCACGCCAACCATGGGCTTGTTGAGCGGGACTCCCCCCTCCGAACCGGAGAACTTGGCGTCGCCGAAGCTGAAGATCCCCCCGTCGGACGCCACCAGCCAATACCCAGCGCCGTCCGATGTCGTCGCCATGCCCACAATGGGCTCGTTGAGGGGTCGACCACCCATCGAGCCCAAGAACGTGGCGTCACCGAAGCTGAAGATGCCACCGTCGGAGGCCACCAGCCAGTAGCCCCCGCCGTCGGCAGTGGTGGCAATCCCGACGACCGGTCGGGTGAGCGCGACCCCACCCATCGAACCCGAGAACGTGGCGTCACCGAAGGCGAAGATCCCCCCGTCGGCGGCCACCAGCCAATAGCCGCCGCCGTCGGCGGTAGGCGCCATGCCCACGATGGGTTGGTTCAGGCGCATGGCGCCGGTCGAGCCGAAGAACGTGGCGTCACCGAAGGCGAAGATCCCCCCGTCGGCGGCCACCAGCCAGTAGCCCCCGCCGTCGGGGGTGGGTGCCATACCCACAATGGGTTGGTTCAGGCGCATGGCGCCGGTCGAGCCGACGAACCCGGCGTCGCCGAAGGCGAAGATTCCCCCGTCGGCGGCCACCAACCAGTAGCCCCCTCCGTCGGCGGTAGGCGCCATGCCCACGATTGGTTGATTCAGGGGCATGGCGCCGGTCGAGCCGAAGAACCGGGCGTTGCCGAAGCTGAAGATCCCCCCGTCAGAGGCCACGGTCCAGTACGACGACCGCGGCGGCGCGGCCGGCGCCGGTGCGGGCGGCCCGGGGAGACCGGCCGGTCCTTGGAAGGCCGCGACCTGGTCAGAAGCCGGGGCGAGAAGGAGACCATCTCCAACCGATGGCGTTGGGAAGTGATTGGCCACAGAGCCGATGGAGAACTGCACCACGACGGTCCCGCTCGCCGGGCTGAGGCCGAAAAGCTTGCCATCCTGGCTGATCGTCCAGATGAGCCCTCCGGCCACAATCGGGGGTCCCCCCGATCCGGTGGGGGTCTGCCAGAGCTGGGTCATCGTCGGCGGACTCGCCGATACCGACACCGCCACCACGCCGCTCTCACACGGCTCGTAGACGACGTTGCCCGAGACGGCATTGCCCCCGTCGACATCCCCCCCGCAGATCGACATCTGGCTTTCCTGGCCCCCGATCCCGCCGAGAGGGGACTGATTCAACAGATAGGCGGTCTGGGACTTGCCGGCTTGAACAATCGTCCCGTTGGGCAAAAGAGCGGGCGATGACGACCCGAGGTCCCGGTCGTGGCCGTTGTCGTTGTACCAGTCCGCGGGGGCGAAGTACTGCTTGAGAGCCAAAGAAGGGGTGAGCTCGAGCACCGAGTCGCTGTGATCGTAGGGGCCGGCGGACGAGCTGACCGATCCGTTGCCCGCCGCCAGCCAGACGTTGCCCGAAGCATCGACGATCGGGGCCGCCCCGCCCATCCACACGGCGCCCTGGCTCTCGCCGGGGCCGCTGTCCACCTCGAAGGTGGCCATGGGGCCGCCGACCTCGGGCACTGAGGCCACCCACCCGTGGTAGGGCTGGCAGTCTCCATCGTTCCCGCCGTAGCCGAAGACGACGTTGCCCTGGTCCAAGGTCAACGCGGTCCGCTGGAGGAGGGCTTTGGTAGTGGCCCCCGGAGGGTCCACGTCCTGGCGCAGCACGACCGCTCCGTTGTACATGTTGAGAGCGACCATGACGTGGGCCGGCACACCGTTGTCGAACTCGTCATCGACCACGAAGATCTCGCCGAGGGAGGGGTCGAGCACCGGCGTGGAGGTGATCCCGACCGTGGGATTGATGTTCCCACAGGGCAGGGCGCCGCTCGGAACCGGGGTTCCGACAGTGGTACTCCACAGCACGGTCCCGGTATTTGCCGCCAGGGCGTACACCGTATCGGCCTCGGTGGCTACGTATACCCGGCCGGTGGCCTCAAGCGGCTCGCCGTAAATCTGGCCGTCAAGGGCTGACGAGGTCCACGCCGCACTGACCGGGGACAACGAAGTCCCCGAGGTGTCGACCCCTGAGCCCAAGGAGTCGTGGTGGTACACGGTCCAGTCGGCGGCCGAGCCCGCGTAGGAGACGACCCGCGTCGTGCCGGCGGCGGCGGGCAGTGCCAGAGGCCCCGCCACGAGGAGGAGCCCGAATGCGCCCCCCGCCAGCCGGCCGGAGACGGTGCGCGTTCGTCCGGGTGCATTGCGGCGAGTGATCATGTCCGCCAGTTTACGCGGTCCCCCTCGGCCCCCTCAGGTACCGCCTCAAAACGTGCGTCGTTCCATGTGCCAGCGGGTCTCCGGTCTTCTCTGCCCAGGTCTCGCGATCGGTCCGCTGACGTGCAGCGTTGAGACGTCGGGTCCCGGCAAAGCAGCATTGCGACAGCTTGAGCAGACAGTCAATCCCAAGGTCAGTCAGAATCGGAACGTCGGCGTCTCCGGGCTCAGTCCGAGTGTGCTCGTCCTTGGATTGTGGTACCGGGGAACTGGGATCGATGGCGGCCAGTCGCCGATGACGCTGGCTAGATGACCCGCCCCGGCCGGCCCGACGATGCCAACACGATGAAAAGGGCGAACGAGACTGGGCAGGTCATCGGAGGGCTGACCGTTAAGTCGGCCGGCGCAACCTCATCACACGTTGTGCTGCGGGAGAGCGATACACCGTTGCCTTCACGTGATCGAGTCGCGGACGGATGCCGGGGGGCGCCGAGCGCACTCCGATTCGACGCAGTCCGGCATTGAATTCGTAGACGGCCTCTTGCTCGAGGGACGACGCAGTGCTCCATGAAACCGCAGCGGACACCGTCGTTGCATCGCTCTCGACCCAGTGGAATGTGTACGGAGGTACGTAGAGAGCGTCTCCCGGTCCCAGTTCGTGCACCGTGACGTCTGTATCAGGAATGCACCTGGGTCCGGCGACCCGGGAAGCGAAGTGTCGGGCGATTTCCTCTTGCTGGAGGTCCTCGCTGGCATGTCGAGCGACGAAGAACCGCTTTGTCCCTCGAAGCTGCGCGAAGAAGTTCGGATGGTGGTCGACGTGAGCCGGAGCGCTCGATCGGCCCGAGCCAACATACAGAACGGAGCTGGAACTGACTACGGGCTGTGTCCTTGTGAAGAATGCCTGTGCTTCAGTCACCACGGCTGCCACCGTTGATCGGAGACCGGGTACATGCTCGAGATGGAGCAGTCGCACGACTCCGGCCGTCTCTTGCAAACGCTCGATCGCTTGTAGGGGCGTGACACCGTGCACCCTTGAGGATGGACCCGCGTCGTATGCATCAAGCCAACCGACCGGTACTTTTGCCGCGAGTTCACGTATGTCGTGATCGGTCCAGGGGAGCAGGGCGGCCAGACGGTGGGTGGTTTGGACCACTCCACATGTCGAGAGTTCGAACTCCGTTCCGACCATCGGCTCTGAGTGGCGGAGCGGCACCAGACCTCTCCTAGCTCACGGATTCCGGACCGCTGCCCACCGTTGCCGGGCCGCCGATCCTGGCAGAACGCTCGATCTCGATCTTGTCACCGGCCATGAGCCGACGCCCTCCGCGCTCAATGCCCCGCCCATCTCAAATTACACACTTCACGTACCGTGAAGCCGAAACCCAGTGGGAGCGATCCTGTTCGTCACGACGACACTCGTTCTTGGTCTGGCACTGTCGAGCAGCCGGCCTCTGGGTTACTCTTCTGGAGGATCCTCGGTAAACGACGCAGTTGTCGGACCGCAGGGCAATTGAGTGCCCACCACCAACGGATGGTCGATCCGCTCGGAGTGCTCGATCTCAGGCTTCTCGTAGTTCACAGTGCCTCCATCAGTGAATTGCCCGGCCTACCTCGGGTTGAAAACTAGTTCGATTTCTCGGTGGGGTCCTCTGTCACGGTCAAACCGGGTGGCAGGCTGGTCACCCCAAGTACCAAAGGTACGTCAATGCGCTCGGAGTGCTCGATCTCAGGCGTCTCGTAGATCATCCGGCCCCCTAGTGAGTGACTCATTGGTGGAGTCCTCGGCAACGGTCATGCCGAGCACGACGGTTCCCACAACCAACGGATGGTCGATCCGCTCAGAGTGCTCGATCTCAGGTTTCTCGTAGTTCATAGTGTGGCCTCCCGCCTTATTCCACGATTCCGGCGTTTCAGGTCGCTCACAGGATCTGGGCGGTGCGCACAGTGAGCCTGACTGACCCGCTTTCGCCACATTACTCTGTCGAGGCATGGAAACCAGCGAAGGTCGCCGGGCCCATCGGGTGTCCGCTGGATCAATCAACCTGACCATCGACGCCCCAGGCGAGGGTCCATGGGCACAAGTGGTCGGACGCTTCGTGGCGTGCCTCGGACCGGCTGGCCGAGAGCCGGCCTGCGGAACGATTACCTGCGGTGCGACTGTCACGCTTCCCGATTCCCCACCCGATGTCGTCGACCAGGTCAGCGGCGTCTCGCTGTGGACCAACGCCGGCCAACCAATCGTGGATTCGCCTTCTGGTCGAGCCAGCTTCCCGAGTTCAACGACTGTGATCATTGACAATGATCCGGAGTACTCGCCATCACACGTAGGACAGTTGATGATTCCGCACGCGCTGGCCTGGATACTGGCCAGCCATGATGAGTGGCTTCTGCACGCCGCCGCCGTGATCCCGCCAGCATCTACCCCTGGCGGCAACACGGCCATCCTGATCACAGGTCCCACCGGAACCGGCAAATCGACGAGTGCGGTAGCCGCTCTCAACGCCGGTTGGTTGGTGTTGGCCGACGACATGGTGACGGTACGGCCCAACACCGGTGGGTTCGAAGTGCGAGGCATCCTGCTACCCCTGTCAGCACCCGGTGAGCTGACAGGTGTGGCGGCGCACGCTCCGCCGCTTGCCAACGATCCCCGGGGTCGGCGGGTTATCGGCCGGCCCGGCTCGGTCCCCCTGGACCCGAGGTGGTGGGCTATCGGCGCAGTCGCTGTCGTCGGACACGGTGATCAGGCATCGGGGGCAGCAACACCGATGAGCGGCAGTCAAGCGGTGCAATCCCTGTGGCCAGCCATGTTCGGCGCGATGGGCGGGGCCCGACTTCGTCGGTGGTTTCCGCGTGCGGCAGGCTTGTCTCGTCTTCCATCTTTCCGCCTGAATCTTGGTACCGACTCTGACACCCGCATGACCTCGACGGTCGACGCCTTGGCCGTCATCGCGACGATCGTTGAGGCTCAGTTCACCAATGATCAGTTGTCACGTCGCTGAATACCGGAACACCACGGCGGCAAAGTACGGCCACATGCCAGGCGCGCAGCACAGCGAGCGGGAGATCGCCGACGATCGACGACGAGTAACGGTCGCGCAGGTATTGGCCATCAAGAGCCCACGAAAGGTTTCGGTACACATTGCCCGGCCGATTGCCAATGGCCAGGTTGGCCAGTGCGATGGAATCGTGAAGGCGCCCCGCGTCCAGGGCGCCACCGACGGACAACGATTCACTGGGTGGCAGCGGGGTGTCGAAGAAGAACCGAGCAAGGCGAAGATAGCTCTCATACGCGTCACCGTGGCCGTGGTACCGGAGCCTCGCTCCAACCTCAAGCCAATCGATGTCATTGCCGTGGCGCCTAACCACTGCGTGAAATGTCTGGAGTTGACGGAGTGGAACGGCAAACGCCCGCCAACTCCGATCTTGTACCTGGGCGTGCAGGACATGGTGGAGGGCGATGTGCGTCGACGATGGTGTCCGCCATCCTTCGTCTGCGGCATCACCCGAAGTCGGCGATGCCCCAGACAGCACTTCTGAGATCCCGAGGACCGTTGTGAGCGAGTCATCGCCCAATTCGAAATGGAGTTCAATGGGTACCGGGCGACGGCGATGGACCATGACGACCTCGTGCCCTCGGTCGAACGGCTTGTCGACTCGCGTGTAGCCGACCGACCGGAGAGCAGTCACCGCCACCTCGATGGCATCGGGTTCCACCAAGACGTCGATATCACTCAGCATCCGCTCGCCGAGATCAGCGAAGGTCCCGTCGAGGAGATACAGCGCGCCTTTGATCGGAACAGGCGAGACGCCGTACTCATGAAACACTGCCAAAGCCTCATGGAGCTGATGGCGCACGCGAATCATCACGCCGAGGTTTACGTGGTACGCAGATCGCAGGCGGTCGGTCGTCTCTTGTGATTTCGGGGACTGGCCGCGGATTGCAAGCCACAGCGCTGGACCGAGGTTGTTGGAGATTGCCAAATCGGCGATCTGATCCCATGTTTGAGAGTCGACTCCACGAGCGCGCCCCGCCATGGCGGGACCCAGCAGGTGGATCGCGCCCCAACGACCCAAATAGCGTCGAAGTGGTCGCCCAGCCCGCGACGGTTGGTCAGGGAGCCTTGTACGGACTTGTCGGTTCAATTGCTCTCGCGCTTGGAAAACCGGACGATTCGCCCAAATCGATCAACAGCAATCGCCTTGCATCGGTTGCTCCATTTACCCGGAACGACAGGGCCGGCTGGCACTTTGACGCGGCGAAGGCGCTCGTTCCAGTAGTACGTCAAGTACTCCGAGTCACTCCATCGGGTGTCCCATCCACACGAAAGGGTGACAGAGGTATCGGTGCCGCCGAGCACCCAGTGAGGGTTGCGTGGCGGGATATAGAGCCCGGTCCCAGGCTGGAGCAAGTACCTCGTCGCTGTCTGGGGCATCTCGTAGAGGTTGTGGCTCCGGTGCGCCATCGACACCGCAACTTCGGACTCGATCTCTGGGTCGAGTCCCGAGCCCGATGTGGAACCACCGATGAACACCTCCTTGGTCCCAGTCACTTGGTGCAGAAGAATGTGTTGGCGGTCAAAGTGGGCCGGGACTGCTGCTTTCGGAGATGCCACGAGGAGTTGGGCGGCACGCCGGACGAACCCGCCTTCGAGAGATGCCGAGGCCTCTAACCAAGCTCGCTCGACCGATTGGGCCAGCTCGTCGACTTCGCGTACGGCGCTAAGCCCTTGGATCAGTACCCACGCATTGCGCTCATTCAACTCGCCGATCACCGTCGAAGTGGGTTCTTTGATTGTTCGCACAGTTCCCGAGGGGTGGAGCACCGGCAGATCCCCCTGGTGCTGTTGGATCCGCTTTGGCGAAATCGCCCCCACCCAGTCGCTGACTCTGTCAAGTGACAAAAGTGGGTGACCAGCAAGGTCATGGGTGAACGTCCGGGGGCGCCGAGGCCAGCGGTCCGATCCTTCGAGTTGGAGGGGCTCAACTGCCATGAACAACGCCTCGACTATCGACCGTCAGGCTCGGCGATCACCAGGCCACGGTCGACAAGCTGACTGAGGAACTTACGTGCATCACTCTCCACTTCAGACTTGATCGGAGCATCGGTCGCGGCGACAACTTCGCCGACAAGGTACTCGACACCGCTGCCCGGTCGTTGTTCAAGGGCACTCCAAATGAGTGACCCGACTTGGTTGAGCGTGACGAGTTCGGTTCCTTCGGGATTCACGATCGCCGCCCTACCGTCAAGAACCTCAAAAAGAGCACCCTCGGCAGTCCGGTAGGTTTTCACGAGGGAGAGTCTGGTATCGGATTGCGGGATCGTCAACAGATGGTCTCCCGGCCGTTCCATGTTCGCAGGTCACGTATCAATGACGTGGCTCCCCGCACTCCTTGGAGAGGGGGCGAAGATAGAGGCCACGGATCTCGCCCCCGCATGACACTCCCCCGAGAGCCCATCCTCAGCGAGAACGCCACCAGATCCGGCCCTGCCGCCCGTCGGGCAAGCGAAATCTTCGGACCAGTACGAAACCGGCGAACCTCGCAGCCTGTTGCGCGAATCGCTGGTTGACCACCGGCTTGAACTCTCCGGGTCCCGGATCGACGCTGATCAGCACGTTCGGTTGGCCGTAAATCGGATCGACCAATTGCTTGTGATAGGCGGCCACGGTATCGCCGCTTATATTCGGGGCCAGTTGGGCCATGGGAATGTCCTGGTGAAACCCGAGTTCTCCCTCCAACTGCACCGTGTTGGTGTTGAACAGCCGATCCGTCGAGGAGAACGCAACCACCAGCGTGACGTGCCCGTTTGCGGCAAGACACAACACCCAGCCCGCCACCTGCCTGCTCAGGGGTAACCACTCGCTGTCGCGCGCCGGCAGTGGGGCCGTTGCGGTCCCGTCGGGCTGGTGCGCGTTGTACACCTCTCCTTGAATGTCACCCTGGCCGTCTACGAACGGTAAAGATCCGAGAACCGGGACGGAGACGAAAACTCTTTGGCTCAACCACGGCACTGTGTCACTCATCATCACGGTGTTGAGCACGATCAGCACGGCAAGATAGCCGGCGATGACTCGGCGGACGGTCACCCACCGAGCCATTGCCGCGCAGCCGATCGCACATACGGTCAGGACCGGGATCAGGGGAAGCCATTGGCCCACCGACTGGTGAGAGACCAAGAGGACCAACGAGCCTTCGCCCAGGGACACAGCCGGCACGAAACCAGGGGCGGCGGTCAATTCCCGGAGCCGGGCGGTCCTCGACACCCGAGGCGGTCCTTCCTGATCGGCCGTCTTGGCACTCCACTTGTCGATGACGGTGACAGCACCAATGACGAAACAGGCGGCGAAGCCGAGACCCAACGGGACGAACAGGCCGTGGACAAACAGGTCACGGAGAGCTGTTTGCCAGAGCTCCGGCGCTGGCCTGGAACCGGAATGGTGGGCTCCGCGAAAGTATGGGCTGTGCCCTTCCAGGTAGGGCAGCACGGTGCTGATGCTTCCTACGTACCACGGGAAGGCGACGACGAGAGCCGTCATCAACAGGACGGTCAGATTGGCGAGTCTGCGCCGCGCCGGCCGCAACACCGCCGTCTGCAGCACCGCGGCGAGAATCGGCCCGGCGACGAATGCGAGTCCCATCGTGCGGCTCACCGTCGCCAAGCCCAACAGAGCCCCTGCAGCTACCGTCCAGCCGGTTCGGACGAGACTCTCTGATCGGCCGAGCGCCCAGATGGCCGCGGTGAACATGACGGCGAGCGGAAGGGCGAGCAGGAAATCCCTGGCGTTGTCCGTCACCTCGGGCGCCGCAGCCACGGTGAGAGCTGCGAGCACCGACCACGAACGAGGCATCAACCGTCGCGCGATTGCGTAAGTGAGCACCGCAAGGACAACTGCGAGTACGAGCGACAAGGCGAATCCGTCGGCGAGACTCCACCCGAAAATAACGTGGAACGGCAGTGTCAGGAGAGGCCCGAATGGCGCCTGCAGCTTCGAAGACAGCACTGCATGCCACAGACCACTGATGCCACCATGCCGCAGACCGCCGGCGTCCACAAGACCCATTGTGAGGTACCCGGCCTCGTCCACCTGGACCGGATACCCCACCCGGAACCGCTCGAGCCACCAAGCATCGATGGCCAGTATCGCGCCGAGACCGAGGACCAATGCGAGGGGGATCGACGCAACGCGACGCCTGACGTGGCTGGCAGCGGCCCGCAGGGGGGCCGGGGGGACCGCACGGGTTCCCTCCTCAACGGGATGCTCGGGGCTGATCAAGGCGTGACGGGCCATCAGATCCGGGCGTCCTAGGTAGCGACGAGACGCGAGTTGGCGCGTCGGGTCAGGACATCGACATAGACAGCTCGTGTGCGTTCCACCATGGAGTCGATATCAAAGCCCAGCACCAGTGCTCGGAGATTCGCTCCCCCGTCGGCCGACGTGTCACCGACCACCTGCAGACAAGCGTGGGCAAGTTGTTTCGGATCACCCGGAGGAACGACCCGTCTGGGATCGGCGACGATCCGCGCAGAGTCGCCAACATCGGCGACAACACAAGGTGTCCCGCAAGCCAGAGCCTCGGCGACATTGTTGGGAAATCCCTCAGTGAAGGACGAACTCACGAGCAAATCGAAGGCGTTGTTCACAGCCTGCATGTCCGGGTAGGACGAGGACCAGCGCAGCAGCGGTGACCGCAGGTCCAACGCGTCAGCAATGGTCCGCAACTCCGCGGAATAGTCAGCGCGAAGGCTTCTCCCAATGATCACGAACCGTGCGGACGGACAACAGTCGGCGACTTGCCGGGCGGCCTCGAGGAAGACCGGAATGCCCTTTTGCGGATGCTGACGACCGACGAACCCGATGAGCACCTCGTCCTCAGCAATACCCCACTCCGAACGTGTAGCCGCCCGCTTCCCCTCGTCGGGTCGGAACAAATCGGTATCGATACCGTTGTCAACCTGGCGGATCCGTTCGATCGGGATACCCCGGACCTGTGCATGGATCTGGCCTCGGACGGAGTTGACGACGATCGCATCCGCGAAACGCGACAATCGTTGCTCGAGAAAGGGGAGGATCCGTGCGACGCGGGTCTCGGGCCACCGATTGGGCGAGTCATTGCGAATTCCCATCACCACGGGAGTCTTGGGTGAGATGGCTTTGTACACCATTCCGATGACGTTGGAATCGATGAGAGAGCACGACAACACGTCAGGGGCCTCTTGGCGCAGCATCTCGGCGAGCCGATAAAGGTAACGCAGGTCGTTCCTGGTGATCTTGTTGCACGAGCTGACGCGTATCCCGTGAGCGGACAGCTCTTCGGAGAACTTCCCCCCGGGAATTGCCGACAGCACGAGCACGTCGTCACCCCGGCGGTGCAGTCCCATCGCCAGATTGGAAAGCTGTCGTTGCGCGCCGCCCTCGTCGAGCGAATTGATGAGCAAGCTAATTCTCATCGACAGCGAACTTCGGGCTTCGATGCCCAGAAGGCGGTTGCCGTTGCGATGAGACCCTGGCCGGCCTTTCGAACCACGGTCCATTTTGGGTTCATCTGATCACGAGGGCGGGCAGTGGAACCGAAGGTTGGGATGGCTCGGAGTGACCGGCAGGGCAGTGCAACCGCGATTGAGCGCCGCAAGTACCTTCCTCAAGCTTGTTTGGTCGGGGACAAGATTGAGGGACTCCTCCAAGTATTTCTTCGCCGCTTCCGGTTCGTGACCGATAGTGTCGAGGATTCCGAGGACCGATTCGGCGTCGGGATCAGTCATTTCATATTTCAAAGCCTCGAGTGCGCTTCGCGTGGCTCCGGCATTGTCGCCCACACTTCCCTGGTATCGGGCCAGGGTCGTCAGCAGGTGGGAGTTGGTGGGGTCCTTATCGACTGCCTGCTGAGCCCATAAGATGGCTTGGGTGTACTGACCTGGCTGGCCGGATTTGCCGAGGGCGAGGTGGATGGTGCCGAGCAGCGACGCGGGATCAGGCCAAAAACCAATGAGCGAGTTGGCGGTTGCGCCCGGGCCGAGCGCCGCTTGGTTGTTGTTGGCAATGTTGTCGGCTCTCGTGGTCTCGAAGTTCACATCGCCGACCACTATCAGGATTCCCACTACGCCGGCCACCACCGCCAGGGCGAGGGAAGTCGGCCCGATCCACGCGGGCACCCTGGCGGCCGGACTGGCTCGCGTACCGGTTTCGTCGGGGGAATCAGGGTTGGCTCGAGAGGTAAGGGCTGCCGCACCAATGGCCAAGAAGGCCAACGGGGTGAGGACGATGTTCAACGGCTCGGCCATCTGGAGGGCCAGGATCACCAGCCCGAACCCGATCAGTGGGCCGCTGCGGTGCAGGACGGCGTAGACGAACCACGCGGCGAGGAGTCCAAGTCCGATGATGCCAGTTGTGACGGCGTACTCGATGATTATGTTGTGCGCGTCGGGGAAAGTGATTGTGACTCCACCGTCCACCCTGAAGTCCGAAACGCTGTAGTACGGGGAGGTCGCCGCTCGGAACTGCCCCGGGCCCGATCCAAAGATCGGGTGGGACGCAAAGGCGTGGAGGCCGTTGCGCCAGGCGTCGAGGCGCTGGCCAAACGTCTCGCTGGTGGTGGAACCCGCGGCGTGACTCACGACGCCGAGGCCGCCTTTCAGTTTGGCAACCAGCGACCCGACGAGGATGGCGGCGATGGTGATACCGGCGTTCTCAAGGCTGCGACGCCAGCCCAACTGGTCAATGGATTGGCTCCGCTGACGCCACCGTGAGCCGGCGTAGAAACCCACCACAATCAGCGCCAACAATGCCGGGAGGCGTTCACCACTAAGACCGATTCCCACGCCGATGATGACGACACCGGCCCACCACCGTCGCGGTTGTGCGATGAAACGTGGTGTGATCAAGACCAAGGCGGCCGCAGCCAGGCCGCCGTAGAGGACCGGGTTCCCAAGGACGCCATCAGGCTGGCCGGCGAGCCCCTCGAGACCGATGCCCCCAAGGCCGAAGAGCTGCTGGAACACGGTGAGCACCGAGTTGGCGAGTGCTCCAAAGATCAGCGCCAGCTCGAGCAGTCGGCGTTCGGTGTCCCCAAGGCCGGTCCCGAGGGCCCAGAACCCGGCGACGCCCGCAATGAAGAGCCAACCGGTGCCGTGTTGGTACAGTCCCACCAAAGCCAGGGTCGGGCGGGCGGCCATCGCCACCGAGATCAGGCCGGAGACAACGAACGCGATGGCCAGACGCGCCGCCCAGAGCTCGCTCGTCGCTCGCCGGGATCCCCGATGCCCTACGGCACGTGCGACCAGCAAGGGAAGCCCGGCGGCCCCCATTGCCAAGAACACGGCGGCTTCTGGGGCAAAGACGGAGTACTGGAGCTTCGGAATGTCCACGATGGTCAGGACAAAGGCCCCTATGGCTACCGCTTGGCCGGCCCGTCCCGTGAACGTCGCCGGACTTCGCACCCGGCGACCGGTCGACTGCCGTTGCACCGAACGCCTCGCCTGGTTTCCTTGCCCGGTCGGAGGAGCCGCTGTCTTTCCTGCCGCGGCGGCCTGGCCTGGGAGTCGGCCCTTGGTGGCGGTCCTCCGAGCGCCGCTCGGTTGGGCGGAAGGGGATCCCTTGCCCGGCTGTCCGGCTCCACTCCTTTCTGCCGGGGACTTGGACGGGGACTTGGACGTGGACTTGGATGTGGGCTTGGCGCCGGGTGGTGACGACTTGGCCCCGCCGGGGGGCGTCGTCGATTTTTTCCCCGCGCCACCCGAACCGGTCGGGGCACGGCTTTTCGCGGGTTGGTCCCTTCCGCTGATTGGCTGCTTTTCCATCGGGTGCCCCCGGAACATTCGAGACCCCGTATCGGGGCCGTCGGACGAACAATTACGGCCCCACCCCGTGGATCCGGTAGGAAGAAGCGTGTCTTGTCGTGGTGACGGGCGCATACTACCGGTGGACGATTGTCCCCGGAAGGCGTGAGAACCGATCTGGCCAGCTCACCGGTGACTGGTGGCCACCGACCCGATCGGGTGGGCCCCCGAGTCCGGGAATCGAGACCCACCGGACTGTGCACAATCTCGGTCCGGATCGATCGGCGTAATTGCTTCCTGGGGGCGATCCTCCCATGCTCGGAAATCCTGAGAGTGCTTCGCCGGACTCGATGAGGGTGCGACCGGCACCGCACTTCGGCCGTCGTATCGGAAAAGCACCCTCCAGAACGGACGGTCCGTCGGCCTGGGCGACAATCGCCCACCGATATCCGGGGATCGCCCCCGACGATTGCAGGGGCGCCGTGGCGCACGGCGGTGCGAGGCTGACATCGGCAATGAAGCAGCGATTGGTCCGAACCCTGCATGGTTGGATTGAGACCCAGGCGACCCGCTTCCCAGCCACAACGTAATCCGACCTCGCGAAACCCAGCGCGCCGGGAATCTCTTTGCGCTGGGCTAGAGGCGAATCGCACACTTGCAATACGGCATTCACATGGTTCTCACCTACCCCTCGTAGGGTTGTGACCATCACGATCGAACAGCTCCCTAGCGCTCCCGGACACCGGTCGGAGGTGAAGGGGGAGAGCATCGTTGACCGCGCTTCGCCGGCTCCGTCACCGAGCAGGCGGTGTTGGAAAAGCACACGAGATCGGTCGCTGCGCGCCGTGGCAAAAAACCTCGGGGTGATCGCTGTCTTCTGCCTGCCGGCGATCTTCTTGTGGTGGCACGCCTGGGACGGGCACCTCGGGTCCACCCTCGCCTGCACGTGCGGGGACTCCGGGCAGCAGGTGTGGTTCATCGCGTGGCCCGCCTACGCTCTCCAGCACGGTCTGAACCCCTTTTTCAGTGGTTCCCTGTGGGCACCAAAAGGGGTAAACCTACTGTCGAACGCCAGCTTTCCCCTCGTCGGGATGGTCTTGGCACCGGTCACGTGGATCGCCGGACCGATCGCCTCTACCAACATCGCTCTCACACTGGCTCCTGCGCTCAGCGCCTGGGGATGCTGGATCGCCTGCCGACGAATGGTCGGCTGGTCACCGGCGGCGTGGATCGCCGGATTCGTGTTCGGCTACTCCCCGTTCGTGATCGACAACGACGCGACCGGACACATCGGACTGGCGTTGCTCGTCGTGCCACCCCTCATGATGCTCGTCGGCCGCAAGATGCTCGCTGGCCAGGGAGACGCGACGCGCTTGGGGATCGGGCTGGGGCTGCTGGTCGTGGCGCAATTTATGATCTCGACAGAAATTCTGGCCATCACCGTCGTGGTCGGGGTGATCGGGCTCTTGAGTACCGCCGCGTGGGTGCCAAGGTTGATCCGACACTCCTGGAGGTTCGCCGCAAGAGGGACCGTGGTGGCCATGTGCCTGACCGCGATCGTCCTGGCCGTTCCCGCATGGATCGCGCTGTTCGGGCCCCGCCACATCGTCGGCGCGCCGTGGCCAGCGATCCAGATTCAGGGGAACAGGTTCATCGACATCCTCGCTCCGGGGCAGACTGGGATTCCCAATCCGTTGTTGCAACTCGGTGGCTACGAAGGACCAGCCGGACCCCCGTCTGCGTACCTCGGGTACGCGGTGGTGGCCCTGGCTGTCGTTGGCGCGTTGGTCTCCTGGCGGCGCCGATCCACCAGGGTTCTGAGCACCACGGCGGTGGTCACTGTGGTGCTCTCCTTGGGTGCCCTGTTCTGGACGACAGGCGGAGCGGCGACCGTGTGGTTGCCCTGGCGAGCGCTCGGCTCCCTGCCGGTGCTCGATGCGATCGGCCCGCAACGCTTCAGCGCGCTCGCCGACCTGTTCATCGCTGTCATCGTCGCTCTGGGGGTCGACGCCTGTTGGCTACGGACAAGCCAGTGGCGACGGGCACTTGCGTCGCCCGGCATCTGGCGACCCGGCAAAGCCCGCGGACTCGTGGCGGCAGGTTGTCTGGTCGCGCTCAGCGCTGCGGCACTGATACCGATCTGGGCCGCCTACCACGCGCCGCTCACTACCCGGTCGGTGTCTGAGCCACGCTGGCTGGAGGGCATTGTCCGCACGGGACACACCGCTGGCAAGAGTCCAGTGGTCCTCACCTATCCCTTTTCGATGTCCGCCACCGCCTTCTCCGCGCCGATGGTCTGGCAGAGCATGAGTGGCATCAGCTTCAGGCTCGCTGGTGGCTACGCCAAGGTGCCCGGTCCGAATGGCAGAGCTCTGCAACTCGGTCCGGCTCGTTCGGCTGAACGGGTCCTCGCAGCCCTCTCGGCGGAGATCGCCGGCCCCTTCCCCTCCGGTGCACCCTGGCAGATTGCCACCCTTCGCTCCGCAGTGTCCGAGTTTGCCGTCACGTATGTCGCCATTACTGACCGTGGGCGGGCGCCAAGCTATGCCGCCGAGTTATTCGCTGCGGTGCTCGGACGCGCCCCGTCTTTTTCTTCTGGCGCATGGACGTGGCGCGTGACGGGCTCGGCCGGTGCCGTCGGCAATCCCGAATCCGCACCGGGCATATCGACAAACCCGAGCCGCTCGGCTCTCGCGCTGAGAAACTGCCGCACGTTACTGAGCCACACAGCGGGGCAATGGCGCGCCGTCGCCCTCGTGAGCGACTGCATCGTGGCCCAAGAACGTCCGGGGATTGGCCAGCGGTGAAGGGCCCGTCGAGCGCAATTAATGCAGAGCCTCTGCTGTAGAGACTCGGGAGCTTCGCAGCACGGCCTTGATCAGTTCGGTCCGCTGAGCACGCTGCCAGCGCTCGAGGCCTAGTCGACAGAGCGAGCTGAAGAATCCACCTGCGTTTCGTCCGGTGGACTCGCATCTCTCTCGAGTCGCAGCGTGCGAATCCGATGACCGATGACGAGGACGAACGCAATCACCACGAGCGCGCCCGCCACATAACCGGCGTAACTGAAGGCCTTGATGAAATGGTGCCAGCTGGCGCCCAGGCTGTAGCCGAGGCTCGCCAACGCCACGCACCACGCCGCGGACCCGATGACCGTGTACACGAGGAACTTCGCGAAGGCCATCTCAGCCAGCCCCGCCGCCAAGGATATAAACGAACGGACGAGCGGTATGAGCCGAGCGAACAGCACGACCGACTCCCCGCGCCCGTCAAACCACGCTTCGGCCCGATCGAGGTCCTTGTGGGTTAACAACACGTACTTGCCGAAACGGTCAACGAGTGGGCGGCCGCCGTAGAAGCCTATGGCGTAGCCCGCTATGGACCCCACGACCTCTCCAATGACGGCTACCACTATCACGAGGACCAGATTCAGATGGTCGTGACCCCCCGTGCTGATCACCTGACCGCTGGCCAGAGCACCGGCGAACGCGATCGCCACCTCAGAACCCACCGGGATCCCCATCGAAGACAAGAATGTGGCGACGAACAGGGCCAAATAGCCCCAGGTGGCCAGGAAATGTTCCATGTGGCCTTCATGTATACAAGATGGCGGCCAGACGTTCGGGCCGGGTTGTTGAGATTCCTCTCAGGCGGCCGCTACCCCGTCGGCGCTCCGGTTGGGCGTGGCCCCGTCCGACCCGGTGGTTCGCCAGGCGGTCGGAGAGCTGGCGGTCGGAGAGCTGGCGGTCAGCGCGAAGACGGCGCCATTGGCTCTCCGTTGAGCCGTCGAATTTTGCGCCGCTGCAAGAGAAGATCCCCCCGTCGGGGGCAACGAGCCAAGTGGCCCTTGCGGACCAGCTCACAGCGGGCGCCAGAGGCGGCAACGACTGGGCCATTCCGTCCTTCAGTTCACGAAGCGCTCACGTCCCTCCCAAAAAGGCTGGCGCAGCTTGTACTTTTGTAGCTTGCCCGAGGCTGTGCGGACGAGCGACTCGGGGAACTCCACACTGGTCGGCGCCTTAAAGTGCGCCAGCCGGTCGCGGCAATGGACGATGAGCTCCCCCTCGGTCACCGTCTCTCCATCGCGGACGACCACCAAAGCTTTGATCGTCTCGCCCCACGTCTCGTCTGGCACGCCGATCACCGCGACCTCGTCGACCGCCGGGTGCTGGTAGAGGCAGTCTTCGACTTCAATGGACGATACGTTCTCCCCACCGGTGATAATCACGTCCTTCTTGCGATCAGAGATCACCAACGAGGGGCCGTCGAAGAATCCCCCGTCACCGGTGTGGAACCAGCCCTCTCGAAGGGCACGGCCCGACTCCTCGGGCTGGTTCCAATAGCCGGCGAAGACGTGGTTGGAGCGGGCCAGCACCTCGCCTTGCTCATCGACCCGGACCCGCACCCCGGTGGCGGGAACACCAGCCCGGCTCAGACGCCGGGCCCGCTCGGGCACGTCGAGCTCGTCCCATTCCCTTGGGGCCCGGTTCACGGTCAGCAGCGGCGCCGTCTCGGTCAGGCCGTAGATCTGGATGAACTCCCAACCAAGCTCGGTCTCCATACGCTCGATGGTCCTCGACGGCGGGGGCGCCCCGGCCACGACCATGCGAACCCGGCCTGCTCCGGGCACCGGTTCTCCCCGCTCGCGTCGGGCCTCGGCGGCCTTCAAGATGGCAGCGACTACGGCCGGGGCCCCGCACAGCAGGGTGACGCCGTCAGCGCCGATACGCGAGAGGATGACTTCCCCGTCGATCTTGCGCTGGACAATGTGACGCGCGCCCATCGCGGTCAGCGCATAGGGCATGCCCCAGCCGTTGCAGTGGAACATGGGTAGCGTGTGCAAGAAGACGTCTCGGTCGCTCACGGTCGTATGCCACCCGAAGGTCACAGCATTCAGCCAGCATGTCCGGTGTGTCAGCTGGACTCCCTTGGGTCGCGCCGTGGTTCCCGAGGTGTAATTGATCGAACACGTGGCGTCCTCGTCGGCCTCCCAGCGGGCGGGCACCACGCCCTTTGGGGCCGGCGCGAACAACTCGGCGTCGGACACGCCGTCGAGCATGATGCGGTGCTTCGCGCTGACCGCGGCGAGCTCGCCTTCCAGCTCGGGGTCGTAGAGGAGCACCGAGGCGCTCGAGTCCTCGACGATGTAGCCCACCTCGTCGGCGTTCAGGCGGAAGTTGATGGGCACGAGGACCCGGCCAAACCCGCTGACCCCGAAATACGAGGTCAAGAACCTCCCGGAGTTGGGACTGACAATGGCCACCCGTTCGCCGGGCCCGACCCCCATCGAGTCCAACGTGAGCGCCATCCCACGGGCCCGGTCGTGCAGCTCGGTGTAGGTGATCGAGCCCAGCGAGCCGGCGACGCCGGGCTCATCGACCAGGGCCGTCCTCTCCCCGTGGACCAGGGCAGCCCGCTCCAAAAAATCGCCGATGGTGAGTGGTACGCGCACGATTCCCTCCCAGGGTCTCAACCGGACTGGTCCCCACCTTGGCAGAACGCGCTGACCCTCGCTCTATGCCGCGACCCCCACGGCCACTGGACCTCTCCGGGCCGCAAGGCCCGCCTCCGAGCGACTCAGTCACCCGTCTTCGACGCCTCGTCGGCGGCCTCTATCTCCTCTCTCGATATCCCGAGCATGAATAAAATGGCGTCGAGGTAGGGCACGTTCAGGGCGGTATCAGCGGCCCGCCGGACCACGGGTTTGGCGTTGTAAGCGATGCCCAACCCGGCGGTTGCCAGCATGTCCAGGTCGTTGGCCCCGTCACCGACGGCGATAGTTTGGGCGAGGGGAACGCCGGCCAATTCGGCGAAACGCACCAGGGCGGCGGCCTTTCCGGCCCGATCGACCCGTGGCCCGACCAGGCGGCCGGTCAGGCGGCCGTGTGCAATTTCAAGTTCATTCGCCGCCACATGGTCGATCCCGAGCTCGTTGGCCAGCCGGTCGATCACCTGGACGAAGCCGCCGGTCACGATCGCC
This sequence comes from Acidimicrobiaceae bacterium, assembly GCA_003161575.1. GTDB lineage: Bacteria > Actinomycetota > Acidimicrobiia > Acidimicrobiales > RAAP-2 > PALSA-457. Next base: position 41,906 of record PMOE01000022.1, on the reverse strand, counting down.
GTCACGTAGCCGAGCCGCTTTAGGGTGCGCACGAGCGTGCGGGCACCGGGGGCGAGCACCAGGTCTGCGGCAACCTCATCGAGCACCGAGGCGTTCAACCCGCCCAAAAGTGCCACGCGCGCTTCCAACGCGTCGCCGAAATCGAGCGCGCCAGCCATGGCGCTGGCAGTGATCGAGGCGACGTGTTCACCACAGCCGGCCCGCTCGGCCAGTTGGTCGATGACTTCACCCTGCAACAGGGTCGAGTCGGCGTCAAGGACGATCAGGTGCTTGGCCCGCCGATGGAGTCCGGCCTGCTGGACCGCCACGTCGACACCCCGCCGGGCTGCTTCTTCGACCAGGTTCGATCGCAGCAGGGCCGGATCACCACCAGAGACCGCGAGCTCGTAGCTGTTGACCGGATAGCTCGAGAGCCGGACGATTCGGTCGATGTTGGCCCCACTCGCCGCGATGCGGGCGCACACGCCGGCCAGGTCCTCGGTCTTGAGCTGTGGGGCGAGCAGGGTCACTAGGTGGCCGGCGCCGCCGGGGTTGTCCGCGGTGGCGTCGAGAGCACTGGCTGCGACATCGAGTCCGGCACCGAGGGGACCAAGGGCGTCGATCAACACCGCGCTGAGGTCACCGGGTTCACCCTGCCAGCGGTCGATCTCGACGCAGAGCAACAGCCGACCATGGACATGGACCTGTTCAACGTCCAGAATCACAGAATCCAGGGATGCCAGGGCGGCGAACAGCCGACCGGCGATTCCGGGATGGTCGGGTCCACTGACCGTGACCAGCTGGGTGCTCGTGTCGCCCACCGGCCACACCGTACGCGAGGTGCGCACAGCCGCCGAGCAATCCCGCCCGACCGGCTAATGCTTCCCGAGCGAGGCGACAGACCCTCCGAGGGTAGCGAACGCCACCAACACGGCCACATATGCCACCCAGGTGACCGAGACGCTGGCGCCGGGGGCGAGCGGGACGACGCCCGACCAGCTGCGGTCGATGAGTGCGACGACCCACAGCGCGAGTTGGGCGAGCGCAAGCACGCGCAACGCGAAAAAGACCCCGACCGCTCCACGCACCCCGACCCGCAGCACCGAGTTCACGATCCCGACGAGCACGCAGAGCACGGCCACAACCAGGATGACGATGCGCCACGGACCGAAGGCATGGTCGAGCACGGTGGCGTTGGTGACGGGGAGGTTGACCGCAGAGGGCGTGAACATGTAATAGGGAAGGAAGCATGCACCCACCAGGAGAAGGCTGAGAACCGCCGCAAATCCTCCCCGTGGGTCGACCTTGGCCTTCAACACACCCGAAGACGTCGACTGCTGGCTCACGATGAGCGGGGAACCTTCGCTGAAATCCGCATCCCCCCACGGTCGGGCCGTATGGCCTGGGGGTGTCGGGGTGCCGGAGGACGGAAATGACGGGCTCGACGCCACCGACCACGACCCGGCCCCGGAGAGAGTTGGGAACACCGTGTTCAACGGGGGAGCCGGCGAAGGTGGCGAGTACGTGAGGGGCTCGGCCGCCGATTGGTCGACCTCGACGGCGATGGGCGGTACATGGAACTTGGGCGCCGCCGAGGCGCCCACCGTGAAAACCTCGGTGGAGGCGGCCGGGACCGCAGCGCGCGGAATCTGGGTCGGGATCAGGGGGGGCACGGCCGCCGGTGCCGCTCGAGACGGATGGGACTCAGGCGGATACCACTTGGCGTCGGATGCCTGCCACCACCCGGGTCCCTGCGCTACGTCGCTGATGGGATCACCTCCGTCTTCATGTTGCGAGCGGCCCTCGCCCCGCAAGGGAACAGGCCACGTTGCTCAAGTGTACTTTGCCACCACGTCCGAAGATCAGGAGGGTGGGGAGGGCAGGGAGGACCGTGCCAGCCCAGTGCTCGGGCAACCGCCTCCGCGGGGTCAGCGACCGGGCACACCCCCGGGTCGGTCCGGCCGTCAGGGCGGACCAGTGTCCACGTGCCGAGACCGACCACGGGACACCCCACCTTCAACGCGAACGCCACCTCCGAGAGGGTGCCATAACCGCCGCCGATCGCCACCAGCACGTTCGACGAGCGGACGACAAGTCCGTTGCGCAACTCCCCGAGACCGGTCGGAATCGGGACCGCAACCCACTCGTTGGCCGCCCGCGGGTCTTCGCCGGGCAGTATCCCCACCGTCAGGCCACCGGCATTCGCCGCGCCGCGGCAGGCGGCGGCCATCACCCCACCCAGGCCGCCGCAAACCACGACAGCCCGGGCCCGGGCCAACAGCACGCCGACCTCCTCGGCGATGGCGTCTCTCGCCGGGTCCGCGGTACCCGGTCCCACCACCCCGACCACGACGCGGTCATCTCTGCGCCCCAGTGCGCCCTCAGGTGGCAGCGACGTCTCGCTCATCGACCCAGCCGCGCCCGGGCAGCCACCGCCGGACGACGCGGGCGGGCACTCCAGCCACGACACAGCGGTCGGGGATCACACCGCGCACAACCGCGCCGGCAGCAACGATGACGTGTTCACCAATGTCGGTACCGGGCAGCACCACGACGTTGGCTCCGAGCCAGCTGCCCGATCCGATGCGGACACTGGCTTCCACCGGCCACTGGCGGCCCACTGGTTGGTCGGGATCCTGATAGGAATGGTTCTGGTCGGTGATATAGACGTAGGGACCGGTCTGGATGTCGTCGCCGATCTCGATACTCCAGTGGCCGATAATGTGACTGCCACGGCCGATTACGCAACGGTCGCCGATTGTGACCACCGGGTCGGTCGCCATCACCTGGCCCGGCGCCATACCGGCGGTCACACTGGCATAGGGACCCACCATGGTCCCCTCCCCGATACAGATGTAATGCTCGTTGTAAATGGCCCCTTGCGGGAAGGCGACGAGACTCCCCCGCCCGAAGGCCCCGAAGCGCCGACCTCGGTCGTCGTTCGGACCAATGGCGCCCGCTTCGGCCGCCCACTGCCAGGCCCAGTGCACGGCGGCGGCGGCGCAGCGGCGCAGCGGGGGAGGCAGCGCACGGGCCCAGGTCATCTGACGGACGCTACCCAATGAGAACGACCGAGCGCCTGGCCTGGCAATCGGGCCGCAGCCGGCGCCGGTATCATTGGCGCCATGCCCGAGGCGTACGTACCGGGTGGGGCGGGCGAGAGGCCCTCGGACTCGGGCCAACAGTTTGACCGGCGGCGGTTTTTGGCGGGTGCCTCGATCGGGGTGAGCGGCTTGGCCGCGTTCGCCCTCGGATCCGAAAGCGACGCCGGTGCTGCTCGGCCGCGGCACAGCCGTCCCCCGGCGCACCCCAAACGGCCGCCCCGGGCCGTGGTGCCGCCGGTCAGCCTGGTCACCCTGGACAGCGGCGTGGTGGTGCCCGTTGCCCGCTGGCTGGTGCTCGAGAACAGCAAGCCCGGCACGATCGACTGGATAGTGACCGGTCGACAGATTCCCCACTCAATGGAGGGCTACGCGAGCCAAGTGAGCGCTGTAGCCGGTGATGAGATCTCCGTGTTCGTCAACACCACGGCGAAGACCGTGGCCCTGCAGGCCTTTCGGATGGGCTACTACCAAGGTCTCGGCGGTCGGCTGGTTTTCCAGACCGATCCGGTGTCCAGCAAAGCCCAGCCGCCCCCCACGGTAGGCGCCGGTGTGAACACGGTGTCGTGTCAGTGGAATCCGACCCTCACATTCAATGTGGACAGTTCGTGGCCTCCGGGAAATTACCTCTTGAAACTCCAAGGTGAGGGGGGCGAGCAGCAATACGTGCCGCTGACCATCCGCGACGATTCCTCCGCCGCCGCCTTCGTGCTCCAAAACAGCGTGACCACATGGCAGGCCTACAACCTGTGGGGCGAATACTCCCTCTACTACGGCAAAAAGCCGGGCGGTGGAAGCGATTTCGAGAACCGGTCCCGCGTTGTCTCTTTTGACCGTCCCTACCCCCAGACCTGGGCCCAGGGGTCCGCCGACTTTCTCGGCAACGAATTCCCGTTGCTCTACGACCTCGAACGGCTCGGCATCGACCTCACCTACTGGACCGATATTGACCTTCATGAGCGGCCCGGACTGCTGGCAGGCCACCGGGCCCTCTTTTCCATGGGCCATGACGAGTACTGGTCCCTCCCCATGCGCAACGGCGCAGTGAGCGCACTTGCTCGAGGAACGAACCTTGCCTTTCTCGGCGCCAACGCCTGCTATCGCCAGATCCGCTTGGAATCGTCCCCTGTCGGACCCAACCGCCTAGAGGTCTGCTACAAGGACGCGGCGGCCGACCCCATGTCTGGAGTGAACAACGAGTTGGTTACCGCCCCCAACTGGGCCTCGGCGCCCACGTTGTGGCCCGAGAGCCAGCTCATCGGCAGCATGTACCAGTCGGTGCGGGCCAACGACGACCTCGTCATCACCGACGCCTCCTCGTGGCTCTTCGACGGTTGCGGACTGACCGACGGTCAGCACCTGCCCAAGGTCGTCCAAGGCGAATACGACCGCTACGTGCCCCCTCTCCCGGGTCCTCGCAACGTCGACGTCATGGGACACTCCCCGGTGGGGGGCCAGAACAACTGGTCCGACCTCACCTATTACACGGTGCCAGGAGGCGGCGGTGTACTGGCGGCGGGTATGGCGTCGTTCGTCAACAAGTTGGCGAACACGACTGCCTTCCCATCCAACGTCGTCCCCGCCGGCATCCCCGGTGTCACCGATATCCTCCTCCGGGCAATGCAGAACGTCTACGGTCTGTTCGCAAACGGCCCCGCGTCGGCAACGCAACCATCGGGTGGCAACTGGACGGCCGTGTACCAGGGGCCAGCGACGGAAGCGGGTAGCGCGCCGGCAACCAACGCAGCCTGACGCCTACGAACCGGATCCAGACCCCACCGCATGCACCACATCCCACTGTCCGACACCACACCTCCCCGCCACCTCCCGCAGCCGACGCCGCGACCTTCGCCTGCGTCGAGTACCGCACGCTGGTGGTTGACGATCGGAGCGCTCGGCGCGTTGGTACTGGCCGGATGCGCTTCGTCCTCGCCCACGAAGAACGCCCACAAGCAGACGACGACGACCACCTCGACCACCGTGGCGGCCGCCCCGGTTTCGTTTTGCCCGCTGACCGGTGCCGCGGTCCCCGGTGGGGGTGGGGTCCCTCAACGACCAGCCCTGGCTGTCAAGGTTGACAACTACGCCGCCGCTCGTCCTCAGACGGGTCTCGACAAGGCCGACATCATCTTTGAAGAGCCCGTCGAGGGGGGTATCACCCGATACGCCGCGGTGTTCCAGTGTCAGCAGCCTCCGCTGGTCGGCCCGGTCCGCTCCGCCCGAAACATCGACATCGGCATCCTGGGACAGTTCGGGGCACCCCTCGAAGCCCATGTGGGCGGGATCAACCCGGTGATCGCCAACATCGACGCCTCGCCCATCGTCAATCTCGACCTCGGCGCGTACGCGGCCGTAGACCAGCACCCCGCCGGCCGGGTCGCGCCGTACGATACCTACGCGTCGACAGCGGCCCTGTGGGCGCTCAAGCCCACCGACACCACGCCACCGGCCCCGATCTTCGCTTACTCGGACACCACGCCCAAGGGATTCCCGGTCGCCTCGGTGTCGATCCCGTTCTCGGGCAACTCCAATGTCGTGTGGCACTACGACCCGCGGACCCATGCCTTCCTCCGCTTCTACGGCCTGACGCCCGACGTGCTGGCCGACGGCACACAGAACATGGCCGCCAACGTCGTCGTCCAGTTCGTCCAGATCACCTACGGACCCTGGGCCGAAAACTCACAAGGCGGCCTCGAAGTCCAGGCCAACCTCTACGGCAACGCCAGTGGGCCGGCCGAGGTCTTTCGGAGCGGGGTCGAGGTTGGTGGCACGTGGTCACGATCCTCGCTCGGCCAGCCGACCCAGTTCACCGCGGCCGACGGGACGCCGATCACCCTGCAGCCGGGCCAGACCTGGGTAGAACTCGTCCCGAACACCGTCACGGTCACCACCACGCTGCCGGCGCCGTCGACCTCGGGGACCGGATCCAACACGACGGGCACTCCTACCTTCGGAGCGACCACGACCACCCGGGGCTAGCTCGCCGGGGGGCCAGCGCTAAGGAGATGCGGAGTGTCGTAATCGCGCCGTCACTGACCCCGAACACGTCACACGCCCGTTGCAGCTGAGCGCCAAGGACGGGCGTGCCGAGGGGGGTTCTCGGCGACGCCCGTCCAGATCGGGTCGACGTCAGTCGAGGGAGATCGGCTGATCGTCGGGATTGGGGATCGACGTCGCGGGCTCCGACCCATCGGTTGCAGCGTCGTCGACCGGGACGACAGGGGCCAGACGCTCACGCACCCGTTCGTCGATCTCGGCCATGAGCTGTGGGTTTTCCCGCAGGAACGTCTTGCCGTTCTCACGCCCCTGGCCGAGCTGCTCGCCCTCGTAGGTGAACCACGCACCCGACTTCTTGATGAAGTCGAGGTCCACGGCCACATCGAGTAGGGACCCCTCGCGGCTGATGCCGGTGCCGTACATGATGTCGAACTCTGCTTGCTTGAACGGAGATGCGCACTTGTTCTTCACGACCTTGACCCGGGTGCGGCTGCCGATCATCTCGGCCCCGTCCTTGATGGTCTCGATCCGGCGGATGTCGAGCCGCACCGACGCATAGAACTTGAGAGCCCGGCCGCCCGGAGTGGTCTCCGGTGAGCCGTACATCACACCGATCTTCTCGCGGAGTTGGTTGATGAAGATGGCGATGGTGTCGGACTTGCTGAGAGTCCCGGTCAGCTTGCGCAACGCCTGGGACATCAGTCGAGCCTGCAGGCCGACGTGGGTGTCGCCCATCTCGCCTTCGATCTCGGCCCGGGGGGTGAGTGCGGCCACTGAGTCGATGACCAGCACGTCGAGCGCACCAGAACGAATCAACATTTCGGAGATCTCGAGTGCCTGCTCGCCAGTGTCGGGTTGGGAGATCAGCAGGTCGTCAATGTTGACACCGATCGCTTTGGCGTAGACCGGATCCATGGCGTGTTCGGCATCGATGTAGGCGCAGATACCGCCGTTGCGTTGGGCCTCGGCCACACAATGCATGGCCAAGGTGGACTTACCCGAGGATTCGGGACCGAAGATCTCCACGATCCGGCCACGGGGCAGGCCGCCGATGCCGAGAGCAAGATCGAGGGCCAGCGCACCGGTCGGGATCGACTCGATTCCCATGCTGATGTTGTCGCCCATCCGCATGACCGAGCCCTTGCCGAACTGCTTGTCGATCTGTCCGAGCGCCATCTCGAGCGCCTTGGTTCGCTCCTCTGCCATCGCTGTTCCTTCTCCTCGTGTCCTGATCTAGCGATCGTGGTTTCGTTGTCGAGGGCGACCCTATGGAGGGGGTGTAACACCGGGTGTCGACGTTCCCCGGACGCCTGGAGGTACTCTAGTAGCGAACGCGTGTTCGCCGTGGGGATGGTCCCGACCGACCAACCATCCAGCACCTCTCCCGTCGGCCCACCCTCAGATGGCCCGGCCCGCGAAGAACCGGGACACCGTTTCGTACCTCGCTCCGGCCGGTCCGAGGGTGGAGCCCACCAGACAGAGTTCCTCTGCCACCCAACTGGCCGAGAGGGCCCGGCCTATCAGGCCTCGCGGGATCCCCCATCGGCCCCGGGCCACGCTCAGGTGGCCAAAGAACGGCTCCCTTTCGGCGTGGTCACCCAGGCCGGCGGTGGCGAGGCGCACGGCCCGGGCCGGTTGATCGAGCCCAGAAGCCGCCACACACAACACCCTCGGACCGAGGATCTCGGTCCGAGGACCCAGCGATACGGTGAGGGGGCCGCCCAATCCGGTGGCGACCGCGCCGAGCACCTCGGTCACCTCTGCCAGCTGGCCGATAGGCACGTCGCCCAAGAAGTCCAGCGTGACGTGCCACTGGTCCTCGGTGCTCCAGCGCACCCCAGGGACCACCGGACGCGGCAGCGCGCGGAGTACCGCCCGGACAGGGTCGGTGGGCCATACCGCGACAAAGCACCTCATCGGGCCAGTGTGGCCCAGCCCTTTGGGTCGGACCCGGCGGTAGCGTCCAGAGTTGATGCGGCGCAGCGGCCCAAGGATTGAGGCGGTCCTCGGTGACATCACGGCCGAGGGGGTCGACGCCATCGTGAACGCGGCCAACCGACACCTTGGCGGCGGGGCCGGGGTCGACGGAGCGATTCACCGGGCCGCGGGGGCGGCCGAGCTCCACGCCGCGTGCGCCGAACTCGGTTCGTGTGAACCGGGCGACGCCAAGGCGACCGGGGGATTCGCACTCCGGGCTCGTTGGGTCATTCACACGGTGGGTCCGATCTGGCGAGGTGGGTCGGCGGGCGAAGCCCAGACACTCGCATCGTGCTACCGACAATCGCTACGGGTGGGCGACGAGCTGGGTGCCGAGTCGATTGCCTTCCCGGCCATCTCGACCGGCGTCTACGGGTACCCCGCCGATCTGGCCGCAGCCGTCGCAGTGCGAACCGTCTTCGACGCCGGCACCGCGGTTGGGCTGGTGCGCCTTGTGGCCTTCGATCAGGCGACACTCGACCTCTACGAACGCGAGCTGCTCCACGCTCTCGGACGGTCCGCGCGGAGCTGCGGGGACATCGTCCCCTGATCCTCGACCCTGGCGCCTATACGCCTGGGCGCGGTCGCGGGTCCGAGCATCGCCCAGCGCAGAGGTTCTCCGATCCCGCCATTGTGTCGATCCTGTTCAGCCCTTCGTCCCCTCGAAACTTATGCCGCTCATGGTTGGCGTTAACGAGTTCCTTAGATAGCCGGAGTCCACTGGAACCAAGACCGAAAGCCGAAGACCGGGACCTCCCGTGAAAGGGCAGAGATATGAGCGAGATTTTCCCCCCCGCAGAACCGACGCCAGGCGTCTACGTCGGCGGACCGATCGCACAACCGGTGGCACCCAACCCCGTGGCGCCGACCGACCCCGTGGCGCCGACCCACCCGATGGCGCCGACCCACCCGATGGCGCCGAACAATCCGGTGGCGCCGACCCACCCGATGACTCAGAGCCACGGTGGCGGCGGTTGGCAACCTCCGAACCATGACAACCCCCCCGGCTGGCCACAGCCCAACCCCTATTGGGCGACGCTCCCACCGCCGCCGGCCAAGCCGGCCCGCCATGGTCTGCGCACCCTGGTCATCACTTCGGTGGCTGTCGTCGTCGCGCTGGGTGCGGGGGTTGGCATTGGCCGGATCGGTCGGCCGTCAGCAAATTCGGCCTTTTCGGGAACCACCAATGGCGGCCAGGCCACCGCACCCGCACCCGCACAAAGTGGTGGCGGCAATGGCGGCAATGGCGGCTCATCGGGCTCGCCGTCCTTCGGCGGCTCATCGGGCTCCCCGTCCTTCGGCGGCTCATCGGGCTCGCCGTCCTTCGGCGGCTCGGGTAACTCGGGAAGTGCTGGCAGCGCGGGAGGTTCAGGCAGCTCCGGAAGTTCGGGCAGCTCGGCGAACACCGCGATCTCCAACCAGGTGGACCCCGGGCTGGTCGACATCAACACCACCTTGAGTTACGAGGGTGCCCAGGCGGCCGGTACCGGCATCGTCGTGACCTCGAATGGGGAGGTGCTGACGAACAACCACGTCATCGACGGTGAGACGAGCCTCAGCGTGACCGACATCGGGAACGGGCACACTTACTCGGCAAGCGTCGTGGGCTACGACCCGAGCCAAGACATCGCTGTCCTCCAGCTCAAAAACGCATCCGGTCTGCACACGGTATCGATCGGCAGTTCTTCCAGTGTGTCGGTCGGGGACTCCGTGGTCGGCATCGGCAACGCCGGAGGCACCGGGGGCACCCCGAGCGCCGCGGCGGGGAGCGTCACCGCCCTCAGCCAGTCGATCACGGCGAGCGACGAAAGCGGCGGCTCCTCCGAGCAGTTGACCGGGCTCATCCAGACCAACGCCAACATCGAGCCCGGAGACTCCGGCGGCCCACTGGTCAACAGCTCGGGCCAGGTGATCGGCATAGACACCGCAGCATCGTCCGGGTACCAATTCTCCGACTCGAACACCACCGGTTTCGCCATCCCCATCGGCCGAGCGATCCCCCTCAGCCAGCAGATCACGGCAGGCGACGCGTCATCGACGGTGCACATCGGGGCAACCGGATTGCTCGGCGTCCAGGTCGAGTCGACCAACAGCCAGAACACCGATCAGAACGGGAACGGCTTGGGAGCCGGGGGCTTCGGTAACCAGGGTGGCCTGGGCAACCAGAGCGGCTCGGGCAACCAGAGCGGCTCCACCTCGGGCGCCCTGGTGGCCGGCGTGGTGTCGGGGTCCCCGTCCGATAAGGCCGGCCTGACCCAGGGCGACACGATCGTGTCGCTCAACGGCCAGACTGTCGATTCGCCGACGACTATTAGCACACTGATGCTGAGCGAGCACCCCGGTGACACTGTCACGCTGGGCTGGGTGGACCAGTCGGGCCAGTCGCAGACGGCCCGAGTCCAGGTGACGAGCGGGCCGCCGAGCTGATCGAGTACCAGCGCCGTACCGGCCATAGTGGCCGGTGCCGTCGCCTTCTGTCCAGGCAGCCCATCTTGGCCCCGTCCCTTGGTCCTCACAAAAAGGTCACAGTTCGACAGGAAACCGAAGGCGCGAGCGCCTGGTCGTCTCGGCAAAAGTACGCGCACGCGCAACGGGGCCGACGACGCAGCTCCGCCGTGTTGGGTCACGAAGAGGTCCTGGACTTCTCCGCCACTAGAAGGTCGTAGATCCGCGAGGAAGACCTGTGGCCACCACCGCGCTCGAGTCCGACACCGCCTCTCCCGCTGCCTTGGGCCACGCAACCCGAAAGGCACTGGGCTTTGGTATTGTGCCACGGCGAGCCGACCCTTGACCCCCCGATGACCACTCCCGCCAACGTGACTCCTGAGATCGATGCCGTTCGAGTTCAGTACCTCCAGCTGCTAAAGCGGATCCTCACTCGAACCGACTTTCCCACTAGTCACAGCCTCGTGCATCTCCGTCCATGGCGGCTGGCTCCACGGCATCTGGTTTTCTCGATGATGCAGCGTTATCTCTTGAGCAGGGGCTACTACCTCGTCGTGAAGCGAAACGATGCCTTAAGAGCAAAAGGCGACGACTGGCCCTCGGACGCCGAGACAATGGCGGGGATGGCAAGGTTGGACAGCTTGCAGTCTTGCGTAGAGACCGTCATTGCCGACGGCGTGCCAGGCGATTTCATTGAGACCGGCGTGTGGCGGGGCGGAGCGAGCATCTTCATGCGGGGTGTGCTGTCGGCATACGGTGTCACCGATCGAACGGTGTGGGTAGCCGACTCATTTGAAGGCCTACCGGCACCGGACGTCGAGAAATATTCCGCTGATGCGGGCGCAAGATTCCACAAGGACAAACAACTCGCCGTGTCGTTAGACGATGTAAAAAGCAACTTCGCTCGCTATCAGTTGCTCGACGACCAGGTCCGCTTCCTCGTGGGCTGGTTCAAGGACACTCTTCCGATTGCACCGATCGAGACCCTGGCCGTGATGCGCCTTGATGGTGACATGTACGAATCGACCATAGACGCCCTCGGTGCTCTCTACGACAAGCTGTCTCCGGGCGGATTCGTCATCGTCGACGACTACAGCATCGCAAGTTGCCGAGAGGCGGTCGACGAGTTCCGGCTCTCACGCTCGATCACCGAACCGTTGGAGACGATCGACAGAAACGCCGTCCTATGGCGTCTCTCGTCTTGACGACGGTCTCCGACGTCGTGTATCAAGCCCGCCATCGAACACGCGGGGGTCTAACGCGATGAGCCGGAATCACACCGGCTCAAAGTTACCGAGGCGGTGCCTACCCCGGTGATCTTTGGACGCTTACAGCAGGTCAGCAGCACAGAGTCGGTGGGCACGCCGGGGTCGTGGAAGATGGCGATGCTCACGGTTGCTGGCCTCCCCGGTTGTCCATAGACCGAGCGGCGGCGCCCGAATCGGTGAGACTTGGGCGTCCGGCCCGGTTGGACACCGAACCCTCTGTAGTGCCTGTTGAGCCGGTAGGTCAGCATGGTGGTGGAGGGCACCCACGAGAACCGTGGATTGTTGCCTTGAGCACGCATCAGACTTCTGAAGTTTCTCGCCCTCCCCGGGCTGGGCGCCTTGAAGCGATCCGACCTGAGAAGGGAGCGAGAATCATGGATGTCATGCATCCCCGATGTGCCGGGCCTCGACGTCTCGAAGAGAGACGCCAAGGTCCGCGTGCGAATACAGGACCCGGGACGTGCCCGGGCTGCCTCCGCGGTGACGACCTGGGGTGCGACGACCCCTCGGATCCTCGCCCTGCGTGACCATTTGGTCGACGAGGGTGTCACCCTGGTCGTGATGGAAGCCACCAGTGACTACTGGAAGCCCTTCTACTACGTGTTCGAGGACGGTCCCTTCGAGGTGGAAGTACCGCCGCATCGCCTCACGCCGGGGACCCATCAAGGCCCTTGTGGCCATAGAGCACGCCATGCTCATCGCTACTGGAACATGCTCAACACCGGAGCCTTCTACACAGACCCCGGTGCCGACTTCTACACCCAGCGCAACCCTGACAAGGCCAAAAACAGAGCCATTGACCAGCTACGAGGCTTGGGATACGTCGTCAGCTTGGAGCCACTTCTCGCGGCCGGATAACGAATCTTCGCATCAGAGTCGCCGTGAACTTCGCTCGGCGAAGGCTACTTACTCGTAAGGGGGCTGTGGTAGAACGCCAGGTCGCCGATCGGTGGATCGAGGCTCAGACTGCTGCCTCCCCCAAGAAGACCCTGAAAACTGCGATTGCCGGTCCGATACGTTCGGTCTTGGTGGGTTGGGATCCCCAGGCCAACGAGAGCAATTTCCGCCGAGCCTTGGTCTCAGGCGTGGAATCAATCTGGTCCGCCCTTTGTGGGGCCTCAAACCTGCGGTCATGACAACAGCGGTTGGGTAGTGGGTCAGTTTCAATCCGGGCCTGGCTAATATGACCCCGCATGGGCCTTGTCACGCAGCGAGCCACCAAGGCTGAGCAGAAATGGGCGGCCGAGATGGTCAGTAACGAGGACCTGCCCAGGGACGATCCCGAGTTGGCTAGGGCCTGGATGGTCTGCGTCATGGAGGACCCCTTACCGGAAGCGGTCGAATAGCTCGTCCACATCGGCCGCTATCTCCTGTACTGACTTGAGTACCGCCACGAGCATCGCCCTCAGAAGTTGGTCGTGCTCGGAGCGGCTTAACTCGTCGGGCTCCCGTGCTATCCCCGTATATCTGTCTCGGAGAGCGAAATCGCTTCCAATCCCCCGCCGTATTGATGTGCTCCGCTACTCGGTTTGCAAGAGGGCGGCGTGGGTGTGAGTTCTGAGGCATTGCTCGATGCTTTCACCACGACGGCGGAAGTGCTCAGGTGGGCGAATCGGCATCCCACCGCAGATCCTCCACTAGATCCGCGGCGTTCATTTCCAGGCCCTCAGCCAGCCGCAGGATGCTCGACAGGCTGAGATTCCGCTCCCCGCGCTCGACTGAGCTGACAAAGGTGAAGTGCAGTCCTATCCGGTCGGCCAAGGCCATCTGGCTCAGGCCTAGCTCGGTGCGCCGCCCCCGGGCACGGCGCCCCAACTCCATCTGTGCCGGGGGTCTCCGCGCCGTCCTTCCCATGGGCACCAGTCGAGAAGCGATTCGCCCAGGGAGCTAGAGTCCCTGACGCTAAAGGCGGACCACCAGAGGGCGGCGAAATGAGCGACGTAGGCCAGGGCCCCGGCTGGTGGCAGGCGACGGACGGGAAGTGGTACGCCCCCGAGACCCACCCCGACTACCGACCGCCTCAGCCCCAAATACCCCCGCCGCCGCCAATGGTGCCACCCGAAGCACCTGCGTCGACCAAGGACCGCCTGGTGGCCAGATGGCGGCGCCACCCGGTCTGGTGGACGATTCTCGCGGTGTTTATCGTCCTGTTCGTTATCGGGGGCATCGCGAACGCAGTCAACCCGCCCAAGACGGTCAAGGCGGCTCCCCCCGCCACGACGACGACGCAAGCGCCAACAACCACCACCAGACCCCGAACCACCACGACGACATCCCCTCCGACCACGACGACAACCACTGCCCCCGCACCGCCACCCACGACCACGACCGCCCCTCCACCCACGACTACAGCGGCGCCTGCTCCGGCCACGCTCTTCACGCAGTCTGGATCAGGAATAGGTGACACCGCTCAGTTCACGGTTACCAGGAGTTCGTGGCAACTCCAATGGTCTTACGACTGCTCGTCGTTCGGGAGTTCGGGCAATTTCATCGTGACCGTGAACGGCTACGGCGGCGCATCGGGCACGAGCGACGCGGGCGTGAACGAGTTGGGAACCGGATCGAGCGGCGACGAGCACTACTACGACAGTGGGACGTTCAACCTGTCGGTCAACTCCGAGTGCAACTGGACTGTCACCGTTGTCCAGCCCTAGAGAGGGGTCGTAGCGACGGCTTAATTCGGGGTGTACGGTGGGTCTTGTGACGCAGCAGGACAAGATGCCGCGGGATCCGAACCAACGGGCGAAGTCCGTGGTGGATAAGGCGACGGCCGAGCCGGAAGAGGATCGCACCATCTACGTCAGGGTCACCCGAGAGGCACACACTGGGCCCCCTCTGCCCCGTCGTTCGACGCGCCCCGTCACTCCCTAACCTGCACCACATATCCGACTGTCGCAGCACCCTCGCCGCCAGTCAGGGTGATCTCATACCGGCCGGGGACATGCGCAGTGAACGGCACGCCCAGCGAGATCGCGTGCCGGGGTTCCGCTCCCGCCAGGTCGGGCAGTATCGCCTCCATTGCGAGCGGCCAGGATTCGTCGTAGACGGTCGCTCCGCTCGGGTCTGCCACCCGGCAGGACAGGCCGTCCAGGCCCGGGAGGTCGGTCAGGTCCGTAAACGACACCACCAGAGCCAGACTGACCTCCCAGGGCAGCTCGACAGGCGGGCTCAACCAGGCATGTAGGCCAACGGCGGTGGTCCCGGCGGCGTCGGTTGATTCTGCATAGCGGCAGATAGCCACCCATTCGATTCGCATAGCCTGACCTGGCCTTTCCCCGTCAAACTGACCCTTTTGTCACACCCTGGGCGTACCATAGTCAGTATGAACAGGTTGAGCACAGAGCGCCGGGGCCAGGTCATTTCGTGCCTGGTTGAGGGTATGAGCATCCGGGCCACGGTCCGGGTAACCGGGGTCGCCAAGAACACGATCGTCAAGCTTCTGGCCGACCTCGGGGATGCCTGCTCGGACTACCAGAACGCGACCCTGCGGGACCTGCCGACCACCCGCGTCGAGTGCGACGAAATCTGGAGTTTCTGCCACAGCAAGCAAAGGAACGTCCCCGAAGAACACGAGGGCGAGTTCGGCTATGGCGACGTGTGGACCTGGACTTGCATCGACGCCGATTCCAAGTTGGTCCCGTCTTGGCTGGTCGGTCTGCGGGACTCTCGGGACTGCTACTACTTCCTGGCCGATCTCAAGTCCCGGCTCCGCAATCGGGTGCAGCTCACGTCAGACGGTCACGCGCCGTACCTGCGGGTCATCGAGCCCCTGTTCGGTGCCGATGGGATCGACTTCGCCCAGCTCATCAAGATGTACGGAGCGGGCGGAAATGACAGCCCAGAGCACACCTACAGCCCCGCAGCGTGCACCGGGATCGAGAAGCGCCCCCAGGTGGGGCGCCCCGACCGAGCCTTGATTTCGACCTCTTACGTCGAGCGTCAGAATCTCACGATGCGCATGGGGATGCGCCGGTTCACCCGATTGACCAACGCGTTCAGCAAGAAGGTCGAGAACCACGCCCACGCCGTGAGCCTCCACTTCATGCATTACAATTTTGCTCGGCCCCACCAGACGCTCACCAAGCGCAACCGCTGCCCGACCACCCCAGCCATGCAGGCGGGAAAGGCGGATCATGTCTGGTCAGTCTGGGAAATCGCCGCGCTCTTGGAGTCAGATTGAAACTGACCCACTACCAGCGGTTGACACGTCCTTCAACCCTCAATAACCTCTCGCTCGGTGGCGACGTTGCCCAAGTCGCCATGACCTAGGCGGGGCATCGGTCAACGCAATTGCGTGGCCACAAGGGGGGGTGGCGTAAATGTCCTTCGGTCCGTTCACGCGGTCACCAGAGTCGACGGGTTCCCGCCCTGTTTCTATCAGGATCGCGAGTGTCGGCTTATCCGTGCTGGCCCTCACGGCGTCGGTAGCGGTCAGTGTCATCGGCGCCTCTCCGGCGAGCGCTGCGTCGAGTGCTCTGTACGCGTGGGGAGCAAATGCCGACGGCCAGTTAGGGAACGGATCGACTACCGATTCCCCATCACCCCTGTCGGTCACCCTCCCAAACGGCGTCACTGCCACTGATGCCGCCGCCGGCGGCGATCACAGCTTGATCATCGGTTCTGACGGAAACGTCTATGCCTGGGGACTCAACAATGACGGCCAGTTGGGAAACGGAACGACAACGAACTCCTCGACTCCGGTGCATGTGCTCCTCCCCACAGGGATTACGGCCACGGCAATCTCGGCCGGAATGAATCACAGCCTTGCCATTGGTTCTGACGGAAACATCTATGCCTGGGGCTACAACGGCTTCGGTCAGCTCGGCAATGGCACAACCACCACCTCTTCGATACCAGTCCTGGCGTCATTACCCGCGGGGGTGTCGGCAACCGCGATCTCAGCTGGGACCTACTTCAGCCTCGCTCTGGGATCGAATGGCCAAGTTTACGCGTTTGGCGAGGGAACTAACGGTGCCCTCGGTGACGGAGGGGTCGCTAACAAGAAGACCCCGAATCCCGTGTCGCTTCCGGCGGGTGTTACCGCATTAGCGATCTCTGCTGGGATGCGTACCGGTATCGTGATCGGTTCAGATGGCAACGCATACGCGTGGGGTGCCAACGCGTTTGGACAGATCGGCAACGGCACGGCGGTCGACTCGTCGACACCGGTCAAAGTGTCGCTACCAGCGGGGGTTCAACCCCTTCTCGTCGCCGAAGGTGCCGCACATACATTGATTCTCGGCTCCGACGGAAACCTCTATGCTACGGGAGATAACGAAGACGGTCAGCTCGGTAACGGGACCACGACCAACAAAAAGGCCCCCGTTAAGGTGTCGCTCCCTGCCGGGGTTAGTGCCACCGCAATCGCCGCCGGTGAATTCCACAGTCTGGCCCTCGGCTCCAATGGCAATCTCTACGCCTGGGGCTACAACGGCAACGGTCAGCTCGGTAACGGGACAACAACGAACTCGCCCACCCCGGTTGAGGTCAATCTCCCCTCCGCGCCGACTGCGGTGTTCTCGGGATCGTCTGCCAACGCAAGCCTTGCAATCGGGCCACCGGCTGTCACCCCGACATCGACCGTGGTTGGCCTTTCAGCCTCCACCATCACCTATGGTCAGTCGGTCACTGTCACCGCCACGGTGAGCCCGAGCGACGGTGGCGGCTCGGTCAATTTCCGGAACGGAGCCAATGCAATTTCAAATTGCACCTCAGTGCCGTTGAGCCTCGTGGGCAGCTCATATCAGGCGCACTGCTCGGTTCCCTCGCTCACTCCCGGCTCGTACGCTCTCAGTTCCACCTACAGCGGTGACACAGGCTACGCGGCGAGTACCTCTGTGCCGGCTCCCCTGACGGTCAGTCCGGCACCACTTGTCGTCACGGCCTCTTCCCAATCGACCACCTATGGGACGTCGCCAACGACCGTCTCGGCTTCATATGCAGGCTTCGTGAATGGCGACACTGCGTCCACTCTGACCACGAAACCCACCTGCTCCACGACCGCATCGGCCAATAGCGCCGTTGGCAGCTACAGCGCCAGCTGCTCGGGCGCGGTGGACTCCAACTATTCGATCACCTACCAAAACGGAAGCACCACGGTTGGCCCGGCGCCGCTGACCGTCACTGCCTCCTCGGGAACCGGGACCTACGGCAGTGCACCGCCAAACATCGCCGCGACGTATGTTGGGTTCGTGGACGGTGACACGGCTGCTTCGCTCACAACTCAGCCAACCTGTTCCACTCCTGCCACTTCGTCGAGCGCGGTTGGGAGCTATCCGAGCAGCTGCGTAGGTGCAATCGATCCGAACTACTCGATCAGTTATGCGAACGGAGTTGTGGCGATTGGTGGGGCTCCCCTCGTTGTTACGGCCTCATCTGCTTCAACCACATACGGAAATGATGTTCCGATGGTAACGGCTTCGTACTCGGGCTTTGTGAACGGCGACAGCGTCACTTCGCTCACCACCGAGCCCACCTGCTCCACCACTGCCACTTCCTCGAGCAGCGTCGGCTCATATGCGACATCGTGTTCAGGTGCTGGCGACCCCAATTACTCGATCAGCTACCAGGGCGGCACTGACACGGTCGATCCCGCTCCCATCGCCGTCAGCGCTTCTTCGGGGATGGAAATGTACGGGACGTCGCCCTCGGCGATCAGCCCTATCGTCTCTGGGCTTCAGAATGGGGAAAACGCGGGGGTTCTCGGATCCGCACTGGTGTGCGTCACTTCAGCCACGTCATCGAGTCCAGTCGGCACCTACTCCAGCAGCTGCACTGGTGCGGTTGATCCCAACTACGCAATCACTTATGTAAGCGGCACGATCACGGTGACCCCTTCCCCACTTACCATCACCGCCTCTTCTGGATCGTTTACTTACGGCGGTGGGGTACCAACCACCACCCCGACCGTGAGTGGATTGCAAAATGGTGAGGACATCGGGGTTCTCGGTCCCTTGGCCTGTGCGACGACGGCGATGGACTCGAGCCCCGTAGGCACCTACATGAGCAGCTGCGTCGGAGCCACTGATAACAACTATGCCATCACCTATGTGGACGGCTCAGTTGGCGTAACAGCTGCACCACTGACTATCACCGGATCATCGGATTCGATGGCCTATGGCGGTGTGGTTCCCCCCATCACACCCGTCGTCTCGGGTTTGGTGAACGGCGATGCTGTTTCTGCATTGGGTGATGCGTTGGACTGCGGCACCGCAGCCAGTAGCTCCAGTGACGTGGGGAGTTTCGCCACCGGGTGCGCCGGCGCCGAGAGCAGCAACTACTCGATCACCTACCTCCCAGGCACGGTCACGGTTGACCCGGCCAACCTGGTCGTGACTGCGTCATCCCCCTCAGTTCCTTATGGGGCCGGCCCAGGCATCATCTCCCCCTCCTACTCTGGCCTTGTCAACGGCGACACCGCCGCTTCGCTCACCACCCAACCGACGTGCGGCACCGCGGCGAACGCTTCGAGCCCAGTTGGGACCTACCCGACTAGCTGCAGCGGGGCGGCCGATCCGAACTACTCGTTCACCTACGCCGACGGCACGGCCCAAGTCGTTACTGCACAGTTGACGATCACCGCTTCGTCGGCCTCCGCGACCTACGGCGGGAGCCAGCCAGCCATCACGGCGACGATTTCTGGGTTCGTAAACGGCGACACCGCCGCCTCGCTCACAACCCAGCCTACGTGCGGCACCGCGGCGAGTACTTCGAGCCCGATTGGGAGTTACCCCACCAATTGCAGTGGGGTGGTGGATCCGAACTATTCCTTCGACTACGTCCCAGGTTCGTTGCAGGTTGACCCCGCACCGTTGACCATTGCCGCTACATCTCAAGCGGCCACCTACGGAAGCGCACCCAGCGAAGTTTCTCCCACCTACTCGGGCTTCGTAAATGGCGACACTGCTTCGTCGCTTACAACTCAACCTACGTGCGACACCGCGGCGAGCGCTTCGAGCCCAGTTGGGACCTACCCGACCAGCTGCAGCGGGGCAGCCGATTCGAATTACTCCATCAGCTACACGAATGGAGCCGTGGTCGTCGGCTCCGCCGTTCTTGTCGTCAGCGCGAACTCGGCCTCGATGACATACGGCAGCGCTGGACCGGAGATCGTCCCAACCTATTCGGGGTTCGTGAACGGTGACAATGCCGCGTCGCTCACAACGCAACCAACGTGCAGCACATCGGCCTCCAGTACGAGTCCGGTCGGAAGTTACGCCAGCAACTGCTCCGGCGCGGTTGACAGCAACTATTCAATCGCTTACGTGAACGGTGCCGTGTCTGTCAGTCCCGCACCGTTGACTGCCACTGCCTCCTCGACGTTCATGACCTATGGCGGTGCAGTGCCAGCCCTTAGCGCCTCGTATGCTGGATTTGTCAACGGTGACTCCCCCACCTCCCTCACCACGCCTTCAACGTGTGACACCTCCGCAACCTCATCGAGCTCGGTGGGGACGTACCCCACCAGCTGCACTGGAGCGGTCGATTCGAACTACACCATCACGGATGTGCAGGGATCGCTTCAGGTCGACTCGGCGAGCCTGACGATCAGCGCGTCGTCGCCTTCAATCACGTACGCGGACACCGTGCCACCGATCGTGGCGTCCTACTCAGGTTTCGTCAACGGAGACACGGCAGCCTCGCTCAGCACGGCGCCCGTCTGTTCCACTTCGGCAAACTCTTCAAGCCCAGTCGGGAACTACCCGACATCGTGCGCCGGGGCTACTGCGGCGAACTACACCATCACCTACTCGGATGGAGCCGTGACCGTGCTGCCGGCGCCATTGACGGTTACGGCGTCTTCGTCATCGATCACCTACGGTGGCGCCTCACCCACTGTGACTGCGTCGTACTCTGGGTTCGTCACTGGAGATTCAGCGACCTCACTCACAACTCAGCCGACCTGCTCCACGGTCGTAACGTCCGTGTCTCCCATCGGGACGTACTCCTCTTCATGTGGCGGAGCATCGGACGCGAATTATTCCATCACCTACATCGCGGGCTCAGAGATCGTCGGCCCGACGGCCCTTACCATTACAGCGTCCTCCCCTTCCATGGCCTACGGGGGTGCACTACCGATTGTTACGGCGTCGTATTCGGGATTGGTGAATGATGAAACGCCGGCCTCATTGGCAACTGACCCCACTTGCAGTACGTCGGCTGTCTCGACGAGTCCAACAGGGACGTACCCGACTCTGTGCTCGGGTGCGATCGATTCCAACTATTCGATCGGCTACGTCGCTGGCGATCTCCAGGTCGGCCCGGCTCCCCTCGTCGTGGCGGCGTCGTCGGCCTCGATGACCTATGGCGGCTCAGCTCCAGCCGTCACCGCGTCGTATTCGGGCTTTGTGAACAGCGACACGGCCGGTTCGTTGACGACCGAGGCCACGTGCTCGACCACCGCCACGTCGGCCATCGCTGTCGGCACCTATCCCGCCACGTGCGCCGGCGCGGCAGATCCCAACTACACCGTGACCTACCAAGCGGGATCTACCGTCGTCGGCCCGGCTCCCCTCGTCGTATCGGCGTCGTCCGCCTCGATGACCTATGGCGGCTCAGCTCCAGCCGTCACCGCGTCGTATTCGGGATTTGTGAACAGCGACACGGCCGGTTCGTTGACGACCGAGGCCACGTGCTCGACAACCGCCACCTCGGCCAGCCCGGTCGGCACCTATCCCGACACGTGCACCGGGGCAACCGATCCGAACTACACGGCGACCTACGTCTCGGGAGTTACCGCGATCGGCTCGGCGACGTTGGTGATTACCGCCTCTTCGGCCTCGACGACCTATGGACATTCAGTTCCGTCCGTGACTGCGTCGTATGCGGGATTCGTGAACGGTGACCATGCGTCGTCGCTTACGACCGCTCCCACCTGTATGACTTCAGCCACCTTGGCCAGCGGGGTGGGCGCCGTCGCCACCACTTGCTCGGGTGCAGTGGACCCCAACTACTCGATCGTCTACGTCCCCGGTACGATCCAAGTGAGCCCTGCGCCGCTCACAATCACCGCCTCCTCAGCCACGATAACCTACGGCGGTTCGGCGCCGGCCATTGCCGCGAGTTTCAGCGGATTCGAAAACGGAGACTCCTCCTCGGCCCTCGGAAATACCCTCACCTGCTCGACGGTGGCGTCCGCTACCAGCAACGTCGGCTCGTACGTGTCGACCTGTAGCGGAGCATCTGACTCCAATTACACGTTGAACTACGTCTCCGGCATGGTGACGGTCACCCCAGCAGCCCTCACGGTAACCGCCAATAGCCAGACGAGGGCGTTCGGGGCAGCCAACCCGACGCTTACAGCGACGATCTCGGGCTACGTGAATGGTCAGACCTTGGCTACGTCCGGAGTGACTGGGCAACCGGTCTGCGCGACCACCGCCACCGCATCGAGTCCGGGCGGGTCCTACCCGATCACGTGCTCAACAGGCAGCTTGGCGGCGAGCAACTACAAGTTTACGTTCGTGGCCGGCACCCTCACCGTGACCTTCACTACCGTCGAAGTCTGTGATCACATCGGTTCGGTCGTGGTCACGGCCGGTGAGTCCGTCATGATTCCACCTGGCTGTGTCCAAGTGGGCCCGGTGAGTGTCCAGCCCGGCGGTTCCCTTGAAGCGCAAGGAGCCATCATCATCGGTTCGATCAGCTCCAACGGCGGGGTGGTTCTTCGAATCTGCAGCACTGCCCTCGCCGGTGGCCTAACGGCGACCCTGGCGAACAAGCCGGTGGTCTTCGGGGACGGAACCTCATCCTGTCTGGGAAGTGCGATCGTGGGGTCACTTGCGCTGTCGTCTAACACCGCTGGCGTCTCCGTCCAGAAGGCGATCGCAGCTGGAAGCTTGTCCATCCAATCCAACAGCGGAGGGGTCACCTTCTCGAACAGCGCCTGGGTGGGCGCCGTCTCGGTCAAGCAGAACAGCGGGGGCGCCACTGTCACCGGCAATGGTGTCTTGGGATCGCTCACTGTGACTGGCAACACCGGTTCCGTCGTCGACCGGCCCAACACGGTCATCGGCTCGGCAAACCTGCAATAGCAATAAGGATGGCACCCTCACAGGCGGGGGCACCCCGAGCGCCGCGGCGGGGAGCGTCACCGCCCTCAGCCAGTCGATCACGGCGAGCGACGAAAGCGGCGGCTCCTCCGAGCAGTTGACCGGGCTCATCCAGACCAACGCCAACATCGAGCCCGGAGACTCCGGCGGCCACCCGACCCGACCTCGAGGCGCTTCCGGCGTTGACGCACGGCAAGGCAGAGGGGGGAGGTCGTTCGTTGCCCCATCAGGCCGAGTGCTGCCGTACCCGCGGCCGTTCCAGTCACCCCGGGGTGAGCCGGTGCGCTGATCGCCGCCGGCCGAAGGCGCACCCAAGACTGCCGGGACCGCTCGGGTCCTCAAGACTCCAAGAGGGCTCGGCGCAAAAGATCGAGAGCAGAGATCGCTGCGTACTGGCGCACCCGGACCCGGTCGCCGGGGAGCCGGAGCCGGCGGGTGACCGGCTGGTGCGAGGGCAGGGCGAGCCCGACAAAGACCGTCCCGGGGGTCACCCCCTCTTGATCATCGGGTCCGGCCACCCCGGTGATCCCCAGACCAACATCGGCACCGAGCACGGCGCACGCACCTTCGGCCATGGCGCCGGCCGCCGCTTCGGTGACCACCGGACCCTCGGGGACACCGAGGACGCGATGCTTGACCGCCGAGTCGTAGGCCACGACCCCGCCTCGGAACCAGCGGCTGGCGCCGGGTACGTCGACCAGGCGCGAGGCGATCAGCCCGCCGGTCAGGGACTCGGCCACCCCGAGCGAGAGGCCACGAGCGAGGAGCACGGTGGCAACGCCCTGCTCCATGGACTCGTCGTCGACGCCAAAGACGATGTCGCCAAGTTTCTCGGTGAGCACGGACCGCACGGCATGCTCTTCAGCATCGAGGAGCGCCAGCACGGCGGCCTCGGTACGGGCCCGCCCGGTCAGGCGTACCTTGAGACCCTCGATCCCGCTGGCGAGAAAGGCGATGGTCACCGAGCCCTCGAGACTGGCTGCGTCGAGCGCGTCGATCCGCTCTTGGAGGGCTTCGGCCAGGGCCGACTCGCTGGTCCCCCAGGTCCGCAGTACCCGGCTCACGATGATCGCCTCCTCTCCCGCTTCGGCCATGCGGCGTCGCAGGTCGGGGAGGATTCCCCGCTCGAACATCTCGGCCATTTCGTACGGGACACCGGGCACGGCGTAGATCACCTTGTTCCCGAGCGGGCAGATGAGGCCCGGGGCAGTGCCTTGGGTCTGTTCGATGATCGTGGCACCGACGGGGACATCGCCCTGGCGGGCGTTGTTCTCCGACATGGTCCGGTTCCGGGACTCGAAGAAAGAAGCGATGCGAGCCACGATGGCTCCGTCTCGAACGAGGGGGGCGTTCATGACTTCGGCGATCGCCTCCCGAGTGATGTCATCTTGGGTCGGGCCAAGCCCGCCGCAGACGATGACCCCATCACCTCGGGCGAGTGCGGTCCGCAGGGTCAGGACGATGCGCGCATGGTTGTCACCGACCGCTTGGTGGAAATGCGAGCCGACACCGGCTGCCGCCAGCTGTTCACCCAACCACGCTGAGTTGGTATCGGCGATCTGGCCGAGCAACAGCTCGGTGCCGACAGCCACGATCTCCACCCTCACTGGAGAACCTTGCGCAGCGCCCGGCGGCCATCGAGCAGATACTGCGCCCCGGTGCCAACGGTCAGCGCGGCGGCTACCCAGATAGCGACCAGTTGGAGGGTGTGGTCGTGGGCGAGAGGGGGAACCAAGCAGGTGGCGATGGCCAGGTCTTGCACCAGCGTCTTGACCTTGGCCGAGGTCCGAGCCGGAATCGAGACCCCGCGCCGACCGGCCCACGAACGGTAGGCCACGAGAGTGACCTCGCGGGTTGCGATGAGCCCGACCGGCAACCAGGGCAAGTGGTGCTCGGCCGCCAGGGCCACCAGGGCCCCAAGCACTACCGCTTTGTCGGCCAGCGGATCAAGGAAGGCCCCCGACCGGGTCGTGCCCTGGCGCCGAGCCACCCAGCCGTCGACCCCGTCACTGCCCGCCACCACCACACCGACCACCACGGTCCACCAGGTCGCACCCTGGACCACGATCATGGCCACGAACACCGGCGTGGCCAGCAGACGGGCCACGGTGAGCGCGTTGGCCGGGGTGGCAAGGGCCGTGGGCCCAAAGGTGGTGGTCTTAGCCATGTCGGTCATCAACCCGGCCCCGGCTGAGCCGCCGTGGTCACCGCGACCGCCCGGCTCGTTGGCTGAGACACCGGAACCGCCTCAAGGTCGGTTCCGAGAGAGGCCGTGATCACCACGTCGACGAGCTCGCCCACCCCGATCGAGTCGGGGACACGGACGACCCCGTCGATCTCGGGTGCCTCGTGGACCGTGCGGGCGACGCCCCTCGAATCGATCAGCACCTCTCGGGTCGACCCGACGAGGGCGTCGCGCCGGGTGGCGGTGATCTGGTCCTGCAATTCTGCGCACTCGCGCAGTCGCTCCATGGCGAGGCCAGCCGGCACCTGATCGTCCAACCCGACGGCGTGGGTCCCGGTCTCGGGGGAGAATAAGAAGAACCCGGCCCAGTCGAGTTCGGCATCCCGAAGGAATGTCAGAAGCTGGTCCTGGTCCTCTTCGGTCTCCCCGGGGTAGCCGAGGATGAACGAGGACCGGAAGGTCGCGGTGGGTTCGGCCCGCCGGATGTCGTCGATGCGGTGAAGAAAGCGCTCGCCGTCACCCCACCGGCGCATGCGGGCCAGCAGTGCTCGGGACACGTGCTGGAGGGAGAGGTCGAAA
The DNA here is from genome assembly GCA_003161575.1 of Acidimicrobiaceae bacterium. GTDB lineage: Bacteria > Actinomycetota > Acidimicrobiia > Acidimicrobiales > RAAP-2 > PALSA-457. The sequence goes on along the minus strand of PMOE01000022.1, from coordinate 16,324 downwards.
TAGGGCACCCCGGTACCGAGCACCGCGTCGATCAGGTCGTCGGTCAGCCCGGAGGGGTAGAGATACAGCAGCCGGGTGCGTTCGACCAAGCGGGCCACCGCCCGAGTGAGCTCGACGATGGGCTGAGGCCCCCCCCTCGAGTGCCGGCCCGGACCTCCCGAGCGGTCGCGGCCGTAGGAGGCGAGGTCCTGAGCCACGAGGACAATTTCTTTGGCACCCGTCGATCCGTCGCCCTCGGCCAGAGTGGTCACCTCGGCGAGCACGTCGGCCACCGACCGCGACCGCTGCTTGCCCCGGAACGAGGGGATGGCGCAGAAGCCGCAGATCCGGTCGCACCCCTCGGCCACCTTCACATACGCCCACGGCGCGCCGGACGCCGGGCGGGCTAACTCGAGGAGATCGAAGGAGGACCCGGGCGCGGGATCGGTGGACCGGCCCGTGCGCAACACGACGGGCACGCCGACCGGGGCTGAAATCAAAGGCACGCCAAAGCCCGCCACGAGATCGATCTCAGGGAGGGCGGCGGCCAGCTCCGCACCGGAACGCTCGGCCAAACAGCCCGTCACCACCAAGCGAGCGCCCGGACGCCGGGCGTCGGCCAGCTCGAGAATGGTGTCGATGGATTCCTGGCGGGCCGCCTCGATGAACGCGCACGTATTGACAACGACGAGGTCGGCCTCGCCTGGGGCACCGGCCGGCTCGAGACCGTCGGCCGCGAGCTGCCCGACAAGCTTGTCCGAATCGACCTGATTCTTCGGGCAACCCAGGGTCTGGAGCCAGTACCGGCCGTTCCCCATGTGTTGGTGTCCCCCTTGGTGGTCCCTGCCTGTCGCCGGCGCACGCCGAGACCTGTCAGATCCTCGGGCACTCCGGGCATACCGGCGACCGGTTCCGTGGCCGGCCATACAGCGGAGAGGGAGGGATTTGAACCCTCGGACCGGTGTAACCCGGTCAACTCATTAGCAGTGAGTCCGATTCGGCCGCTCTCGCACCTCTCCACCTGGTATTTTGTATTCCAGGGCTCCATCCGCCCTAATCCAGCCCTAATGTTGCACTAGATCGCTGGCCAACGGAGCAGCCAAAGCCTACAGGGAGACCGCCGTGGCGAAGTCCAGGGCCGCCTACGGAGCCGGCAGCATGACCGAACGGGTGCCCGGCGTCTGGCGCCTGCGGGTCATGACCGACCGTGGCCAGGTCGAGCGGATATTCCGTGGTGGTCAACGAGCTGCGCGGAAGGTATTGCACGATCTTGCCGGTCAATCGCCGATCGCGGTCGCGAGTGACGCAGCCGGGCGCACCTTCGGCCAGCTCCTTGACGCGTGGCTGACGCACATCGAAGCTCGCGGCCGGGCGCCGAAAACCATCGACGAGAACCGACGCGAGGTTGAAAGACGAATCACGCCGCGACTAGGTGCCGTCCCGGTCCGGGTTTGCTCGTAGAAGCCCCGCCACACCGCGGGGACGATCACTTCTCGTATCTACCCTCTCAACGAGTGGGGGCGATCCGTTGACACCTCATGAGGCGACCTCCGCGTCCCCTGCGGCGAGGCGGCGACAGCCATGGCTCACCTACCCATACGTGGGGTGCTGCGGCCAGCCGGGCGGGGAGTCCTCCCAGTCCTCCTGGCGACCATACGGGGCGACGTCGAGAATGTTGTTGACGAAGAGGAGCCGGTCAACGCCACGGGCGGTCGCGGAGTAAGTGCGGTAGACGTCGGTGCCGTCCCGTAGGAACATGCTCAGCATGAAGCCCCCACTGACGCCGCAATCCTCCGAGAAGGACATGCCGTGCGACGATACGAACGGCAGCGTCCATCCCATCTGCGCCTTGTACTCTTCGATCTGCGCGAGCGGCATGTTGGACACGGTCACCCACGCCACTCCCGACATCACCAGCCCAGGCAGGTTGGCGACGTTGTTCGTGAACCAGGTGCAGCCCGGACAGTACGCATCGGATCCGAGGTCCATGAACTGGTAGACGGCGAGCTGCACCTGGTCACCGAACAGATCGAGCAGGGTCTTCTTGCCGGCCGGCGTGTCGAAGGTGTATTTGTTCCCGAACTTCACCATCGGAAGCCGGCGGCGCTGAGCGGCGATCGCGTCGAGCGTGCGGGTGGCTTCCTTTTCGGCTTCGAGGAGCTCGTCCCGGGCTCGCTGCCAGACCTCGGCGGGTACAATCCTAGGTTTCTCCATCGTCAGCCTTCCTGCCGGTTCCCCGTGCTCCAATTGCCCTGGTCGAGGAGCCGTTACTTCTTAGACGAAGGGGGATCGGATTTCTCATCGGCCGCGGAGGGGGAGCCTCAGCGACCCGCGTCGTCGGCTTCCGCCAGTGTAGGGGGTATGCCCGTCCACCAGGTTGGAGCCAACCTCTATACTGGGAGTTCCTGGCATCCTGTTGAGCATGCAGAGCAACCGCCAGCCTGGTCGTGTCCTCATTCTCAACGGTGGTTCGAGTGCAGGCAGACAACATTGGGGCGGAAGCTCCAGTCAATGCTCACTGGACCTTGGCTCCTCCTCGGGATCGACTTGTTTCTCTGGATGTTGCCGGCCGGAATGGTCTCGGAGCCTGAGGGCATTTCAGTACATGAAGGAGTGATCAATCGTGGAAGTCGGTTTGTAGACCTCTATTCGGCTTTCCAAGAGGCCGTCGCTACTCTGGCCCGTAACGGCGCTGACCTCATCCTTGACGAGGTCACTCTGGAAAGTGCTGCGGATCAGGAACGGTGGGATGCCGCGCTTCGGGACCTCGATGTGTTCTGGGTGGGAGTGCGATGCGCTCCGGACATCGCGGCGGCGAGGGAAATAGAGCGAGGCGACCGATCCTGGGGTACCGCACGTCAGCAGGCGACCTCGGTACATAAGGGTGTGAAGTACGACGTGGAGGTCGACTCGGGAGTTCTCGATCTGCCGGCAGCGGCCAACTTGATAGCGGATGCCGTGGCTCACCGATGGTCGATTCAGATCAAAGGAGCACCTGATGCAACTCCGGCACCTCCGCCACTCTCAGCGTGGCCGAGCCATGAGAGCATCGGTGCCGCCCCGTGGAATCCTGACTCACCTTCGAAGCAGTGAAGTAACGACCGGTGAGCGACCATCTAGAAGCTGGGCGAGAGCAAGGTTCCACATGTTCGTCCAACCCACCGATCGATACTCGATCCGATCAAGCCGCCGCATTACTGCGCATACAGATGGGAAGTTCCGGAGGCCTGCCATCACCCAGTCGTAGCCAACGACCGCAGTACCGAAATCGGATGCAATCTCGCGGGCGAGGCTCGTCTTTCCGGAGCCTGGCAAGCCAGTTAGGACGACAAGGGTGGGCTGAAGCACAGGGGATTTCTCATCCGAGAGGAGACAGATGCACCTCACTTTCCCGGTAGCGCAAACACTGGAACCGGGGCATCTTTTGGTACCGCTCGGTTTCCGGCATATGCGCCATTCTGACTGGTCTCCGCCCTAGCGTTGGAGGCGTGGTGCAGGCAGCCCTCATCCTCGCTTTCCTACTGCTCTCCGTCGTCGGTCTTGTGACCGTCGGGCCGGGACGCATGGATGCAGCACCGATACCCGGTCTACGAAGCCCTCGACCGGTGGTGATCTGGGCGGCATGGATCGGTGGCCTCAACTTGGCCGTGAATGTTTCGTCGCTGGTCTGGTTTTTCTTTGTGTTCCCATCCATTGTGGCTGCACTGCTCTTCTGGCTTTTGCCGTACAGCCTGGTCCTCGGTGTCATCGACGGGGCGGTATACGTTCGTGAGCGCCACGCGGTGTCGAGGTCATCCGCGCCACCCAGACGATGGGCGGTCACCCTCGTCCTCTCACTTTCCATTGTCATGTTCGGGTTTGTCGTCCTCTGTCTCGTGCTTTTCCACGGTGCCCAGCTGGGCAATTTTGATCCGGGAGGGCTTTGATGGAGCGCCGGAACTCGTCCGAATGTTTGGGCGCATAGGTGATGCCGACATCGAGCGGACCAGGGTGTCCTCGAATACCAGCGACCCCCTGCCACTTACCGCCGGAAGAGTGACGCGGTCTCCCATCCCTGGCCCACAAGGTTGCATCGGCTCACCGTGAGCAGGGTCAAGAAGTCAGCGAATCCGAGCAGGCGGAAATCAACGACATCTCAGCAGCCCTGGGCGCAACCGTTGCATAGGCGGCCTCGCTGACGCTCTGAAGCCCACTCTCGGTTGGCCCGGGAGGCTTCCGATCACCGGGAGGGGCGATTTACATTGGGCTCCGCGATCTCCACTTCGGGGGCATCGGCGCCTCAGGCATGAGCAATGTCTGCAGACGTTGCATTCAGTCGTGATTGACCAGTCCGGTGTTACCATCCCGCCGTGAATTCCCCAGCCAATGCCCCGAGGGTCGGTGAATCGCCAACGAGCGGAAGTCTCTGTCGAACGGTCAGACGGCCGTGTCTGGCGCCGGCTGCCAGCGCGCCACCGAAAAGGCGAGGATCAACGGCACGTCCACCGCGAACAACAGGAGCATGGCGCTGAAGAGGGCCAGCGGGTGGGAGGGGGTGTGGTCGTAGATGAACACGAACTCGAGGATCCCGGCGACCACCAGGTAGGCCAGCAACGCCCAACCGAACACCCGGAAGAAGACCGCCCAGGCGAAGGCCTTTGCCCGGGCGAGCAGGGCCACGTTGACCACAAGTACCACGCCCGCGGCCGCGGCCAGCACGGTCGGGGCCGTGAACGAGTGCGTCTTCCCGTACTGCGCGGCCATCAGGACCCCACCGGCCACCGTCAGGGCCAGGGTGAGTGTGGCCAGGCGGGCCACAGGGGGGAGGTCGGCCTGGTGGAGGTCGGCCTCGTCGGGGCCGCCGAATCCGCCGGCGCCCGGGGGAGTGGTCTCGGTGGCCGTGCTCATCGACTAGCCAGGAAGGTCATGATCACGATGGTGGCGATCTGCAATACCCCGGTGATCCCGGCCGTGTAGACGAAGATCTTCATCAGCCGTCCGATCCGCTCGCCGTTGGGTCGGGGCTTCTTCAGCTCGAAAAGCACGGCCAGGTTGGCCGGCTCCAGCAGGCCGAGGGCGATCACGGCCATGACCCCGACGATGACGTACGAGGCGACCAGCCATCCGTGATGCGGGTACGAGGCGTCGAGGTTGCCGACATGACGGGCCAGCTGGAACCCGGCCCCCAGCGTCATTGCCACCAGCGTGGGCATGATCAGCAGCATCTTGGGCATGAATCGGGTGGTGAACTCAATGCGGGCCTGCACCGAGAGGCCCCCGAGGATCGGGCCGATGATCAAACCGAGGAACAGGTCGATGCTGGTCCACAGTCCGCCGCCGCCCACGTGGAAGAAGGTCAGCGCCCACAGCGAATTCGAGGCGATGGCCGCGACCAGCCCGGCCAGGAGGGCAGCCACGATTGGCAGGCCTCGCACCGGAACGATCGAGAACTCGGGGACCACCGGCGGCCCCGGGGCGCCATGCGGTGTCCCGGCCCCCGGCCCGGCCGCGGAGTGGACGACCGGGTCGGGCCCGGTGTCCGTGAGCACGGTGTCGGTCATCGAGGCTCCTTCCTTCCTGCCTGGCATCGAGGAAGATGCGGCGTGGTTCGAGGCCCGCACCCGCCAGGCCTGGCAGCGAAATCGTATTCCCTGGGGCCGGGTGGTGCACGGCTTGGTAGTGGCTCGTTTTCATGAGCCACTACCCGCGGCTTTCGGGCCGGACGGCGAACGCTTTGGGCAGGTGCTGTTTTGTCGGAATCGCTAAGCCCACCGCTATCGGAGAAACAGATAGGACTCGATCGATCGCAGTACCGCTCATCCCCACTCTCGCATTCCGCTCATGATCGAAGCGCTCGCAGGGTGGGTCGCCGCCCGACGTCGAGATCGACCTCACCTACGATCCCGTTTATCTGAAACGAGGCCCTCGGTTGCCAGATCACGACCGACCGATTAGGTGGTCGTTGCGCTCGCCGGAGCCACAAAGGATGGATACGGATGTTCGAGAGCTTATAGCGGGCGGCAAAGTCAAGTCCTACATAGAGGACCGCCGCCTTCCCCGTCGAACGTTGGATCGCTGTCACGAAAGCGGCCATTGGCCGCGACGGCCGAAGCAGACGGCCGGAGGTTGCAGATGCCCTTCAATCCGAGGTCGACTGCAGGGGGAAGGGCCGCAGGGTCCCGGGGCACTGCAGCAAGAAAAGGCTGAGCCTGGGCGAGACCCGAGGAACACAGCGAGAAGAATTGGTAGGCACCGTAGGCCTTCGCCTCTTTCCAGTCCGTGCTGAAAAAGGGATTGACATAGGTCGTGCCTTGCGTGGCCTTGATGTAAGCAAATGACACGCCGTCGCCGGCCACCTGAAACCAATTGACCTGTCCCTGGAAGCAGGCAACATCGATCCCGTAGACCTCCCCCGTCTTGAGCTCCGGCCGACCGTTCATCGCCGCTCCGGATGACCCAGCGGTCGACACAAGCAGGCCAAGTGCCACGAGGGCTGTAGCCAGGAGTCGTCCAGGGAGCACCCGACCCTTTTGCCAGGGCCAGGGCGCCACCGACGCGGTGAACTGGGCCACCAGGGATGGTGTGGCATGCCAGGCGGGAGTCCCCCGTCTGCGTACGACTCGCCTGACAGTACAAGTTCGCTCCGAATCGTTACGATGAGGGGACAACGAGAGGAGGTCCGATGAGCGACCATCGACAGCTCAAGAAACAAGCCAGCGCTCTTCTCGCTGAACTGGGACGCGACCCAGCCGAGGTCGCCGAGTCGTTGCACGAAGCCGGCGTTCAAGGAGTTCCAAAAGACAATCGAGCTTGTGCGGTTGCACTTTATCTAACCGCATTGACCGGATCGGATCCCCGGATTCGCTCTGTTGCTGTCGGACACTGCTCTCTGCTGATTGACACCGCAGCTCCGCCAGACTTTCACCCCGCTGGCTGGTTGTTGGTCCAACTCCCAAAGCCCGTACGTCGGTTCGTCGCCGCATTTGACGCTCACCAATACCCCATGATCACTCGACAGCAGGCCGTGAGATCACAGCCTTCAGTCACTTCTGTTCCGTAGGGAATCGTGGGCATTGTGGTCCTTAGAGCGAGGACCCACTTCTGTCGTGCCGTATCTGGAAGATGCCGCTTTTCCCTGAGTTGTCGAATGATTCTCTCGCTCTTTGGATAGCACCGGTGATAGCAACAAAGAGGGTGCGGCGGCGACCAGTGAAAGGGACCGGTGACCATCGGGTTCTATGGGCCGACAGTGCGTGAGAACCGAGAGACGGTCGCAAAGCCGCTTCTTGATTCCGGCCTGGTCCAGACGATCGAAGTGCGGGAGGGGGTACGAACGATTGGTAGGGGGACGCCCCTAGCTGGTGGGCACCGCCCCCACGATGTTGTTCACGTGGACGCCGACCCCGGGGAGTGACCCCTGGCTGGTGGCGTCGCCGAAGGCGAAGACCCCGCCGTCAGAGCCGATGAGCCAGTAGCCCCCGCCGTCGGGGGTGGGCACGATGCTCACGATGTTGGAGACCTTGACCCCGAGACCCGGGAGGGAGCCGTGAGAGGTGGCGTCGCCGAAGGCGTAGACCGCCCCATCGGCCCCGACCAGGTAGTAGCCCTGGCCATCGGGTGTGGACGCGATCCCGGTGATGTTGTTGACCGAGACCCCGATGCCCGGCAAGGACCCGAAGAACGGGGCGTTCCCGAAGGTGAAGACCCCGCCGTCTCTTCCGACCAAGAAGTAGCCCCCACCACCCGGGCTGGCCACGATGCCCACGATGTCGTTCACGTGGACGCCGAGACCTGGGAGCGAGCCGAAGAACCCAGCGGACTGGCCGACGGGGAAAACGAAGACCCCGCCGTCAGAGCCCACCAGGTCATAGCCCTGGTCGTTGTTGGTGGGCACGATGCCGACGACGTTGGAGACCTTGACCCCGAGACCCGGGAGCGAGCCGAAGAAGCCGCTCGCCTGGCCCGTCGGGAAGACGAAGACCCCGCCGTCAGAGCCCACAAGGTTGTAGCCGTTGAAGTTGTTGGTCGGCACGATGCCAACAACGTTGTTGACTTTGACACCCAGCCCCGGAAGGGAGCCGAAGAAGCCGCTCGCCTGGCCCGTCGGGAAGACGAAGACCCCGCCGTCAGAGCCGGCCAGGTCGTAGCCCCCTCCGGGGACCGTGACGGAATTGGTCGACGCCGGAGGTGACGTACCCCCCCCGTTGACCGCTTCGACGGCGAAACTGTAGGTGGCGCCCGGCGTCGGGTTGGCCACGGTGAAGCTGGTCGTCGTGATCGCGCTGACCGGGGTTTGGGCGACGGTATTCACCGTCGGCGTGACCGTGTACGTCGCCAGCGCCCCACCGGTGCTGGGCGGCTGCCACGAGGCAGTGACCGCCCCGTTACTGAACGCCGCGGTGGGTGAGAGGGGTGCCCCGGGTGTAGCGGGCGTTATCTTGTACACGTAGTAGTTCTGCTCGTCGATGACGAAGACGTCGTTGACGGCGTTCACGCCTATCGCTTCGGGTTCGCCGACCGCCGAACTGGCGGCTGGCCCAGGCGTTCCTGCTGTGTCGGTCTCGTTGCCGGCGTAGACGGAAAGCGACCCGCCGGGTTTGATCTGGTAGACGAGGTCATTGTGGTCGTCGGAGAGGAAGGCATCGCCGGCACTATCGAAGGCGAGGTACTGGGGCTGGCCGACGCTGGTGCTGGTGGCCGGCCCCGGCGTCGGGGTGGTCACCGTCCCGTTTCCGGCGAAGATCGACAGCGTGCCGCCCGGGGTGACCTTGTACACGTAGTAATGGCTTTGGTCGGTGATCAAGACGTCGCCAAAATGATCCGTAGCGATGCCCTCGGGAAACCCGATGGAACTGCTCGTGGCCGGCCCCGGCGTCGGTGCGGTGTCCGTCCCGTTCCCGGCGAAGATCGACAGCGTGCCGCCCGGGGTGACCTTGTAGACCTGGTAGTTGTCGAACGAGACGATGTAGAGGTCGTTTGAGGAATCGAACGACAGGCCATCGACTTGTCCGATGGAGCTGCTCGTGGCCGGCCCCGGCGTCGGTGCGGTGTCCGTCCCGTTCCCGGCGAAGATCGACAGTGTGCCGCCAGGGGTGACCTTGTACACGTAGTAATGATTGTCGTCGGCGATGTAAAGGTTCCCGGCCGAGTCGAACGCCAAGCCCTCTGGGTCCCCAATGCTCGAGGCGGTGGCAGGCCCCGGCGTCGGTGCGGTGTCCGTCCCGTTGCCGGCGAAGATCGACAGCGTTCCGGCAGGCGTAATCTTGTACACGTAATAGTTACCGATGTCGTCGACATACGCGTTACCCGCTGTATCAAACGCGATGCCGAAGAGGGGTTCCCCGATGCTCGATCCGGTGGCGGGCCCCGGCGTCGGTGCGGTGTCCGTCCCGTTGCCGGCGTAAAGGGCCAGCGTTGGTACCGCTTGCGAGGCGCCGGCGCCCCCTGGCTGCAGGCCGACGCACAGACCGAAAACGAGCGACAACGTCGCTGTCAACCCCGCGCAACTCCTCCACCGTCGTACCCTCGGCGCCGAATTTCTTACTTGTTTCCGTGCGGTGCCCTGCCCCACCATCATGACGTTAGCAGCGTCATACAACGTCGTCTCGGAGCCGGCGGTCCGGGACATGATGCAACCAATCGAATGAGTCACCGATCAGAGCATTACGCCTCACCGTACCCGGCGAGTTGGGATACCTGATGGCCCCGCTGAGTCGATCATTGCGCGGCACGCAGCGTCGGCCCTTGGTCGTAGCATTTCTGTGTGGCCACTCTTAGTGAAAGGGGGCCGGCGCTCGCAGATGCGCTAGCCGCCAGAACCCGTGAGATTGCCGCCTCGTTGCGGGGCCTCGACGAGCGGGGGTTGGGCACACCCAGCCAACTGGACGGGTGGAGCCGGCTCACCATCGCTTGTCATCTGAGGTACGGGGCTGAGGCGCTCACCCGGATGACTCTCGACACGCGGGCCGACAAAGTGACCTCGTACTACCCAGGCGGCCGAGCCGATGAGCGCCTTGGGACACTGTCGCCCCGGGCTGGCGAGACCCCGTTTGATGTCGTCGAAGGATTCGTTGCTGAAAGTGAGAACCTGCAGCGGGCATGGGCATCGGCGACACGTGCGGAATGGAACCTCACGGTTCGCGAGCCCGCGGAAAACCCCGACCTTGGATCAGTTCCCCTCACTCGCCTTCCACTCGCAAGGCTCACCGAAGTAGAGGTTCACGGCTCGGACTTGGGCCTCGGCCTCAAAGACTGGAGTGATGTGTTTGTCGAGATGGCGCTTCCGAGCCGTCTTGAATGGTTGAATACACGCCGAACCAATCATCGAGACGTCGACGAGTCACTCCAGGGATCGTGGCTCTTGATGGCGACTGATGGTCCCACATGGTTGATATCTGTCACCGGCTCATCGGTCCAAGCCCTGCCGGTTAGCGGCTCCTCGGCAGCGACCTCGGTGGTACAGGGATCGAGCCGAGATCTGCTGGCCCTTCTGCTCGGGCGGCCAACCAATAGCGAATTGCTCATCGGGGGCGACGTTCGGTTCGGAGAATCGTTCCAAAGCGCCTTCCCAGGTCCCTAGGCAGGAACGTCTCCCCGTCCCGGACTTCAGCGGTTGCCCAGCACAACAGTTGGGCCAATGTCGTGGAGCGTCAGATTCCTTCGGTCCCAAATCGGCCATAGGTAGTCGACTTGCCAACCGAATGGGATATGGGGCCGACCCGGCCTCGGCGATTGCCAATCAGCCGCCCTCCCGCTCCACGCTGCTGAGGCATAGGGTTGCGCGCACGAGGCGGGGGAATCCCCGGAAGAGGACAGGGAGAGCAATGGAGCTGTCAACGGGAAGGGTCGCGGTCGTTACCGGAGCCGCCGGCGGGATCGGTCTGGCAATGGCCCAGCGGTTCGCCCAGAGCGGTCTGCACGTAGTCATGGCCGACGTGGACGAGGTCGGGCTCGTCGGCGCAGCGCAACAGGTTGCGGCCGTGGGCACCGAGGTGCTGGCCGTTCCCACCGATGTGAGCGACGAAGGCTCGGTCCAGGCGTTGGCCGCAGCCACGCTGGAGCGGTTCGGCGGGGCCCACCTGGTGTGCAACAACGCAGGGGTCGCCACCCAGGCCGACCCGTGGTTCGGGCCCCTATCGGCCTGGCAGTGGGTGGTCGGGGTCAACCTGTGGGGGGTGATTCACGGCGTGCGCGCCTTCTTGCCAATACTGGTCGAGCAGGGAGAGGGTCACATCGTGAACACCGCCTCCATCGCAGGCCTGCTGCCCGGCATAGGCCCCTCCTACGACGCCACCAAGCACGCCGTAGTGGCGCTGACCGAGGACCTCTACACGACCCTCGGGGCCGTTGGCCTGCCGGTCGGCGTCAGTGTCCTCTGTCCGGGGTGGGTCCGCACCGGCATCATGGACGCCGAGAGGAACTGGCCGACGCACCTGGGTGACCTCCCGCCAAAGGCATTCGGCGCCGACGTCGTGGGGACCCATGTGCGCCGGGCTGTCGATGAGGGCATGACACCGGCTGTCGTGGCCGACCTTGTGGCCGATGCCGTGTCGAGCAAACGCTTCTGGGTGTTCCCTCATCCCGAGTTCGTGGAGGTCGCCGAGCTCCGCTGGCATGCCATCGCCGAGGGACAAAACCCCAGCGCTTTGGCCGACATGCCAGGACTTCCGCCCGCGCACCAAATCGCCCAGGAGATCGCTGCAAGCCTCGAGGCCCCGGCGGCGAGCTGAACGCCCCTAAATCTCTGGCGCTAGGAGGCCTCGTTGGTGTTCTGGAACAACACGCTGACGGACGGTTCTCCGAGGCGATTACGGCCGAAGGTCAGCCAATAGGTCGACGCGACGGGCGAGATTGACCGCGTGGTCACCGAGCCACATAGAACCGAGCCAGCAATGTGACGTGACCTGCTATTGCGGCCGACATTTCCTCATTCGCGACTTCCCTGGTCAGGCTCGCATGCAGTACATCCATTTCCTCGTCGGCCTTGATCAGGTGGTGCGGCTGAGTCTGCTCAGGTGCACGACGCACCTCCTTGGACTGGTCGGAGCCGGGGAGACCGACGACCGGAAATGAAACCACCTGAGAACCATGTCATTTGCGGTGGAGCAATGACCCACCACGGGGGAGCCTTCACCGCAGTCCGGCCGGTGGACGGGAGATCTGTCTCGCCGACCTGGCGGTTCGGGTCGGTACACGACGATTGTCTCAGGCGTAGCCGAGGCTGGGGATCGGCCGAACTGGTGCTTTCATCGAACCGTGTGATGGAAGCTGCGGTCGTTGGCATCTCTTCTAATCTGGCGCCTACAGCCTGCATCGAGAGCTGGAGGCGTTGCCCCGGACCCGGCGGTCCGGGATACGTGGATTGTCTCTTTGGCCCTGAATAGAGGAGACCGATGAACAGTCAGTGTGCGGACGCAGCGTCGGCGGCCGGTCGGCCCTTGCGACCGAACTCGACTGCGAGTACGAGCGGTAAGAGGAAGTCCAACAAGGCAAACGTGATGGCGGGACCCAGGTATTTGGCATCTCCATGGAGCTGGGTGCCGATGATGATGAGGCCGAGCGAAGCGAATCGCATGCCCGAGACGAGGGTCGTCGTGGTCCGTGTCTCCGGCTTCCTGCCACCCAAGAGCACGCCCGCTCCGAGTGCCATCGCGATGATGACGATGACGGTGAAGATCACCCACGACGAGAACATCGAGATGATGGTTTGCCAGTTGGCGGCGATACCGGTGGCCAGGGCAATAACCAGTGCGAGGTTTGCGATCCGAACCAATGCCGGTTGCCATTCGGCTGCATGATCCTTGTAGCGGGCTTTGATGAGCAAGCCAACGACAAGTGGGGCTAGGACGATAGCCAGGAGGCTCTTCACGATGTCCCAGGCACTGAGCGAAGCCCCCGATACGACGTGCCCGGCCCAGAGCGGGACGGCGACGATATTGACGAGCTGGAGGACGACCACGACCGAGACGCCGAGGGCGAGATCGGCCCGCTTCGAGAGCTGAGCGGCCTTGAGCGCCCCGGCAGATCCCATGCCGAGAGTCGCAAGAACTAAGCCCGGCACAAAGGCGCTCGACATCGGAGACGCCTTAGCGATGCCCCAGGCCGCAGCCGGTATGACCAAGGCGTTCATTACTACCATCGCAATCACCAGGCCGACACGCCGGAGCGGGGCGACGAGCTGGGAAACGGTATACGTCATTCCCAACGACGCCACGGTTGCACCGATTGAGATGGCGATGCCCGCATTGAACAGCAGGGTCAGTGCTTGATGAGCATTCATCGGAGGACGTTTCTACACGCTCGCCCGCTAGTTCGTCCACGGCCTCCATTTCTGAGCCGCGTCCTTCCCCCCCAACAACCTGAAACTAGACCGAGTTAGGAGGCGCTCTTCGATCCTTCTGCGGGCCTGTGTCGAAGGTCTCTCAGATCCAACGCACTGGTCACGATGATGCCCACGATAAGCAATGTCTGTACAAGGACAACGGGCCAGTTCCTCCGGCCTGAAAGCTCGATACCCAGAAGAGCCAGGACCCCAAGTGCGAAGAGCACACGCAATCGGAACCATTTTGTTTGTGATGCTCTCCTCATCCTTGGTCTCTACTTCCTATCAACGCTCTCAGGTTTACCCGTTGGGCCGTGACGCCGCCAAGGTCACGCTTGTCCATCGACCCAAAAGTGTATCGAGTCTTTCGTCAATTCAGTGCTCGTCAGCCATGCCCGATTCGGTGATCGGGGGCAGTGGATCACCTGGCTTCGATAGCTGCAACGTCAAAGCCCTGTCGTCAAGAACCGAAGCTGGGCCGGGCCCCGCGCCGCCCAGAACCCAGCGTCGTGGGCGCCAGGCTCGAAGTGGACACTTCCGGGAGGCAAGAGTTCCTGCAACCGTTGCGATGCCCAAAGAAACGGATCAGCCTCGCCTTCGTCGATCCGGATCGGTATGCCGGTCAGGGCGCCCACGTGGCTGATGACGTCATGATTCTGCCAATCCTTGGCCGAGTCGAAGGCCGAGGGGTTTGCCCCCTGGGATGCCGCGAACGAAGGCCAGATGGCCGGACTTTCGGCAGCCACCCGACGGACCAACTTCGGATAGGTCTCAGCGAGCAGGAGTGCTCCGTAACCCCCCATCGACCAGCCGAGGAGACCGATCGGTTGGACCTTCAGCCCTCTGGCACCGAGCAAGGGTAGGAACTCGTGGACGAGCATGCCCTGGGGGTTGTCCCCGTCGGCCCTTGGATGCCAGTAGCCGTTTCCGCCGTCTACCGCGGCGAGGGCGATCGGAGGGAGGTGCTTGCCGCCGATTGTCTGGGCCTGGGCGTATGGCAACCGCAGCGATGAGAACGCAGCCGCATGGTCTGAGTCGTAGCCGTGCAGCACCAGGGCGACGTCGAGTGGGCTCCCCGGTCGGTACCGCGGTGGGTACGAGATCGTCCATCCCACGATCTGGCGCCGATACTGGGACCTAAAACTGCCTGACACTAGGTGTCCAGGAGTCGCGCCCGTCTCCAGATGCTTCGTGGTCGCGTACCCACCAACTAACGCACCCATTGAAGCTCCTGCGGCGCCGATCAGCGCTCTTCGGGTGAACATTCGCTCCACAGCGCCCATAGGGCCGGGAGTCTTGCAGTAGTCCGACGAGTTGGCGAACTCGGTCATTGGCTCAAAAACTGCTGGGGGGGAGCACGGCTCACCGAGCCGGCCTACGGGGATGGTGGCAGCTGTCCAGTTCAGGATCGGCTTGCGAGGGTGGGGAGACCCTCACCGGTGAGATCCGACTGTGCACCTTTGCGCCCAGTCATTGCGAGGATCAACGAGATCAATGGACCAGATACTTCCGGGCCATCGCCATGCAACCAGTCTCCGTCGGTGGCCCGGAGTGTCAGTCCGGCGATCCGTCTTTTCGCCCCGATTAGGAGGTTCGTGTTCTTCCAACTGTCGGCGAGCGCAACCAAAGCTCCCTCTGGCGACTTGTGCTTTAGACCTAGTGGCCGGCGGATGTCCTCACCGTGGACGATGATTTCACCAAGCATTGCCATCACCGGGGCTGGTGGATGGTTCGTGGTCGAAGTCCGGGCACGGAGCCGGCGAACTAGGTCGTCTGGGCCGACGGAAGCGAGTCGCTTGGCGCCCTTATCCGTAAAAACATTGAATCTGAAACCCGCGGCGATCAACTCCTTGTAGAAGTTCAAAGGGGTCTGCTCGGCCGCCGCGAGAACGTGGCCGGCGGTGTCTTTAACTGTCCAGCCGTCGCACCACGAGGAAATGGCCCACTGGTCGGAAGACAGGTCAGCCCAGGTATCGGCCAGCTGGGCTCTTTCGGAGTGAATGTATGTCCAGGTCTCTTTGGACTTCATGGCTGTCTCGCCTTTCTCGCTGCTAGCCCGCCCACACTATCGACAGGGCAATAGGGCCGTGTCTGAACCGGCCCGGTGACAGGAGGCACTCCTCAGGCCATCAGCCTGAATCCTTCATTGTTGTGTGGCGGTCCTTCGTCGTCACCCGGGTGCAGGCTCTCATGGCGCCGGAGTCGAACTCTCGGAGCGGCATTTCTGTAGGTGCCTGGCCCCGGCAATGGAGACCGAAATGTACTGGCCGCGTCCCGGCGCGTCATGACGCTCGATAAAGCCTCGGTCGTTGGCGTCCTCCCAAACGGGAAATCGTGGACACGACGTCCGCCACGCATCGAGCACCTCGGAATAAGGGCGCGGGCTGGAGCCTAACCACTCAAGGAGATCGAGGATCAGATTGTCGAGGTTGTCGATCATGGGACCAGATACATCATTGCAGGTCGGTCAATCAGAACTGGTCGTCAGGTCGCGCCCCCGCTTCCGAACTGGCCGGGGTTGACTACTTTGGATTCATGGAGTTGATCGACCTTCCAGAGTTCGGCCCAGATCGTTATCAACAGATTGTCGACGGAGAGTCAGATCCCTTCGGTACTGACTATCTGGCGATCGTCTGGCGAGACAAGAGCGGTCACGTCGGGATAACGGCAGAGGGACGCCTCATCGCTCATGCGGGATGGGTCTCGGTCCAGGTGCGGGGAGCGACGGGTCAGATCCTCAACGCATTGGGATTCGGGGGAGTGATGGTTCACCGCGACTACCGTGGCCGAGGTGTCGGTCGGAACTTGGTCTCAGGCGCAATGGAAAAGATGCGCGAACTCGACGAATCAATCGCAATCTTGTTCTGCCGTCCGGTGCGATTGGCTTTCTATGAGCGCCTGGGTTGGCTGTCCGTAGGCGGGACGGTCACGGCGGATCAACCCGACGGGTTGCTCGTTATGCCATTAGAGACCTGCTGGACACCCTTGGTCACGGGAGCACAGCTGCCCGAGAAGGATTTACATATTGAGGGGTTGCCGTTTTAG